>JAMPIC010000002.1:0-24638 GCA_023663025.1 Prevotella sp.
CTTTGCGGAGCTCTTGAACGATTTGCGCCTGCGGGCGCAGGAAAGGAGTTTCGCCCTCTGCGGAGGGCGACCAAAGGGCTCTGCCCTTTGGAAACTCGCAGCCTTGAAAGGCTGGCGAACTTTTTAGTCGCGGCTTCGCCGCCCAGTGTTTCTTACTCGTTCTGTAAACAACAATTTATTGCTCCCCCCGTATCAGTCCGCAAGTCCTGCCATTACCGCTTCGTCCGTTACGATCACGGGCTTGGGTACAACATAGCTTTTATCATAATACGCCTCAATAAGCTGTCTTATCATGAATTTGGAATATTCTCCGTGTTCCACCATTCCCGAAAAGGCTATCTCGGGATCGTCCGCCGGATAAAAGCCTATGAACGCGGAGCTTGTATCGTCCGCCGACGTAACCTGCGGAGTACCCGTTTTTATCGCCGCTTCTTTCGGAAGATCCGTCAGCAGATAGGGCGTATAGTAATCCTTCTGCGTGGGATAGCTGTACTGGAGAAAAGCCGCCGCCTGTTTCATTCCCTGCGTTACAAGGCTGAAAGTCTCTCCCGTGTTGTCGGGAATGGTCAGCGTGACCTGCGGCTCGGACTTTGAAACAAGCTCCTCCATATTGTAGGTGTAAACGCTGTCCACAATATGCGGCTGATACCTGACGCCCTTGTTTGCGATAGTGCTCGCCTGCACCGCCATCTGCAAAGGCGTTACCGCTGTTTCGGACTGTCCTATGGCGACCTGCACCACAAGTCCCGCCTGCCACTCTAAGTTAGCCTGTTGCATGGTATCGGGAGTGGCTATCTTTCCCTTTGCGCCGCCCGTTTCAAGGCAGCATTCGTCTCCCAGACCGTACATATTCGCGTACTTTTCAATGGTGTAGGGTCCCATAAGTCTGCCCACCTCGTAGAAAAAGATGTTGCAGGACTTTTCTATCGCAGTGATAACGTTTATTCCGCCATGCCAGCCGGTGCATTTGGGCTGATAGTCGTCCCAGTAGGTGTACTTGTTTCCGCAGGAAATTATGGTGTTCCTGTTGATGTAGCCCTCATTCAGCGCGGCTGTCGCGGTGACTGTCTTAAAGGTAGAGCCGGGACGGTACAGACCGTTGGTCGCCCTGTTCACCAGCGGAGTATTCTCGCGGCTTATCACCGAGGCGTAGTCGGTAAGGTAATCGTTAAGGTCGTAGGTGGGAGCTGTGGCGGCGGCAAGAAGCGCACCCGTTTTAACGTCCAGCACCACTATTGCCCCCGCGTCGGCGTTCTCGCCCTTTTTGTTGCGCGAGGTCTGATTGTTCAGCCAGAGAATGTGGTTTTCCAGGATTTCCTGCACCTTGCGCTGATAGTCCATGTCAAGGGTAAGCTTGACGGTGTTTCCGGGTACGGCTTCCTCCGTTACCATATCCGACACCACCGCGCCGTTGAGAAGCTCCAGCGTGCGCGTGCCTTTCGTGCCGCGAAGCACGCTCTCCATAGCCTTTTCGATACCCGACTTTCCGATAACGTCGTTAAGCGCGTAGCCGTTCTCCTTGTTCTCCTCGTATTCCTCCGCGTTTATCGCGCCCACAGTGCCGATAAGGTGGGGAGCAACGTCCCCCGCCTCGTAGACCCTTATGGCTTCCTCAACGATGTCCATGCCGTCAAGGGTGTAGGCGGCTTCTTTCAGGCGGACTACCGTATCCATGGGAATGTCCTCCGCAAAGGTATAGCGGTTGGACAGGGAGAAGCTCCTTATAAACATTTCGTACCGTATGCCCGCGATAATGCGTTTCTCCTCCTCGGAAAGACTTTCGTCGACGCCGTACCGTTTGTACATTTCCGCAAGGCAGTCCTCGGCGGTGGCGTAGTGCTGCAGCTCGATATTTTTTCTCAGCTTGATAGCGTCGCTGTCCCGCGCTTCGAGATAGCTGTAGGGACGGCTTCTCGTTATGGGGAGATCGTCTATCCAAGCCACGCCGTCCTCGCCGAGAAGCCTTGCAATGCCGAGAATAACGCGGTTCATGCCCTCGTTGTCGGAGGGGAAGAAAGCCTTTTCGATAACCACGTTAAAGCCTGTTTTGTTGCTGACGATCTCGTTTCCGTTCACGTCCACGATCTCGCCGCGGGGGGAGGTTATTATCTGTGACGCCTGACGGGTGGTCTTTGCTTTTTCGAGGTATTCCGCGCCGTCTACCACCTGTATTTTCATCAGATCCACAGCGCACAGCCCCATAGCTCCCAGAATGATTATAAAAAAGAACGCGGCTCTCAGACGTTCAAAAAATTTGTGCATAGCGTTATTTCCTTTCGGTGTTTGTTTCGTCCCCGCTGATTTTGCGGACGTTCGGTTTTATTATTCCCGCACAATATCGTCGGATTTTTCCTCGATGTAGCTTTCGTCGATAAGACCGAACCGTCTCGAAAGAAATCTTACAATAAAGAAAAACGGCACTGCGGCTATCACCGTGTAGATCATAACGGGAAGAAATTCCCGCGTAAAGATTTTTCCCGCGGAGTCGTATTCCCATATGGCGTAATAGAAAAAATAGTGTATCAGTCCCTGCGCCAGAACGGCAGCCGCGTTGAGCGCGACAATATTCACAATGTGCCGACGCATGAAAAAATGAAACAGCAGGGACGTCCCCAGACAGCACCACAGCATGATTATCCCGCTCAGACCTATAAGCGTGCCCTGCGCCGTGTCAAGAAGAAGTCCCGCCGCGCAGCCCATTATCGCCGAGTCGAAAGGCTCTTCAAACATTGCGACGCACATCGCCGCCGGTATGACAAAAAGCGGCGTACGGAGCACGAACAGCTTCTGCGGCGCGGTCGTCATATATATATATGAGAGCACGGTCAGCAGAATGTAAAGTATCCATCTGATAACCGTGTTCCGTTTCTCTTTTTTTCTTTTTATATCTATGTTCATTTGTATTTCCGTACCTCATTTGAAGAAAGCTTATTCCGCAGGGGCACCCTGCTGTCCGTTGAAGCTTGTTATGACAAACACTGTGGAAACGTTGTCGGGGTCTATGGCGGGCTTGATGACCGCGTATTTGGACAGTCCGCTGTCCTCCATACCGACTTCGGTCACAGTTCCGATAAGCTGGTTCGCGGGGAAAGTCTCGCTGCCGGAGGTGACGATTATGTCCCCCTCTTTAACGTCGGCGGACTTGCTGATGTAGTTCATACGGCAGCAGCCGCCCTCGGCAAGCTCGTAGTCGCCCTCGATTATGCCCGTCGCCTTTGTGCGGACTACCGTCACTCCCACAGCCGTCCTCGGCGAGTACAGGGTGCGCACCTTGCTGGTGCTGCGCGCCACGTCGTAGCATATCCCCACAAGTCCCGAGGAGGTTATGACCGGGTCGTAGGGAGCAACGCCGTCGTCGCTGCCTTTGTCGATGGTAAAGGAATGATAGGGGTCGTTGGTGGTGCGGGCGATCACAGTGCAGGGGGGAGAGAAAACGTAGTCGTCGTACTCCTCTTTAAGCCCCAGCAGCACGCGGAGCTGCTCGTTCTCGCGGGTGATCTTGTCGTAGTCTATGATATCGTTGTAGATCTCGTTAAGGGTGTCTTTCAGCTCGATATTTTCCTTGTAGTATTTTTCCGCGTTGAAGAGCATATCCAAGGTGGAGGTCACTTTCTCGGATATTTGTGAGGAAAACTTCTGAAACGGCTCGAACAGAAAGCTGAACACCGACGCGCTGTCGGGGCTGTAGCCTCCCTGCGTAAGGGAATATATAGCCACTCCCAGTATCACAGCCATAAGCGCGGCAAGGATCTTAAATTTTGTGGTTTTGAAAAAATCCCTCACCGCAGATGTTCCTTTCCGAAATGTTGACAAAAATCCGGCTTGATGTAAAAATTAAAAAGCATTTTAATAGTATTTTGAATCGTCGTTAAGCACCTCGCGGAGTCTCTCGATGTCCTCCAGAACCTTGCCCGTGCCGTCGGCAACGCAGTCGAGGGGAGTTTCCGCAACGTTTACGGGCATACCCGTCTCCTTGTTGATGAGCTTGTCAAGACCGCGTATGAGCGCTCCGCCGCCCGCAAGGGTAATGCCCTGGTCGATGATATCCGCCGCAAGCTCCGGGGGAGTTTTCTCCAGCGTGACCTTGATAGCCTCCACAACGTTGGAAAGGGGTTCGGCGAGAGCCTCCCGTATTTCCGCGGAGGTAACGTTTATATTTTCGGGGAGACCGTTAAGCAGGTTTCTTCCCTTTATTTCCATATCGGTTTCCTGCTCCATGGGAAAAGCCGAACCGATGGCGATCTTGACGTTCTCGGCGGTGCGCTCGCCTATGAGCAGATTGTATTTTTTCTTGATATAGCTGATTATGGCTGTGTCGAACGCGTCGCCAGCCACTCTTACGGAACGGGAGGTAACTATGCCGCCCAGAGAGATCACCGCCACCTCGGAAGTGCCGCCTCCGATATCCACGATCATCGAGCCTTGGGGTTCGGAAACGGGCAGACCCGCTCCTATCGCGGCGGCCATGGGTTCTTCGATAATGTTTACCTTTTTGGCTCCCGCGTTTTCGGCAGCCTCCTTAACGGCGCGCCTTTCAACGGCTGTAACTCCCGAGGGAATGCATATGATAACGTGCGCCTTTGCGAACATAGAGCCTTTGAGAGCCTTCTTGATAAATTCCTGAAGCATGGTGGTGGTTATCTCGAAGTCGGCTATAACGCCGTCCTTGAGGGGTCTTACGGCGACGATTGAGCCGGGTGTGCGTCCGATAACGTCCTTGGCTTCCTGACCCACATACTTGGCGCGGTCTGTGCGGGTATCCACAGCCACGACCGACGGTTCGCGGATAATTATGCCTTTTCCTCTCATATATACAAGGGTATTCGCCGTACCCAGGTCTATGCCTATTTCCTTAGTAAACATTTTTTAACCTCCAGTATTATTAAACGTCGGAAATTCACAGCCGACGTGAAACTCGTCCGTAAAAATCGTCACATATACTATTATATCACGGAAAAACCTTCTCTACAAGATTTTTTTAAACTTTTTTATCAAATTGTAATTTTTGTTTCCTTTTATAAACAATTTGTCCCGAAAGAGCTGTTTTTAGTGCAATCTTACCCTATAGGGGACAAATTTTCAAGTCGGCAAGGCTTCGAGGACGGTTATTTTTCAAGACTCTTCAATATTTTTTCCTTAATGCCGGGGATAGCCAGCAGCTCCGAAATAAAGAAATCCACGTTGTCGCGCGCGTCCGCTTTTCTTGCCGCGACGATATCGTCGTAGTCTATGCTTAAAATATCGCACAGTTCGCGTCCCGTCATAATATGTTCCCGCGTGAAAACGCCTTTGAAGCCCGTTTCGATACAATCCTTGTCCTCCTGATTAAAGCAGCAGATGTAATATTCCGTCACAAAGGGGATTCTCGCGCCGAACTTGACGGAATATTCCGCAAGCTGTTCCTGTTCCCCGCGGGCTTTTTTGGTATCGAACGTGTCGCCGTCCTTAAGCTCGATGATCTTGCACAAGCGTTTTTTCTGCACAAGAAAAACAAGCAGGTCGGGTTCATGCTTCGGAACGGTCAGTTTGCTTTTCTTTGCGGCGGCTTTTTTGCATACATACACACCGTCGGGCTGCGTTCCCTCCGTAACCGAATCGATAAATCCGTCCAGATCCGAAATATTGTTTGTGCGGCATAAAATAATTTTTTCCAGTTCCGTTCCGTTGGAAATGACGGTCGCCTGAGCCTTTGACAAAAGCTGTCCCAGTTTTACGTTGTCAAAAAGTCTTATGTAGCCGCTGTTCTCGTCCCTGCGCCCTTTGGCGTTTCTTATTTTCATATATCAATATTCTCCCCGTATTCAATATCGCCGCCGATAAAATTTCTGCCGGTCTGCTTACATGCTTCAAAAACGGAGTACCCTCCCGCCGCCGGGTCGCAGACGAAATCGCCGTCGTCCGTCGTGGCTAAGATCAGCCGCTTCTGCAATTCGACGGGCTTTGAGTGGGCGTGCGTTTTAGGCGTCTTTTCGTCCCACACGTCGGGAATATTATGAATAGTCCAGGTGGCTTTGGCAAGCTTCGGCAGCTTCTGCGCCACAACGAGATATTCAGCCTGTCTGCGGGTTCTGTAACCCATACCGATCTTAAGCTTGTTCCATGTTATCATGTCAACGGGTTCGAGACTCGTGCCGTTAAACCAGGACGTTACTCCCTCCACCAGATGGAATTTGTCCACCCACAAAAACAGGTAGCCGGACGGATTCAGCACCCTGTTTATCTCGCGCAGAAACGCCGCTATTGTTTCGGCGGACATCTGTTCGAGAGCGGAGCGGGCTTTTCCTCTCTGCTTGCCCTCGTTTCCGTATTTCATTTTGTCGAGCACGCCGCGGTACTGAGGGTCGAAAAACACTACCTTCAGAGAATTGTCGTTTATCTTCCCCAGCAGCTCCATGCCGTCGCACTTGTTGCGAAAATTGGGCTTTACACCGGCGTTTTCCGCAATAACGTTCATAAAATCAGTTCCTCCGTTTAATCCTCTCCCGCTCCCGTCACAGACTTTTGCAGGTCTTGTTATAGATAATAAGCGCGGCGATAATGCATATGATCTGCGCGGTGTTCACAGTCAGAGTAAACCCGAACGCAAGCCTGAACACTATCAGGTCAAGCACCAGCGGAGACCCCGTATCAAGCCCCACGGACATGGTATAGGCAAGCCAGGACAAAAACGGCACGCCCTCGCACAGTCTTGCCAGAACCGTCCCCAGAACTGTTCCCGCCAGCAGAAAAAACAAAAACGCTATCGTCCTTTTTATGTCCTTGCCCATTTTATCCTATCCTTTCGTTTTCCGCCTGCGGCGCTTGCGGACCGTTTACGCCGCGGTAATAAAGTCCTCTCGTGTAGCCGTTTTCAAGCGCCTTTTCGCCCCGCTCCAAGCAGCCGAGTATCCGTTTTATCTCCCCGGGACTTTCTTCCGTAAAGTCAAGCTCCAAAATGTCTGCGGGAATATCCCCGAGCCTGTCGGTCATCATCAGCGGCACGCAGTTGAATATCTCGCTCGAGCCGTTCCCGCAGATAACGGGAAAGCTTCTGCCCGTCCTGTCCGAAAGGCTTTTTGGACAGCTTTTGCAGTTCCTCGCTCCCTTTGCGGGACAGTTTCTCGTCAGCATAAGGGGCAGCCTGCCGTAAACTATGACGGCGGCGGGGAGTATGCCCCGAAGCCCCGCGATCTGTCCGAGCCTGCACTCGAAGCTTGCGGTCACGTCGGACAGTCCGTTTTCCTTTGCCGCGAGAACCGACCAGGGGTTTGAAATGTTCAGTCCGAAGCCGCCGCTCAGCTTGAAGCCAAGCTCCCGACCGATTTTTATGTGGGCGATGTTTGTGCAGAGCAGACGTTTATAACCCGCTCCGCGCAAGGCTTTCAGCTTTTCGGCAAGAGCGTTTTCGTCCGCCGTAAACCGAGGCGGCGCGATTATCAGACGGTCGGATATTTCCCCAACCTTTCCGCACAGCTCAAGAGGGACAACAATTTCGTCCGCGTTCGCGCTTTTGATAACGTCAAGCTGTTCGGCGCGGTAAAGTCTCACCCGCACCTTTTTTTCGGCGGGATTTTCCCAGCCTTTGGCAGGAAGCTCCGAAACACGTTCGCGGAAAACTCCCGCAGGCTTTGCCCTTGATATCCTTGCTTCGTTCATTTTCAGCACGGCTTCCCGCCTGAGAGCGTTCACCGCCGCCGCCGAGACGGTCAGTCCCGCGCCGATGTCGGCTTTAAACGTTCCGAGACTGTAGACCGTGTCACCCAGCTTGTCGGTCAGGCGGCGCAGGTACTCCTCGTCCGCAGGTCGCTTCAAGGCTTTTTCGGGAACTTCCCCCTCGGCGGAAACGGTCAAGTCCCCGCAGGACATTTCCAGTCTTGCCGGCTCGCCCTCCGCAAGGCGAATGTAAAAATCCGCCCTGCCATCCGCAGCCTTCGTCTCCCTGCGGTAGGCTTCCCGCAGCTTCGGCAGGACGGCTTCCGCAGCGGTAACGTCCTCCTTTGTCCGGTAGCCGAACATATCCCTGCCGAGCTTTCCCGTCAGATAACCGTCGGTAAAGCCGCTTCGGGAGAAAACCGACCGCAGAACGTCCAAGTCGGGTTCTTCCCCGTCCAGAGCGGCGCGGCAGGCTGTCACGGCGGCGGCGACGTATTCGGGACGTTTCAGTCTGCCCTCGATCTTGAAAGAAGCCGCGCCCATATCCGCGAGAGCTTTTATGTGGGGAATGCCGCACAGGTCTTTCAGGGACAGATCATAGTCCCCGCCGAAAGGCAGACGGCACGCCTGAGCGCACATACCCCGGTTCGCGCTGCGGGAGCCTATCACCGCGCTCATATAGCACTGTCCCGAAACGGACATACAAAGTGCGCCGTGAATAAAAACCTCGGTCTCAACGCCCGTCGCGATTATTTTCTCCAGCTCTTTCAGGGACAGCTCCCTTGCCGCCACCACGCGGGAAAAACCCATCTCCCGCGCAAGCCTTGCTCCCTCGGCGGTATGGACGGTCATTTGAGTGGAGGCGTTCAGCCTCATGCGGGGGAGGGTCTCCCTAAGCAGCCGCGCCATACCCAAGTCCTGAATGATAAGTCCGTCAACGCCTGCCTCGGAGGATATTTTCGCGTCCGCCAAAAAGTCCTCCGTCTCCTCGGGAAAAACTATCGTATTCATCGCGCGGTACAGCTTCGCCCCGTGGAGATGGCAGTACCTGACCGCCTCTTCAAGCTCCCGGTCGGAAAATCCTGCCGAGCTGTTTCTCGCGGAGAAGCGTTTCCCTCCGATGTAAACTGCGTCCGCGCCGCACCTTACCGCGGCGGCGAGACTTTCCATACTTCCCGCGGGAGCGAGCAGCTCCGGCTTTCGGGCGGGAAACAGCCGTTCGGACGTCTTAACGTCCCTTTCGCCGAAGCCGCTCACTTTGTTTTTGTGCTGTCAAGGGTGAGCTGCTCGTTTATATCCGATTTCATGCGCTTTATTTTCAGCTCGTTTTCCAGAGCGGAAATTCTCGCAAGATGAGCCTTTTCATTCTTGACGGCTTCGTCCCGCTCAAGCCGCGCCTGGCAGGCGTCGTCAACGTACTCCTTTATCTGGGTGCGGATATTGTCGATGCTGTCATTGGCTTTCTGACACTCGTCGAAAGCCGACAGCGCCGTAAGTATAGCCGCCGCGTGGAGAGAAATATTGTCCGACTCGGACATCATGTTATAGATCTCCGTTTCCACCTTTTTCGCCAGCTCCGTGAAATAGCTCGGAGCCTCGTCGGTTTTGAGGGAGAACTCCTTGCCGCATATGGTGATCCTTACCTTATTCATAATCGATTATCCTTTCGTACCGCCTGAGTTTTAAACAATCATTTTAATTATAACCTATTTCGCGGCGGAATGCAAGAAATTTTGAATATTCGCAGCAATAAGCGTTCTTTGCGCCGCGTACGGCTTATTTTGCCGTTTCTTTTCTCATACGTCCGGAGCTTTGGATTTTTTCATAACCTCTATCACGTCATGCATAAGGTCGAGAGGTTTCTCGTTCTTCATCTTAACCGCGATATAGGCTTTCTCCCCGCCGTTGACCGTCACCCGTCCCTTATAGGCTGCCGTAAGAGCCTGTATCTGCTCAAGCTCCGCAGACTTCAGATAAAAGAACATTACCCCGTTCCGCTGGGTTATTTCCGTGATGGTCAGCTCGGACGCCATATTTCTCGTCAGAGCGACGGTGATAAGTCCCTGTATGGCTTTGGGAGGATCGCCGTAACGGTCGATAAGCTCGTCGGTAAGGTCGAGACTGTCCTCGTCGGTGCGGAGCGCGGCTATCTTGCGGTACATATCCAGCCGCCCCGCAAGGCTTTCTATATAGTCCTCGGGAATGTGCGCTTCTATCTGAATGTCGATAAGGCAGTCCTCCGGCTTTGCGGGGATCGGTTCGCCCTTTTCCTCGGCAATGGCTTCGTTTAGGAGCTGTAAATACATATCGTATCCCACAGCCTCCATGTGACCGTGCTGCTTTCCCCCAAGAATAGAGCCCGCGCCCCGTATCTCAAGGTCGCGCATGGCAATGCGGAAACCGCTGCCGAACTGGGTAAATTCCCTTATGGCGTCAAGGCGGCGGGAGGCTATCTCGGTCAGCGCCTTGCCACGCCTGAATGTAAAGTATGCGAACGCACGCCTGCTTGAACGTCCCACTCTGCCGCGGAGCTGATAAAGCTGTGAAAGTCCCAGTCTGTCCGCGTCCTCGATGACAAGGGTGTTCACGTTTGGCACGTCCACGCCCGTCTCAATAATGGTGGTGCAGACGAGAATGTCTATCTCATGTTCGATAAGCTGCCGCCATATTTCCGACAGCCGCTCCTCTCCCGTCTGACCGTGAGCTGCTCCGATACGCGCGTCCGGGAGCATTTCCTGCAGTTTTGCCGCGCACAGGTCGATGCTCTCCACCCGGTTGTGGATATAGTACACCTGTCCGCCCCGGCGAAGCTCCTTTGTTATTGCCTGGGCAATAACGCCCCTGTCGTACTCCATAACATAGGTCTGGACGGGGTGACGGTCAACGGGCGGTTCTTCGATAACGCTCATATCCCGTATGCCGCTCATAGCCATATTCAGCGTGCGGGGGATAGGGGTCGCGGAAAGGGTGAGAACGTCCACGCCCGAAAACGCCTCCTTGAAGCGTTCCTTGTGGGCGACGCCGAAACGCTGCTCCTCGTCGATAACCGCCAAACCTAAGTTTTTGAACGACACGTCTTTCTGGACAAGACGGTGAGTGCCGATTATCATGTCGATATTTCCGCATTTCAATTCCTTGAGGATTTGCTCCTGTTCCTTTTTGGAACGGAAACGGGACAGCAGCTCTATCTTCATGGGGAAATGCTCGAACCGTTTCAGAGCCGTTTGGTAGTGCTGCCATGCAAGCACCGTTGTGGGTGCCAATACCGCGCACTGTCTGCCGTCCTCCATACACTTGAACGCCGCGCGGAAAGCCACCTCCGTCTTGCCGAAGCCAACGTCGCCGCAGAGAAGTCTGTCCATGGGTACGGGCTTCTGCATATCCTCCTTGATCTCCTGTACGGAGCGGAGCTGATCGTCCGTTTCGGTATAGGGGAAACGGGTCTCGAAATCCCGCTGCCAGTCGTCGTCCTCGGAAAAGGCGAAGCCGGGGGTTTGGCTGCGTTTCGCGTACAGCTTGATAAGCTCGTCAGCCATGTCCTTGACCGCTTTTTTCACGCGGTTTCGCGTTTTCTGCCAATCCAATGAGGAAAGCTTGTTGAGTTTCACCGCGCCGTTGTCCCGCGGACCGATATATTTCGACACCATATCGAGCTGGTTCACGGGGACGTACAGAACGTCCGTACCCGCGTACTGAATGGTGATGTAATCCTTTGTCACGCCCTCCATTTCAAGCTTGCGTATGCCCATAAACTTGCCTATGCCGTGAAGCGCGTGAACGACCAGATCCCCTGTGGCTATGTCCGAAAGGGACTTTATCTCCTCGCCCTTTTTGGCTTTGCGGAATTTCTTTTTGGAATTCATCGCCTGCGCCTGCGTGACGAGAGCAGTCCCTCCGTCGGGGTAATCGTAGCCCGCGCTGACGCTGCCCGTCATCAGCAGAACGGTACCCTTTTTCAGCTCGGAATTTTCCGAAGCAATACCGCAGTCGATTCCCTCCTCGCGGAGGTCGTCCGCAATTATGGGCAGGGTCTTTTCCGAACCCGCCATAACTATCACGGAGTAGTTTCTTTCGCGGAAGCTGTGCAGGTCCTCGATAAGCTGACGTATCTCGCCGCCCCAGGGCGCGGTCTGGTTCGCGTTTGCGGAAATAAGCTTTTTAAAGTGCAGATCCGTTCCCCTGAAAAACGCGTCGAAATGGATAAGGGGAAATCTCTCCGCCCGGCGGTAAACCTCGTTGAAGTCGGAAACGTAACCCTCCAGTCCCTTGCAAAGCTCTCCCGCTTCCAAAAGAATTTTCAAGTCCTCGGCGTGCTGGGACATTACTCCCCGGGACTTTTCAAAGGCGTTGAAATACTCGCTGAAAATTACCGGCGCGCCCTCGGGAAGGTAATCGAAAACCGTCCCCGTTTTTTCGTAGGCGATGGGTAAATACTTGTCGATGTTCCCCAAGGAAAGACCGTTGTTCACCCTGTCAATATCTCTTTGCAAATTGGCGCGTATCAAGTCCATTCTCTTGCCCCGGGCGGCTTTGGCAAGCTTTTCAAGCTTTGCGGCAAGCGTTTCGGGACTTTCAAAAAGAGTTTCCATTGCCGGAGAAATTTTTATGCTTTCAACCGCGTCGGTACGCCGCTGGGTTTCGGGATCGAAGTAGGCGAGGGCATCGATATCGTCCCCCCAAAGCTCCATGCGGACGGGGCGCTGTTCCTGAACGGGGAAAATATCCACGATAGAACCGCGCACTGAAAACTGACTTGCGCCCTCCGCTTTTTCGCAGCGGGAATATCCCGCCGCCGTAAGCTTCCGGACAAGCTCCTCAATATTGACCGTACCGCCCGCTTGCAGGGTGACTGTGCGTTCCTCCAAAATATTTTTGGGAATTGCCGCCTGCATTACCGCTTCGGCGGAAGCGCACACTATAAGGTTTTCTCCCGCCGACAGCCTTGACAGCACCCCCAAACGGGTGTGCTCGTATTCCCGGGAAACTCCCTCCACGGCTGTAAAGGTCAGATCCTTTGCAGGGTACACGGCGGAGCGGTTTCCTCCCGAAAGAGAATTTATATCGTCGGAAAGACGTTTTGCCGCCGCCTCGTCGTCGGAGACTATCAGCATGGGCTTGCGGAGAGCTTCCGACAAGCCGAAGGCGAAATGCGCCTTGTGTATGCCCGAAACGCCCGAAACGGAAAGGGGAGTCTGTCCCCTGTTAACGGCTTCGAGCATATCTTTGTAGGGCGGGAAATTTTCAATAGCTTTAATAAATAAATCAGACATTGCTGTGTTCCTTTACGAATTGAATTTGTTCATTGCTTCGTCGGTTTTGCCCCGAACCATAAGCTCCAGAGAAGCGACGGCTTTGTCCGTACCCTCGTTCATCAGCTTCAGTTCCTCGTCGGTGAAGCGGGACAGCACCCAGGCGGCGAGGTCGTAGTCCTTGCGGGGCTTCGCGCCCACGCCTATCTTTATGCGGGGGAACGCGTCAAACCCCGTCAGATAGATAATGGACTTCATACCGTTATGCCCCCCGTCCGAGCCTTTCCGCCGTATGCGTATATGGGACGGCTCGAGACTTATGTCGTCATAACATATTATGACCCTTTCGGCGGGAATTTTATAGAAATTCATGGCTTCCACAACTGCCTCGCCGCTGCTGTTCATAAACGTTGTCGGCTTCATCAGCAGGCAAGGTACGCCGCTTATCGCCGTCACCGCCGTCAGGGCCTTGAAGCGTATCTTTTTAAGCGGTGCGCCGCATTTTTCCGCAAGCTTGTCAAGAGCCGCAAAGCCTGCGTTATGTCGGGTGTTCTCGTATTTTTCCCCGGGGTTGCCCAATCCCGCGATGATATACTCCGGCTGACCTGCGGGTTCGGGTTTTGATTTTTCCAATTGGCTGAAGATGTCGAAAATGCTCATTGCTGCACTGCCTTTCTTTTATTTTTCTTTGTAAACCGCTTTAACCCCTCTTTAATTAAAGAGGGGTAAATATGCCAATAAATGTAAAATTATTTTTTATGAGAACGTATTCTGTAGGGGACGGGTCTCCCGTCCCGCAGGTTTGTGACAACGGGACGGGAGACCCGTCCCCTACAGACGTTGATAAATTAGGTGTTAAACAAAGGCGAAACCGGCTTATCCGCGTAGATACGCTGTATAGCCTGCGCAAACACAGGCGCACAGGGGAGAATTGTTATCTTGTCGATCTGCTTCTCCTCGGGGAGGGCGATGGTGTCAAGCAGGACAAGCTCCTTTATCACGCTGTTTTGTATGCGCTCTATGGCAGGTCCCGACAGTACGCCGTGGGTGGCGCAGGCGTACACCTCTTTCGCGCCGCCTATGTCGATTATTGCCTTTGCCGCGTTGCAGAGCGTTCCCGCCGTGTCGATCATATCGTCCACCAAAACCACGGTTTTGTCCTTGACGTCGCCGATTATGTTCATTACCTCGCAGACGTTGGCTTTCTGGCGGCGTTTGTCAACGATAGCAAACGGCACACCCAAACGCTGCGCGAAATTCCGCGCCCTCGTCACCGAACCGAGGTCGGGGGAGACTACCATTATATCCTCTTTGCAGTCCTTGAATTTTTCCACAAAGAACGGCGCGAGTATGGGTACGCCCAAAAGGTGATCCACGGGGATATTGAAAAAGCCCTGTATCTGCGGACAGTGCAAGTCCATAGAAAGCACCCTGTCCGCCCCCGCCACGGAGATAAGGTCGGCAACAAGCTTTGCGGAAATGGGGTCGCGGGCTTTGGCTTTTCTGTCCTGACGGGCGTACCCCATATAGGGTATAACCGCCGTGATACGCCCCGCCGAGGCGCGCTTGAAAGCGTCGATCATAATCAGCAGCTCCATCATATGGTCGTTGACGGGGGAGCTTGTGGACTGCACCACAAACACGTCCGAGCCGCGAACGCTCTCTTTGATAGACACGCTTACCTCGCCGTCCGAGAATGTCACCACCTCGGACTGTCCCAGCGGCAGACCCAGCTGCTTGGCGATTTCCTCGGCAACCTTGGGGTTTGAGTTGGCTGTAAAGATTTTAATATCCTTGCCGTGAAGATTCATTTTTGGAAGTCTCCTTTACATTTTATAGGGTTTTATTTTCAAGAGCTGTAACCGCTCTATCGTATACTGTTCTTTCTGTATGCGGGACGGGGAACCCGTACCCTACAAGTTTTCCTCAATCATTTCCGCGGCATTTGTCAAGCCGAGGGAACGCATTTTGTCCAGAAGATTTTCGGTGGTTTTTACGTCCAAATCGATAAAAAGCCTTATTATTTTCTTTACCGTTTCCGCGCCGAAAGCCTTGTACATCTCGTAAAACACAACCGCGCCTTTGGTATGTACGCCCTCGGGGCGGCTGCCGTCCGCCGTTTTTATGGGCGGCAGTTCGGGGTACTTTTCGGTATGCTCGGCAATCATCGCGTTGAAAATGTCCGTCTTGCCCCTGTCAAGGCAGTACAGCAGCATAGACCATTCCGCCGTGGTTTCGTTGAGCCAGTCCTGCCAGCTGCCGACCTCCGCGCCGGTACACCAAGTATGCGCCATTTCGTGAGCGTTTACGGTGATAGCCTCCTTTTCGTCCGTCCCGGGGGAAATGCAGACGATAAGACCGTTCCGTTTGTACGCGCCGCCGCTTGTCAGGGCGGGGTACAGACAAGCCGTTTCGATATGTCCGCCGCTGTATTCTCGGCGGAAAAGCTCTTTTGTGTAGTAGTCAAGAATATCCTCAAAAATATTTTTGGAGAACTCCGCCGCCTCGGCAAGCGACCTGTCGGCAAAGTAAACGCTGACGTTTTCACCCTCGGCGGTTTGCAGTACGCTTTTTCTGTAAAATATCAAATTGCAGTCCCACTCCCCCGCCGAGTAACGCCATTCGCCGTCAAATTCGCCTTTCACAAGGAAAAAATCTCCGCAGCCGTTTACCGTTATAAAATTTTCGTCAACGCCGCAGGACGGCTCGCAGGGCAGCCATACCCCGTATCGGTTAAGCTCGATAATATTTTCGGTAATGACGTTGTGCCAGCCGCTTATTTCGCCGCCGTAGGAAATTTTCACCGCGCCGAAGTCTCCGCCGCCTTTTACGGAATATTTTTTCACTTCCGCGCAGAAAAGCGGCTCGTACACCGCCTCGACCTCAAAATCGGCGGACTTTCCGTCACAAGTTAAGCTGTCTATTTCAAGCCTGCTGTTGAGAATAAACGTCAGCACGTCAATTTTTTTATCGGGGAGAATTTCCGCCTCCGCGAAAAGCCTTTCGCCCTCGAAACGGAGCGTTATGTTTGCTTTCGACATTTTGAAACCCTTTCACAATCTATAAAATTATTCCTCGGACGACCCGAATTTACCGTTGTAAATCTCCTCCGCCTTTTCGATAAAGCGGTCTGTGCCGTCGTATTTCAGCGCGATGTAGAGCTTTTTGCCGTCGTCGAACTCAAGCCGCATCTCCTCGCCGCCGCTGTATATTGCCGACAAATTTTCCCATATGTACTCTTTGGGCTTTGCGAACGCCTGCAAAAACGCTATTTTCTCATCGTTCCAAACCACCTTGTTTTTGACGTTTGTGTAGTCCAACACGAGAATGATCCCCGCGATAACCAAAAGTACGGGTATTGTCAGCGGCTTGAAAGTCCCCCGAACAAGGGTGATAACAAGCACCGCCACGGGAATGACTACCGCCCCCGCAAGGTATGCCGTGTGCCAGTATTTTTTCATAGTAAGCTCGTCTGTGGGCGTGAAGCTGATATTGTCGTTTTTCATTGGTATTCCTCCGTTTTTACAGTATCTTTCGCATACAGGCGGGAGCAAGCCCCCGCCCTACAGTTACTTTTTGCCGTTCCTGTTTTTCAGCCGCTTGTCGCCGAAGCCTTCCTTGAAATGCAAAGGTCCTCTTTCAATGGCAAGCGCTCCGTCGGGAACGTCCTCGGTGACGGTAGTTCCCGCAGCCGTATAGGCTCCCTTTCCCACGCGGACGGGAGCTATAAGATTGGTATTGCAGCCGATAAAGGCGTTGTCGTCGATGATAGTGCGGTACTTGTTCTCGCCGTCGTAATTGGAAGTCACCGTACCGCAGCCGAAATTCACGTTTGAGCCCACGTCGCTGTCCCCCACATATGTAAGGTGAGAAACAGACGTCCTTTCGCCGATCGCGGAGTTTTTGACCTCCACAAAATCGCCGATCTTGACCTTTGCCATAATATGGCTGTTGGGTCTGATGTGAACGAACGGACCTATCTTCGCTCCGTCGTCAATGCGGGAGCGGTACGCCTGCACGCTGTTCAGCGAAACGCCGCTGCCAACCGCGCAGTCCTCGATAAGACAGTTGGGACCTATCACGCAGTTTTCGCCGATAACCGTGTCCCCGCGTATGATCGTACCCTGCAAAATCTTTGTGCCCGCGCCGATTTTAACGTTCCTGCCGACGGTAACGCCGTCGGTGCAGAGGAACTCCACGCCCCCGTCGAGAAGTTTGCCGATAACGGCGTTTCTCGCCACGTTGTTTAACATCAGCAGACCGCGGCGGTCGTTAGCTCCGAGAACCACGTCGGGATTGGGGGAAACGTAAGCGTCCGCGCGGAAGCCGTGATTTATAAGTATATAGACCGAATCGGTCAGGTAATATTCCCCTTGGGAGTTATTGGGCTTGATCTCGTCCAAAGCTTCGAGAAGACGTTCCGTTTTGAACCAGTACGCGCCGGAATTTATCTCCCGGATAGCTTTCTGCTCGGCGGTGGCGTCCTTGTCCTCTACAATGCCGGTAACGCCGTTCGCCCCGCGCAGGATACGTCCGTAGCCCTTGGGATCGTCCGTTTCCGACGTGATTATGGTGACCGCGTTGTTCTGTCTGATGTGCTGTTCGAGGGAAGCGGTGATGGTATCGCTGTCGATGAAAGGCGCGTCCCCGCAGAGGATAAGCACGTTGCTGCCGGGACGTTCTTTCAGCCAGTCCACAGCCATCATGACCGCGTGACCCGTACCCATGCGCTGGGGCTGCAAAACGGTGGCGCAGCGGTCGCCGATGTAGTCCTCGATGACCTTGGCGTTGTAGCCTTTTACGATGCACAGGTCGTTTACATCCGCATTTTCACAGGCGGCGATGACCCATTCAAGCATAGGCTCGCCCAAAACCTCGAACATAGGCTTGGGCAGCTCGGATTTCATTCTTTTGCCTTGTCCTCCCGCCAGAATGACGGCGCAGTTAGCGCAGGAATTGCTGTTCATAAAAAATCTCCTTTGGACTGAATTAGTATGCATTTATGCAGGGGCGGATTCTATATCCGCCCGTGTGTTCCGAAATTGTAACGGCGGGCGGATATGGAATCCGCCCCTGCGGAAAATGTTAAGTTCATCTCCGCATTTTGTCCTGCTCTATCAGAAATTCCACGTCGACATAATATTCCGAGGGGTTGTTGCTGTTTACATATACATTCAGCGGCTTTCCGTGATTAAGCTCGAAGGACGGACCGAAGCACAGCTTCAGTTCTTCGCTTCTGTAATTGTATACTATCCCCGTGGTGGGTTCGCGGTAGCTGCATTTTATTGTGTAGGTGGCAATGCCGTGTCTGTGGTTGTACCGTGAATTGAATACGGATTTTTCCGCGCCGTCGAAATCCGCTTCCACCCGGAAGCCCTCGCTCATAAGCCGCTTTCTGAAATCGCTTCTGTGTTTTGAGTAACCCAGTCCCGCAGCGATCAAAACCGCGCCCGTCATCAGACAGAATACCCCGCCAATGCTGTTGCCGAGGAAGAAAAATCTTATTCCCACGGCAGCTCCTGCCGCGCCCCAGCATAGCAATGTATTTCTTAACTTTAAACCCATAAAAACCCCGCTTTTACACTATATATACAATGCCTAAAAATAGTCCTTACATTGGGGAAACACCGCAGCCAAACGCAGTGCGGTGTTTGCAGAGGCGTTCCGCCGTGAACCTCGCCGCTTAAGACGCTTTTTGATTTGCCGTAAAATCTATCCTCTAACCTCTGATTTTCTAACTTCTATTATGCCATAAAAGGAAAGATTTTTCAAGCGAAATCCCGTGTTTTCTCTTTGTTTTGGATTTGTTGTGCAAATTGCACAAAAAAGTACCCTTAAATTTCCTGTCAATCGGTATGGAAAATGGAAGCAATATCTGTTATAATATTCTTATGGGCGTGTGTGAAAGTATTTCCTTATTTTGGAAACACTAAAGCCGCGCGGCGAAAGCGCCGTGTTCGGCAGCGCATGCGTATAAATTTTATTATCGGAGGTAATACCAATGGCAAAAAAATGGGTCTATACTTTCAAGGAAGGTAACATGACTATGCGCAACCTGCTTGGCGGCAAGGGCGCGAACCTCGCTGAGATGACCGAGATCGGTCTGCCCGTTCCTCAGGGCTTCACCATCACAACCGAAGCCTGCACTCAGTATTATGAGGACGGACGGAAAATCAACGACGAGATCATGCAGCAGGCAATGGAAGGCGTAGCCTGGATGGAAAAGGAAAACGGCAAGAAGTTCGGCGATCTGAAAAACCCGCTTCTCGTTTCCGTTCGTTCCGGCGCGAGAGCTTCTATGCCCGGTATGATGGATACTATCCTCAACCTCGGTCTTAACGACGACGTTGTTGCCGCTATGATCGCGGGAAACCCCGATCCTAAGTTCGAGAGATTTGTTTACGACTCATACAGAAGATTTATTCAGATGTTCTCCGACGTTGTTATGGAAGTCGGCAAGAAATACTTCGAGCAGCTCATCGACGAAATGAAGCAGAAGAAAGGCGTTCAGTTCGACGTTGACCTCACCGCCGCCGACCTTAAGGAGCTTGCTTCCCAGTTCAAAGCCGAGTACAAAAAACAGCTTGGCAAGGACTTCCCCTCAGACCCCGTTGAGCAGCTGAAGCTTGCTATCGAAGCGGTTTTCCGTTCATGGGACAACCCCCGCGCAAACGTGTACCGCCGCGACAACGACATTCCTTACAGCTGGGGTACTGCCGTAAACGTTATGCCTATGGTATTCGGCAACCTTAACGACGAGTCCGGCACAGGCGTTGCTTTCACCCGCGACCCCGCTACCGGCGAAAAGAAGCTTATGGGCGAGTTCCTCTTCAACGCTCAGGGCGAGGACGTTGTTGCGGGCGTTCGTACTCCTATGCCCATCGCGCAGATGGCGGACAAGTTCCCCGAGGCTTACGAGGAATTTGTTAAGGTTTGCGACATTCTCGAAAACCACTACAAGGATATGCAGGATATGGAGTTCACCGTTGAAAACGGCAAGCTGTATATGCTCCAGTGCCGCAACGGCAAGAGAACCGCTCAGGCTGCTCTCAAGATCGCTTGCGACCTGGTTGACGAGGGTATGAAGACCGAGCAGGAAGCCGTTGCCATGATCGACCCCCGTAACCTTGACACACTTCTCCACCCGCAGTTTGACGCTGCCGCTCTTAAGGCTGCAACTCCCGTTGGAAAGGGTCTCGGAGCTTCCCCCGGAGCTGCTTGCGGTAAAATCGTATTCACAGCCGAGGACGCGGAAAACTGGAAAGCTAAGGGCGAAAAGGTTGTACTGGTTCGTCTCGAAACCTCTCCCGAGGACATCACGGGTATGAAAGCATCGCAGGGTATCCTGACGGTTCGCGGAGGTATGACTTCCCACGCCGCAGTTGTTGCGAGAGGTATGGGTACATGCTGCGTATCGGGCTGCTCCGCCATCAATATGGACGAGGAAAACAAGAAGTTCGAACTTGCGGGCAAGACCTACAAAGAGGGCGACTGGATCTCAATCGACGGCTCTACGGGTAACATTTACGACGGACAGATCAAAACCGTTGACGCTACAATCGCAGGCGAGTTCGGCAGAATTATGGCTTGGGCTGACAAGTACAGAAAACTTAAAGTACGTACAAACGCCGACACACCCAGAGACGCGAAAAAAGCCCGCGAGCTCGGCGCAGAGGGTATCGGTCTTTGCCGTACAGAGCACATGTTCTTCGAGGCTGACCGTATCGCCGCTTTCCGTGAGATGATTTGCTCCGACACCGTTGAAGAGAGAGAAGCCGCGCTCGATAAAATCGAACCTATGCAGCAGGGCGACTTCGAGGCTCTTTACGAAGCTTTGGAGGGTAACCCCGTTACGATACGTTTCCTCGATCCTCCTCTCCACGAATTCGTTCCCACAGAGGAAGCCGACATTGAGGCTCTTGCAAAGGCGCAGGGCAAGTCTGTTGATACCATTAAGGCTATCATAGCTTCCCTCCACGAGTTCAACCCGATGATGGGTCACCGCGGCTGCCGTCTTGCGGTAACATACCCCGAAATCGCGAAAATGCAGACAAAGGCTGTTATCAAGGCTGCAATCAACGTTAAGAAAAAGCACCCCGACTGGACTCTCGTTCCCGAGATTATGATTCCGCTGGTGGGCGAAATCAAGGAGCTTAAGTACGTTAAGGACATTGTTGTTGCCACCGCCGACGAGGTTATCAAGGCAGCGGGCGCAGACCTCAAATACGAGGTTGGTACAATGATCGAGATCCCGAGAGCGGCTCTCACCGCCGACGAAATCGCCAAGGAAGCCGAGTTCTTCTGCTTCGGCACGAACGACCTTACACAGATGACGTTCGGCTTCTCCCGTGACGATGCGGGCAAATTCCTTGACGCTTACTACGACGCCAAGATTTTCGAGAACGATCCGTTCGCTAAGCTGGATCAGACAGGCGTTGGCAAGCTCATGGAAATGGCTATCACAATGGGTAAAAAGGTTCGTCCCGAAATGCACATCGGTATCTGCGGCGAGCACGGCGGCGATCCCACGTCCGTTGAGTTCTGCCACAAGCTGGGTATGACATATGTTTCCTGCTCGCCTTTCCGCGTGCCTATCGCAAGACTGGCTGCTGCGCAGGCTGCTATTAAGGATAACGCGTAAACTTTTTTAAAAACATCATAAAAGTTAGTTAATAGTACAACGTACTAATTGGCAAATAACTCACTCTGCCCCTTTTTTGCCAAATAACGGGCAGAGTGAGTTTGTTTTTAAAATTTAATTGTAAAAACAGGAGATATAATTAATGAGTAGATATTTAATGTGTCCTGATTGTGGGCATAGACTGAGTAGGGTTAAAGATGCTTTTGGAGATTGGGACGGCGAAACTTACACTTGTGAGTATTGTTCGTCAACAATTGATGAAGATGATGCTGATGATGGCGAAGATTTAAGTGTGTATGATGCTGCATTAATTTGGGCTTCAAACGGAAAAGACGAAGATTATACATTTGGTTATTCTGAAGAGGAATTAGAGGAAGCATTAGGATAATTTACATAATATGCAAAAAACGTGTCGAAAAAACTTCGGCGCGTTTTTTATTTGTTCGGGAAGTTAAATTGTTGTTTAGCGGCGAAACGTTTTGACACCGACCGTAGGGCGGGGGCTTGCTCCCGCCTGTTTCTGCAACGATGTTCGTAGGGGCGGGGTCTCCCCGCCCGCAGGTCACATAACCAGCGGGACGGGAAACCCGTCCCCTACAGTATTTTACTGCAAACCTATTTAGGCGGGAGCAAGCCCCCGCCCTACGATGCCGCGAAATTGTTCTGCTGTAAACACCAATTACATATGGCTTTATATGTTTAAAACCACGTCCCGCAGTCAATAATATCCATAAACTACTACAGGAGGTTTTACTATGATAAACAGAGCTGTTATCCTTACGGGCGGAGACGGTCTGCGGCTTCGTCCTCTCACCTGCACTAAACCCAAAGCCATGCTGCCCGTATGCGGAACTCCCGTCATTGACTATACCCTGAACGCTCTCGCCGGACACGGCTTCAAAACGGTATTTATCGCCGCCGACCGTTTATCCAATGTTATCACAGACCGCCTCGACGAATCCCCCGACGTGGATTTTATAATCTCCTCCGTCCCCGAGGGAACGTGCCGTCCCGTCGCGAGAGCGGCAGAAGTATGCGGTCTTGCCGAAAACGAGGGCATTGCCGTACTGTACGGAGACGTGCTCTTCGAGACAGACCTTTCCGCCGCCTTGGAATACCACAGCATGCACGCCGCCGAAGTCACATTGGTAACATATTCCACGGACAGACCCTCCGGCTGCACACTTGTTTCCGTTGAGGACGGCTTCGTTTCGGACATTATCCCAACCCCCGCAAGGGAAAGCTGCGCCTCCGAGCTTGCCGCGTCGGGAATATTTATCCTGAACGGCTCTGCGGCGGCTAAGGCGGTAGAGTATGAGGACTTGCTCACCGGCTTCATTCCCGCGCTGATAAAGGACGGTGTAAAGGTTCTTAACTTTACTGCAAAGGGGACGTTCATAGACATAAACACAACGGACGATCTTTTCACCGCCTCAAACGCGGTATTCGAGGGACTTGTCCCCCCGCTGAAAAAAATTTCGGAAAACTCCGCCGACTGTCCCGAAGCAAAGTTTACCCCTCCCGCATATATCGCCAAATCCGCAGATATCGCCCCGTATGCCGAGATCGGCAAAAGGACGGTCATAGGCGAAAACGTGACGGTCTGCCGCGGGGCGAAGCTTAACGGCGCGGTAATTATGGACGGCGCTTACATCGGCGAAAGAGCGACCGTGAACAGCGCGGTCATAGGCACGGGAGCGCGGCTGCTGTCGGGAGCGGCGGTCTACGAGGGCGCGGCTGTGGGGGACAGCGCGGTCATCGCCGAACAGGCTGTGGTGAAGTGCGGCGTAAAGATATGGAACGGCAGACATATCGACAGCTACGCCTGCGCAGAGCAGGATATAAAGTACGGCTTCCTCACCCCCGCAAAAATAGGGGAGGACGGCATATGCGGCGAAACCGGCGGGGTGATAACTCCCCAAACGGCGGCTGTTCTGGGAAGCTCTCTCGCTTCTTTGGGCGGAAAAATAGGCATAGGCTGGAAAGACAATCACGCGTCGAAAAGTCTCGCTCTCGCCATAGCATCGGGAGTGACCGCCGCAGGCGCGGAAGCTTGGCTTTTCGGGAACTGCACAGCTCCCGCGCTGGCTTTCTGTACGGCAAGGTCGCGGCTTTCCGCAGGCTGTCGGGTGGACGCGGGCGTGACGGCTAAAATAAGTCTCTGCTCGGGGGACGGTCTGCCTCTCTCGGGAAGCGAGGAAAAAATCGTCGAGGGGGGACTTAACCGCGGCGAGTACCGGCGGGCGGGCTTTATGCATTTCGGACAGCTGCGCGATACCGAAGCGATATTGGGTCTTTACAAAAATATGCTGGAGGAATGCGCACCGAAATCGCTGTCGGGCATAAAAGCGGTGCTGAACACATCGGGCGGAGCAGTCTCCGATATGTGCGGGGACATTATGAAAAGGATCGGCGACAAGAACGGCGAACCCATAGTTTTCCATATCGGCAGCGACGGAAAGGGAGTTTCCGCTTATACGGAGGAAACGGGTTACGTTTTCGAGGAAAGGCTGATACTGATATGCTGCGCGGAGCGTTTCGCAGAGGGCAAGGACGTGTCGCTGCCTTACGATTTTCCCCGGGCGGCGGACAGGCTTGCGGAAAGATACGGCAGGACGGTTCTGCGGTACAGCGGCTGTCCCTCCGACAGCAGCGACAGGGACGCGAGACGGCTTGCGGCGGAAACGCCTTTCGTCCGTGACGGCGCGGCACTTGCGCTCACGGTATTGAAAGTCCTTGAAAGCAGGGGGATAACTCTTGCGGAGGCGGCAGGGGAACTTCCCGAAATGGCTCTGGCGACAAGGTTTGTGGCTGTGGACAAGCACCCTGTGAAGCTCCTGCGGCAGATCTGTACGGAGGAACAGGCTTCGGGGGACGGGATAGTAGTGAACGATAAACGGGGGAGGGTGATGATACGTCCCGTAAAGACGGAAAAGGGTGTGATGATGAAAGTGGAGAGTTTTTCCATGGAAGCGGCGTCGGAGCTTTGCGACTTTTATCAGGATAAGCTGAAACAGCTGGAAAGAAATAACTGCGGTTTGTAAATTGGTGTTTAGCGCACAAACAAAACGTCAGCGCCCCGCGCGGCGAAGCCGCGACTAAAAAGTTCGCCAGCC
>JAMPIC010000002.1:24738-216182 GCA_023663025.1 Prevotella sp.
CACCCCTTTCACCGTTCGGAACGAAAGGGATTTCGCGCTCTGCGGAGCGCGACCAGGGGCTCTGCCCCGTGGACCTCGCAGCCTTGAAAGGCTGGCGAACTTTTTAGTCGCGGCTTCGCCGCGCGGGGCGCTGACGTTTTGTTTGTGCGCTAAACAACAATTTAAATCTTTTCAACGTAAAAGCCGTTCGGAGATTTTTCTCCGAACGGCTTTCGCATGAGATTAATAAGGGTCTTTTTCGGCGTATCCGCATTTGACCACAGGCAGCGATCTGCTTGAAACCGTACGGACTTCGTTTCCGCATTTCGAGCATTTTACGGTATAGCTGTTTCCGCCCGAAACTGCGGCGGAGCTTTCCTCGGTAGTAATAGTTACCTTGTTTCCGCACGAGCAGGTCTCATTGTAAACCATTTGCTTTTCCTCCGTTCATGTATATTTCGGAAGGACTTCGCGCCCGTCCGATATACTTATAGTACAGCAAAAAAACTTCGGCGAACCGTTGTTTTCACGGTTTTGTGAAATATCGTCGCGGAAGAAAAGCCGTACACGCAGAATACTGCGGATACGGCTTAAATTTTTCTATGCCTTTGTGATTTTCGTACCCTCCCGCGTTTCGGTGACAACATACCCGAGAGCGGCGATTTTGTCCCGCAGCTCGTCCGCGAGAGCGAAATTCTTTTCCTTGCGGGCGGCTTTTCTCTGTTCGGCGAGAGCCAGTATTTCCTCGGGAATATCCTCCGTTCCCGATTTTTTTTCGGCGTATTTTTTCGCCGCTTCGATAAGTCCCAGCGAAAGCACCCTGTCGAAATCTTCGATAAGAGTCAGCTTATCCCTGTTGCTTATATCCGCTTTCAGCACGTCGTACACCGCCGTTACCGCAAGAGCGGTGTTCAGGTCGTTATCCATAGCGTCGGTAAAATTCTTTTTCAAAACGGCGGATTTTTCCCCGTCGGTATCCCCGCCGCCGTCCAAAACGCCCGCGATTTTCGCCGCAAGCTTTTCATAGGCTTGCTTGGCGTTTTCGAGATTTTCCCAGCTGAAAACAAGAGACTTGCGGTAGTGGGACTGCAAGCAGAAAAACCGATACACAAGCGGGTCGTAGCCCTTTTCCTCCAGCAGGGAGACCGTCAGGAATTCGCCCTTGGACTTGCTCATCTTGCCGCTGTCGGTGTTGAGATGGTGGACGTGAAACCACTGTCCGCACCATTCGTGTCCGAGGTACGCCTCGCTTTGGGCGATCTCGTTGGTGTGGTGGGGGAACGCGTTGTCGATACCGCCGCAGTGTATGTCGAGATACTCGCCGCAGTGTTTCATACTTATGCAGGAACATTCGATATGCCAGCCGGGATAGCCGATACCCCAAGGGCTTTCCCATTTCAGCTCCTGGTCGTCGAATTTGGATTTGGTGAACCAAAGCACGAAATCCGCCTTGTTACGCTTGTTGCCGTCCTCCTCCACGCCCTCGCGGACGCCGACAGCCAAATCCTCCTCGTCAAAGTCGTTGAACACATAGTATTTATCAAGCTTTGAGGTATCGAAATAAATATTCCCGCCCGCCTCGTAGGCGAAGCCCTTTTCGATAAGCGCGGAAATAACGCGTATGAACTCGTCAATGCAGGAGGTTGCGGGCTCTACCACATCGGGGGTTTTGATGTTCAACTTTTTGCAGTCCTCGAAAAACGCTTTTGTATAGAAGTCGGCTATCTCCATAACGGACTTGTGTTCCCGCTTCGCGCCCTTAAGCATTTTGTCGTCCCCCGTGTCGCCGTCGCTTGAAAGGTGTCCCACGTCGGTGATGTTCATAACCCGCTTAACGTCGTAACCCGAATAGCGGAAATATTTTTCCAGCACGTCCTCCATAATATAGCTGCGCAGGTTGCCTATGTGGGCGTAGTGGTATACCGTGGGTCCGCAGGTGTACATAGAGAGCCTGCCCTCCGAACGCGTTCTGAATTCGTCTTTGCTGCGGGTAAGGGTGTTGTAGAGTTTCATATAGATATGCCTCCGTTTTCTTTAAAGCCGTTATAGGTTGAAAATCCAAGCATATAGACCGCCATTGCGGCGGCAAGGTCTTTGTTTGGGATATTATTGTTCCGCGCGGCTTCGTTAAGCTCATATATTACCGTATCGTTCGGCGATATGTTTTCCGTTCCGTTCACCACATCTTCTATAACGCCGGGCAGCTTCATACACAGCTTATAAAAAGCGTCCGCCTCGCCCGTGACCATTTCGTAAAACCTGTCGATACTCACTCTGCGGATCAGCTTATGCCCGACTTTCTGACCGTCAACGGTTGTTTCCCATTTTATATTCTGAGATTTTTTTGCTATCGCCTCAACAAGAAAGCAAGCGCAGTCGTCGTCCTTTAAAATTTGGTTCTGCATTTTTATAAAGGTTTTTCCCGCCGAAGCCGAATTCATGGTATTATGCTTGTTTTTCATTTCGGCGTATACGGTATGCGCGGAATTCCCGTCGGGCAGAGTTATTCCGTCCGCGTTTCTGTATATAACGTCCCAGCCGCCCTCCTGTCCGTTTTCGGGGACGGTGCAGCCGTTAAAATAGGAAAAAATTCTTTGGTGAAAATATCCAATATCGTTGTTGTTGGATTTGTCTCTCTGCCTGAAAATTTCGTTTGAGACCGCTGTTTCCCAAGAGGTCTTATATACCGATTTGTCAAATATCAGCTTGATTGGGTCGATAATGTTTTTGTTGAATTTTTTCAGATCAAACGGTTCGAGCTTATCGCCGTATTTTTCAATGGTAAGCTTTACGTGTTCGTAAAAGTCTTTTTCGCTTATGAACGATATATCCCAGCTCATAGCTGTTCAAGCCCCTTTCTTATACTGTTTGCTATTTCATACGCAAGATTTACGGGAACAGCGTTTCCGACCTGCTTATACTGCTGTCCCACGCTTCCGCAGAATTCCCAATCGTCGGGAAAGCTCTGACACCTTGCGTTTTCTCTCACGGTAAAGGGACGGGGTTCTGTCGGGTGACATCTGTCGGTCTGCTTCTGGCTCGGAGAAGTAAGAACCGTAAGCGACGGCTCGTCAAGGCTCATTCTTCTCAGTATTCCCGTTCTGCCGCCGCCCATATCCCAGCAGCTTTTCATATATTCCCTTGCGATATTTTCGGGTATATCCCGCCAGTACCCTCCGGGAGGAACAAGCGCAAAAATTTCCTCCTTGCGCTTTGAATATCTCACCCCGCAGCTCGGGGGACAACCGGGAAGAACGTCTCTTAAAACAGGCTTATATGTATGCGGCTCGGGAAATTCAAAATTGATTTTATCCGACAGATCTTTTCTTATGCCGACGGTGATAAGCCTCTCTCTTTTTTGAGGAACGCCGTAGTCCCAAGCGTTAAGAACGGCTTTTTTTATTATATAACCCTCTTTTGAAAAAATATCAAGGATAATTTTGTATGTTTTTCCGTTATCGTGCGTAAGCAGTCCTCTCACGTTTTCAAAAAGAAACATCTTAGGCTGAAGCTTGCTCAAAAACATTGCGTAATGGTAAAACAGAGTTCCGCGGGTATCTTCAAGTCCGAGGCGTTTCCCCGCGTAGGAAAACGCCTGACACGGCGCTCCCCCCGAAAGCAGGTCAAGCGAGCCTTTTTCAATACTGAAATATTTTTCCAGATCAAGGCAGGATATTTTGGAAATATCCTCGTTTATAACCCGCCATTCGGGACGGTTAGTTTTCAGGGAATCTGCGGCGTCGCGGTCTATTTCGATCAAGCCTATCGTATCAAAGCCCGCTTTTTCAAGACCGAGCGCCAATCCCCCGGCTCCCGCAAACAATTCAATCGATTTAAACATTTGAAC
Organism: Prevotella sp.; assembly: GCA_023663025.1. GTDB lineage: Bacteria > Bacillota > Clostridia > Oscillospirales > Ruminococcaceae > RGIG8773. Next base: position 28,565 of record JAMPIC010000002.1, read on the forward strand.
GCTCCCGTACTACTTTTTTTCATTCAGCTTTTTCCCCAGCTCGGAAATTTCCAGCCTGTTAAGCTGCTTCTCCAATCTCTCTATCCTCACAAGATGCGCGCAAAGCTCCTGCGCCACGGGATCGGGAACGTGTATCTGATCCAGCTCTCCGCACACGTCCACCCTTTTTCCTCCCCGTCTGACTATCCTTGCGGGAACTCCCACCGCCGTACAGTTGGGCGGGACTTCCTCCAGCACCACCGCGTTGGCGGCGATTTTGGAATTGTCCCCCACCTTAAAGGGACCCAGAACTCTCGCTCCCGCGCCGACCATAACGTTGTTCCCCAGCGTGGGGTGACGCTTGCCCTTGTCCTTGCCCGTACCGCCGAGGGTAACTCCCTGATACACCAGACAGTTGTCGCCTATTTCGGTAGTCTCGCCTATCACCACTCCCGAGCCGTGGTCGATGAAAAAGCCTTTGCCTATCTTGGCTCCGGGGTGTATCTCGATACCCGTCAGCAGCCTTGCGAACTGGGAGATGCACCTTGCGGCGGTGTAAAGCTTTTTCGTATAGAACCAATGGGATACTCTGTACATCACCACCGCGTGCAGACCCGAATAGGTCAGCAGTATTTCAAGCGTGCTTCGGGCGGCGGGATCGCGCTTTTTAACGGACTCTATGTCCGACTTTATATGTTCCCAAAAAGTTTCTTTCATTCGGAAAATTCTCCTTTCAAGTATATGAATATGAAACAAAAAACCGCCTCCGCGGGACGTTGTCCCATGAAGGCGGTACAGTGCCGCGGTTCCACTTCAGGTTTCGCTCTCGGTCCTTTAACGGGGACAAGCCGCAGATCTATACGCAAAGCGTCTTTTAAAAGCGGACGCTTCTTCCCGACCCGAGCCGGCAGCCGCACTTCGCAAACGCTCCGCCGCGCCGTTCCACCAAACCGGCGCTCTCTTTAGGCTTCCGCGAAAGCTACTCTGACTGTTATGCTTTTCGGATATTGGATATACTATATTATATTATATCACACTGTTTCAAAAAATGCAACAAATTTTTTCGGGGTAAATTGTAATTTACAGCAGAACATGTAACGAGTATTGGGCGGCGAAGCCGCGACTAAAAAGTTCGCCAGCCTTTCAAGGCTGCGAGGTCCACGGGGCAGAGCCCCTGGTCGCTCCCCGCAGGGAGCGAAATCCCCTGCGCCCGTAGGGCGCAAATCCTCCCGAAACGGGGAAGAGGGTGAGGAATGGCGACAGCCATTCCGAGGGGGAGCGGACACGACCGCTCCCCCTTTTGACAGTACGCGGCACAGTAACTCTTGAAAACAGTCCGGTGGACTGTTTTCAACGTGACAAAATTATGTTGGGTTTCCCGGCGTAACTATAGGTCTGTTCCGTCCAAAACGTCCCACCGGGACGTTTTGGAGAGTTACTTTGCTGCATACCGTAACAAGGCGGGGCGGTCGTGTTCGCCCCGCCTCGAAACGCTGTCGCGTTTCTCACCACCCTCTCCGTTAGGAACGAAAGGAATTTCGCCCTCTGCGGAGGGCGACCAAAGGGCGCCGCCCTTTGGAAACCTGCCGCCTTTGAAAAGGCGGGCGAAACTTTTAGTCGCGGCTTCGCCGCGCGATGCGCTGTCGTTTTGTTTTGCGCTAAACAACAATTTACAGTTCTGTTGCCAATCAAATCAGCGTTTTAAAAATTACCGAAAAACTATTTACTATTTCCCAAAAATATATTATAATATTATAAAACCGCAAAGGAGAATTGCCATGGATAAAAATTACGACAGCAAAAACGATACCCTGAATTTCCTCAGAACAGCCGTTCCCGTTTCGGCTGCGCTGGCTCTGTTTCTGGTATCGGCGTGCTATATCGTTTATAAACTCATAACCGCTTACCGCTATAACGAACGCTGGAAAGACTACGACGAATGCGGACTGTCCTGACAGCGGCAAGAAGCAGGAAGAGAGGTCAGCATGTATTTCTATAACGCGAAAATTTACCCGCAGTCCGAAAGTGCGGAGTTCATTCCCTGCGGATATGTCCGCGTCGAGGACGGAAAAATCGCCGCCGTTTCGGGAGGAACTCCCGTTAAAATTTCCGAGGGGGACGTTGACCTTCACGGAATGAGACTGTACCCCGGATTTATCGACGCGCACACCCATATGGGTCTCATCGGCGACGGTCAGGGCGCGGAGGGCGAGGACGTGAACGAGGACAGCGATCCCGTTACCCCTCATCTGCGGACGATAGACGGTCTCTGCCATAACGACGGCTATTTCGCCGACGCGGTAAGAGCGGGCGTGACCTGCGTTGTGACGGGCGTCGGCTCGTCCAATCCCATCGGGGGAGACCTTATCGCCGTCAAAACTGCGGGACGGTGCGCCGACGAAATGCTCGTAAGGCGCGTGGGCATAAAGTTCGCTTTGGGGGAAAACCCCAAGTCTACGTTTTCGGACAAGGATTCCGCTCCCGTGACGAGAATGGCTACCGCCGCGCTTATCCGCGAGGCTCTTTTCAAGGCGAAGCGGTACATGACCGATAAGCGGTCTGCAGAGGAAAACGACGAGGCTCTTCCCGAATTCGATATGAAATCCGAGGCTCTCATACCCTTGCTTAACGGGGAGCTGAAAGCGCATTTCCACTGCCACCGCGCGGACGATATCCTTACGGCGGTGCGTATCGCCGAGGAATTTTCTTTGGACTATGTGCTTATCCACTGCACGGAGGGATATCTCGCCGCCGATATTTTGGGAGAGAAAAAGGCTTCCGCCGTCGTGGGTCCCATACTGTGCGACCGGGGCAAGCCCGAACTTGCGGGACAGACCGCGGCAAACGCGGGGATACTTTTCAAAAACGGAGTAAAGACCGCCGTCTGCACCGACCACCCGGAAACTCCCGTTCAGTATCTTCCGACAAGCGCGGCGTACTGCGTAAAGGCGGGACTTCCCCGCGCGGAGGGTATCCGTTCCGTGACCCGAACCGCCGCAGAGATCGCGGGCATAGGCGATATCACGGGAGACATAGCCGTCGGTCTGGACGCGGATCTTGCCGTTGCCGACGGCGATCCGCTGGACATAATGACAAATATTAAGATGACCGTTATCGGCGGGAAGATAGTTTACGGAGGATAAATCTGCAGGGACGGGAAATCCGTTCCATGCGATTTTGTCATGATTTTTATAACACCGTGTACAAAAAACATATTGAAAAATTGTATATATTTACGCATTGACTTTTTGTGTACACTGCAATATAATATATGTGTACACGCAAAGTGAGGTGAAAAAATGTCGCCCCGTACAGGCAGACCCAAATCCGATAATCCCAAAGATATACAGCTGAAAATACGCGCCGACAAGCAAACGATTGAAGATTTGGATTTTTGCTGTCAGAAAACCGATTTGACAAGAAGCGACGTTATCAGGCTCGGGATTAAAAAAGTAAAAAGTGATTTGGAAGAAAAAAAATAGAACGCTGCCTCTCGCCAAAGCTGCAAGCGTTCTTTATCCGACCCGAACAGGAATGTCCGTCCGAAATCTATTATACATCGGAAAGACTTTCTTGTCAAGACTGTTGAAAGGAAGTTTTTATGGATTGCAACAAATTCAGCCTTGAAGCGCTTTTGGACTGCAGCGAGTTTGTCCGCTGCGAAAGTGCAGACACAAGATGCGCACTGGTCAATTTTTCCGAACTTGTAGAAAAGCACGTCGGCGACGGTAAAACCGCCGACATGATCCGGGACGCGGAAAGCGACTATGCATGTTATCTTTTCAGAGACGCATTCAAACAGGGCTTTTGCTTTGCCGTGAAATCGCTGAAATTTATGCTCGGAATTTAACGGCAAACGTACGCAGCAAAAAAATATGCCGAATAACTGTGCGGGGTATTGACAAAAATAACTTGGAGTGATATAATAATACCATAAAGAAAATATGGAATCAAGTTTCACTTCGATCCACAAAAGCGAAAATCTCCCCGAATGCCGTCGGGGAGATTTTCATTTGGGCTGTTGTTGCCGCAGTTTTACTTCCTGCGTCCGCTCAGCCACTTGCGGAGTATGTCATAAGTAAAGTTTGCAAACATACCCGCCGCAGCGGAGGCAAGAAAAGAAAATATAAAATCAACAAGTTTCACTTGATCGCACCTCCTTCCCGCCGAAGCGTGGGGAGCCGGCAACATTTACAGTATAGCATATTTTGCGGCAGTATGTCAATTACTGTCTTACAGTACTTATAATAAAGGAGAATGATCATGCGCGAAATAAACGTAACCGAAATAGAAAACACGGTCAGAGACCTGTGCATAAAGGCGAACCGCTTTCTGCCGAAATCGCTGGCGGACTGCATAGGCTGCGCCGTGAAAACGGAGAGGTCTCCCACGGGAAAGGAAGTCCTGACCGACCTTGTGCGGAACATCGAAGCCGCCGAACGGGAGGAGCTTGCCGTTTGCCAGGACACGGGCATGGCGGTCATTTTTCTTGACGTTGGTCAGGACGTTCACTTTGCGGGCGGCTCTTTGACCGACGCTGTAAACAGGGGAGTTGCCCGAGGCTATACCGAGGGATATCTGCGCTGTTCCATAGTCTCCGATCCGCTGGAGAGGGTCAACACGGGGGACAACACCCCCGCCGTGGTGCACACCCGCATAGTGGACGGCGACAGGGTGAACATTTCCGTGTGTCCCAAGGGCTTCGGCAGCGAAAATATGTCCGCAGTGAAAATGTTCACGCCCTCCGCAAGCGTGACCGATATCGAGGACTTTGTTGTTGAGACCGTTTCAAAAGCGGGAAGCAACCCCTGTCCCCCCATGGTGGTGGGCGTGGGTATCGGCGGGGATTTCGAGTACTGCGCTTATCTGGCGAAAAAGGCTCTGTGCAGGGATATTTCCGTGAAAAATCCCAAAAAGCTTTACGCGGACATGGAGAAGCGCATACTTGAAAGGGTGAACCGTCTGGGCATAGGTCCTCAGGGCTTCGGGGGGACGACAACCGCTCTCGCCGTGGCTGTGGAGCAGGCACCCACTCACATCGCGGGACTTCCCGCGGCGGTGAATATCGGCTGCCACGTTACGAGACACGCTCACGCGGAAATTTGAGGGAAGTGCTGTTTTTATTTGTTGGCTGTCTTTTTTGAACGACTGATAAATACTATAACAAAGAAACTGAAATTCAAAAGCAAAGCGGCATAACATCAAAGCAAAAAACGCATGAAAGCAGTTCTTCTTAACAAAAATTGATGATTTTCGTTAAAAACCATTGTAATTTCAAAAATTATGTGGTATACTATTTTTATAAGTAAATTTATGCAAATAAACAGAAATATTTAAGGAGTTGATTTCAATGAAAGGTTTCGGAACGATCATGCTGGCTGTTGCTTCGGCGGCTGCGGGCGCGGCTGCGGCGGTGTTCGCCATGAAAAAGCGCGAGGAGATCGAGCAGTACGATTACGATTTCGACGATGACGACGAGGTTTATTTCGACGGCTGTGACGACTGCGACTGCGACGACTGCGCGGACAGCGGCGATATGGACGAGCTGAACAGCCTCGACGCGGAGCCTGAGACGGTTTCCGAGGAAGCGTCCGACGCGGGCGTGGATTTCTGATCGAACGGCAAAAGCATTTTGACAAGACGGCAGGGGCGCGGCGGTTTGACTTTTACCGCTCCGCCCCTGCTGTTTGATAAGGTTTTGGGGGGATACGGTGCGGCTTGACAAATTTTTATCGGGACAGCTCAATATCTCCCGAGCCGACGCAAAAGAGCTGATTAAAAAATGTCTTGTGACGGTGAACGGCGAGCTTGCCAAGCTGTACGACATGAAAATAGATCCGGAGCGGGACAGCGTTTGCGCGGAGGGAGTACCCCTCGTTTACCGCGAGCACGTCTATATCATGCTGAATAAGCCTGCGGGGGTTATCTGCGCCACGCGGGACAGGCTCTCCGAAACGGTGCTGGAGCTTATACCGCCCGGAATGCGGCGGAAAAACCTTTTCCCCGCGGGACGGCTTGACAAGGACACGGTGGGGTTCGTCCTCATCACCGACGACGGAGAGTTCGCACACGCAGTGCTGTCCCCCAAAAGACATGTGGACAAGCGGTATTTTGCCGTTCTGGAAAAACCCGCGCGCCCCGAGGACGTAAAGCTGTTCGCTTCGGGATTGGTTATCGGCGGCGAGGAATGTCTCCCGGCGGAGCTGGAAATTACAGATAATCCCAAAGAGGTATACATTACCCTGCGGGAGGGAAAGTACCACCAGATCAAGCGAATGGCGGAGGCTGCGGACAATAAAATCGTGTATCTGAAACGGTTAAGCATAGGCGGACTGGCTCTGGACGCGTCCCTGAAAGAGGGAGAGTGCAGGGAGATAACCCCCGGGGAGCTTGCCCTTGTAAGACGTAAAATCGGGGAGTAAACGTTTTTCGCCGTTTTTCTATTCTCTATTTGCACAAAAAAATGGTGAAAATTTTGGCAGGCGCGAAGTCCCTGGATTTTCGCCGCGAAAAAGTCCCATATCCTCTAATTTGCACAAAGAAATCCAAAAGATTTATGCAAAAGGATAAGGATTTTTCTCCGCAGGTTAAAAAAACGTTATTTTTTCGTCAAACTAAATAAATAACTTTTTATAAGTTTGGTTAATAAATAGCTTGAAATTTATATAGAAAATTTGGTATTATATTATCATAGCCTAATGTAAATGATAGGCAAGACTAATTTTGGGAGGTTCGTACAGAATGGCTAGTTTATCACTCAGATCCATTTATAAGAAATACCCCGGCGGCGTAGTTGCCGTTTCAGACGTAAACCTTGAAATCAGAGACAAGGAATTCGTTATCCTTGTAGGTCCTTCGGGCTGCGGTAAGTCCACTACTCTCCGTATGATCGCAGGTCTTGAAGAGATCTCCGAGGGCGAGCTTTATATCGGCGACCGCCTCGTAAACGATGTTGCTCCTAAGGACAGAGATATCGCAATGGTTTTCCAGAACTACGCTCTGTATCCCCATATGACCGTATACGACAACATGGCGTTCGGTCTTAAACTCCGTAAAGTACCCAAGGACGAGATCAACCGCAAGGTTGAGGAAGCCGCAAGAATCCTCGATATCTCTCACCTTCTCAGCAGAAAGCCGAAGGCTCTCTCCGGCGGTCAGAGACAGCGTGTTGCCCTCGGACGTGCAATCGTTCGTGAGCCTCAGGTGTTCCTCCTCGACGAGCCTCTTTCCAACCTGGACGCCAAGCTCCGTGCGCAGATGAGAACCGAGATCTCCAAGCTCCACCAGAAACTGGGTACTACATTTATCTATGTAACCCACGACCAGACGGAAGCTATGACGATGGGCGACCGTATCGTTGTTATGAAGGACGGCTTCATTCAGCAGGTCGACTCTCCTCAGAACCTCTATACAAGCCCCGTAAACCAGTTCGTTGCAGGCTTCATGGGCTCTCCTCAGATGAACTTTGTGGACTCCGTTCTCAGAAAGATCGACGGCAAGTTCAATATCGAGTTCGGCTCCGAGGATACCAAGACAAGCCGCGGCAAGAAGTATTATGTTGAGCTTCCCGAGGCTAAGGTGGAAGAGGCTGTTCTTGACAACTACGTTGACAAGGAAATCGTTATGGGTATCCGTCCCGAGAATATCCACGATGAGGAAATGTACCTCTCTGCCGCAAAGACCGGTATTATCGACGCTAACGTAGAGATCACGGAAATGATGGGCGCGGAAACGTTCCTGTATCTGAACTGTGAAGGTATTCCCCTTACCGCCCGCGTTGATCCCCGTTCGACGGCTCGTCCTCAGGATACTATCAAGGTTGCGCTTGATCCCAATCACGTTCACATCTTTGATAAGGAAACCGAAAAGACTATCGTTAACTGATAAAGTTAAAACAACCCCCGCTTCCCGTATGGGAGGCGGGGGTTTTATTTTTATCCGCCCGGAGGCGAGGGGCGTTTTCTCACGTCTGTAAGACCGAGAATATAGTCTGTGCTCACGTCGTAGAAGTATGTGAGTGATATCAGATGAGGCAGGGATATTTGCAGACCGCCGTTTTCATAGCGTGAATAGGTTTGCTGTGTACAGTGCAGATATTCGGCAAGATGCCGCTGCATAAGGCTGTTTTCGAGCCGCAGTTCTTTAAGCCGGGGTATAGTGAAGTTTTCGGACATAATTTTTCCTCCTACAGACAAGCGTTGTAACATTCATCGGGCAGATCATTTTTGTCGATATTTTCCAAAGCATATTCCAGACACTGTATTACCAATCTGTTCAGAGACAGCTCATTTTTGCCCGCCACGGCGTTAAGCTTTTCAACAAGCTTTTCCGGCAGACGGAAAGTTTTGTTTACCATTCCGTCGTAGCCTCTTTGCACTTTAAACATATTATCACCTTATTATAAAAATAGTTACTTTATAATAATTATGCGTTGTTTTCGGGAAGATTTCCACAATTGATTTGCATGATATTTGCATTGCATTATTATTGCGGTAAATTTTACGGACGATTTCCCCCGTTTGCGGTCAGCCTGCATACGCAAAAATAAAACTTTACGGTAAAACATTGTATTTTCGGGAAAACTATGCTATAATTATTTCATATCTTTACCGAAAGGAGTTCGCAGCTATGCCGGAAATGTACGCGGAAGTAAACTATCAGTCCCTCGCCCTGTTCGGAAAACTCGGCGGCGGTATGCTGGGACTGCTTCTGATAGTGTGGGTGATAGCGGTGCTCACGCCCAAAGCCGCGAAGCTGATCGACAGGCTTGCGGGGAAACCTCAAAAGCCCCCCGCAGACCCAAGTCCCGAAAGGCAGGCTGAGCCTGCACCCGTGTCACCCCCAATATCGGACGGTGACAAACCCGAACATACAGAGCCCCCTCAAGGGGGGAGTGAGAAAATTATTAATTCGGAAAATTATGAGGTACACTCATTTTTTGAAGATGTACCCTTAAAGAGGCAAGAGGCAGAAAACGGCGAAAAGAAAATGTAACGGTTGCAATTTCTAACCTCTAACGTAAATCACAAACTAATTATAAAGGAGTAAATCTAAATGAGCAAAAAACTTGTGGAAGCGATAACCTCGATGGACGAGGATTTCGCGAAATGGTACACAGACATCGTTAAAAAGGCGGAGCTTATCGAGTACACCTCGGTTAAGGGCTGTATGGTTATACGCCCTTACGGCTACGCGATCTGGGAGAATATGCAGCGCATTCTGGACGGTATGTTCAAGGCGACGGGGCACGAAAATGTGTGTATGCCCATGTTCATTCCCGAAAGCCTTTTGCAGAAGGAAAAAGACCACGTTGAGGGCTTCGCTCCCGAGGTTGCTTGGGTAACTCACGGCGGCAGCGAAAAGCTGGAGGACAGGCTTTGCGTACGCCCCACCTCCGAGACCCTTTTCTGCGAGCATTACGCGAATATCGTCCACTCTTACCGCGATTTGCCTAAGCTGTACAATCAATGGGTGTCGGTTGTCCGTTGGGAGAAAACCACCCGCCCGTTCCTGCGGTCGAGGGAATTTTTGTGGCAGGAGGGTCACACCATTCACGCAACCGCCGAGGAGGCAATTGCCGAGACGGAGAGAATGCTGAACGTGTACGCCGAGTTCTGCGAAAAAAGTCTGGCAATGCCCGTCATCAAGGGCAGAAAGACCGACAGCGACAAATTCGCGGGTGCGGAGATTACTTACGCAATAGAGGCTCTTATGCACGACGGCAAGGCTTTGCAGGCGGGTACTTCCCACTACTTCGGGGACGGCTTTGCAAAGGCGTTTGATATAATGTACACCGACAAGGAAAACAAAAAGGTTTACCCGTACCAGACTTCGTGGGGGGCTACAACCCGTCTCATAGGCGCGATAATTATGACCCACGGCGACGACAGCGGACTTGTTCTCCCCCCTGCGGTTGCACCGATTCAGGCGGTAATTGTGCCCGTACAGCAGTTTAAAGAGGGCGTGCTTGAAAAGGCTAACGAGCTTGCGGAAAAGCTGAAAGCTTCGGGTATCCGCGTTAAGGTTGACGACAGCGACAACTCCCCCGGGTGGAAGTTCGCCGAGTATGAAATGAAAGGCGTGCCCGTCCGCATTGAGATAGGTCCGCGGGATATTGAGAACGACCAATGTATGTGCGCTCTGCGGTACAGCGGCGAGAAACGGACGGTTTCCCTTGAAAACGGTCTGGAGCTTTTCAAGAACGCCATTGTGGAAATGCTGGAGGAGGAAATCCCCGAGGGAATGTTCCGCAAAGCCGCCGAGAACAGGGAAAAGCACACATACAAGTGTACCACAATGGAGGAAATTGCCAAAGCCTTGGAGGAAAACGGCGACGGCTTTGTCAAGGCGATGTGGTGCGGCGACGAAGCCTGCGAGGACAAGGTTAAAGAGGCGACGGGGGTCGGCTCGCGGTGCATACCCTTTGAGCAGGAGGAGATTTCGGACAGGTGCGTTTGCTGCGGGAAGCCCGCTAAGCAAATGGTTTACTGGGGAAAAGCGTATTGACGGTTGACAGTGTACAGTTGACAGTTGACAGTTGTTGGGCGGGACTTTCGTCCCGCTTGACAAATATTTATATATGCAGGGTAAGCGGCAAGTGAAATTGCAGTATGTGGGTCTAAAGAGGTTTATTATATTGGCAAAAACAATTTTATTAAATTTTCTTGATGGCGTACTTGCCTTTACTTTATTCTCACTTTTACGTCGGAATAATTTCAAACGGTATTGACAAAACTTGTTTTGCGGCGTATAATTAAACCGTAATGAAATGAACAGGCTTGCCGAAGCCATTGGCTCACAAAGCAAAACGTCCCGAAGCTGCCGCTTCGGGACGTTTCATTGTGCTGTTGCTGCCTTGCTGCCTTGGATTTTACTTCCTGCCGCCGTTCAGCCAATTGCAGACGATATTATAGAGGAAATTCGCCAATACGCCTGCTGCAACGGAAACAAGAAATGAAAGTGCGATGCCTGTAATTGTCTCTATTATCGGTGTCACCTCCTTTCCGATTGGGTCGGGAGACGACAGCAATAAGATTATAGCGCAGTATGACGTATTTTGTCAAACCTGCAAGTATTCCCCAAAAGGCGGCGATATATACGGCAAAACCGGGAAATGGATAAAATGCACAAAAAAATCTCTGAAAACCGCCGAAAATTCTACACCTAAAATTTGTAAAATCGGCATTACCCCCTTGCAATTAAAGCGGGGTAATGCTATAATATTACTTGCGTGACTGCGATACGGCGGTTTTTACCGCTATGATTTATGTTTGCGAGGAAGCGGAAGGTTGCCTGCGGTGTGCAGGGGAATTTCCGTGGAGTATGTCCGATAATCGGGCGGCTGTGATAACGAACGCTGTGAGCGCTTAAACCGCGGACGGCTTGCGTCTGTCCGAAGGTAAGCTTTGCGTGATTGTCCTGCCCGAAAGACTTGTTTTTCGGGTATTTTGATTTCCAGGAGTGCGAAACACACGGAGACGTTGGACGTCGGAGTGTGTTTTACACACAGGAGACATTGGGTGTCGGAGTGGATTTTACACACGGGAGACGCCGGAAGTCCGGCGCGGAAATCATAAGGATATCGGTTATCGCAAAACCTCGTCCCCAAAAGTTTTAACGTTGTTCAGGAGGCGATTTTAATGGCAGTCAATGAGAAAATCAGGATCAGGATCAAAGGTTACGACCATGCGGTGGTTGACGCTGCCGCGGCTAAGATCGTGGACGCCGCGAAAAGAAGCGGTGCAAGGGTAAGCGGTCCCATTCCGCTTCCCACCGACAAGGAGATCATTACGATCCTCCGCGCGGTTCACAAGTACAAGGACAGCCGCGAGCAGTTCGAGATGAGAACCCACAAGAGACTTATCGACGTTATCAGACCGTCCGACAAGTCTGTTGAGGCTCTGCAGGGTCTTGAGCTTCCTGCGGGCGTGGACGTTGTAATGGAAATCAAATAAGCTGTAAGGCTTGTCATTTCCCAAAAACGTCCCCCGTAGAGTAATGTTGCGGAAACGCAACCAATAACCAAAAGGAGGAAAAACTATGACGAAAGCAATCATCGGCAGAAAAATCGGTATGACGCAGATTTTCGATGAAGCAACAAACAAGGTCATTCCCTTGACCGTTGTTGAAGCGGGTCCCTGTGTTGTCGTTCAGAAGAAAACAGTCGAGAACGACGGCTACAGCGCGGTTCAGCTCGGCTTCGGCGATATGAGGGAAAAGCTTGCGAATAAGCCCATCAAGGGTCATTTCGCAAAAGCCGGCGTGGCTGTCAAGAGAACTCTTAAGGAATTCAGACTTGACGGCGCGGAGGATATGGAGGTAGGCGCAATTCTGAAAGCTGATACCTTTGCGGAGGGAGACGTGGTCGACGTTTCCGGAACTTCAAAGGGTAAGGGCTTCCAGGGCACTATCAAGAGAAACAACAACTCCAGACTGAAGGAGACCCACGGTTCGGGTCCCGTACACAGGCACGCCGGCTCTATGGGAGCTTGTTCGTCCCCGTCCCGTATCTACAAGGGCAAGGCTCTTCCGGGACACATGGGCAGCGAAAAGGTGACGGTGCAGAACCTTCAGATCGTCAAGATCGACGCGGAAAACAATCTTATCGCGGTCAGAGGAGCAATTCCCGGTCCCAAGAACGGAATTGTCACCATCTGCGACTGCGTTAAGAAAAAGGCTTAACGGAAGGAGGAAGCAGTAATGCCTAATATTAAAGTACTGGATATGACAGGCAAAGAGGTTTCGGATATCGAACTGTCGGACGCTGTTTTCGGCGTTAAGCCCAATCAGTCCGCTATGCATACCATGGTTGTGAATTATCTTGCCAACCAGAGACAGGGCACACAGTCCACCCTCACCCGCACAGAGGTAAGAGGCGGCGGCAGAAAACCCTGGAGACAGAAAGGCACGGGTCATGCAAGACAGGGCTCGACGCGCGCTCCTCAGTGGACTCACGGCGGCGTCGCTCTCGGACCCAAGCCCAGAAGCTACCGCTTTACGGTAAACAAGAAAGTAAAGAGATTGGCTATGAAGTCCGCTCTTTCGACTAAGGTCATCGACAACAATATCATTGTTCTCGACGATATCAAAATGAACGAATACAAGACCAAGACCGTCGTTGAGATGCTCAAGGCAGTCAATCCCGAGGGAGCCAAGGCTCTTATCGTAATGCCCGAGGTGAACAGCTTCGTTGTAAAGAGCGCGGCTAACATTCCCGGCGTAAAGACCGCTTTGGTCAACACAATCAACGTTTACGACATTCTTAACTATGACAAGTTTATCGTGGTTAAGGACGCGGTCGCCAAGATCGAGGAGGTGTACGCATAATGATCGCACAGGATATTGTGATTAAGCCCATCATCACCGAAAAGAGCATGGAGGGTCTTCAGGAAAGCAAGTACACCTTTAAGGTAGCCAAGAGCGCCAACAAGATCGAGATCGCAAAGGCGGTGGAGGAGCTTTTCGGCGTTAAGGTCGCAAAGGTAAACACAATGAACGTAAGGGGCAGATCCAGAAGAATGGGTATGCACAGAGGCTTTACTCCCGACTGGAAGAAAGCGATCGTTACCCTTACCGAAGATTCCAAGACCATCGAATTCTTCGACGGCATGATGTGACGGGGAGCCCCCGTAGGTAGTGTCACCCCCAAAGTCGGTCGTAACGCACCGAAACTTTGTCAAGCCCCCTCAAGGGGGCGGGGAACATTTAAACGGCGGCGAGAAGAGTATAGAGTAACAATGTCTATCCTCTATCTTCTACCCTCTATCATCTGAAAGGTATGCGCTATGGGAGAGCAGCTCCCGAAAAGCATACGGAAAAATTTCTGAAAAAGGAGCTGAACTGCAATGGCTATTAAATCATACAAGCCTACGACGCCCTCAAGACGTCAGATGACTGTTACCGATTACAGCTGCCTTTCCAAGGTCGATCCCGAGAAGAGCCTTCTCGCTCCCCTCAAAAAGACCGCAGGCAGAAACAGCTACGGCAGAATTACCGTTCGTCACAGAGGCGGCGGAAACAGAAGAAAATACAGGATCATAGATTTCAAGAGAGACAAGCAGGGTATGAACGCCAATGTTCTCACTCTCGAGTACGATCCCAACAGAAGCGCGTTTATCGCTCTCGTTCAGTACGAGGACGGCGAAAAGAGATATATCATCGCTCCCAATGGTTTGGCTGTGGGCGACGTTGTAACAAGCGGCTCTCACGCGGACATCAAGCCCGGCAACGCGCTGGCGCTCAGCGATATCCCCGTAGGTACTTTCATTCACAACATCGAGCTTTATCCCGGAAAGGGCGCGCAGCTTGTCCGCGCGGCGGGCAATATGGCTCAGCTCATGGGCAAGGAGGACAAATACGTTCTCGTAAGACTTCCCTCGGGCGAGATGAGAAAGATCCCCGCAAACTGCATGGCTTCCATCGGTCAGGTTTCCAATATCGACCATGAGAACGTAAGCCTGGGCAAAGCGGGCAAGACCCGTCATTTGGGTATCAGACCTACAGTCCGCGGTTCCGTTATGAACCCCTGCGACCACCCCCACGGCGGCGGCGAGGGCAAATCGCCCGTCGGACGTCCCGGACCTGTTACTCCCTGGGGCAAGCCCGCTCTCGGTTACAAGACCAGAAAGCAGCACCACCGCACAGACAAGTTTATCGTTAAGAGAAGAAACGGCAAATAAGCGGGCGGGTGCGAGAATATTAAATGTTGCGTAACGTCAGTTACGTTTCACCAAATGATCATTCGGTCACAGACCGACTCATTGAAATCATAAAGAGAATTTCAAGCAATTGAAATTCTGCCGCGAAGAGGAGAGGCGGAGGAAATTCTATCCTCTATCCTCTATCCTCTAATTTCTGAAAGGAGGAAGCCAATGAGCAGAAGCGTTAAGAAAGGACCTTACGTGCAGGAGGTCCTTCTGAAAAGAGTTATCGCTATGAACGAAGCGGGCGAGAAAAAGGTTCTTAAAACATGGAGCAGAGCCTCGACGATCTACCCCGATTTCGTAGGTCATACCTTTGCCGTTCACGACGGCAGAAAGCACGTTCCCGTATACGTTACGGAGGACATGGTAGGTCACAAGCTGGGTGAGTTCGCACCCACAAGGACTTACAAGGGTCACGCAGGATCCAAAGTTTCCAACAACGGTAAATAATCGGGCAGAGAGGAGAATTTAAAATGGAAGCAAGAGCATATCTTAAAAATGCTCGGATCGCTCCGAGAAAGGTTCAGATCGTTCTCGACCTCATCAGAGGAAAGGACACTGAAACCGCCATGGCGATCCTTCAGCACACACCCAAAGCTGCCTGTGAATACCTGGAGAAGCTTCTGAAGTCCGCGGTCGCAAACGCCGAGAACAACTTCGGAATGGACAGGGATAACCTTTACATTTCCGAGTGCTTCGTTTGCCCCGGTCCTATCATGAAGAGAATTATGCCCAGAGCACAAGGCAGGGCGTTCCGCATACTCAAGAGAACTTCCCATGTTACTCTTGCAGTCAAGGAAAAAGAATAAGCCGAAGAGGAGGTAAACTGAATGGGACAAAAGGTTAATCCGCACGGTCTGCGTGTAGGCGTTATTAAGGATTGGGATTCCCGCTGGTTTGCAAACAAGGCGACCTTCGGCGACACCCTGGTTGAGGACTATAACGTCCGCAAATATATCAAGAAAAACCTGTACGCCGCGGGCGTTCCCCGTATCGAGATCGAAAGATTTGCGGATAAGGTAAGGATTCACGTTCACTGCGCCAAGCCCGGTATCGTTATCGGACGCGGCGGCGAGAACATCGAAAAGCTCCGTCTGGACATCGAGAAGATGATGAAGAAGTCCGTTTCCATCAATATCGTGGAGGTAAAATCCCCCGATATGGACGCTCAGCTCGTTGCGGAAAGCATCGCGGCTCAGCTGGAGAACCGCGCTTCCTACAGAAGAGCTATGAAGCAGGCTATCGGCAGATCCATGAAGCTGGGAGCCAAGGGTATCAAGGTAATGGTAAGCGGACGTATCGGCGGCGCGGAAATCGCCCGTTCCGAGAGCTATCACGAGGGTACTATCCCCCTCCAGACCATCCGCGCGGATATCGACTACGGTTTCGCTGAGGCTGCCACAACATACGGCAGGATCGGCGTCAAGGTCTGGATCTACAAGGGCGAGGTTCTCAAGGGAGACGTTGCCAAGGCAAGAGTTATGGCGGAGAGATCCGAGAGAAAGCCCCGCAGAAACAACGATGACAGACGCGGCGGCGGAAACCGCGGAGACCGCAGAGAGCGCGCTCCCAGGAGAGATAGAGAAGGAGGTAATCAGTAATGCTGCTTCCTAAGAGAGTTAAGTACAGAAGAGTACAGAGAGGCCGTCTTACGGGTAAGGCGTACCGCGGAAACACCGTTTCCAACGGCGAGTACGGCTTGCAGGCTCTCGAGCCCGCCTGGATCACTTCCAATCAGATCGAGGCTGCCCGTATCGCGATGACCCGTTATATCAAGAGAGGCGGTCAGGTTTGGATCAAGATATTCCCCGACAAGCCTATCACCGAAAAACCCGCCGAGACCCGAATGGGTTCCGGTAAAGGTTCGCCCGAATACTGGGTGGCTGTGGTCAAGCCGGGCAGAGTAATGTTCGAGATTGCCGGCGTAAACGAGGAGATCGCAAGAGAAGCTATGCGTCTTGCTATGCACAAGCTTCCCATCAAGTGTAAGTTTGTTAAGAAAGAGGAGGCGAGCGAATAATGAAAGCAGCAGAAGTCAGAGATATGACCGATCTTGAGCTGGACAACAAGCTTGCCGACCTGAAGAAGGAGCTTTTCGCCCTTCGCTTTCAGCATGCTGCAAATCAGCTCGACAACCCTATGCGCCTCAAGGCTGTGAAGAAGGACATCGCGAGAGTAAAGACAATTCTCCGCGAGCGTTCCGGTTCAGAGCAGTAAGTGAAGGAGGGAAACAAAGATGGCTGAAAGAAATCTCAGAAAGACCAGAGTTGGCAAGGTAGTTTCCAACAAGATGGACAAAACCATTGTTGTCGCTATTGTTGATAACGTACAGCACCCTCTGTACAAGAAGATCATCAAGAGAACGATCAAGCTTAAGGCTCACGACGAAAACAACACCTGCAAGATCGGCGACCGCGTTGAGATCATGGAGACCCGTCCCATTTCCAAGGATAAGAGATGGCGTCTCGTTAAGGTTATCGAGCAGGCTAAGTAAGCGGCTCGTACAGTGCAAACGGCAGCGGTGCGGCTTTCAAATGAAACGCACGGCTGCGTGGGCTGCACGGTCGGGATTATTCTAAGGTTAGAACAGAACGGGGAGAGGTCAAGTAATTCTATCCTCTGCCCTCTATCCTCTAACCTCTATAAGGAGGAGAATTGCTATGATTCAGATGCAGACTTATCTGAAAGTCGCCGATAATACGGGCGCGAAAGAGCTTATGTGTATCAGAGTTCTGGGCGGCACCCGCAGAAGATACGCGAACATCGGCGATGTGGTGGTTGCTTCGGTCAAGAAAGCAACACCAGGCGGCGTTGTTAAAAAAGGCGACGTTGTTAAGGCAGTTATCGTTCGTTCCGCAAAGGGACTCAGACGCGAGGACGGTACCTATATCCGCTTCGACGAGAACGCTGCCGTTATTATCAAGGAAGACAAAAACCCCAGAGGCACCCGTATTTTCGGGCCTGTTGCCCGCGAGCTGAGAGACAAGGACTATATGAAGATCCTGTCCCTTGCTCCCGAGGTTCTGTAAGGAGGCGCTGCGGCTATGAATAATCTGCACGTTAAAACGGGCGATACCGTCGTTATCCTGTCCGGCAAGGACAGAGGCAAGCAGGGAAAAGTCCTTGAGGTATCGCCTAAGGAGAAAAAAGTTATCGTTGAGGGTCTCAACATCGTAACAAAGCACGTTAAACCCAGACAGATGGGTCAGCAGGGCGGCATCGTAAAGTGCGAGGCTCCCCTCTACGCGTCAAAGGTAATGGCCGTATGCCCCAAGTGCGGCAAGCCCACAAGGCAGGCTCACAGGATCGAGGCTGACGGCACTAAGGTAAGAGTATGCAAGCACGCAGACTGCGGCAAAGCTTATTAAGGAAAGGAGTTAATCGATATGGCGTCTAATCTTAAGGAACTCTATGTCAGCACGGTGGCTCCCGCTTTAATGAAAAAGTTCGGCTACAAAAGCGTAATGCAGATTCCTAAAATCGATAAGGTCGTTATCAACGTCGGCGCTGGCGAAGCAAAGGAAAACGCCAAGGTCATCGACGCTATCATGACCGATCTCGCCGCTATCACAGGTCAGAAGCCCGTGGTATGCCGCGCGAAGAAATCCGTCGCGAACTTCAAGCTCCGCGAGGGTATGCCCATCGGCGTTAAGGTAACGCTCAGAAGCGAAAAAATGTACGAATTCCTTGACAGGCTCTTCAACGTTGCGTTCCCCCGCGTTCGCGACTTCAGAGGCATCAACGGAAACTCCTTCGACGGAAGAGGAAACTACTCCACCGGTATCAAGGAGCAGCTCATCTTCCCCGAGATCGAGTACGATAAGATCGACAAGGTTCGCGGCATGGATATCAACATTATCACTACCGCAAACACCGACGAGGAGGCAAAGGCTCTGCTGGAGCTGATGGGCGCTCCTTTCGCCAAGTAATAAGGGAGGGATATCCAAATGGCTAAAACGTCTATGAAGATAAAGCAGCAGAGAACTCCTAAGTACAGCACAAGAGCTTACAACAGATGCAAGATCTGCGGCAGACCTCACGCTTATATGAGAAAATTCGGCATCTGCCGTATATGCTTCAGGGAGCTTGCTCACCAAGGTCAGATCCCCGGCGTGAAGAAAGCAAGCTGGTAACTGGAGGCTGGAGGGATAGAAGCAAGAGGCTGGAAGAAGTCCTGCTTCTGTTCGTGAATTAATTTATAAGCGAGTTTCAGCCGAAATTCCGAAAAAGGGAAATTCTTGCTTCTTGCTTCTGAATTTCTTAAGACGGAACATCTTACAAAGGCTGAACAATTTACTCTAACAAAGGAGGATCAACCGTTATGCAAATCACGGATACAATTGCGGACATTCTTACGAGAATTCGTAACGCCAATTCCGCAAAGCACGCAACAGTTGACGTTCCCGCTTCCAATATGAAAAAGTCTATCGCTCAGATCCTTGTTGACGAGGGATACATCAAGAGCTATCAGATAATCGACGACGGAAAGCAGGGAATTATCAGGATCACGCTGAAGTACGGCGAGAACAAGTCTCAGGTCATCACGGGTCTGAGAAGAGTTTCCAAGCCCGGACTTCGTATTTATTCAAGCTGCGAGGATATGCCCAAGGTTATGAAGGGTCTCGGTATCGCTATCGTTTCCACTTCCAAGGGCGTTATGACCGACAAGAAGGCAAGAGAGCTTCACGTCGGCGGAGAAGTCCTTGCGTTCGTATGGTAAGGAGGAACAGATATGTCCAGAATAGGTAAAAAGCCCATTGCTGTTCCTGCGGGAGTTGACGTTAAGATCGACGGCTCCACCGTTACGGTAAAGGGACCAAAGGGTACTCTCACAAACACTTTTAACCCCGAGATCATCATCAAGCAGGAGGGCGCGGAGATCATCGTCGAGCGTCCCTCGGAGGACAAGATGCACAAGTCTCTCCACGGTCTGACAAGAACTCTTATCAACAATATGGTCGAGGGAGTTACAAACGGCTTTAAAAAATCGCTGGAGATCGAGGGCGTCGGCTACCGTGCCGCAAAGCAGGGCAAGAACCTGGTCATGAACCTGGGTTATTCCCATCAGGTTATCGTTCCCGAGATCGACGGCATCACCATCGACGTTCCCAATGCCACAAGCATTGTGGTAAACGGCATCGACAAGCAGACGGTGGGTCAGTTCGCCGCCGAGATACGCGAGAAGAGACCTCCCGAGCCGTATAAGGGCAAGGGTATCCGCTACGCGGGCGAGAGAATTATCCGCAAAGAGGGTAAAGCGGGTAAGGGCAAGAAGTAATTCCCCGAGAAAAATCCTAACTGACGGAATGGGACAGTTTGAAAGACAACTACTATTCCCGCTATGAAAAGGAGTTGAATTATCAATGGTTAAGAAGATAAACAGAAAGGCTGCAAGAGCCAAGAGACAGATCCGCGTCCGTTCAAAGATCAGCGGTACGGCGGAGTGTCCGAGACTGAACGTTTTCCGCAGCGCAAAGAACATCTACGCTCAGATCATCGACGACACTGCGGGAGTTACTCTCTGCGCGGCTTCCTCGAAGGAAAAGGGCTTCGACGGAAACGGCGGAAACAAAGAGGGCGCTTTCAAGGTCGGCAAAATGATCGCGGAAAAGGCTGCCGCAAAGGGCATTAAGGACGTTGTTTTCGACAGAGCCGGATACCTTTATCACGGCAGAGTCGCAGAGCTTGCAAACGGCGCAAGAGAGGGCGGTCTGAACTTCTGAGCGGGGAAGCCCCCGCGGTCAGAAATGCTTATAAGGGAAGTTACGTTAATAGGGGCTGTCAAGCCGCTTGCAATGTAAAAGCACCTTATTCCGGTTTCGGACTGAAGTATACAAAAGAGCATTTCAAAGGCTGCGAAGCGTGGCAATTCTTGCTTCTTGCTTCTAAAGCTTCTTAAGCGGAACAGCTTTGAAGTGTTGAAAAACTAACTCTAATAAGGAGGTAATACTTTTGGCAAACGCTAAGATAGACGCTTCTGCCATGGAGCTTACGGAAAAAGTCGTTGCGATCAACAGAGTTTCCAAGACCGTTAAGGGCGGACGTATTTTCAAGTTCGCGGCTCTGGTGGTAGTGGGCGACGGAAACGGTACGGTAGGCTTCGGCATGGGCAAATCGGGAGAAGTTCCCGACGCTATCCGCAAGGGTATCGAGGACGCTAAGAAAAATCTTATCAAGGTATCGCTCAGAGGTTCCACAATTCCTCACGAGATAATCGGCGCATTCGGCGCGGGCAGAGTTCTTATGAAGCCTGCCGCCCCCGGTACGGGTGTTATCGCCGGCGGACCTGTCCGCGCGGTGATCGAAATGGCGGGTATCAAGGATATCAGAACCAAGTCTCTGCGCTCCAATAACGCGTGCAACGTGGTAAGAGCTACCATCAACGGTCTCGCTCAGTGCCGCAGCGCCAAGGAAGTCGCCGAGATCAGAGGCAAATCCGTCAAGGAAATTTTAGGCTAAGGAGGTCACGGACATGGCTATTAAGATCAAGCTTGTCAGAAGCCTTAACGGCGCCAAGAAAAATCAGGCTGCAACGGCTCAGTCGCTGGGACTGCGCAAAATAGGAGACGTTACGGAGCAACCCGACAACGACGCTACAAAGGGTAAGATCCACACGATCGCCCATCTCGTAGAGGTCGCAAAGGCATAAATTACGCAAGGAGGTGCGAAAGCTAATGAAAATTCACGAATTATCCCCTGCCGCAGGCTCCGTCAAGGACGTTAAGCGCGTAGGCAGAGGTCACGGCTCGGGCAACGGCAAAACCGCCGGTAAGGGTCATAAGGGTCAGAACGCCCGCTCCGGCGGCGGCGTAAGACCGGGCTTCGAGGGCGGTCAGATGCCTCTCGCAAGACGTATCCCCAAGAGAGGCTTCAATAACGTTTTCGCGGCAAAGATGTCGGTCGTAAACGTTTCCGACCTTGCAAAGTTCAAGGAGGGCACAGTCGTTGACGCGGATATGCTCAAGGCTGCGGGAATTGTCAAGAAAACCGGCAACGGAGTCAAGGTCCTCGGCAAGGGCGAGCTGAATGTTAAGCTTACCGTACAGGCTGCCGCTTTCTCGGCGTCGGCAAAGGAAAAAATCGAGAAGGCAGGCGGAAAGGCTGAGGTGATGTAATGTGTTTAAGACCTTCAGAAATGCCTGGAAGGTTCCCGAGTTAAGGAATAAAATCCTTTACACATTACTCATTATTCTCATATTCAGAATCGGCTGTCATGTTCCCGTTCCGTTTATGGATCCGAATGAGATACAGAATATGTTCGCTGACGGAAACTTCCTCAGCTATATGAACGTTCTGTCGGGCGGCGCTCTTTCACAGGGCACGCTGTTCTCGCTTTCGATACAGCCGTATATCAACGCTTCGATCATCGTTCAGCTTCTGACCTACGCGCTTCCTCCGCTGGAAAATCTCCAGAAAGAGGGCGAGTCGGGAAGAAAAAAGATACAGAAGATAACAAGCTTTGTGTCGCTGGGCATAGCTCTTGTAATGGCTTACGCCTACTTCCTGACGCTGAGGAACAATCACGCGCTGAACTATACGGGCGGCTTTGCGGGAGTGTTCACGGGAGCGGTTATCATTCTCGCGTTCACCGCAGGCTCAAGCCTGGTGGTGTGGCTCGGCAACAGGGTCAACGAAAAGGGCATCGGCAACGGTATCTCTATAATACTGTTTGCGGGTATCGTTTCGAGAGGTCCGGGAGCTATTCTGAATATGTTCGTCAACGCGGAGACAAACAAGAAGCTGTATGTGGCAATCCCCATAGTGCTGCTTGTGTTCGTTTTCATGATAGGCTTTATCGTTTTCATGAACGAATCCGAAAGACGTATCCCTATCCAGTATGCAAAACGCGTGGTGGGCAGGAAACAGTACGGCGGTCAGAACACCCATATCCCCATCAAGATCGCAATGAGCGGCGTTATGCCTATCATCTTCGCGATGGCGATCATGTCGCTGCCGTCCACGCTGTCAATGTTCATCAATCCCGACAATACCGCAAATCCCGACGGATTTTGGCACAAGTTCTATGTGGGCTTTCTTAACTTCTTCAGCTACCAAAGTCCTTGGTACGCAGTGCTTTATTTCCTGCTGATAATCGCGTTCAACTACTTTTATGTTTCAATGCAGTATAATCCGATTGAAATTGCCAATAATCTTCGTCAGAACAACGGCGGCATACCGGGTATACGTCCCGGAAAGCCTACGAGCGATTTCATTCAGAGAGTTTTGGGCAAGATCACTTTGGTGGGAGCTTTCTTCCTCGGCGTGATCGCGATATTCCCGATCCTTACCAATCTTGCGATGCCGCAGCTCGGTATAGCAATGGGCGGTACATCGATCCTTATCGTTGTAAGCGTTGTTCTGGAAACCGTAAGGACGCTCGAATCTCAGATGATGATGCGTCACCACAAAGGCTTCCTTGAATAACTGCCGGCAGCATAAAGAGGTTTTGGAAAGACAGCATCTGATTTCTTACCTCTTATTTCTAATTTCTAAAAGGAGGATAATTATATGAACCTGATTTTATTGGGCGCTCCGGGCGCGGGCAAGGGCACGCAGGCGGAAGTAATCAGCGGCAAGCTGGGTATACCTCAGATATCTACCGGAAACATTCTCCGCGAGGCGGTAAAGAACGGCACGGAAATGGGCGTTAAGGCAAAGTCCTATATGGACAAGGGCGACCTTGTTCCCGACGAGGTGGTTATCGGTATCCTTAAAGACAGGATCGCCGAGGACGACTGCAAAAAGGGCTATATCCTGGACGGCTTCCCCAGAACCGTTCCTCAGGCCGAGGCTCTGGAGAATATGGGCGTGAACATCGACAGGGTAATTTCCCTCGAGGTTGCGGACGAGACCATTCAGGGACGTCTCTCGGGAAGAAGAGTGTGCGAAAAGTGCGGCGCTTCCTACCACATAGAGTTTAATCCTCCCAAGAAAGAGGGAATTTGCGACAAGTGCGGCGGAAACGCCGTTCAGCGCAAGGACGACGCTCCCGAAACGGTTATCGAAAGACTTCGCACATACCATGAAAAGACAGCTCCGCTGGTTGATTTCTACGACAAGAGGGGCAAGCTTGTCAAGGTTCAGGGACAGAACGAGGTAGAGGCTACTTCCGAGCTTGTACTGAAAGCTGTAAACGCGTAAAGAAGCGTGGTTTATAATGATTAGTGTAAAATCCAAATCCGAGCTGGAGAAGATGCGTAAGATCGGCGTTATAACCGCCAACGCGCTCCACTTCGGCGGACAGTCAATAAGAGACGGAATGACGACTTACGAGCTTGACAAAATTATTCACGACTATATCGTACGGCACGGCGCAAAGGCTATGCTTAAAGGCTACGGCGGTTTCCCCGCTTCCTGCTGCATAAGCATTAACGAACAGCTTATTCACGGTATTCCCTCAAAAAAGGTGAAAATCAGAGAGGGCGATATCGTAAGCGTGGACGTGAGCGCGGAAATGGACGGTTTTCACGGCGACACGGCGTATACTTTCGCCTGCGGAAAAATTTCCAAAGAAGCGGAACAGCTGCTGAAAGTTACCAATGAAAGCCTCTACAAGGGCATTGAGCAGGCTGTGCCGGGCAACAGAATAGGCGACATCGGGCACGCGGTGGAGAAATACTGCACCGCTTACGGATACAGTGTATGCAAGAAATATATCGGTCACGGAATCGGACGTAAGCTTCACGAAGATCCCGAAGTGCCGAATTACGGCAAAGAGGGACACGGTCCGAGACTTGTGGCGGGTATGACCATTTGCATTGAACCCATGATTAACGCGGTAGGCGAGGACGTAAGAGTTCTTCCCGACGGCTGGACCGTGGTTACAAAATCGGGTTCTTTGGCTGCTCATTTCGAGCATACGGTGGCTGTAACTCCCGACGGACCGGTCATATTGACCAAGCCCGCCCTTTAGGGAGCGGAAACCGGGACAGGGAGGTATTCTGTGGAAATAAAACCCGGAATGATGGTAAGGTCTTTGGCGGGCAGGGACAAGGGCGGCTATATGGTCGTCGTCTCGGCGGCGGACGGTTACGTTTTTCTGGCGGACGGCAAGGAGCGCAGGCTCGCTTCCCCGAAAAAGAAAAGCGTCAAGCATATCGCCCCCACAAAAACCGTTATTGACCTATGCGATCTGACAGACAGAGGACTGAGAGCCGCTGTCCGCAGATTTACGGACGGTGCGCGGGACGACGCTCCCGTCGAAATATCGAACCCATAAGGAGGCATTTGCTTGTCTAAGGAAGATGTTATCGAGATTGAGGGCACAGTCATTGAAGCTCTGCCTAACGCAATGTTCCAGGTGGAACTTGCCAACGGACATAAAATTCTCGCCCACGTTTCGGGCAAGCTCAGAATGAACTATATCAGGATCGTTCCGGGCGATAAGGTCACGGTGGAGATGTCCCCCTACGACCTGTCCAAGGGCAGAATCACCTGGAGAGCAAAATAAAAGAAAGTTTTCCTATGTTAAAAAGGAGGTATTCAACATGAAAGTAAGACCTTCGGTTAAACCTATCTGCGAAAAGTGCAAGGTTATCAAGAGAAAAGGCAAAGTCATGATAATCTGCGAAAACCCCAAGCACAAACAGCGTCAAGGCTGAGCAGTGCTCAGAGCCGGAAATGCTTATAGGGGAAGCGGCGTTTATAGGGGGCGTCAAGCCGCTGTAAACGCGCCGAAACCGTTAAGTTCGGGCTTTAGGGGTCTGCAAAGCAGGCGGCGGGATGTGAGAAGCAGCTTCTCTATCCTCTTGCCTCTAATCTCTCCCGCGGACATCTTCAAGTTTGCGGAAGAGCAGAGAAAGCACAGACAAACCAAAATCACAAACAAAGTAAAATCTAATACGGAGGTGTTTTGCAAATGGCACGTATTGCCGGCGTTGACCTGCCGAAGAACAAGAGAGTCGAGATCGGTCTCACTTACATCTACGGCATCGGACGCAAATCCGCTGAAGTTATCCTCGCAAGCACAGGCGTAAATCCCGATACGAGAGTTAAGGATCTTACCGAGGACGACGTGGCTAAGCTTCGTGAATATATCGACCACAACATCATGGTTGAGGGCGACCTGAGAAGAAATGTCGCTCTTAACATCAAGAGACTTGTTGAGATCGGCTGCTACAGAGGCGTCCGTCACAGAAAGGGTCTCCCCGTAAGAGGTCAGAGAACCAAGACGAACGCGAGAACCCGCAAGGGTCCCGTTAAAACCATCGCCAACAAGAAGAAGTAAGGAGGGACTAATCAAATGGCTCAGGTCAAAGGTAAAAAGACAGTTATCAAGAGACGCCGCGAACGCAAGAACATTGAAAATGGAGCTGTTCATATTCAGTCCACTTTCAACAACACGATCGTGACGATCACAGATACCCAGGGCAACGCGATCTCATGGGCTTCCGCAGGCGGACTCGGCTTCAGAGGCTCGAAGAAATCCACGCCTTTCGCGGCTCAGACCGCCGCCGAAACAGCCGCCAAGGCCGCTATGGAACACGGTCTCAAAACCGTCGAGGTTTACGTTAAGGGACCCGGCGCGGGACGCGAGGCTGCTATAAGAGCTCTCCAGACAGTAGGTCTCGAGGTTAAGCTCATCAAGGATGTTACTCCTATTCCCCACAACGGATGCCGTCCTCCCAAGAGAAGACGCGTCTAATTCACAGGAGGTGTTACTGATATGGCTTTGAATAAAGAACCGATCCTCAAAAGGTGCAGATATCTGGGCATCAGCCCCATGGTCATGGGAATTTCAAAGGAATCCAACAGAAATCCCGGCGCCAACAACAGAAAAAAGGTCTCCGAGTACGGCATGCAGCTGAAGGAAAAGCAGAAGCTGAAGTTCATCTACGGCGTTCTCGAAAAGCCTTTCTACCACTATTTTGAAATTGCCGAGAAAATGGAGGGCAAGACGGGCGATAACCTTATCACCATTCTCGAATCCAGACTTGACAATATCGTTTACAGAATGGGTCTTTCCCTCACAAGACGCGAGGCGAGACAGCTTGTTACTCACAGGCACTTTACCGTAAACGGCAAGCGCGTTAATATACCGTCCTACAGAGTTAAAGTCGGAGACGTTATCGCTCTCTACGAGGGCAGCCGCAGCAGCGAGAAGTTTAAGGCTGTCGTTGAGCAGACCGCCGGCAGAGTTGTTCCCCTCTGGCTTGAACCCAACAAGGCTGACTTTGCCGCTAAGGTGGTTCGTATGCCCGTTCCCGAGGATCTGGACTACGAAACTCAGACCCACCTTATTGTCGAGCTGTACTCCAAGTAATAGGCAGAATACGTTATCCGCAATTCAAAATAGGAGGGTTTTATCATGCTTGAACCAATTCAGAAGGCGGAAATCGAGACCGTCGAGCTTAAAAGCAACGGAACCTACGGCAAATTCACTGTTGCTCCGCTGGAGCGCGGATACGGACATACTCTGGGCAACAGCCTGAGACGTGTTCTGCTCTCTTCACTTCCCGGCGTGGCTGTGACCTCCGTCAAGATAGACGGCGTTCACCACGAGCTGTCCACGGTTCCCGGCGTTAAGGAGGACGTTACTGAAATCGTCCTTAACCTTAAGGGACTTACCGCAAAGCTTCACAGCGAGGGACCCAAGACAGTATATGTGGAAGCGGAGGACGAGTGCGAGGTAACTGCGGGTGACATTAAAACTGACTCCGAAGTGGATATTCTTGTTCCGGAAATGCATATTGCTACACTCGGCAAGGACGCTAAGCTTTATATGGAGATCACCATAGATAAGGGACGGGGCTATGTTCCTGCGGAAAAAAACAAGCAGGTATCGGGCTTCGGCATCGACGTTATCGCGGTGGATTCCATCTATACCCCTGTACTGAAGGTGAACTACTCCGTTGAGGATACCCGTCTCGGTCAGGTAACAGACTACGACAAGCTTATCTTAGAGGTCTGGACGGACGGCGTCGTATCCGCAAAAGAGGCTGTTTCACAGGCAGCCAATCTCCTCATTGAGCATCTGAAGCCGTTTACCGAGCTTTCCGATGAATCCGCGATCACAGAAATAATGATCGAAAAGGACGACAAGGGCAAAGAAAAGATCCTTGAGATGACCATTGAGGAACTTGACTTGTCAGTACGCTCCTTCAACTGCTTGAAGAGAGCGGGAATAAACACGGTCGAAGACCTTATCAGCAAATCCGAGGACGAGATGATGAAGGTCAGAAACCTGGGTAAAAAATCCTTCGACGAGGTTAAGGAGAAGCTCCAGTCACTGGGCTTCGACCTCAGCTCCGAGGAGGAATGATCCGGCGGGAAACCGAAACGCCGGAAACTTTGATATGTTAGGAGTGAATATAAATGCCGGGAACCAGAAAACTCGGACGCGCAAGCGACCACAGAAAGGCTATGCTCAGAGCTATGGTAACATACCTGCTTGAGAACGGCAAGATCGAAACAACAGTAACCAGAGCCAAAGAGGTCCGCGCAATGACGGAGAAGATGATAACCACCGCCAAGACCAACGACCTGCACTCCAAGCGCCGGGTTCTTGCTTACGTCACCAAGGAGGACGTGGTAAAGAAGCTGTTTGACGATATCGCACCCAAGTACGCCGACAGAAACGGCGGTTACACAAGGATCGTCAAGATAGGTCCCAGACGGGGCGACGCTGCCGAAATGGCTATAATTTCATTGGTTTGATTTAAAATCGTGAGGGTAC
Source organism: Prevotella sp. (assembly GCA_023663025.1). Lineage (GTDB taxonomy): Bacteria > Bacillota > Clostridia > Oscillospirales > Ruminococcaceae > RGIG8773. The sequence continues at coordinate 56,921 of JAMPIC010000002.1, forward strand.
CGTACATGCGGCGCCCTCTTTTTGTATGTCAAAAATCCCCCGTTCCTTTTAGGCGGGTAACAATTTACCCTTACTGACAAAGTTTGCCAATAAGGGTAAATGCTCAGCCTTTCGGGAATTCGGGGGATTTTTGCCGTAAAAGAAACAAATAAAACTCGTATACCGGATCGTTCGGCTTACGCTCTCAGTTCCGCGCCCAGAGCCGCAAGCTCTTTAAGGACGCGCTTTACCGCCGCATCAGCCTGTTCGTCGGTGAGAGTTCCCTCATGGGAGCGCATGGATATAGCGTATGCCACGGACTTTTTGCCCTCGGCAATCTGCTTGCCCTTGTAAACGTCGAACAGGGTAACGCTTTCAAGGATATTTCCCACAGCCTTTCTGATGGCTTTTTCAAGCTCGCCCGCAGGCAGGGTATCGTCGCACACAACGGCAAGGTCGCGGGTGGTGGCGGGGAATTTGGGCAGCGGCTTGTAGGTCTTGACTGCGTTTGCCATATCGAGAAGCTCGGTAACGTTTACCTTTGCGGCGTACGCTTTTACGCCTATGCCGTAGTTTTCGAGAACCTCGGGGTGAAGTTCGCCCAGAATGCCTATCGCCTTGCCGTCCTTGACTACGGCGGCGCATCTTCCCGGGTGGAAAGAGCTTGCCTCGGCGAATACCGCAGGATCGGTGCAGGCGGTATACTCGAAGTCCTCAACGCCGATATTTTTCAGCATGGAGTCAACTATGCCCTTTACCGTGTAGAAATCCGCGTCCCCGCCGTATGCGCCCAAGCTCAGGCGTACAGGCTCGTCGGGAAGCTCTCCCCCGTTCGGAATGTACTCGCTGCCTATCTCAAACAGGCACACAGCCGAATTGCGGCTGTTGTAGTTCCTTGCCAGAACTTCGCACATGGAGGGCAGCAGGGTAGTCCTCATAACGGAGGTATCCTCGCCCAGCGGGTTTGTGATCACGACGGTGCTGCGCAGTGGGCTGTCCTCAGACAGACGTATCTTGTCGAAATATTTGGGACTGATGAAAGAGTATGTGGTTATCTCATACGCGCCCTGAGCGGTCATGGCGTTTGCGATCTTCCGCTCCAGCTTCTGCTTTTCGGTGAGCTGAGCGTCGGCGACGCCGCGTATTATCGTTCTCGGGATATTGTTGTAGCCGTAGATCCTCGCCACTTCCTCGGCGATATCGGCTTTGCACTCGATATCTATGCGTACGGAGGGAGGGTACGCCATACCGTTTTCAACTTTGAAATCAAGCTTTTCGAGACAGCTTTTCATGACCTCCGCGGGAATGTCCGCACCGAGGAAACCGTTTATCCAATCGGGATCGAAGGTCACGCCCTTCGGCGTTTTGTCGGTATAGTCCGCGTCGATGATCGTCTTTACCACCTCGCCGCAGCCCAGCGTTTCCACAAGCTCAAAGGCTCTCATAAGTGCGGGATAGGCGTTCTGCGGGTCGAGACCCTTTTCAAAGCGGGCGGACGCGTCCGTCCTCATACCCAGAGTCTTAGCCGTGGTGCGGACGGAAGCCCCGTCGAAGCAGGCAGCCTCGAAAACCACGTCCACGGTGTCGTCCATAATGCCGCTGTACTCGCCGCCCATTACGCCCGCGACCGCCACGGGCTTGTTTTTGTCGGCGATGACAAGCATTTTCTCTGTGAGAGTACGTTCGGCGCCGTCAAGGGTGGTGATAGTTTCGCCGTCCTTTGCGTTGCGAATGTTAATCTCCGCACCGTCGATGTAGCGGATATCGAACGCGTGCATGGGGTGTCCGTATTCAAGCATAACGTAGTTGGTGATGTCCACAAAATTGTTTATGGGACGTACCCCGCTTGCCCGAAGCCTTTCACGCATCCAGCGGGGGGACATTCCTATCTTTACGTTTTTGACAACGCCCGCGATATAGCGGGGGCAAAGCTCCTTATTGTGTATGGTAACTTTCAGCATGGAATTGATATCTCCGTCCACGCCCTTATAGGTCGGTTCTTTGACGGTGTAGGGACGGTCAAAGGTCGCGTGGGTCTCCCGCGCCAGACCTATTACGGACATACAGTCGGGACGGTTGGAGGTGATCTCGAACTCCACGGAAGTATCATCCAGACCGACAGCCTCGCGGATATCCTGACCCAGCTCAAAGGGTACGCAGCCCTCTTCCTGCCGCATAATGAAAATACCGTCCGCAATGGCGTAGGGGAAATCGTGAGTAGTCAGACCCAGCTCCCCCAAAGAGCAGAGCATACCGTTGGACTCTACGCCGCGAAGCTTGCCCTTTTTGATTTTCACGCCGCCGGGCAGGGTAGACCCGTCCATAGCCACGGGAACGAAATCCCCCTCGCGGACGTTGGACGCGCCCGTAACTATCTGTAAAATATCGGGACTTGCGTGTCCCACGTCAACCTTGCACACCACAAGGTGATCGGAATTTTCGTGGGGGACTACGGAAAGTATTTTTCCCACAACCACCTTGCTTATTTCCTCGCCCTCGGTCTCCCAGCGCTCCACCTTTGAGCCGCTGATTGTCAGTCCCGAGCAGAATTCCTTTATCGGCATATCGGAAACGTCGATGTAGTCTCCGAGCCATCTCATTGAAAGATCCATTTTAATTCCTCCTGTTAGAAAATAGAGAATAGAAGTTAGAAGATAGAATTATTATCCGGTTTCCCCGCTCAGAACTGCCCCAAAAACCGCATATCGTTCTCATACAAAAGCCGCATATCGCTGATCTGATACCTGCCCATGGTGATACGCTCCAGACCGATGCCGAACGCGAAACCGCTGTAGACCTCCGGATCTATGCCGCAGCCCTCCAGCACCTTGGGGTGAACCATACCCGCTCCCAGAAGCTCTATCCAGCCCTCGTTCTTGCACATGGGACAGCCCTCGCCGTGACAGTTGAAGCACATCATGTCGACCTCGGCGGACGGCTCGGTATAGGGGAAGTGGTGGGGTCTTAAACGAATTTGACAGTCCTCGCCGTAAAGACGTTTCATCAGCAGCTCCAGCGTTCCGTTAAGGTCAGCCATGGTAACGCCCTTGTCCACAACAAGTCCCTCGATCTGGTGGAACAGGGGGGAATGGGTTGCGTCCACAGCGTCGGAGCGGTAAACCCTGCCGGGGGAGATTATCCTTATCGGCGGTTTTTTCTTTTCCATGGTGCGTATCTGCACCGATGAGGTCTGCGTTCTCAGCAGCACGTTGTCGTTGATGTAGAACGTGTCCTGAGTATCTCTCGCCGGGTGGTGGGGAGGCATATTCAGCGCCTCGAAGCAGTAGTGGTCGGTCTCCACCTCGGGACCCTCCGCCACCTCGAAGCCCATGCCCAGGAATATTTCCTTGACCTCGTTAAGGGTGACTGTAAGGGGGTGGAGCTTTCCAACCGGTCGGGACTTGGGGGGAAGAGTAACGTCAAGGGTCTCCTCCTTAAGCTTCTTTTCCGCCAGCTCGGATTTAAGCTGCGCCGCTCTTTCGGAGAGCTTCTCCTCGATAGTCTGTCTTACGCTGTTGGCAAGCTGTCCTATGGCGGGGCGTTCCTCGGCGGAAAGTCCTCCCATCTGCTTCAGGATAGCGGTAAGCTCTCCCTTTTTGCCCAGATACTTTACGCGCAGAGCCTCCAGAGCGTCCGCCGCGCCGCATTTGTCAAGCTCCGACTCGGCAAGCTCTCTGATTTTTTCAAGCTGTTCTTTCATCATGTTTTTTCCGATCCTTTCCGTATAAAATAAAAAGCTGTCCCGTCATGAAAACGGGACAGAAAATTTTCTGCTTATAAACCACCCATATTTTCACAGACTAAGGACGATTATCCTCTCCGCCTTAACGCGGCTTCCACGTTTCCGCCTACTTGGGTTCAGCGAGACCGCTCGCGGGTGAATTTCATTCCGCCGTGATATGAAAGGCTTCCAGCAAACGCCTTTCTCTCTGCCCCCTGTTCCTCGAAACAGAAGTTAATATCATTGCCGGCGGGACTACTGTGCCCGGTCGTTGCGTTTGGTAAATTTTTGGCTTATCTATATTATATACAATAACGTCACAAATTGCAAGTAAATTTTTCTTGAAAGATGAAAAAAAGTATGCTATAATATATATTATACAAAAATCTTAATGCGCCGGAGGTAAAAATGGACGTTTTTGTTGAACAGATCGTTAAAAAATCCGCAAGCGGAAAGGATACCGCTCTCAAGCTGCTGATAGGCATAGGAATAGGAGTTCTGTCGGCGGTGTGCGTTTTTGTGTTCCTGTTTATTATCCCCTTTCCCGGAATGGGACTGCTCCTTGTGGCGGGTATCTTCTACGGCGGGTACTACCTGCTGACGGGTCTCGACTGCGAGTATGAGTACATCGTCACCAACGGCGAAATAGACGTTGACAAGATCATTGCCAAAAGAAAGCGGGTAAGGCTCGTTACCGCAAAGGCTTCGCTGTTTGAGGCTTTCGGCGAGTACGACGAAAATTCCCCCATGCCCGCCGACGGAGTTACCGTCGTCCACGCCGCGGGATATTCCGACGCGGAGGACGCGAAAAACTACTACGCCGATTTCAAGCACGCCAGCGCGGGAAACGTAAGACTTATCTTTACCCCCGAAAAACGGGTGGTGGACGCCATCGTCCCCTTTATGCCCGCGCCGCTGCGGATAAGCTTCGGCAAAAAGCAATAAAAATTTTTTACGGATTGATATAAGAGCTGAATCAATTCGTCCAATATTTTCTGAAAGGATGTACCGAAATGATAACAAGCTCCTACATTATCGAAGTGCCGAGGATCAAAAAGCTCCAGCAGAAGCCGAAATTTCTTGCGCGGCTCTATTCCCCGCAGGAAATGAAGTTCCTGATGGAAAAGCATTTCCCCGTGTTCAATATAGCGGAGATGTTCTGCGCCAAGTGCGCTTTCCTGAAAGCTATGGGACTTAACGCCGCAGGCATAAAAATGGCGGAAATATCCGTCCTCACCGACTACAGCGGAGCTTACTATATAAGCCTGTCGGGAAAAGCCAAAAAGGCTTTCGCCATGAAAAAATCAAGGATCAGCATAAGCTGCTCCCACACAAGAAGCTTAGCTTCGGCTATTGTTATATTTTACGACTGACGGGGACTTTCCGAGCAACCCCCAATGCGAAAGACAGGAGGTTTGACTGTAATGTTTTATCCCACTCCAAAACAGATGAAAACCATCGAAGCCAATTCCGAAAAGGACGGACTGTCATGCCGCGATCTTATGGAGAGAGCGGGCGACGCCATAGCCATGCAGATATGCCGCATAGGTCTGGAGATCAGCCTTTCTTCGGGAACGGTGTTCATTTGCGGAAACGGCAATAACGCCGGAGACGGCTTCGTCGCAGCACGTCTGGTGGCGCAGATAGGCTTTCCCGTGACCATAGCTCTCGTGTGCGGAGATCCCGCGACGGAGCTGTCCATGGCGGAATACTGCGAGCTGAGCGAATTCGGCAACGTTGAGGTGCTGAACGTCGAGGACAATATCGAAAAGCTGAAAAAGCTAATGTCTGAAGCCGCCGTTATTGTAGACGCGGTTTACGGTACCGGCTTCCACGGCTTTCTGCCGAAGCGCGTAAAGGAATGCCTGGCTATGGCGGAAAGCTCCTCTGCGATAAAGATAGCCGCAGACGTTCCGTCGGGAGGAGACTGCCTGAACGGAACGGTGGCGGAGGGCGCGATAAAGGCGGATTTCACCCTTGCTCTCGGCTTTAAGAAAATAGGTATGCTCATTCAGCCGCTGTCCGATTACTGCGGAGAGATCATCGCGTCGGACATAGGCATTACGGGAAAATGTCTCGAGGGAATAGAATACCTCCCCGAGCTGCTGGACGGCGAAACGGCGGCGAAGCTTATCCCCAAACGGAAAAAGAATTCCTATAAGGGCGATTACGGAAAGCTGCTTAACGTTTCCGGCTGCGCGGAAATGAGCGGAGCGGCGTTCCTGTCCACAAAGGCTGCGCTGCGCTCGGGCGTGGGACTTGTCACCCTCGCTTCCACGGAAAAGGTCATCGACCGTATAGGCTCGGCCATACCGGAGGCGACTTATCTTCCTCTCGAAGCCGACAGCAAAGGCGTTATCTCCGAAAAGAACGCGGATACGGTCCTCGACAGATGCCGAAACAAAACCGCGCTCCTCATCGGCTGCGGACTTTCCGTTACCGACGGCACCAAGGCTCTGGTGAAAAAGCTTATAAAAGAAGCCGCGTGTCCGATCATTCTTGACGCGGATGGCATAAACTGCATTACGGACAACATAGATATAATCAGAAGCGCAAAAGAAGACGTTACAGTCACGCCCCATGCGGGAGAGCTTGCCAAGCTTTCGGGAATAACCGTTTCCGAAGCCGCCTCGGACAGACTTACAGCCGCGGTAAATCTTTCAAGAGCATACGGCGCTGTCATCGTGGCTAAGGGAGTTCCCAATTTTGTCGCGGGCGGCGGCAAGGCTTACATTATCCCGGCGGGAAATCCCGGACTGAGCCGCGGCGGAAGCGGAGACGTGCTGGCGGGCATTATCGCCGCGTTCAGGGCGCAGGGACTTTCCGCAGTGGACTCCGCCGCTCTGGGAGTGTTTATCCACGGCGCGGCTGCCGATATCGCCGCCGAGGAGCTTTCCGAGACGGGTATGCTGCCCTCCGACGTGATCGAGCGTCTGCCTTTTGTGTTCAAAAAGCAGAACAGATAGGGCAAGCGCTGTACGGTTCAATAAAACAGTAATTTCCCTCTGTTCGCCGAATGGAGGGATTTTTATACATATTTTTAAACACGGAAAATATCCGAAACGCGCCGCCGCGGCTTTTGCGGCGGTATCCGTGCTTGCGCTTTCGTCCTGCGGCGGGAACGCGGGAATACGGTCAAAGACGCCCGAGCTGAACGTCCCCTTTGAAACGGAAGTGAAAATTCAGGCGGGAGAACTGGAGATAAGCGGAGACCTGAAACGCTATGGAACGGGCATATGGGCAATGCGCGCCGAAGCTCCCGAAACCTTGGCGGGATTGGAGATCGTCTACGGGGACGAGGGCGTAAAGGCAAGCTTGGGCGAGCTTTCGCTGGATATCCCCATGGAAAATTTAAACGACGGAGCGGTGTTCGCCCGTCTTTTCAAGGCGGTGGACAGCGCGGCTGCGGCTGAGGAGCTTTCCTGCGCGGATACGGCGGACGGAAAGGTCTTTTCGGGAACGTTCGCGGGAGGAGAGTATTCCATAACCTTTGACCCCGAGACCCTTGCCCCGGTAAGGATAGACATTCCCGGCGCGGGCATATGCGGCGAGTTTGAGAATTTCCGCGTTATCACCGGAGAGCCTGCCGCAAGCGAAACGGCGGTCTCCGAAACAGCTGCGGGACAGTCCGAAACCGTACAAGCCGCAGGAGAAGAATAAGGGTTACAACACGATTACAAATTGTTAAGTAAAGGTTAAAAGTGATAAAAAGCACTTGCTTTCTTTGTCTATTGTGCTATAATAATGATGTCCGCAGAAATTTTGCGGGAAGTCGATCTTGAAAGGAAAAAAATACTGTAATATGTATCCGAAAAATATAAAAAAAGCGGCGGCGGCAATATCAGTCCTTGTGATGAGCGCGGCTCTGCTTGCATCTTGCGGAGGGGACGGAGACGGGGATCAGTCCTCCGCGACATCGGAAACTTCCTCGGCTACGGAAACCGGCGCAAGCGAAACTGCGGACGTAATTCCCAACGATACCGTCACGGAAACCGACGGGACGGATTCCGCGGAAAACGGGGACGGTTCGGAGACAGATGCCGAAAATCCTTTGCAGCCCCTTGCGGACGCGGCACTGTCCGTAGGCGAGTGGCCGATGCTTTGGGAAGTTACAGACCCCATGATGCTTTCCGACTTTTTCCTGCTTGACGCGGAAAACGAAAATTACCGCGGTATGATAGTGCTTCAGTGTCCCATGAGTACGCCGATGACCGAGGTCATCATAATTGAAGCGGAGGACGCGGAGTCCGCCCGAGCCGACCTTGAAGCACGCAGAAATAAAGCCATAGAACAGGACGCTTTCTACCCCAATGACGTTGACGCCGCCAATGCCTCCATTATCGGTACGGAGGGCGATTACGCTTACTTTATTCTTTCCGACAACGCGCCGGAGGCGGAAACCGCTCTGACCGAGGCTATCAAAACTCTTTGACATCAAGTCTTACACGTTTTTCTTTCCCCCGCTGCGCCGTATGAACGTCCCCGTTTGTACGGCGCGGCTTTCTTGAACGGGAGTTTTTATATTGCTATTGTTTTTTTCCGCGCAATGTGCTATACTTTTAATAGAACGTTAACGGAGGAATCTGTTTTGTATAGATCAAAGAAAATTGACCGTTTTCCCTGCGCCGTTTTTTTGACGGCGTCAATGCTATGCGGCTGCCTGCTCTGCGGCTGCACCGAGATAGACGAGGACGTACCCGCGCCCGTTATGGCGACGGTTGTCAGCGAAAAGCCCTATCCCGTAAACGCAGGCTCTCTTATCTTTGAAGAAGCTCCCGCGACGGTGGGATCGCTTTCCCCCGCTGTTACGGAAATAATCTGCGAGCTTGGCTTCGCGGACAGGCTTACGGGCAGAAGCGAATACTGCCTTTACCCCGAAAGCGTCTCCGACAGAGCCGTCCTCGGTTCGGCGGCAAATCCCGACGCGGACGCCGTTATCGAGTCCGCCCCCGAGCTGCTCATATCGCTCAGTCCCATAGCCAAAAAGGACATCACCGCCATCGAAGCGGCGGGTACGCGGGTGTGGATAATCTCCCCTCCCCAGTCGGTTGAAGACCTTTACCGCTGCTATGAGAACATAGCAGCCGTTTTCGGCGGAAAACTCAACAGCGCGGCTGCCGCCGAGGACGCCCTCGAGCCTTTGAAAAAAGCTGTTCACGATGCGGAGGGTTCGATGGAAAGCTTTGTGTATATAATGTCTCCCGAGCTGGCGGCGGCTTCGGATTCCACTTTTGCGGGGAATTTCTTTTCCTGTTTCGGAAAGAACGCGGCGGGAGGCGGAGAGGATATCTCCATGACCGCCGAGGAGCTTCTCGATCTTGACCCGCATTGGCTGATCCTTCCCGATTCGGTGAGCATATATGAGCTGCCCGAGGAAACGTCGGGACTGTCGGCGATAAAAAGCGGACGGGTAATTGTTCTGGACGACGAGGTGCTGGAGCGGATAGAACGCCCCACGTCGCGGCTGGACAAGGCGGTTTATGACATACTGGAGCAGATAGAGGAGATCGGAAACGGTACGGATACGAATGAATAAGGCGCGGCGGAGAAATTTTTGTTTTTCCGCCCTTTTCGCTATTGACATTGACAAAAATATACTATATAATAAAACTTTAGGATAATCATTTTACACGGAAAGGATTGGATCGAAATGGCTGTAAAAAAAGTCAGAATGTCCGCGGAGGGCTATAAAAAGCTTGAATCGGAGCTGGAATATCTCATTACCGTAAGGCGCGCGGAGGTCGCCCAGAAGCTCAAAGAGGCAAGAGCGTTCGGAGACCTTTCCGAAAACGCCGAGTACGACGAGGCTAAAAACGAACAGGGTATCCTGGAGGCAAAGATTCAGGAAATGGAGCTTACCATCGCGAACGCCGTGGTTGTGGACGAGTCGGAGCTGTCCAATGACGAAGTGGGAGTAGGCTCCGTGGTAACTCTCAAAGACCTTGAAATGGACGAGGAAATGACCCTGCAGATAGTAGGCTCTACGGAAGCCGATCCCGAAAACAACAAAATTTCCGAAGAAGCTCCCATAGGCATCGCCGCGCTGAAGAAAAAGGTGGGGGACATTATCGAGGTGGAAGCTCCCGTAGGTATCATTAAGATGGAAATTCTCGGCATAGGCAAGTAAGCCGCCGGGACTTATAACCTGTTCACATAGAAATTGTGTGCGGATTTTCGGCAAGATTTTGTCGATGACAAGGCAAAAATCCGCAGGCATACTTGCGTATGGCAAGGATTTTTAACGCAGTCAGCGGCAAAAGATTGCCGAAAAGACGTCCGCATATTTCTATGCGAACAGGTTTTATATTCATAAGGAAAGGAAAGTTAAAAATGTCCGAGGAAAACCGGGCCGCTGCGCCCGAAGAAGAAAACGAACAGACCGAGCAGGATATACACGTCCTGAAAAAGATAAGGATAGACAAGCTTGACGAACTAAAAGCGGCGGGGAAAAATCCCTACGAGATCACGAAGTACGGCGTGACCGTATCCAATGCGGAGCTGAGAAAGGCGTACGAGGAGAACGAAGCCAAGGCGATGTCCGAAGCGGGCGGGGACGAGGAAAAGCTCAAAGCCGCTCTCGAAGCCTCCCGCATAAACGTTAAGATCGCGGGACGTATCATGTCCTGGCGGGATATGGGCAAGGCGAACTTTATAGACGTCCGCGACGGCAGCGACCGTATGCAGGTGTACGTCCGCATGAACGATATCGGCGCGGAGGAATTCGCCGAGTTCAAAAAGTGGGACATCGGCGATATCGTAGGCGTGGAGGGCTTCGCTTTCCGCACACGCAAGGGCGAGATATCGGTACACGCCCAAAAGATAGAGCTGCTGTCAAAGTCCCTGCTGCCCCTGCCCGAAAAATGGCACGGCTTGAAGGATCAGGATATGCGCTACCGTCAGCGTTATGTCGACCTTATCTGCAACCCCGACGTTAAGCGCACGTTTGTGAACAGAAGCCGTATCCTCCGCGAGATAAGGAATTTCCTTGACGGCAGAGGATACATCGAGGTGGACACACCCGTCCTCCACACCCTTGAAATAGGCGCGGCGGCGCGTCCGTTCAAGACCCACCACAACGCTCTCGATCTGGATATGTACCTGCGCATCGAGACGGAGCTGTACCTGAAACGTCTTATCGTGGGCGGCTTCGACAGGGTTTACGAGGTGGGACGCATCTTCCGCAACGAGGGTATGGATACCTCTCACAACCCCGAATTTACAACCATTGAGATGTATCAGGCGTACACAGACTACAAGGGCATGATGGATCTCATCGAGGAGATGTACCGCGAGCTTGCGCTGAAAATATGCGGCACAGGCGTGGTTTCATATCAGGGTACGGATATCGACCTTGCTTCCCCCTGGGAAAGGCTTACCATGGCGGAGTCTGTCAAAAAGTACGCGGGAGTGGACTATAACGACTGGGCGGACGACGAAGCCGCCAGAGCCTGCGCAAAGGCTAAGGGCGTAGAAGTTGAGGAGGGCGCGTCCGCCACAAAGGGACACGTTCTTATCGCTTTCTTCGACGCTTTCGTGGAGGACAAGCTGGTGCAGCCGACCATCATCTACGACTACCCCGTGGAAAATTCTCCATTGGCAAAGAGAAAGCCCTCCGATCCCGCCTTTACAGAAAGGTTTGAGTACTTTATCTGCTGCCGGGAAATGGGCAACGCTTTTTCCGAGCTTAACGATCCCATCGACCAGAGGGAACGTTTCGAGAAGCAGGCCGCCGCGAAACGGGCGCAGGGGGCGAACGCCTCCGTAGACGAGGATTTCGTTACCGCGCTGGAATACGGTATGCCCCCCACGGGCGGATTGGGACTGGGTCTGGACAGGTTGGTAATGCTTCTGACAGACAGCGCGTCGATCAGGGACGTGCTGCTGTTCCCCACAATGAAGCCTATAGAATAAAGATTGTCCCCGATAAGAACGGAAAAGGTTCTTATCGGGGATTTTGCGGGAGTGCAAATTGCCGTTTTGTTTGGCGGGAATTCCGAACCAAACGGCAGTTTAGTTTTTACAGCCGAGAGGAGAGCACTCCAAGGACTGAGCCTTTACCCTTATTGGCAAACTCTGTCAATAAGGGTAAATTGCTCCGCGGGTAACAATACTTCTATACCGTTACTTGTCAAAACCGTCCGTTTTTATTTTGTCGGTATCCTGACAATGTACTCGATATAGTCGTCGTCCTGAATTTTTTTGGAATCGGCGTTTATCCCCGCCGCTTTCATCATCTCGATTGCTTTATTTATGGTGTTGACGAACAGCCGCACGTCCTTGAACGCCGCGCTGCGCCGTTTCATGTCAGCGAAATTCCGCTCCTTTTCGAGCAGTCCGTCTATGTAACGCTCGGTGTTCTCCACGTTCATCTTTCTTTCGTGAATGACCTCTATGGCGGCAAGCTGCTTTTGGGAATCCTCCAGCTTCAGCAGAGCGCGGGCGTGACGTTCGGTAAGACCGTACTCGGCGGCTTTTCCTTGAACGGGCTTGTCCAGCTTCAGCAGCCGCAGCTTATTCGCTATCGAGGATTGGGATTTTCCCAGCTTGACTGCTGCGTCCTCCTGGGTCATTCCGTAAAAATCTATCAGCCTTGCGATAGCCTCCGCTTCGTCAAAAACGGACAGATCCCGCCGCTGAATATTTTCTATCAGAGCCATCACCGCCGAATTCCGTTCCGTCATTTCCACTTCGATGCAGGGGACAAATTCCAATCCCAGCAGCTTTGCCGCCCTTAAACGTCTTTCCCCCGCCACAAGCCGGAAACGCTCGTCCACCCTGCGGACGGTCAGAGGCTGTAATATTCCGTTCTGGCTTATACTTTGCGCCAGCCCGTCGATATCGTCGAACTCGCGCCTCGGCTGATACGGATTGGGATCGATTCTGGTCGTTTCCACACGAATGACCTTGTTCAGAGTTTTTTCCTTGACAAGAAACGGCATAGCAACGCACTTCCTTTATATTTTTTCAGCGTTATTATACCATTTATATTTTCCGTAAAATGTCAAAACAGCGTGTTTGCTTAAATTTAAACAAACACGCTGTTTCCATATCTTCTTTACTTAATAGCACGTCAATCTGTCCGCAAGGTCGGCAAGCTCGTCCTTGGTATAAAAATCAATAGTAAGCGTACCCTTTTCGCCGTCCTTGGAAAGGATCTTCACCTTTTTCTGCAAATGATCTTCAAGGCTCATCTGCATTTCGGTCATATAGCTTCTTTTCGATCTTTCCTCAGCTGTTTTCGGGACTGACTGTTTTTCTTCACCGTCGTCATCTCCCTTGTCCTGCTTTTCCGAAGCAAGCTTTTCTATGCCTCTGACGGTTATTTTTCCGTCTGCGGCAAGCTTAGCGATCTCCAGCATATCCTTCTCCGAATCCGCCGAAGCGATAGCCTTTGCCTGTCCTGCGGAAAGCTTGCCTTTTCTGAGCATTTCCACAATTTCCTCGGGAAGATTAAGCAGTCTCACCGAATTTGCGATAGTGGAGCGGGATTTGCCAACCGCCTTCGAGAGAGCCTCCTGCGTCATGCCGTACTCGTCCATAAGAGCGCGGTACGCTGCTGCTTCCTCCACGGGATTCAGATCCTGCCGCTGAATGTTTTCGATAAGCGCGATCTGAGCGGTTTCCTCGTCGCTGAAATCCTTTACGATAACTGGGACGTCGCTCATGCCCAGCATACGGCAGGCTCTCCAGCGGCGTTCTCCCGCCACTATCTGGTAGCCCTCCTCCATGGGACGGACAACTATCGGCTGGATAAGTCCATGCTGACGGATACTGTCCGCAAGCTCCGCGATCGCAGCCTCGTCGAAGTCCTGTCTGGGCTGCTTGCGATTGGGTTCGATCTCGGATATTCTCAACGTATGGGTATCTCCGCCCTCGGCGGCGTTGTCGCCGAAAAGCGCGTCAAGACCCATTCCCAAACTTTTTTTCGCCATATTTCATCAAATTGTTCCACATGGAACAATTGTCCCCCTTCCTACTTTTTGGACGCGGCTAACGCTTTTTCGGCAGCCTTGTGACGTTTCAGCAGTTCTTCCGTAAAGCTTTCGTAAGCCTCCGCACCGCGGGAGTTTTTATCGTAGTACACGACGGGCTTCCCGAAGCTGGGAGCCTCGGAAATGCGCACGTTCCTCGGTATCACGGTTCTGAACATCTTTTTCGGGAAGTGCTTTTTGACCTCGCTCACAACCTGACTTGTAAGATTGAGCCGCCCGTCGAACATTGTAAAAAGGATTCCCTCTATGTCTATGGTGGGATTGTACCGCTGCTTCACCAAGCGTATGGACTCCACAAGCTGGGAAAGTCCCTCCATCGCGAAATACTCGCAGGTCATCGGCACGAGCACCGTATCGCAGGCGCACAGCGCGTTTACCGGGATAAGCGACAGCGACGGCGGACAGTCAAGCAGTATGTAATCGTAGTCCTGCCTTATAGTGAGAAGCTGCATTTTCATACGCTTCTGCATATTGTCCACCTCGATAAGCTCTATATCCGCAGCTGCAAGGGAGGACGTTGCGGGCACAAGCCACACGTTCTCAAACTCGGTTTTTATGACGGCTTCCTGAATTCTGCGAAGTCCCAGAAGCGCGTCGTAAGTGGATATCCCCACATTTTTTTTGCGGATACCGAATCCGCTGGTTGTATTTCCCTGAGCGTCCATGTCCACGCACAGGACTTTTTTCTTTCTTTGTCCCAGACATGCCGCAAGATTTACCACGGTCGTGGATTTTCCCACGCCGCCCTTTTGATTTGCGACAGCAATAACAATCGCCATGGCAGTCTTCCTTTCGGTTTCAATAAATATAATTATACCATATTCTGTACTGAATTGCAATACAATTTACAAATAAATATTAAAAATTGTTCCACGTGGAACAATAAGCAGTTATCGATAGGAACGGTAAATTGTTGTTTATATGTGTATGATCTGGTTACTGTAGGGCGGGGGCTTGCTCCCGCCTAAATAGGTTTGCGGTAAAATTCTGTAGGGGACGGGTTTCCCGTCCCGCTGGTTACGTGACCTGCGGGCGGGGAGACCCCGCCCCTACGAACATCGTTGCAGAAACAGGCGGGAGCAAGCCCCCGTTCTACAGTTGCCGAAAAATTATACGCTAAATTACAATTTAACATCTTTTCATAGCAAATCAATCACCAATCAGAAAAAGCAATATCAAGGAAGTGCATATTCGATGAGAAAAAAATACATATTGTCCGTTACGGCTCTTGCCGCGTCTGTGATAATGTCCGGCTGTACGGCTGTGAACGGCGAACCGTCGGCGGCTGTGAACGCGGACATTCCCATACCGTCCCTGACGACTATGGAAAAACTCACGGAATCCCTTACCGATACCGATACGGATATTGCCGAATACGCGGATTTCGGCGAAACCGCCGCCGATAGAGACGAAGCAGTCCCTGCGGGCGGGGAGACCCAAACTTCCGCCGTTGAAACGTCGGTTTCCGAAACGTACGCGGAACAAAACGCGGACGTTCCCGCCGCAGGGGTGGAAAGCATTTCTCTGACGTTTTACAGCGTTACCCTTGAAACGGGACAAAGCAAAATGCCGATAGTTACAATGTCCCCCGAAAACGCCGCCGATAAAAGCGAGATATGGACAAGCTCCGACGAAAGCGTCGCTTCCGTTGACGATTTGGGGAACATCACCGCCGTCTCGGAGGGAAGCTGCACTGTCAGGGTGACATCGGCGCAGAACCCCGATGTTTTCGCCGATGTGGAAGTCACTGTAACGGCGGGCGTGCAGATAACCTACATTGACGGCATACTCGTCGTGAACAAAACCTATGCTCTTCCCGCGGACTACAACCCCGGAGTGAACGCCGAAGCGCAGGCGGCTTTCGACCGTATGCAGGCTGCCGCCGCAGATGAAGGCTTGAACATCTACATATCGTCGGGTTTCCGCTCCTACGACTATCAGGCGGGACTTTACCAGCGCTACGTCAACAAGGACGGAAAAGCCGAAGCGGACCGTTACTCGGCGCGTGCGGGACATTCCGAACACCAGACGGGTCTTGCTTTCGACCTTAATTCGATAGACGAATCCTTTGCCGATACCGAGGAGGGAAATTGGGTAAACCTCAACTGCCACAAGTACGGCTTTATAATCCGCTATCCTGCCGACAAGGAGGACGTAACCGGCTACAAGTGGGAGCCTTGGCATATCCGCTATCTGGGCGGGGAGACCGCCCGGGCAGTTTATGACAGCGGTCTTTGCCTTGAAGAATATCTGGGGATAACCTCGGAATATGCGGAGTAAAAAATCAAAAGGGACGGTCGGCAGCCGTCCCTTTTTGCATTGCAAATATTGTGTCCTATTAGGAGGTCGGTTTTATCATTCGCCGAGGAACATCACAGTACAAAGCCCCTTGCGCTGTTCCTCCGTGGGGAGTTTCAGCACGCCCTTGTCAAGCAGGTACTTCATAAAATGAGTGTGCAGGGCGCAGGCGGAATTTTGCGCGTAGTACCGTATCAGTTCGTGCATATGCTCGGGCTGGTTGAGTATGTCCGCCTCGGCTGACTTTTCGGCGTACTCTTTGGAGAGCGACTTTACCTCGCCGCTTGCCTCGGGGAAAAGCCCGAACCACTTGCTCATACTGTCGGCAAGAATGACGTTCACCCTGTACCCCGCGTCGGTTTTCACAAGATAGCCGCGGTCAAGCAGGCGTTTGTAGGCGTACAGATTGGCGTCGTTTTCCGCAAGCCCGCCCTTTATGAAGTGGTAGAGCTTTTCGTAGTCCCCGTCGCGGTTTTCGCGCCAACCCTCGCGGCTGCCCCAGTAAACGTCAAGCCGCCAGCTTTGCCATACGGGTTTGTTCCGTTCCCATGAATCGCCCTTGCTTACTCTGCGCCACATACTGCCGCAAGCCCAATAAATATCCTCGCCCTCGGATTTCACGGGTACGTCAAGAGTGGCGTGGGCAACAAAATCACCGCCGTCCTTGCGCTTTACGGAATATTTATTGTCGTCGGTTTCCGCCGTGGCAAGCTTGTCCGCAATGTGGGGTATCATACTCCACTTCAGCAGATTTATGTCGCCCTCGGGAACGGTGAGAAAATCGGGTATCGCCCTAACGCTTTCAAGACAGGGAATGACAAATTTTTCCGCAAAAAGTTCCGTGTATTTTTTGTTAATATCCTTGTAAATTTTATTTCTCTCCTCGCTCGGTATATGGATTAAGATGTTGGTGCGGTATCTGCCGTCCCCCAGCTTATCCATATAGCCGTACTCCTCGAGAACCGCAACTTCGTCCTCCACAAAAATGGGATTTATACCCAGCTCCTCGGCGATTTCGTTTACCGTGCGGGGCTTCCGGTACGCCGCGTAAGCGATATTCTGCGTAATGCTTTTCGCGAGAAAGTCGGCGGTGTCGCCCTTTGCGCCCGGGTGACCATCGTGCCCCATAGCCGAAAAGCGTATCGGCTGTATGCCGAGATTACCTATTGTCCTAATTTTTTCCATACCAATCATTAGCTCCTTTCGTGTGCATGACAGATGCCACTTTACCGTCCCCTCGGGAAGTCCCATTTCCGCGGCAATGGATTTTACCTTTTCGCGGCGGTAATAGTGACGGACAACGATTTCGCGCTGAATTTTTGAGAGGTAAGCAATCTCGCGGCGGATAATCCCGTACTGCTCCGACCGCTGAAATTCCTCTGCAAAGTCCCTTTCGTCGGGAATGTGTTCAAAGCTGTTTATACCGTCAAAGCCTGTCTCAAAGCCGCGGGACTTGCTTTTCCCCGCGATATATCTTGCCCACACGTTCTGGGCGATTTTGTAGATATACCCGTTCACGTTGACGATATTCCCCCGCCGCACAAGCACCTGATAGACCTCAGCGATAATTCTCGCGGAAAGCTCTTCCGCCTCGTCGGGGTTTCCCGTCCTGTTCAGCGCAAAGCCGTACAGCTTTTGGACGTATTCGCCGATAATTCTGTCCGCTTCTCGTTTATCCATTGTTTCACCTCATTTAGAACGTTCTGTATATATAGTGCCGCCAAACACAAAAGGGTTGGAAAAATGCCGTAAAATTTTTAAATTCATATAAAGTAACACAACCGTAATATCCCGTTAATGAAATTATGATAACATACTGAATATAAATTCACGAAAGGAAGATCATTATGGCGGACGAAAAGAAAAAAGGAATAATCTCCGAATTCAAGGAATTCATTGCCCGCGGAAACGTTATCGACATGGCTGTCGGTATCATCATGGGCGGCGCGTTCACACCTATCGTAAATTCTCTGGTAAACGATATCGTTATGCCCGGTATCGGTCTTATCGTGGGAAAAATGAATTTTTCGGACTTGAAGATCGTCTTGCAGAAAGGCGTTCCCGCGGACGAAGCGGCGGGTATCGAGGAGATCGCGGAGGTGGCGATCGCGTACGGAAACTTCATTCAGGTCATACTTAATTTTATTATCGTGGCGTTCTGCGTGTTTATGCTCATCAAGGGAATAAACAAGTTCAAGCGCAAGGAAGAACCCGTTCCCGAGCCGGAGCCGAAAGAGCCCGAGCCTTCCGCCGAGGAGCTGCTCCTGACGGAAATACGCGACCTGCTGAAAGGCAAAGCCGCTGCGGACGCGGAAAACGCGGGAGACAGTCCGGACGGTACATAAGTATATCATATCTTCACGTCATTGTCAAAATTTCCGGGACGCGCTCCGGGCAGGGAAAACGCCCGGAGCGCGTTTTTGTTTATTTGTGTCAGTTTTCTGAAAATTTCCAAAAATATTTGATTTTTCCTCAAAAATATGCTATAATTAAAGATATTTTGAAAAAAGCGAGGTAGAATGCGTATGGTTAAAAAAATAGCCGGATGTATACGCGAGTACAAAAAAACTTCCATAGCCACGCCGCTGCTTGTGGGTATGGAGGTTGTAATGGAATGCATTATCCCTTTCATCATCGCCGAGCTGGTCAACAGGATCAAGGACGGCTGCGAGATGAACACGATCGTTACCTACGGTCTTATCCTTGTGGTGATGGCGTGTCTCTCCCTTATGTTCGGCGCGCTGGCAGGCTCGACCTGCGCTACGGCTTCCTGCGGACTTGCCAAAAATCTCCGCAAGGATATGTTCTACAATATTCAAAGATTTTCCTTTGAAAATATTGACAGATTTTCCACATCTTCCCTTGTTACCCGTCTCACCACGGACGTTACCAACGTCCAGATGGCGTACATGATGATAATCCGCACCGCGATACGCGCGCCGTTTATGCTGATATTCGCCTTTGTGATGGCTTTCGTCATGGGCGGAAAAATGGCGGCGATCTTCGTTGTGGTCGCGCCCATTCTCGGCTTCGGACTGTTCTTCGTAAGCTACAAGGTAATGCCCCTTTTCAGAAGCGTTTTCAAGAAGTACGACCGTCTCAACAGCTCCATTCAGGAGAACATCAAGGGCATAAGGGTCGTAAAGTCCTACGTCCGCGAGGAATACGAAAAGGAAAAATTCGGCGCGGCTGCCGAGGACGTCTGCCGGGACTTCACCAAGGCGGAAAGAATTCTCGCAATAAACAACCCGCTGATGCAGTTCTGCCTCTATTCGGTAATGGTGTTCGTGCTGTCCTTCGGTTCGTACACCATCATCACCACAAACGGCATGGATCTTGACGTGGGACAGTTCAGCGCGCTGCTTACCTACAGCTTTATGATACTTATGAGCCTTATGATGATCTCCATGATCTTTGTTATGATAACAATGTCCATAGAGTCCTGCAAGCGTATAGTCGAGGTTCTGGACGAGGAAAGCTCCCTTAGCAATCCCGAGAACCCGGTTTACGAGATCGCCGACGGATCAGTGGACTTCGACGGCGTAAGCTTCAAATACTCCGCTTCCGCCGAGAGAATGACTTTGGCGGACGTCGACCTGCACATCAAGTCGGGTCAGACCGTGGGTATAATCGGCGGCACCGGTTCGTCCAAATCATCGCTGGTGCAGCTTATTTCAAGGCTGTACGACGTTACTGGCGGTACGGTAAAGGTGGGCGGCAGGGACGTCCGCGAATACGACCTCGAAACGCTGAGAAATCAGGTCGCGGTGGTATTGCAGAAAAATATCCTCTTTTCGGGAACGATAAAGGAAAACCTCCGCTGGGGCAATAAGGAAGCCACCGACGAGGAAATGATCGAAGCCTGCAAGCTCGCTCAGGCGGACGAGTTCATCACCCGTTTCCCCAACGGATACGACACCTACATCGAGCAGGGCGGAGCTAACGTTTCCGGCGGTCAGAAGCAGCGTCTCTGTATCGCGAGGGCGCTGCTGAAAAAGCCGAAAATACTTATTATGGACGATTCCACCAGTGCGGTCGACACCAAGACAGACGCTCTTATCAGAAAGGCCATGCGGGACTTTATCCCCGAGACCACCAAGTTCATTATCGCCCAGCGTATCTCCTCGGTGCAGGACGCGGATCTGATAATCGTCATGGAGGGCGGAACGGTAAGCGCGGCGGGAACTCACGAAGAGCTGCTCGAAAACAACGAGATATACAAGGATCTCTATATG
This sequence comes from Prevotella sp., assembly GCA_023663025.1. Taxonomy (GTDB): domain Bacteria; phylum Bacillota; class Clostridia; order Oscillospirales; family Ruminococcaceae; genus RGIG8773. The sequence goes on from JAMPIC010000002.1 coordinate 77,146, forward strand.
CTCCAGAACAAGACGGGAGGCGACGAGGAATGAGCAAGGAAATGAACAAAGGTCCCGTAAAGGTAAAAAAAGGAACGGCGGGCAGACTGATAAAGACCCTGTTCGGCTTCTACCCCGTGATGATGCCGCTGACGCTTGTCTGTATCATCTTCAACGCGGTGGTAAGCTCCATTCCCTCTGTGTTTATGCAGAAGGTAATTTCTTCCGTTGAGGAAAGCTGGAGCAGCGGCGCACTCTGGGAGACCGTGGGCAAGGCTATCATAAATTCCGTACTGATACTGTCGGTATTCTATGTGCTGTCCCTTGCTTCGGGATTTCTCTACAATCAGACAATGGCGATAATCACGCAGGGCACGCTGAAAAAGCTCCGCGTGAAGATGTTCAACAATATGCAGAACCTCCCCGTCAAATTCTTTGACACAAACAATCACGGCGACATTATGAGCCACTACACCAATGACATAGACACTCTCCGTCAGATGGTGTCCCAGAGCTTTCCCCAGCTTCTGATATCGGCGGTGACCGTGACCACGGTTTTCTTCATAATGCTTTATTTCTGCGTATGGCTTTCTTTGGTGGTACTCGTCGGAGTAGTGATAATGCTCCTCGTCACCAAAAAGGTTGGCGGCGGCTCGGCAAGGTACTTCGTAAGCCAGCAGATAGCTCTCGGAAAGGAAGAGGGCTACATCGAGGAGATCATGAACGGTCAGAAAGTGGTAAAGGTTTTCTGCCATGAAGAGGAAAGCAAGGCTGACTTCGACAGGATAAACGACGAGCTTTTCCGCGAGTCGGAAAAAGCCAATAAGTACGCCAATATTCTCGGTCCAATCCTCAACAATATAGGCAACGTTCTGTATGTTGTGGTCGCCATCGCGGGAGGCTTTCTGTACCTTAACAACGTGCCCAATGTGAGCATTTCGGGATTGGCTATCAGCATAAGCGTGGTCGTGCCTTTCCTTAATATGACAAAGCAGTTCGCGGGTAACATCGGACAGGTTTCCCACCAGATAAACTCGGTGATCATGGGTCTTGCGGGTACGGAGCGTATCTTCGACATCATCGACAGAGTTCCCGAGGTGGACGACGGCTACGTTACCCTTGTCAACGCCCGCGAGGAAAACGGCGTTATCACCGAGTGCGAGGAGCGCACCGGAACATGGGCATGGAAACACCCTCATCAGGCGGACGGTTCGGTCACCTACACAAAGCTCTGCGGCGCTGTGGTTCTGGACGACGTGGACTTCGGCTACGAGGAGAACAAGACGGTGCTCCACAACGTAACGCTTTTCGCCGAGCCGGGTCAGAAGGTTGCTTTCGTGGGCGCGACCGGCGCGGGAAAAACCACCATCACCAACCTGCTGAACCGTTTCTACGACATTGCGGACGGCAAGATCAGGTACGACGGAATAAACATCAACAAGATCAAAAAAGCCGACCTGCGCCGCTCGCTGGGAATTGTTCTTCAGGACACTAATCTTTTTACTGGCACGGTTATGGACAATATCCGCTACGGCAGGCTTGACGCCTCCGACGAGGACTGCGTGAACGCCGCCAAGCTTGCGGGAGCGCACGACTTCATAACCCGTCTGCCCAAAGGCTACGATACGGAGCTTAGCGAAAACGGCGGCAACCTCTCTCAGGGACAGCGGCAGCTTCTCGCCATCAGCCGGGCGGCAGTCGCGGATTCCCCCGTTATGATACTGGACGAGGCTACGTCCTCCATCGACACCCACACCGAGGCGGTGGTGCAGCGGGGTATGGACGCTCTCATGAAAGGCAGGACGGTATTCGTTATCGCTCACAGGCTGTCTACGGTCAAGAATTCCGACGTGATAATGGTTCTCGAGCAGGGCCGCATTATCGAGCGCGGCAGCCACGAAAAGCTCATTGCCGAAAAGGGTCAGTACTACAGGCTCTACACGGGCGCGTTCGAGCTGGAGTGATACCGACCGATACAAAAGGCATTTCCGGGACGCGGCGGCAGAACAGCCAAGTCCCGGCACATAAACAGACCGACCCGCCGGCCGGATAAGCTGACGGATCGGTCTGTTTTTATTTCAGCACGCACTGTAAAAGCGGCGCGAACACCGCGAAGCCAAGTCCTATGAGAAGCTGCTTTCCCGTCAGCGGAACGGTGCAGAAAATTACTTGAAGCCAGGGCAGATAGATCGCCGCGAATATTACCGCAGCCGACACCGCCACCGCCAGCAGCAGCTTTTTGTTGTTCCCGTAGGGGACGGTAAAAATGTTCTTCCGCTCGGATTTGCACTCGAACACATGGAAAAGCTGGGACATCACCAGCGTGAACAGAGCAGCCGTCCGCGCCGCGGGAACGCTTCCCGTAAGAACGTTTATCGCCGTGAAGCTGCCCAGAGCGCAAAGTCCGATAAGCACGCCCCTGAAAATGATCTTCTGCATGAGACCGTCCGAGAAAAAGCTTTCGTCCGCCTTTCGGGGCGGCTTTTTCATGTTCTCCTTTTCGGGCGGCTCAACTCCCAGCGCGACGGCGGGAAGTCCGTCGGTGACAAGGTTCACCAGCAGTATCTGAGTCGGCAGCAATATCATGGGCATACCCATAACTATTCCCAGGAACATTGTCAGCACCTCGCCGATATTGCAGCTTAAAAGGTAGCGGACGAATTTCCTGATATTGGCATAAACGCCCCGCCCCTGCTCCACAGCGCCAACGAGGGTGGCGAAGTTGTCGTCAAGCAGAACCGCGTCGGCGGCTTGTTTGGTAACGTCCGTTCCCGTTACGCCCATGGCTACGCCGATGGAGGCTTCCTTTACCGCGGGAGCGTCGTTCACGCCGTCCCCCGTCATGGCGACGGTATCTCCTCTCCTTTTGAACGCGCGGACTATTCTCAGCTTGTCGGCGGGATTTACGCGGGCGAAAACAGCGGTTTTGCCGATCACCTCGTCAAGCTCCCCGTCGGACATTTTCGCAAGCTCCGCGCCCGTGAAAACAAGGTCGCCCTCCCGCATTATTCCCGCCTGCTTCGCGACTGCGGCGGCGGTGTTTTTGTGGTCTCCGGTAATCATGACCGTCCTGATATGGGCGTTTCCGCAAAGTTTCACAGCCTGTCTCGCTTCGGGACGGGGCGGGTCGAGCATACCTTCCAGACCGAGAAATATCATACCGCAGCCGGTTTCCTCCGAAACGTCCGCGCCGTTTCCGTTCAGATCCTTTTTGCAGAGCGCAAGCACCCGCAGAGCCTTTTCGGTCATACGGTCGTTGGCGGCAAGAATTTCACGCCGCCGCGAAGCCGTCAGGGGGACTGCGCCCCCGTCGGTGAGGACGAACGCGCACTTGTCGAGAATAACGTCAACCGAACCTTTTGCGTAAGCCGTCCTGCCGCCCGCCCCGCGGAAAACCGTCGTCATGCAGCGGGTCTCGCTGTCAAAGGGTATCTCGTCCAGCTTTTTCCTGTCGGAGGACAGCTTTTCGGCTGTGATACCGCCCTTTGCGGCGGCTACCAAAAGCGCGGCTTCGGTGGGGTCTCCCGTGACCGTCCATTCGCCGCCGGTTCTCAGCCTGCCCCTGTCGCGGGAGGAGACGTCCTTTTTGGCGGTTATTGACGCGCCCGTACAGAGCGTTCCGCATATCAGCGTTTCCCTGAGAGCGGTCTCGGAAGCGGGATTGACGCGGTTTCCGCCGCAGGTGATCTCTCCCGCGATCTTGTAGCCGCCGCCGGATACGTCGTATTCCCTGCCGCCGCCCAAAGAATTTCCCGAACAGTAGATTTTGGTGACGGTCATTTTATTTTCGGTGACGGTGCCCGTCTTGTCGGTGCAGATGACCGAAGCGCAGCCCAGCGTTTCCACGGAGTGAAGCTTGTGGACGAGAGCGTTTTTCTTTAGCATTCTGCTTACCGCGAGAGCGAGGGCGATAGTCACCGTGGCGGGAAGTCCCTCGGGAATGGCGGCTATGGCGATGGTTATGCCCGTCATAAGCATATCGAAAACAGGCTCGCCGCGGAGTATGCCCGCTCCCGCCACGATCGCGCAGACGGCAAGGCATATTACGGCGATCACCTTTCCCAGCTCCGCAAGGCGCTTTTGCAGAGGGGTCATTTCATCTTCTATCTCGGTGAGCATTCCCGATATTTTTCCCATCTGAGCGTTCAGACCCGTGGCAATTACCCGCGTTTCCGCCGCGCCCTTGGTTATGACCGTTCCGCTGTAAACGATATTGGATTTGCCGATGGAATTGTCCTCGTCGGAGACATTCCCGACCTCCTTTGAAACGCCTGCGGATTCTCCCGTGAGAATGCTCTCCTCGGCGAATAGTCCTTTTGCTTCGAGAAGAACCCCGTCGGCGGGAACTTTGTCCCCCGCTTCAAGCCTGACTATATCCCCGGGAACAAGCTCCGCCGCGGGAACGGAGGACAGCGCGCCGTCACGGTAGCATTTTGCATAGGGAGCGGTCATGCTTTCCAAAGCGATAAGGGTTTTTTCGGTTTTGTATTCCTGAATAAAGCCCAGCACCGCGTTCAGCAGGACGATTATGATTATCGTCGCCGCGTCGTAAAACTCTCCCAGAAAGAAAGAAACCACCGTAGCCGCAAGGAGTATCATTATCATAACGTCGCGGAACTGTCCCAGAAAAATTTTCAGGGGACGGGCTTTTTTCTCCGCCGCAAGGGCGTTTGCGCCGTATTTTTTCAGACGCTCCGCCGCTTCCGCCGAGGAAAGTCCCTTTGCGGGGGACGAATAGGGCTTATCCAGTTTATCGAGAATATCAAGCATACGAACACCTCGTTTAACGTATAAAAATGTGAGCGCGGCTGCTGCAAGTCCCGCAAATCTTGTCCGTTAAATAATATTCGGACAGGCGGTGAAATATACCTGCGGCTTGCCGCGCAAAATGCAAAAAACTTGAAATAGGTTTGAAAAGGTGGAAAATGACGTAAAATAGCCGTTTTTAACCTTGACGTCAGGAAAATATGGTATCAGAAAAATCAGGCGATTTTGATCGACTTTAACCGGGAATTTTTTAACGCCGCAAATTTATTATAGCAATCCTACAAATAATAACCCAGTCTGTAGGGGACGGGTTTCCCGTCCCGCTGTTCAGCAACTGCGGGCTGGGTAACCCCGCCCCTACAGAAAGCGTTATTTTATAGTATTGCTATAAAACGTATTTAACGCGTATGAGTATTAAACCAACAAACAACGTAAAACAGGCATTTTAAAGTTTTAAAGAAATTTTAAAAACGATAAAATGCCTGTTTTATTTGATTTTATAATTGGAAATAATAAGAGACCCCGTTTCCGCCGTTCAAAAATATCTGTCGGAGCTTTCCGAAAGCGAAAACGTGACGGAGGTTGAACTGCTTGAAACAAGGATAGGTCAGTCGAACACGATAGTTGATAAATATTACGACAACCCGCAGGCAGAGGAATTGGGCTTTGATTATGAAAACGACTTCCGCAGTCTTACGGCGGTGATGCGGATCACCGCATAGAGTACGCCGAAAATTCGGGACTTGAAAGCGGCGAAAAAAGCGATTATTTTATTGTAAAATCGGGCGATAACGGATTTTATGTTGTCGACGCTTTTCCGTATGAGCCAATAGATCGTTTCGGCGTGTTAAAGAGTACCGAGGACGACCGAGGGGACGTCGAAAAAGGTCGTGGAAATGACCGCCGCCGAAGTCTCCGCAGAAACGAAAAAAATCACGGACAAGGACGCGGGGCGGCTGAGCGTGACTGTTTCCCAAAAGCAGCTGGACGTGCTGATGCAGTTAAAGGAGAAGGGGAAATAGCGGTACACATAAAAATCATTGCAGATGTTATTTCTGCAATGACTTTTATCGTTTATATCATCAACGCGCAAATGAACTTGCACACCTCGAAATAGTTTCCGCGATCATCTATCAGCTTACAAAAAATCTGACCATGGAGCAGATCAAGGCAAGCGGCTTCGACACCTATTTTGTTGACCACACAACGGGAATATACCCCGCAGCCGCCTCGGGAACTCCCTTTACCGCAGCGTATTTTCAATCAAAGGGAGACCCGGTAACAGACCTTGTGGAAGACCTTGCGGCGGAACAGAAAGCGCGCACGACCTATGAAAATATCCTGCGCCTCACCGACGATCCCGATGTGCGCGATCCCATCAAATTCCTCCGTGAACGTGAGATAGTTCACTTCCAGAGATTTGGCGAAGCGCTGCGAATAACGCAGGATAACCTTAATTCCAAAAACTTCTACGCATTCAATCCCGCATTTGACAAATAGCGCAGATAACCGGCTCAGCCGCATATATCCGCATTCGGCATAAATAACGCGGCGTCTCCGCTGCCCAAACGGAGACGCCGCAAATATTTGCGTAAATCCACAGATTATGACCGTCTAAATCTCTCTTGTATATTTTTTCAGGAACTCCAGCTCGTCCCCCGCAAAATAGGGCGACAGCTTTTCGTAAACCGTTTTGTGATAAGCGTTCAGACGCTCCCTGTCCTTGTCCTCCGGCAAGGACGCGTCAATGCAGTCCAGATCTATGGGAGCGTACGTTACCGTCTCAAATTCCATTATCTGCCCGTACTCGCACTTCTCAGCCTTTTTGCAGAGCAGCTCGTTCTCTATCCGTATGCCGTGGCTGCCCTCGACGTACACGCCCGGCTCGTCCGTGGTTATCATGCCCTCCTCCAGCACCGCGCTCATTGGTCTGTCCGAGTTAAGCTTGTGCCTGAAGCTGTTGGGGCTCTCGTGTACGCTCAGCAAATACCCCACGCCGTGACCTGTTCCGCAGCGGTAGTCAAGCCCGTTTTCCCACATCACGCCCCGCGCGAGAACGTCTAAATTTTCCCCGCGGCAGCCGTACATGAACCTTGCCGCCGCCAGATTAAGCATTGCCCGCAGGGTCAGCGTAAAGTGAAACTTCACCTCGTCGGAGACCTCTCCCAGCGCGAAAGTGCGGGTAATGTCGGTAGTGCCCTCGAAATAGTGCCCGCCGCTGTCCACAAGGAGAACGCCTCTCGGCTCAAGGACGGCACAGTCGTCCCTATCCGCGCTGTAGTGCATCATGGCGGCATTGGCGTTATAGGCGCTGATCGTTTCAAAGCTCGGGGCGATAAAATGTTTACCGCCCGTCTCACGGCGCAGACCGTCAATGCGCTCTGCGGCGTCAGCCTCGGTGATACGGATATTCCCGACATTTGTTTTGAGCCAGTACATAAATTTTGTGACCGCAATGCCGTCCAGCAAATGAGCGTATCTGATATTTTCAATCTCGGTGGGATTTTTCACCGCTTTCAGCAGCTCGGCGGGACTTGCCTCGGAAATTATTTCGCAGTCTTTCACAGCCTCCGCCAGTCGGAAATTCACCCGTTTGCAGTCCAGCAGGACGCGTTTTCCCGACAGCTTTTCCGCGTATCCGTAAACCTCGTCATAGGGACGAAGCTCCGCGCCGTTCAGGTTCAGATATTCCTTAACATTTTCGCCGCAGGCGTTCACGTCCGCGAAAAGCAGCGCGGAATCCGCCGTAACCGCCGCGTAGGAAAGCGCCATGGGACAGTATTTGATGTCGTCCGCGCGGATATTGAAAAGCCAAGAAATATCGTCCAGAGCGGTCATGATGTGAACGTCGGCGTTTCGGGATGACATTTTTCCGCGCACCTCCGAAAGCTTTTCGGCGGCGGATTTTCCGCTGTATTTTTCATCAAGCAGATAAATATCCGTATGCTTCAGCGGGGGACGGTTCGTCCATATCCTGTCCGCCAAATCAATGTCGACTGTCCCGCCTTTTTTTTCTTCGGCGATTTTTCGGTACGCCCTGCCCGTTTCGGCATTAATTACACGTCCGTCGAAGCCGATATTTCCGCCCTCGGGAAGAATGTCCGAAACGTATTTCCGAACGGTGGGAACGCCCTCCTCGCCCGATCTCATAAGGGTTATCCCGCTGCCGCGAAGCTGATTTTCCGCCTGGATAAAATAACGTCCGTCGGTAAAAAGAGCGGCTTCGTTTTCGGAGACGACCAGCGTTCCCGCCGAGCCTGTAAAGCCGCTGAAAAAGCGTCTCGCCATAAAATAGGGACACACGTATTCGCTGTCGTGAAAATCCGAGGTGGGAATAATATAAACCGAGATTTTTTCCTTTTTCATTTCATTTACGAGAGCCGTGATTTTTTCCGTTGTTTCCATAATAATTCTCCGTTTTAAATTTTTTTGCGATAAAGATATTTTGCTTTTTAAGTATACCATATTTCTCCCGAAATGTCAAACAGGCGTACTCAAAAGCATTAAAGCACACCTGTTATATAACACTATTTATATATCTGATTGTTTTATATTACACCTGTTATTTACAAAGCTGTTCCTCTATTCTTATAAGTCTGTTGTACTTTGCCGTACGTTCGCTTCGGCAGGGAGCGCCCGTTTTTATCTGTCCCGCGTTCACGGCTACGGCAAGGTCGGCAATAAAGGTGTCCTCGGTCTCGCCGCTGCGGTGGGAAATTATTGTCCCGTAGCCGTTGTCCTTTGCCAAGGTTATCGCCGAAAGGGTCTCGGAGACGGTTCCTATCTGATTGAGCTTGATGAGGATCGAGTTTGCGCAGCCGTTGTCAATACCCTTTTTGAGACGGGTTGGATTGGTCACAAAGAGGTCGTCCCCCACAAGCCTGACCTTGCCGCCGAGCTGTTCCGTAAGCTTTTTCCAGCCATCCCAATCCTCCTCGTCGAGGGGATCCTCGATGGAAATAATGGGATATTTGCCGCAGAGACGTTTCCATTCCTCGATAAGCTCGTCCGCCGTTCTGGACAGCTTTTTCTTCGGCAGGAAATACCCCTTGCCGTCAGCTTTCCATTCGCTTGAAGCCGCGTCCAGAGCGATGGCGAAATCCGTCCCCGCCTTGTAACCCGCCGCTTCGACCGCTTCGAGAATAAGTTCTATGGCTTCCTCCTCGCCGGAAAGATTGGGAGCAAAGCCGCCCTCGTCCCCCACGCCCGTGCTCAGACCCTTTGCCTTGAGTATTTTCGCCAGACCGTGATAAACCTCGGCGCAGCGGCGAAGTCCCTCGCGGAAGCTTTCCGAGCCTTTGGGGATTATCATGAATTCCTGCACGTCAAGATTGTTCGCCGCGTGCGCACCGCCGTTGAGAATGTTCATCATCGGCATGGGGAGCTTCCTGCCGTTCACGCCGCCGAGAAAACGGTAAACGGGCATTCGGTAATGATTTGCCGCCGCCTTTGCCGCCGCCAGCGAAACCGCAAGCATGGCGTTCGCTCCCAGCTTGGATTTGTCGGGTGTGCCGTCCGCATTCAGTATCGCGCTGTCGACGGTGTGAGTGTCGGCGGCGTTTATGCCTTTCAGAGCCATGTTCAGGGTGCTGTTCACATTGGAAACGGCTTTTTGAACGCCCTTTCCGCAGTAGCGGTTCTCATCGCCGTCCCGAAGCTCCAGAGCCTCGAATTTGCCCGTACTCGCGCCGCTGGGGGACGCTCCTCTGCCCGCTGTTCCGTCCGAAAGCCACACCTCCGCCTCAACCGTGGGATTTCCGCGGGAGTCGATTATTTCCCTGCCGACCACTTTTTCTATAACTGCTTTTTGTTCAAACATACAGTATCATTCCTTTCGGCTGCATTTTGAACTTAGTATTTCCTGTTTTTTGAATTTTATGCTTAGGAGCAGTTTCCGGCAGGTTTATTTCGGGTTGTAAACTGCGGTTTCTGTTTGACTGCCGGGAATTTTTTCAGCCGTATTTTGCGTATATTGATTTTGCGGCGGGAGATTGCACATAATTCAATAAGGGATCAGGATAAGATACCTTACGTTTATGTTACAAGTATAAATATATGTTGAGATTTTTATTTTAGCGGAGAAAATTTCAACTTACGGTTGAAACGCTCTCAATAACGCGGTTATTGCTTTAAATCAAGAATTTTGCTATAATGCGTATAACGGTACCGAATAAATTTAACGGAGGAATTTTTATGACCTTATACATCGGCGAAAATCTTAAAAAGCAAAGAAAACTGCGGGAGCTTACACAGGAACAGCTTGCGGATATTTTGGGCGTGTCCTTTCAGTCCGTCTCAAAGTGGGAGCGGGGCGAGGGCTATCCCGATATTGAAACGCTGCCAACCATTGCGGAATATTTCGGCATAACCGTTGACGGGCTTATGGGTATGAACGAAATTCGGAACAACGCCGACGCGGAAAAAATTATCGCGCGGGTTAAGGAGAATATGTCCAAAGGGTTTATTGCGGAAAATATCGAACTGCTTGAAGAGGCGGTAAAAATCCACCCCGACAATTACGAGCTGCTCTATCAGTACGCCTTTAACCTTGCGTTTTTGTCTGTCGGCAGCGAAACCGATGAGTACCGCAGAAATAATCAAAAAGCCGCCCGCATAGCCGAAAGAATACTTGCGGAGTGTACCGATACCAAAATACGGAACCGTGTGCAGGCTGAGCTGTGCAATTACTATCAAAATTCGGGAGAGGAAGCCAAGGCTCTTGAAGCCGCAGACAAGCTGCCGTCAATATATAACGGCAGCGAGATAGTAAAGATGAACATTCTTAAGGGCGAAGACCTCGTCCGTTTAGCGCAGAATAACATTTTTAACCTTACGGTTACTTTTGAGATTTGCTTGGTGCATTTGGCGGATATGGACGAAAAAAGCGGCGCGGGATATACTTGGGAGCAGAAAATTGAAATATACCGAATAGCTATTGCAATTTACGGTATTGTGTTTGACAAAGGGGACTGCAATACTCACTTTTTCAATCTTTCCTATCTGCACTGCGATATATCAATTATGGCAATTCGGGCGGGGGACTTCGGGCTTGCTTTGGAAAATCTCGAAAAGGCGGCGGAATACGCGGCTGAGTTTGACGGTCTGCCCGATAAAAAGCCCTATGTTTCCCTGCTTGTGAATACGCTGGAGTACAACTCCGCTCATTTGGGGAAAAATCACAGCGACACAGCCTGTAAAATACTTTTTAAGCATCTGTCCGACAGCGTATTTGACGGCATACGGGACGAACCGCGTTTTAAGAAAATTGAAAAAATGCTCGCTTAAAAATAACAATAAGGCATACAACCTCCGAAAATCGGAATTGTATGCCTTGTTTTTTATATCGCAGTATCAGCTTATCTGGTGCTTTTTAAAGGCGCGGCTTGCAAAAAATACGCAAACGCAGGAAACGACCGCCGCAAATATCGGCAGGAAAACATAAGGCGGAATTATCACCCCGAATATTTCGTACTGATACTCGCTAAACGAACCCCAGTGCGCCATCATATTTGTTGGCAAAAGCGGTTCAAGGGTATATACCCAAATCGGCGAACCGTCGGGTACGGTTATAATCATCGGCGCGATAAGGAGTATCGCCATTACCACAATAGTGCTGAACGGCGTTTTGAAAATTGCCGAAAGCATAGCTGTAATCGCCGCGAAAAGCAGACAGGCGGCAAGCATGGAAACCGAATAGAGAACCGCGCTCTCCCCTACCGTTATGCTGTAGGGGAAAACATTTCCAAGCATTATAAGCACGCCGTCCGCGCCGCCGCTTCCCCAGACTGCCATTGTTTCGGCATAGCTTGCCGCCGTCAGAAAGATTATCAGCACCGCCGCTATGACAAACGCCGTCACCAGCTTTGCCGCGATAACAAGTCCCCTGCCGTGCTTTGAGGACAGTATCAGGCTTGCCGCCCCGCTTGTGTATTCCTCGGAAAAAATCCCCGCGACGATTATGGCGATCGCCGCCCCCGACATCATTGCGGTGGTGTACATTATCGCGATAAATCTGCCGTAGCCGCCGCAGTATTCATATGTCAGCGTTTCGGGAACTTCCTCAAAGCATTTTTTCCAATATGCCCTCATACTCTCGCTAAGCTCGGGGTTTTCGGCGGCGGTGTACATTCTTTCCTTTAAAATTGTACCGAATTGCTCCGCCTGTTCACGGGTGAGGTTTTGGAACTCCTCAACGTTAGCCAAGCCGAAAGTCCGCCTTACAAGTCCGTAAATCTCGCTGTATTTTTTTGCGTTTTCAAGATAAGCAACGGTTTCGCCGTACCGACCGCTTCCGTCCATAGGGACTTTTTTGTACGCCTCGACCGCCTCCATTATCAAGTCCGCGTCAACGGCGCGTCCGCTTAATTCCTCGCCGTATTTTCTGTCAAGCATTTCGTCCTCGTAACGGGATACGGTGATTTCGTTCCCGTTTTCGTCATAGTAGTAATAGTTTCCGATAACCGTCCCGAAAACGCTTAGCAGGCTTATCAGAACGACAACGGCAAGGGTTACGACTGTCCGCCTTTTGCAGAGGGCCTTTTTAAATTCATAGCCTAAAATATCGAAAAACAGGTTCATAATTTACCTCCAAAATTTATTTAGGTTGGTAACGTTTATAATGCCAATATCCCCACCCAATCAAAGCGGCGGAAACCGTCAAATATATTATCGGCGCGGCTTGATAGGGAAAGAAATAATGTCCCCCCACATCAAAAAGTTTTACCGAAAAGGCGTTGAGGTAAGTTGCCGCCTTTGACGGGAGAATATTCCAAAGGCTCGCAAGAAGTCTGCGGGACGGGTCAACGTCAAGCATACTGCCCGCCATAAACATTACGAACAGCGTAACAAGTGCGGGCGTGCCGCTTGAGGTTATCTGGGAAATTATCATACACAGCGCCGAAAGTATCACGCTTTCGGCAATGCCCAGTCCGATAAGAATAAACATAGCCTCCCCGCAGGTGATGTTGTTGGCAAGGTGAATATACGCCATTTGTACGGGCGCGTTAAAGCCGTCCATACCGAAAAACGCCGCTGCAAGAATAATTCCCGAAACAGCCGCAAGCAGAAAGCAGGAAACGGTAAAAACCGCCGCCGCAAGCATTTTCGCGCCGTACGCCAACGTCCTGCCGTGCCGTGAGGACAGGACTATCCTGTCGGCTTTTGTGCGCTTGTCCTGGGTAAAAATTCCCGAAACGCAAATCGCCGCCGCGAAAATAACAACTATACCGCCAATGGCAATCGCCTGCATAATAACGCCGTAGCCGTAGCAGTACCGATAAATAAACGGCTTGGCGGTTTTCCCGTCCAAATCCCGCAGGAACTGCTTTTCCCCCTCGCTGAGGCAGTAGTAGCTCCATTCGTCCTCCATATACTCCTCGCGGGAGCGGTAAAAATCCTCGGCAGTAACGTCGGCGAGGGCTTTGTCGTCATAGCCGTTTACCGTCTCTATAAGAGTGCGGGCGTTTTCGTAAGCTCTTATGTACTTTACATACTCCAAAGAATTTTCGTCATAGCTAACGTCGGAAACCTTTTCCGCCTCCCGCAGGAACGCGATAAAATCACCGTCCACCGTCATTCCGTCAAGCTCCCTGTCCTGCTCGACGTCCGCTTTATGCACAGTGTAATAGCCCTCGGAAAGACTGCCCCGAACGGTGTCAATGTGCATTGTGTAAAAAAGTATGTTCATAAGCAGGCTTGCGGGTACGCAAAGCGCGCTTACGACAAGGGCTATCCAAACGGATTTTTTCTTTAACAGCTTTTTAAATTCGTATTTTAATAGGGTGGGAAACATTTTTATGACCATTTTCCCGTAAGGGAAAATGTGTCCTCCTTTCTAACGATGTTTTGTGCTTTTGCGTTAGCAAAATTCCGAGCGGCAGCGAGGAAAACAAAACTCGCAGTTTGAAAATCGTAGATTTTCAAACTTACCTCCATTATTTCACCGTTTGGTGCGTTCTGAATTTCCAAGCCGCAATGGGTGCGCATACCGAAAAAATAATTACGGGCGCGGCTAACATCAGACAGGGCGACCAAATGTGAAAATATATATTTGTGCGGAAAAGCTCCGTATAATCGCTCATAAACGGGATAATTGCCGTTATAAAGCTAAGGCTTTCGGGTACTGCTCCCGACATAAGCATAGGCGCGATAATCAGCATCATAGCCGCTGCCGCCGCAGGGAAAACAATATTCATCACAGAGGACAGCAGAAGCGTAACCCCCGTTACCGCAAGGCAGGACAAAAGTCCGAAAACGATAAGGTAAAGCTCCGCCTGCAATATCGTCATAGGGACGGCGGCGATAGGCTTTATAAGCTGTATGGGGCAGTCCAAAGCCCTTGTGCCGCAGAAGATAAGCTGTCCCGCAATGTAAATACCCATTAACAGCAAATACACCCCCGAAGAGAATACGCACGCCGCCGACAATTTTGCAAACGCCAGCCTGCCACGCCCCAACCGCGCGCTTAGCACAACGCTGTCGGTTTTCTGCTGATACTCAAGCGCGTACACAGGCGAGACAAATACCGCCATAATAAGCGCGGCAATTATGGGGATAGGCGCCATTATTTCAAGGTACAGGCTTTGTCCCCCGAACCAATCGTATTTGAACGGGGTTTCGATTTCCGCGTTTTTGGCGAGGAAAAACTCTCTGTCCCTTTCGTCCAAAACCTGCGTGGAAATAAACTGCTCCGTTGATTTTTTCCGTATCTCGTAAAAATTTTCCGCAAATCGGCGGGGTATCTCGTCAAATTTATAAATGCTGTTGTATTCCGTATCAAATCTGCAAAGGCTCATCATAAGATTTGCTTGACTTTTTATCGGCTCGATATATTCGTTCCATACCTCGTTTGATATACCCCTGCTGCCATCGGGAAATTCGACAATATTTTCGGGAGCGTAGGCAGTCTGCACCTGTTCGTACACGCCGACAAGAGCCTCTTCCGTCAGCAAGCCGCCGAAATCCTCCGCGTAACGGTACTGCTCCGCTATACGGGAAATGCCGTCGGGGTTGTTGCCGAAACTTTCGCTGTTGCTGCTGCCGAGATTGTACACGCTGTTGAATACCGTCGAAAAAATCACATAAGCCAAGGCTATGACAATAACAACCTTTGTGGAGGTTCGCCGCCATATTTTAAGTATTTCCCACTTGAAAATTTCCATATTACTCCGTCCTCTCTTCATCGCTGAAATAATAAAGATACAAGTCCTCCAGCGTTGCCTCCGCGCACGCCGCGTCCTCGCAGGGCTTTTCTCCGCACACCAGCCGCAGGAAAACCCCGTCCCCCTCGCTTCGGGTGTTTATGACGGTATACCTGCCCGCAAGTTCGTCCGCAAGCTCCCTCGGAACAGCGCACTCCCACACCTTGCCCTTGATTACCCCGATAATCTCCTCAAGGGAACCCTCGTGAATAAGCTGCCCGTTTTTCATAACGAGAATGGTGTTGGCGATATGCTCAATGTCCGAAACAATGTGGGTGGAGAGCAGAATTATCCTGTCCGCCCCCAATCGGGAAATGATGTTGCGGAATTTGACCCGCTCCTTTGGGTCAAGCCCTGCGGTAGGCTCGTCCAGCACCAGTATTTTCGGGTCGTTCAGCAAAGCCTGCGCTATTCCGAGACGCTGTTTCATTCCCCCCGAAAATGTCTTTATCTTCTTTTTCGCCTCGTTTTTCAGGGACACAGTTTCAAGCAGTTCCGCCGTTCTGTCCTTAGCCTTGCTTTTGGGTATGCCCTTTAGCGCGGCAATGTACAGCATAAAATCCCGAGCCGTAAATTCGGGGTAGTAGCCGAAATCCTGTGGCAGATAGCCGAGAACGTCCCTGTACTCCTCCCGGGAAACGTCTGTCCCGTCATAGGAAATACTTCCCGAGGTGGGGTTCAGAATACCGCACATCATACGCATAAGGGTGGTTTTGCCCGCACCGTTCGCCCCCAGCAAGCCGTACACGCCCTTGCTCAAGGTTATCGAAAGCCTGTCGCAGGCTATTTTGCTCCCGTAATTTTTTGTAACACGGTCAATCTTTAATTCCATAATAATTATCCTTTCCAACCAGTAATTTTTTAATTTTGACGGTCATCATCACCGCGCCGACCGCGCAAAGCGCAATATTCAGCACATTCATCATCTGTCCGCCGTAAAAGCTCCTGTCCAAAATAACTCCCGCAAGGCTTACCGCAAGAGCCGCCGCGCCGCTTATGAAAACGCCGTCCTGCCCCCTTTCCCTGTCGAAAACCGTCAGGGAAATCCCGCAAACGAAAACGTAGGGCATAAGAATATACAGCGCGGATTTTGCTATTCCGAACGGCGAGAAAATTCCCGTAAGGACGGTTACAACGGAAATTACCGCAAAGTTGCACACGCCCAAAATAATCATTCTCGCCCCCGTTATCTGCGGCAAAGCGAACCTGCACCCCGCCTCAATCTCGGACATACCGAAAACGTCGGAGCGGGAAATTTCCGCCGCCGTCAGCACCGCCAAAAACGGTATCAGCGCGGACATTATCCATACGATCATTCTGCCGTTTTCGGGCATAACGCAGACCGTCCCTATCCCCGCCAGCAGCACCGCCGCCGAAACAAGCCACACTCTTTTGCGGATATAGCCTATCTGCAAAAGCACAAATTCGGGATAGGTCAGCTTGGGGTACGGCAGCGCTTTCAGAAACCCGTCCCTGCCCTTCGGCTCGGGGGGCTGTACCGAACCAAAAATTTCCTTTTTAACATTCATTTAAAACGCTCCTTTCAGGTATGTTTTCATTTCGGCGAGAGCGGCGCGCTCCAGTCGGTGTACCGCGAACCGCGATATTTCCATAGCTTCAGCCGTTTCATTTACGGACAGACCGCCGATATACCGCAGTAAAATCACCTCTTTGCGCCTTTCGTCAAGCCTGTCCATAGCCGTCCGTACGGCTATTTTGGTTTCGCTGTTATCGGCGAAATCCTCCGTGGGGTAATCTTCGGGAAGCTCCTCGGTACGCCTTTTGCGGAAATAGTCTGTACACAAATTTTTTGCGATAGTGTACAGATACGCCGTATCTTCGCCCCGTTTCAGCCGCTTGTTACCCGAAAAATATCGGAGAAAGGCTTCCTGCGTCAAGTCCTCCGCAGCGGCGGAATTTCTTACCTTGTAAAAGCAGTAACGGTATATTCTGTTGTAAATTTCCGTAAGTTCCTCCACCGCGTGAAAACCTCCTCTCAAAGGCTGAGCTTTTACCTATTTTGGCACACTTTACCAATATGGGCAGCTTGCTCCCACGGGTAACAATACCTCTGTACCGTTACCTACATAATGTATAACGTTTTATCTTCCCGAAATGTGCGGATTTTCCCCCGAAAAGCTCCGGGCGGCATATTAACCCGCAAAGAAAAATTTATAATTTATTGACTTTGCGGAAAACATATAGTATAATTTAAAGGTAAGTCAATAAGACTTGATCTCATTTTTAAATTCCAAAAGGAGCTGTTACTGTGAAAGCTGCTGTAACGTATGAATTCGGAAAGGTCTTTCAGCATTTCGGACATACCGAATTTTTTAAAATCTATGATATCGCGGACGGTAAGATCGCCGGCAGCGAGCTTGTTTCCTCAAACGGATCGGGACACGGCGCACTTGCGGGACTTCTCAAGGATTTGGGCGTAAACGCTCTCATCTGCGGGGGCATCGGCGAAGGCGCAAAAAACGCTCTTGCCGAGGCGGGAATTGCCGTTTACGGAGGAGTAACCGGCGACGCGGACGAGGCTGCCGAGGCTTTCGCTGCGGGTAAGCTGTCCTACGACCCGGACGTTATGTGTTCCCACCACGACCATGGCGAGGGGCATTCCGGCGGCTGCCATCATGACAGCGACCACCACGGCGGCGGTCACGAATGCGGTCACGGAAACTGCGGGTAAAATTATAATTATGTTATACTTTTTGTATAATAGGAAAGGAGTACTCATATGAAAAAATCGCGGATAATTTCCGTTCTGGGCGCGGCGGCTCTTTGCCTGCTGACCCTCTCTTCCTGCGGGGACAGCTCTCAGGCTGACGCCGCCGAAACTACTGCTGCGGAGGTACACGATATGAACACCGAAACATCTTACAAAGCCACCGCCGAGAACGTCAAGCTTCTCGGACGTACATACTTTAACGAGGACAAGCTCTACTGCGCTCTTTCGGGCACAGGCGCGGAATTTTCCTTTACGGGAACAAAATGCACCGTCAATGTCAGCGGAGATTCCGGCGCCGCGAACGCTTCCAATGCGGACAATCAGGCGCGCGTCGGTATTTATGTGAACGGCGAGCGGGTTATCGACGATATGGTCGACAATCTGAGGGAAACCTACGATGTTTTTGAAAGCGATACCCCGCAGGACGTTACCGTATCAATTGTCAAGCTGTCCGAATCGCCCATGTCCACAATCGCCATAGGCGACATTAAGGTCACGGGAAGCGTTATCAAGCCAACCGCCGACAAGGACGTCCTGATAGAATTTATCGGGGACTCCATCACCTGCGGCTACGGCGCGGACGATCCCGTCAAGGAAAATCACTTCTCCACCAAAACCGAGGACGTTACCAAAGCATACGCCTATAAGACCGCTCAGCTTCTGGACGCGGATTACAGCATGGTGTCCTTCAGCGGCTACGGAATTATTTCCGGTTACAGCGACGGAAAGAAAAAAGTGACGGAGCAGCAGGTGCCCAAATACTATACCAAGCTGGGATATTCATGGGCTTCCAATGGCAGCTTCGTTCCCGCAAGCATTGATTGGGATTTCACGGTGCGCCGGCCCGATGTGGTCGTGGTAAATCTGGGCACTAACGACGACAGCTACACCGGCAGCGACGAGGAACGCCAGCTCGAGTACTCCGCCGCGTATGTTGAGTTCCTTAAAACCATACGGGAGAAAAATCCCGACGCAAAAATACTCTGCACCCTGGGCATAATGGGCGACAGGCTTTTCGAGTACGTCCAAAAAGCGGCGGACGACTACACCGCCGAAACGGGCGACAAGAACATCTATACCATGAAGTTCGACGTGCAGTCCCCCGACGACGGCTATTCCGCCGACTGGCACCCCTCCGTGACCACCCACGACAAGGCTGCCGCGAAGCTTTCCGAGGAGATCAAAAAGATACTCGCTGAGTAAACCGTCTTTAACCGTCAAAAAAATAAATTTTAAGCTCTCCGTTCGCTGCGAAACGGAGAGCTTTTGATTTAATGCCGCTGTTATTCGTTTTGGTAAACGACCTCGTTTTTCAGTGCCTCGCCCTTGAAAAATTGATCCAGGTTGAAAAGCGTTACCTCGGCGATCTTCTGCAATGCCTCGTTTGTGAGGAACGCTTGGTGCGACGTCACGATAACATTGGGCAGAGACAGCAGCAGAGCCAGAACGTCGTCGTTTACAACTGTGCTGGAGTAGTCCTCGAAAAATACGGCGTTTTCGTCCTCGTAAACGTCAAGGCAGGCACCGCCCAGCTTTTTGTCCTTTAACGCCTGCAAAAGCGCGTCGCTGTCGATGAGCTGTCCGCGGGAGGTGTTCACTATCACCGCGCCGTCCTTCATTTTGGCGATGCCCGCTTCGTTGATGATATACTTCGTGCTCTCGGTCAGCGGACAGTGCAGGGATATCACGTCGCTTTCCGCGAAAAGCCTGTCAAGACCGACGTACTCGATGTTATGTCCCTCGGCGGGGTACGGGTCGTATGCGAGGACGTTCATTCCGAAGCCCTTGCAGATGTCAATGAATATCCTGCCGATCTGTCCCGTACCGATAACTCCCGCCGTTTTGCCGTGAAGATCGAAGCCCGTCAGTCCGTTAAGGCTGAAATTGAAGTCGCGAGTTCTGATGAAAGCCTTGTGTATTTTCCTGTTCAGGGTCAGCAGCAGAGCCATTGCGTGCTCCGCCACCGCGTAGGGCGAATAGGTGGGAACGCGCACCACGCGGAGCTTGTCCTTGGCGTATTTGAGGTCTACGTTATTGTAGCCGGAGCAGCGCATGGCAAGAAGCTGTACTCCCGCTTCGCAAAGTCCGTCCACCGTTTCTGCGGTAATGCTGTCGTTCACGAAAGCCACAGCCGCCTTGCAGCCCCTTGCCGCCGAAGCCGTGTCGGGGGTAAGCTTGTAGCCTATATATTTTATGTCGTAATTCGCGTTCAGCTTATTGAACCACACCTTGTCGTAATGTTTCGTATCGAAGAAAGCTATTTTTTCCAATGTATACAGTCCTTTCGGAAAAGTTTCGGTTAGTATGCGCGGAATTTTCGGAAAAATACTTTATTAAGTCAGACCCGTCTCCAGAGAAGCCTGTTTTCGGCAAACTCCGCTGACAGCCTTTCTCCGTCCTTGAGCCAGGACAGATACGACCGCACAGTGCTGCCCACAAGGACGTACTGCTCGAAATTCATTTTCAGTTCATAAACGTCGAAAAGCCTTTTGAGTATTTCCTCAAAGGTCAGCGGCTCGCGGCAAAGCTCCGTTATCCGTTCGGCGATCTCCGCGACCTTTTCAATGTTCAGCCGCGCGAGGGGAGCTATGTTTTCCGCCGCTTCCGCGTGCGCGGGGACGAACACCGCCGCCTGCATTTTTTCCGCGGTCTCCAGCGTTTTCAGGTACTCTCCCACGTCGTAAATGAAGCCTATCTTATATTTTTCCAGAGTTTCCGCCGAGGACAGACAGTCCGCAAGGAAAACCGCATCGTCCGCCGTGCGGAAGCCCACCATGTCGAAAAAGTGTCCCGGCAGCGGGATCGTTTCCATGCCCTCGGGAAGAATATCGTCTGTCAGATACTCCGCCGCGCTTTCCCGCGCAAGCAGGAACTTGTGCCGCAGATCCTTGCAGGGATACCCTCCGTACAGAAAGGACGGCTCCAGTATCGGGTGCTCGGTGAAATCCCGCTCAATGCCCCGGGCATAGACCTTGCAGCCCGTCTGACCTTGTAAATATTGGTTTCCGCCGATGTGGTCGGCATTGGAGTGGGTGTTCAGTATGGCTTTGAGCCGCCAGCCGTTTTTGTCCAGTATCTGACGGACTTTCCGTCCCGCGTCCTTGTCGCTGCCGCTGTCGATAAGATACGCGCCGCCGTCCCCGTCAATATACAGACCTATCTTCGCGGGACAGTTTATATAGTAGGTTTTTGCGCCGACCTGTTCAAGCTCGTACATTTTTGTTCATTCCTTTCACGGTTCGGCGGTCAGCCGATCTCAATCGAGTACGCGAAAACATACTCCTTTTCGGGAGCAAGCCTTATCACATGGGACATTTTGGCAATATCCTCTTCCTTGTCGCAGTATACGGGAACGCTGCTCCAGGGTTCGAGGCAGACAAATTTTGCCTTTTCGGTGAGGGACTTGTCCTCGAACCAAGACGACCACACCGCGATACAGCCTTTCGGGTCGTAGTTCAGCTTAACCTTTCTTCCCGACTTTTCGCTGACGATAGCGATCCAAGAGGAAGCGGGGGCGTCTTTCATGAAAACGTCGTTTGCGAAAAGCTCATGGCTCAGGGGGACTTTCGCCGTATTGTCCGCGATGACCGTCCTTTTGCCCTTGAAGTCCTGCACGATTGTCTCGGGCTTTTCGTACTCAACAAAATAACCGTCAAAGTCCCCGCCGTCCAAAGGAACGTTGAACGCGGGGTGTCCGCCGATAAAGAAGTAAATGTCCTTGACGTCGGTATTTTTAACGGTATAGGATACGTCAAGCTTGTTCCCCGACAGCCTGTAGCCTATGCGAAGTTCAAAGTCAAAGGGGTACAGCTTTAAGGTCTCCGCGTCGGATCTCAGCGCAAATTCCGCGCTTACGCCGTCCGAGGAGACAAGCTCAAACTCGCTGTCGCGGGCAAAGCCGTGGTTTGCGAGGCTGTACTCCCGTCCCTCATAGGTGTATTTTTTTGAATCCGTGTTGCATATGAACGGGAACAAAACAGGCGCGTGGCGTTTCCATACGGCGGGGTCAGCCTGCCACAGGTACTCCGTGCCCGCGCTGTCGGCGAGGGAGTGAAGCTCCGCGCCGAAGCTGTCGACGACCGCCTTTGCTTTTTCCGAAGTCAGCGTGATTTTCATAATGATCTGTCCTTTCAAATTATTTTACCGTTCTTCTCTGCCGTAGTCCGCGAAGCAGATGTTCATGTCCACCTCACCGTCTATGCCGTCCACTCTGCCGTCGCTGGCGTACTGCCATATCTGGAAATTATAGGGATACGACGGCTCGTTGTGACCGTCCTTATACTCGGCGAACCAGAAGTCGAAGTCCGCAAGTTTGCCCATGTTCAGCTTCAGCAGTGCGAAACGCCTGCTGCTGTATACCATGGGACGGTATCCTCCGTCCGCGACCGTATCGCAGAAAGCGGCTGCGCACTCGGTGACGGTGTAGGGTTCGATCTCGTGAGTGCGGGCGTTTTCGTCGTCCATAAATTCCCAATCGAAAATTACCGGGAACGTTATCTTGTAGCCGCGTATCTGTTCCATGACGAAGTTCGCTTCTTCAACGGCTTCGCCGGCGTTCACAGCCTGTGAGAAAAAGTACACGCCCACGTCCAGACCCGCGTCGATAGCGCCCTTTATGTACTCGTGAAATTTGCCGTCCACGTTCAGCATACCGCTTTCGTAGCCCCGGTATCCCACCCGCATGATAACAAAGTCTATGCCGTCGGCGGCGACTTTAGTCCAGTCCACGTCCCCTTGATGGTAGGACACGTCAATACCTGTGCGGGATATTTGTTCGCCGTTTTCGCTGTAGGTGTACCTGCCGTTTTCCTCCAGCTTCAAGCCGCTGTAATCGTAGCCGTGTCTCGGGACGTTTGTAAAAGCCTGAAGCCATATCCTGCCGTAATCGTAATCGTCCATCAGGATAATGTCGTCCTCATCGTAGAAGTCGTATACCCGTTCGTTTATGACGGGGACGTATGGCTCGAGCACGACCTCCTCGGCTTTGCCAAGCTTTGAAGCCAGTACCGCAACGGCTATGGCAAGCGCGGCGATCACCGCGAGCATAACGAAAAAAATCGCCGCCGCAGTGCCGAACGGCATTCGCAGCATTTTTCTGCGGGATTTCACGCGCGCCGCATAGCGGGGTCCCGACTGTTCCTCGGTCTGAATGTTATTGTTGTTGATATCGTTCATTTTAGACCTCCCTCCGAAGCATTTTTTGCATCCTTAGCTTTTATAGAATTATATCATATTTTGACGGTTTATGCAATAGCGCCGTGAAAATTCCGGAAAAACGCTGCGGGACAAAATCAATTTCCCCGCCAATAAAAAAACGAACGCCAAACAGACGTCCGTTTTTGGGTATGATTATTTTTTCCAGGTGGCGGGAGTGAACAGCAGCAGCATGGGGAAAAGCTCCAGCCTGCCCGCAAGCATATCGAAGATGAGCACCGCCTTTGCGGGAGCGGAGAAAAATCCGAAGTTGGAAGTGGGTCCCACAAGCTCCAGTCCCGGTCCTATGTTGTTTATCGCCGCCGTCACCGCCGTGAAGTTCGTTATCATGTCATGGTTGTCAAAGGAAATAAATACCAGCGATATTATAAACGTCAGCAAATAAGCCGCCATAAACACGTTTACCCCGCGTACAGTCTCATGCTCTATCGGGTGGGAGTTGAGCTTTATCTTTTTCACCTGCTTCGGGTGGACTATCGCCTGAAGCTCCTTTGCCAGGCTTTTGAACAGTATGATTATTCTGGACACCTTCATGCCGCCGCCCGTACTTCCCGCGCAGGCGCCTATAAACATTACCAGCACAAGGAGCGTCCTCGACAGCTCGGGCCACAGATCAAAGTCAACCGTGGCAAAGCCCGTTGTGGATATCAGCGAAGCCACCGCGAACGAGGAGTGCCTTAACGCTTCTCCGACCGTATCGAAAAGTCCGCTGATGTTGACGGTGATAATTCCAGTAACAGCGGCGACTATCAGGAAGAACACGCATACCTCCGTGTTGAACGCCTCACGGAGTTTTCCGCTTATCAACAGGAAATAGGAGTTGAAATTAATGGAAAACAGTATCATAAACACCGTCACCACTATCTGGAGCTTGGGCGAAAAGTCCCCCATGCTGTTGTTGCAGATGCCGAAGCCGCCCGTTCCCGCCGTGGCAAAGGCTGTGTTGAGAGCTTCAAACACCGTCATTCCGCAGATAAGCAGCGTGACAAATTCCAGTATCGTCAGCACAAAATATATTTTGTACAAAAGCAGAGCGGTGCTTTTTACCTTCGGGACAAGCTTGCTTACGGACGGTCCGGGGCTTTCCGCTTTCATGATGTGCATATTCTGCGCGCCCGACAGCGGCAGGAACGCCATTATGAACACAAGCACGCCCATTCCGCCCACCCAATGGGTGAAGCTTCTCCACATCAGCATCGACTTCGGCAGGCTTTCCACTTCGGGGAGAATGCTCGCTCCCGTGGTGGTGAACCCCGAAACCGTCTCGAAAAGCGCGTCCGGAAAGGAGGGTATCGTTCCCGAAATGTAGAAAGGTATCGCGCCGAAGATACTGAGCAGCACCCAGCTCAGCGCGACGATAACGTTTCCCTCCCGGGAATAGAGCTGGCTGCGTTCGGGCTTTTTCCGTATCAGCAGCCAGCCTATGGCAAGGCACACGACCGCCGTCAGCAGGAAATACCACAGCGCGGACTCCCCGTAGCACACCGCCGTGACCGACGGCACGATCATAAACAGCGATTCAAATATCAGTATCCAGCCTAAAATATAGGATATCATTTTAAAGTTCATACTTCATGCCCTCACTTAAGAATGTCCGTAATGTCGTGCAGGGCAAGGTGATTGGAGACGATGACCACCGCGTCCCCGACCTGAATGCTGTCCTGACCGTGAGGAATGATAACTTTTCTGTCCCGGAGTATCGCCGCCACAAGCACGCCCTCCTTGAACTGCATTTCCATAAGGGGAACGCCCGCGATACGGGAGTCCTCCCTGATGATGAACTCCGCCGCCTCGACCTTGCCCTTGATGATGTTGTAAAGGGTCTCGACGTTGCTGCCCATGGTGTTTTTCATGGCGCGGACGTAGCGGATTATGGTCTCGGAGGTAATGTTCTTCGGGTAGATTATGGTGTCCAGATCGAGGTGGTTGATAACGCTGCCGAAATCTATACGGTTTATTTTGGTGATCAGCTTTCCGCTGCCCACGCTGCGGGCAAAGAGTGACAGCAGTATATTCTCCTCGTCCAGATTGGTGAGAGCCACGAACGCACCCGAATTTTCAAGTCCCGCTTCGAGCAGGACGTTCTGGTCGGAAGCGTCGCCGTTGATGACGATAACGTCGTCCATAAGGTCGGCAAGCTCGTCGCAGCGGACGGGGTTTTTCTCGATAAGTTTAACGTCGATTCCCGACCTCAGCAGCATTTCGCAGAGATAGTGACCTATCTCGCCTCCGCCCACTATCATAACGTCCTTGACAGAATTTGTCCTGTACTTTATCTTGCGGAAGAAATCGTTCGCCTTTCTCGGAGCGGCAACTATGGATATAACGTCCTTTTCCTCGAAAACGAAGTCGCCGTAGGCGATGTAGGCTTCGTCCCCCCGCTCTATTGTGCAGACCAGCACGTCGCTGTGGAACTTCACGTTGATGTCCTTGACCGCGCAGCCCGCCAGCGGACTGTTTTCGGGAAGACGGAACTTCAGCAGCTCCACCCGTCCCTTTGCGAAGGTGTCGATCTTTATCGCCGAGGGGAATCGCAGTATTCTGGCGATCTCGGCTGCGGCGGCAAATTCGGGATTTATTACCATTGCCAATCCCAGCTCGTCTTTCAGAAAGGGAGCGTCCTTGTTGTACTGGGGACTTCTCACGCGGGCAATGGTCTGACAGTTGCCCGCCTTTTTCGCTATCAGGCAGCAGAGCAGATTAAGCTCGTCGGAGCCTGTTACCGCGATAAGCAGGTCGGCATGGGTAATGCCCGCCTCCTGCTGGACTTCGTGGGTCGCGCCGTTTCCCGCAACTCCCATAACGTCGAAACGGTTCGCCGCCGTATCCACCGTTTTGCGGTCGATATCTATGACGGTGACGTTGTTGTCCTCCTCGTTAAGCTGCTCGGCAAGGACCTGACCGACCTTGCCGCAGCCAACTATAATAATGTTCATGCTTGTGTACCTTCTTTATTTTCCGGCATTATTTCCGACAGCGCCGTATGCGGCTTCTCCGCTGTTTTCCTTGAGACTGTCCGCCGTACCGTCCTCGATCATATCCAGCATATGGGGGACGATCTGCGGGTCGAACTGCGTGCCGCTGCCGCCCTTCAGCTCGGAGACTATATAGTCCTTGCTCAGCGGCTTGCGGTAGCATCTTTCGCTGGACATGGCGTCGTATGTGTCCGCAACGCCGATTATCCTTGCCACCTTGGGGATATCCTCCCCCGCCCTGCCCTCGCAGTAGCCGCCGCCGTCAAAGCGTTCGTGATGGAACTTCGCTCCCTCGGCTATCCCGTTCAGCGCGGTAAAGTTTTTCAGTATCTCCGCGCCGATCTTCGGGTGGGTCTGAATGATCTCCCTCTCCTCGGGGTCGAGCTTGCCCGGCTTGTTGAGGATATGGTCGGGAATGCCTATTTTGCCTATATCGTGGAGCAGCGCCACATAGTAGATGTGCTCCTGCTCCTGCGGGGACATTCCCATGCGCTTGGCGAGCTCCCGGGAATACCGCGCCACCCGTATGGAGTGACCGTTGGTGTATTTGTCCTTTGCGTCGATAGTTCCCGCGAACGTAAGCAGGGACTGCTCCAGAATGTCCTGATACTCCCGCTGTCTGCGCCTTGCGATCCTTACCTTTGCCGCCGATATGGGAGCTATCGAAGCGATCGCCAAAGTCATGAATGCCAGCGCCGCGCACACCCAGAAAAGCGGACGTTCCGTAAACTTTTTGTTTTTCCGCATTTCAAGGCTGCACGAGCCGCCCTCTTTTCCGTCGGGGTCGATCACTCTGATGGTAAATTCGTAGTCCCCGCCGGAAAGATTCGTATAGCTGACCGAACCGCTTTTCGTGCCGCTGACGGTAACTTCCTCATCATCGAAGCCGTCAAGCCTGTAGCCTATGGAAAATCTTGTGGTATCGGTAAAGGACAGCGCCGCGAAATTCACGGTAACGCGCTGCGCTCCGCTGGGGAGCTTCATGCTTTCGGGGTGGTCGTAGACCGTTCCGTCCACAACGACGCTGCTTATGACCACTTTCGGAAGTTCGTTATGCGGAGCGGTAAAGCCGAACACGCTCACGCCGCTTCTTGTGGCGAGGTAAAGCTTTCCGTCGTCGAGACAGTGCCATGTGTTGGCGTTGAGAGAGCCTGACAAACCGTACTCGAAGCCGTATGTCACGGGATCGCCCGTTCCTCCCGCAAGCAGATCCGCCCTGTCGGCGGCAAGTATGCCGTTGTTCTGGAGCAGCCACAGGGTATCGCCGATAAGGTAAAAGTCGAAAATGCTTCCCGCGCCCTTTTCGAGATTTTCCAGTTTGCGGAAAGAGCCGTCTTTCATATAGTAAAGGCTGCTGCCCGCGCTGATGAAGTAACCGCCCTCCTCGCTGTCTTTCAGCATACGGAGGACAACGCCCTCGGAAAGTCCGCTGTCAAAGCTGTGGGAGGTGATCTTCCCGTCTTTCAGCTCGTAAATGCCGCCGCCGTCGCTGCCCGCGAAAACGGAACCGCCGTCCGTTTCGAGCAGGGACAGTATGGCGGGGTACTCGAAATCGGTATAACTTTCGACTTTCCCGTCCCCGATAAAGCTCACGCCGTTCTGCGTGCCCACCGCGACAGTTCCGTCTTTCAGCTCGAGGAGAGTTCTCGCCCGGTCGCCCGCAAGACCCTCGCTGCTGCTGTAGACCGTAATGTCTCCGCTTTGGGGATCGAACATCAGCACCGGCGTATCGGAGTAGGAAGCCGCCCATATCTGTCCCTTGCTGTCGGCGATTATGTGCCGCACCCGAATGCCCTCCAGCATTTCGCTTATGGGACTTTCCACCCGCCGCCAGTCTTCGCCGCAGACGATAACGCCGCTGTCCGTACCGATGTACTTCATACCGCCGCTTACCGCGACGGCGTTGAGGGTGATCCCGTCAAGCTGCGCTTCGGCGTTGGGGGAGGAGTAGCACCCCACCGAGTACCTTACTATACCCTCGCTTGTGGAGGCGAGCCAGATGTTCCCCTCGTAGTCTATATAGGCACTGTTGAGGGAAGCCGCACCGTCGCTTTCGCCGAACTCTTTCACCGAACCGTCGGGGTAGATTATCCCGAAGCCGTGAAGACCGCTTACCGTCATCGCGCCGTCGTTCATCATGCGCATACTGTTATGGGTGGAAACGTTTTCCAAAGTGTAGAGCTGCACCCTCACCCCGCCGGTCAGCTCCTCACCGTCAAAGGAGAGACGGGCGACGGTGTTCCCCGCGCTGCCCAGCCAGACCTCGCCGTCCGCGCCCGCGGCTAAGCTGTAAACGCTTTCGCCCGCGCCGAGCAGCTCCCCGCCGGGGATTATTTTCTCGAGCCGACCGTCCTTCAAGACAGCGCAGCCGCCCGAACTTTCCGCGCCCCATACTCTGCCGAAGCTGTCGACGGCGACGGAATAGACCGTCTGTCCCGACAGCTCGGGGACGTCGTACACCGTCATAACGCCGCCGCTTATGACGGCAATGCCCGAATTGGAGCAGGCGTAGACCGCCCCGTCCGCGCCCTCGGCGAAGCCTCTCACGCAGAGGAAAGTATCCCGGGGCTGCCCCTGGGGCTGGGTAATGCCGCCGTTTTCGCAGACGAACACGCCCGCGTCGTTAGTGCCGATCCAAAGCCTGCCCGCGCTGTCCTCGAAAAGCATTCTTACCGAGGAGGAGGGGAGTATGCCCTCGGTGCTGAAATTGCGGAACTCTGTGCCGTCGTAGCGGATAAGACCGCCGTAGCTGCCCACCCACACATATCCGTCGGCGGTCTGGAGCACGTCGTTCGCCTCGCCCGTGGGCAGACCGCTCCGCTCGTTGAACACGGTTCTGACGTAGGGTAACTCCTCCCCTTGGGAGGAGACTTCCTCTTTGGGAGAGGAAACTTCCCCGTTTGCGTACACCGTCAGTCCGCCCAAAAATACAAAAACTGCCAAAATAAGCTGAAATACCGAAATTTTTCTTCTCACGCCGCTCACCTCAATTTAATCAGTGGGAATGCCCGAAAAATGTCAACCATACTATTTTAACACCTTTTTTTTGTTTTGGCAACCCCCATAATGCACAAAAACGGGGCGCGGCGGCTGTAAAAAACAATGAGCGTGTAAATACTGCACAAAAACTTGTCTCTTTTTCACAAAAAATTTATAGAATATTGGGCGGTTGTACTCTTGAAAAATCCGTACAAATCTGCTATAATGCTAATATGAATGAAGTATGTTTTTTTTTGTCGGGTTTGTGAACAAGAGATACAGAGCGCAGCCCGGCGAAGCTGTTCATTCTTTATTCAAAAATTTTAAGAAAAGAGGTTTTTTATATGAAGCTTAAAAAACTGCTGGCTGCCGTTACTGCGGCTGCTCTGGCGGTGTCGACTATGGCTGTGACGAGCTTTACGGTCAGCGCGGCAAATCTGGCTTTTGGCTCATCCACCGGAGAGTGGGCTCAAGATACTTTTGTTACAAACCAGTCTTCTGAAATGGAAGGTGCTGACCTTGTCGGAGTTAATAAGGTAACATTTATTGCCGAGGCTTTAGATTTAAACTGGGGTTGGAATAACGGTAAATTCACTACAAATTCCACGGGAGCCGGTTGGAAAGACAAATCGTTTGGCGGTACAAATTCTGATAACCCAAACGTTCTGCTTGAAGATGTCGGCGAGTTTTCTATAGACTTGGACATAGATATTGCCAATGATGGGTACTTTGAGTGCGGTTGGGGAACAGGCTGCAACGACACTGCATTTTCCCTCAGAGTTATTGAGTTCTATAAAGGCAGCGAAAAGGTAGGTTCATGGGCGAATGGTGCATATACTGCCGGAACTGTTGACCCAAATCCTCCTGCACCTCCTGCACCGAAAGACCCTACGGGTGAATGGATAAAAAAATCAGACGGCGTTTATTACTTCAAAGCTGAAGCAGCCGGAAGTGATCCTGACTGGAATGCAGGTGCAGCTAAGCCCGATAGTTTAAAAGTTCCTCTCAGTGAAATACTCGCAACCGGTAAGACAGCAGCTGATGTTAAATCTGTCACTGCCACAGTTGACCTCGACGGAGGCACGGGCGGTTGTTTATACTACCAAAAATCCGATGGTACTGAACTTAAACCTGAATGGAAAGCAGCTAATAGTTCTGTAACTCTTACAGATGACGATGTTGAAGATTTTTCAGCTGTAGAATTTCAAGTTTGGTATGCACAGTTTGGCACAACAACCACAGTAACATTCAGCGTTAC
Organism: Prevotella sp.; assembly: GCA_023663025.1. Taxonomy (GTDB): domain Bacteria; phylum Bacillota; class Clostridia; order Oscillospirales; family Ruminococcaceae; genus RGIG8773. The sequence goes on from JAMPIC010000002.1 coordinate 107,248, forward strand.
ATACAAAGAGGGAACTGTCATTCCCGAAACACCCGCGCTTTCACCCGCAAATCCCACGCTTAAAGTCGGCGAGACCGTTCAGATGAGCGTTCTCAACGCCGAGGGCAAAACGGTTGAATGGGACGTTTACGACAAAACCATTGCTTCAATCAGCGAAACGGGTCTTGTAACAGCTTTGGCAGAGGGCATGACAGAAATCAGAGCATATCTTGACGGCGAAGACCCCAATAAGGGCACATTCCCTTATACGCTTCTCACCGTAACAGCTGCGGGCAGTGATACTCCCGATACACCGGACACACCCGACACACCGGACACACCCGATACACCGTCTCACACTCACACCGCCGTTTCCGGCTGGTCAAGCGACGAGACAAACCACTGGCATGTATGCTCCGACTGCGGCGAGAAGTTCGACAGCGCGGCTCACACAAGCGATAACGGCACCGTTACAACAGAAGCCACAGCCACAACCACAGGCACAAAAACCTACAAGTGTACAGTCTGCGGCTATGTTATCAAAAACGAAACTATCCCCGCAACAGGCTCGGGCGATACACCCACACCTACGCCTACTCCCACACCTGCACCCTCCGTTCCCGACCACAGCTACACGGGCGGCGTTGTAGTTCCCGTTATGAACACCGGCGTAAGCGGCAATACCCCCGTTATCAGCGGCGACAGCAGCAAATCCGGCTGGGACGCTATTTCCGCCGAAATAATATCTGCGGCAGAGGGCGACAAGATCACCGTTACCATGAACAGCGCAACGAAAGTTCCCTCCACCATCTTCGGCGACATCGAGGGCAAGGACGTTGATCTCATTCTCAACATGGGCGGCGGCGTAAAGTGGACTGTAAACGGTCTCTCCGTAACCGCTCACAAGAATATCGACTTCGGCGTGTCCAAGAATACAAGACATATCCCCAATGACGTTGTTTCCACAGTCGAGGGCACTTACAAGAAGCAGCTTTCTCTCGACCACAACGGCACTTTCGGCTGCACAGCCACTTTGACCTATGACGTCGGCACTCGCTACGACGGACTTTACGCAAATCTGTTCTACTACAATCCCAAGACGGAAGCTCTCGAGTTTGCGGACTGCAGCCTGGTTTCCGGCGGCAACGCAAGGTTCGTGTTCACACACGCTTCCGACTACGTTATCACAATCACCGCAGAGCCTCTCGGCGAATTCGAGGACGTTTCCTCCGCTGCGGCTGTGACTTCCGATAACGGCGTTTCCGTAAGCGGCGCGGCTCTCGCGGCTGTTCTTGCGGCGGCTGTTCTCGGCTTCGGTATCGCGGTTTGCAGAAAGCGCAGACACAACTGATACTATCCGTAAGCAATAAAAGGTTTCCGCTCGGTTCAGAGCGGAAACCTTTATTTTTTCAGCGACATTGTAAGAATGTTTTTCCCTCCCGAATATCTGTACCGCACATCGTCCATAAGCTGCCTTACAATGTGTATTCCCAAGCCGCCCACAGGACAGTCCGTATCTGCCTTCGGCGCAAGCAGTGGATTGAACCTCGCTCCCGTATCGGAAATGACGACGCTGTACCGCCGCTTTTTCCTGTCGTACAGACACTGCAGTGTGACAGTCCCCTTTTTCTCCTCCGGATAAGCCCCGCAAATGTTCGCTGCGGCTTCCTCAACGGCTGTCACGAACTTTGTTATCTTATCCTCGGGACATTTCAGCCGCGCAAGACAATTTTCCGCAAACTCATTCAGCGCGGGAATATTTTCCTTTTCCGCAGCAAGCGTGACACTGTCGGAATAATGTATCTTCATAACGAGCAAGCTCCTGTCAGCCGCCTGTTCGGACTGTCTGTCCCCGCAGAACAAATCCACGCTGCGGAAAACACTGTTCACCGCAGCCTCGCAGTCCATGCCGCAGCAGCTTCCCGCGGCTTTCATTAGCCTGCCTGCCCCGTAGGAATTGCCCTCTCCGTTGGACGCCCTGACAAGTCCGTCTGTATAGAGAAAAAGCATATCGTTTTTCCCAAGATACACGCATTTCTCCCTATAGACCGCGTTTTCAAGACAGGCGAAGAAAATATTCACGTCGCTGTCAAGATATCCGCATCTGCCGCTGTGCGCCAGAATAGGCGGATCATGCGCCGCACCGGAATATGTAAGCTTTCCCGTGTCAAGCTCCAGCAAGCCGAGCCACAGTGCGATCACCATATCCCCGCAGCTTTCATGCATCGGACGGTTTATCGCGTTAAGCGTTTCGGCAGGAGACAGCCCCTCATTCATGAGCATACGGACGCGCCTGCACGCCGCGAAAAAAAACATGGCTTCGGAAATATTTTTCCCGTCCGCTTCCGCAATAAACAGCGCGGTGCGGCGGTCGCCGACCTTGAAAAAATCGCAGACGTTTCCCCCGCCCCGCCCTCTGCGGACAGTCCCGGTAAAAATTTCCGCCTCGACGCCGCAGAACGAAAAGCTGCCGTTCGGCGGCAAAAGCAGCGTTTGTATCATGTCCGCCGCTTCGGTCTCGGCTTCCGCGCGTCCCCTTTCGGCGGCGTTTTTTTCCAGCTCACACATTTTTCTGCCGACCGCGCTTGTCATAACGGCAAACGCTTCGGAAAGCTCTTCCGCTTCGCTGCATAAAAATTTCCTCGGCGTCTGGCGCGGAATGAACTCTTCCCCCGTTTCCGCGGAATGCTCCGCAAAGCTCCTCATGTCCTTCGCGGCATTCTCTATCGGGACGAGAAAAACGTCCGCAATATACTTCAGCCAAAAGGCGCAGCTTAAAAAAACGGCGTTTGCCGCCGCTCCCGCCGCAGTCAGAGCAATGCTCCTCGCCGCCGCGTCAGGCTCGCCGCAGGACATTCCCCCGGCAGTCAGAGCCGCCAAAACAACGGCTGCCGCTCCCACGAAAAAGCAGAGACGGGTAAATTTCACCCGCAGCGACCTGCTTTTGGGAAAGTTTCCCAAGCGGGGAGCGGTAAATTTTCCGTCGTGTGTTATTTCCGTAACGATAAACGGTATTCCCGCGCCGCCCGCAAGCCAAAGAACGGGCATTCCGACGGAAACGGAAACATCAAAGCCGTTTATCCAAAGAGCTGCAAACGAGCCAAACCCCGCGCCGCAAACTGATCGAAAAAACGCGGGTACAACCGATACTGCAAGAGCGATCGCGGTATAGCGAACCGCCTGAGAAATATTTTTCATGGACGGCGGACTGATCTCGCTTTCGCTGCCGTACCAGATGATGTGCGTGACATAGGACTGAAAAAAGACGAGAGCCGCTTCAAGTATCCCGCTCCCTGCGCCGCTTTCGGCTGCAAAGGAGGCTGCCGCGCTGCCGAAAGCGGCGCCCGCCGCTCCGTATATGCCGAAAAGCAGTCCCAGAACGGGAGCCGCCGCGTTTTCGGGGCGCAGCTCCAATATGTACGGGACGTCGGCAAGTCCCTTCCTGAACGGATACGCCGCAGTGAAAAAAAACGCCGCAGATATCAGCGTCAGCCAAAGCTTTGTTTTTCGGTCTGGTTTCCGCATATCTTCCAATGCTTCGCGCGGAAGCGTTCCTCCTTTCAAATTTTATATCCAATCAGACATAATTGACCGTAAAACACTCCTTTTCATGACGACAGACGACCTTTTTGCCGTAATGGCAGCCGTACGCCTTTCATGAAAAATCCGCCGAAGTCATTAAATTCCCCCTTTCAATAAACATATGATACCGCAAACCGTATCATTCCGCCTGTCTTTTTCACAAAAGACCTCCTAAACGTCATAAAAGGGACGTCCGGCATCCGCGCAAAAAAATCCCCCTGCTCTCCGTAACGGGAGCAAGGGGGATTTTTTCGGTATTTATCAGTATCCGCGTTTATCCATCGTCCTTACCAGATAAACAAATTCGTTTTTGTATTCGTCGCCCGAACAGTCAACACCCTCCAGCAGTGAGAGTATCTGTCCGCAGCTTGACGTGCCTTTGTATTCGCTGCCCCTGAGCGTCATTCCGAACTCGGCTGCCGCGGCGGCGAACGTCATATTGTCGGACATCTTCGCGCTGTAGTTCTCTGCGGTGACGGGGACGGACATCAGCCTGCTCGTATCCCCGTCAGGCTGCTTGTAGCGCAGGGAGACCGTCAGAAGCTCGTTTTTGTTTTCCGTGACCGTGTTCTGCTGATATTTCAGCTCCGTTCCGGGGAGGGACGTTCCGCTTTCGTTCAGAAGCAGCTCATACAGCGCGGTAACGGTGTGACCCGCTCCGATCTCGCCCGCGTCCTTGGTATCGTCGGCGAAATCCTCGTCGGCGAGAGCGCGGTTCTCATAGCCGATCAGGCGGTATCCCAAAACGTTTGCGGGATTGAATTCCACCTGTATTTTCACGTCCTTGGCAACGGTGTAGAGCGTGCCGCTCATTTCCTCCACAAGGACTTTTTTCGCTTCAAGCTCGCTGTCGATGTAGGAATAGTTTCCGTTGCCGTGATCCGCCAGAGCTTCCATGCGGTTGTCCTTGACGTTGCCCGTACCGAAGCCCAGCACCGACAGGAACACGCCCGATTCACGCTTTTCCTCGATAAGCCGCGTAAGCTCCTCCTCGCTTGACAGACCCACGTTCAGATCGCCGTCCGTAGCGAGCAGCACGCGGTTGTTGCCGTTTTTGATGAAGTATTTTTCCGCAAGCTCATAGGCGCGGTTTATTCCCGCCTCGCCGTAGGTAGAGCCGCCCGCTTCAAGGCTGTTTATCGCATCCTTGATCTTTTTCCTGTCCGCGCCGCTTGTGCCTTTCAGGACTACCTTTTCCTCGCCCGCGTATGTAACTATGGAAATGCGGTCGTCCTCGCCAAGGGTATCGGTCAGCATGGAGAACGCTTTCTGCACCAGCGGCAGCTTATCCTCCGAGAACATAGACCCGCTCACGTCTATCAGGAACACCAGATTGAGGGGTTCGCGCTCCTCTTTTCGGATATCCTCCGCTTTCAGACCCACCAGCATAAGCTTTGTCTCGCTGTTCCAGGGACAGTCGGAAAGCTCAGCCGTCACGGAAAACGGATCGTCGGTCGTCGGCTGAGGATAGCTGTAGTCGAAGTAGTTGATGAATTCCTCAATACGCACAGCGTCGGGGTTGACGTAGCCGCCCTCCTGTATCATGCGGCGGATATTGGCGTAAGAAGCCGTATCCACGTCTATCGAAAAGGTGGACAGCGGGTTTGCCGCCACGGACTTATAGCCGCTTTCCTCAATGCCGTTGTACTCCTCCGTGTTGAAAAAAGAGGGAGACAGTGCCGTTGTTTCCGCCGCCGTTTCCCAAACGCCAATTCCGTTGGCACTTGCCGTCGGGTAGGTATCGTCCGCGTTTTTTTCCAAACCTTCAACGCCCACTATGCCACCGTCCGCCGCGGGAGCTGCAAAAGCTTCATCGGCATCGTCGGCAGCAACGCCATGTTGACGACGGTGTTCCTCGGCTATTGGGTCGGCTTCAACGCCCACTACGCCGCCGTCCGCTGCGGGAGCTTCGTCGGCAACGCCCACCGCGCCGCCGTCTACGGTAATTCCCCTATCGGCGTTCGGCTCGAACATCTGAAGATTTCCGGCGTTGCCGTCCTCGCCGGCATAATAGCTGTCATCGCCGCCGTTGTAGTATTCACCGTCCGACGCGCCCGAACTGTCGGCGCTGCTGCACGCGGAAAGCATTCCCGCCGCAGTAAGAACCGCCGCTGCCGCGCATAAAAATCTTTTGCACTTTTTCATAACAGTACCTCCTTAAATGTCCTGCATAACGCCCATGAAAAGCGTTTCGCCGGAAGATGTTTTTATTTCGTACAGAAACGGTCTGTCGACCGTAAACTCTATGGGTTCGTCTGCGGGAATTACCCCTCCCTCGTCTACGCTTACAAGCGTGGCGGCGGCGGCTTCCGTGCCGTTTTCGTTGCAGACTATTTTCGCCGCCTGTATTATTTGGGAAATGTACAGGTTCTCGCCGCCGTCCGTCATCTCTCCGAAAGCCGCCGAAGAACCGAACGCTTTCCGAACGCCGAGACGTTCAAGCATTTCCTTCAGCGATCCGCCGCTTTCGCACTCGAATTTGGGCAGCGACAGCGCAACGTCTCTGACTTCATATTCCGCCTCAAACTCGGCGTTAAGTTCGTCTGCGGTCATATCCGCGATAAGGTCGGCGATTTGGACGTTCCCGTCCAGCGGCAGATACACCCGCATATACGAACCGTCGCTGTAGAACAGCACTGCCGATTTCAGCTTCTTTCCCTCGCCGTACCCGAAACGCTCCGTCAGGAACATTGCAGGGACTTGCGCCGTGCCGCTCTTTCCGTGGAAATCCGTGTCGCGCGTGAAATACTCGTCAAACTTCAAAAGCCAATCGTTTTTGAAGTACAGCGCGTTCACCAGCGCAAGCCGCGCGTTGTCGGAAAGCGGTTCCTTCAACAGCTCGGGTATCATTCCTTTAGTGGTTTCGGACACACGGCTGTTGAGCTTTTCGACAAATTTTTCGGAAGTCAGATCCTCCTCAAAGCTTTCCGCAGAAAAAACCTCTTTCAGGGTATCGCCGTAACCGTCGGAAAGTCCCGCCAAACGGTCGGATATCCACACGGAATTATCCGTATCAACGGTATCGGAACCGTCAAGCTCTTTGATTATCCTGCCGCAGTCGGCGAGCATATCCTCTTTCGAGCTGTAACCGAACAAGTCCAGCAGCTCCTTTTCTGTGACCGAACCGCTGTCCGCGCCTGCGGCAGCCATGCTCAGCGCAAGCTTCGCGCTCAGAGGCGAGACGACAAAGCTGTCACGCTCTTTCAGATATTCTTTTACGAACGCCCCGTTGAAGCCGCCGAAAATCTCATCGGTTGAGTACGCCGCTTCCGCGCGGGAAACCTCGGGCGCGGCCCGCCATTATTGCAGCCGTAACGGCGGCGGTCAAAGCCGCGATTTTTTTAACCGTCATTGTTCAGCTTCTCCTTTCAGCTCATGCCATTTTTTAACAAGGGTATCCGCGTCCGCGCCGTAGGAAAATTTCATGCGGTCGTAGAAAAAATCGTCGATCCCGTTTTGGGGATAGATAACGTCCGCCGCCGAACCGTCGTCCAGCGTGATCCAGCCGTTGTGGAAGATCATACCGCTGTCCAGAGTAATTTCTATCTGCGGGGCGTTCTCGAAAGCAAGACTGTACACCCCGCCGCTGACCGTCAAAGGCAGCAGATAGCTGCGGTTTTCGAGCATAACGAAAGGTGTTGCGCTGTTCAGGGTAATGCTTTCGGTTTCGCCCGTGTCGGCGTTCTCGGCGGTAAGCTCGTAGCGGATCGTTTCGCCGCGGCTGTAGGCTTTATCCACATAGGCGTTGACGATAACGTCCGTATGGATCAAAACGTTTGCCTCAACGAAGAAATCGTCTCCCGAGGTCTCCCCGGACGGCGCGTTTCCCTCAAACGCCGCAGGAGCGAGATCAAGCTCCCCGTACAGAACCGTTCCGTGTGAAACGCTTTCCGCTTCGTCCGCGCCGCCGTCCATACCGTTTGCGGTCGCCGCCGCCGTGACTTCCCCAGCCTGCATATCCTGCATATCCTGCACAGCCGCGCCGTTTGAACTTGCACCCGCGTCAAACGCGCTCTCCGCCATATCGTTTTTGCTCACGCTTCCGAAAGCGATCGGAAGAATTATCAGCACAGCCGCAGCCGCCAATGCCGCGCGGAGGAAAACCTTCCGCAGACCGACGGGTCTGTTTAACGGTTTCGAGGTAACGCCGCTTTCGTCCCCCGCGTTCTTTTCGTCAAGACCGCGCTCTATCCGCTCCCAGAGAGCGTCCATGTCGGGCGCGCTGCTGTCCGCGTGAGCCTTGTACAGTTCTTTTATCTTTTTATCGTTCAGTTTCATACCGACTGCGCCTCCCCGACAAATTTTTGCAGTTTAGACACTGCGTTTCGGTACTTCCAGGTGACAGTACCGAGCGGCTTTCCGAGAATTGCCGCTATTTCCCTGAACGTCAGCTCGGCGAGAATGTGCATATTGACTATCTCCCGCTCGCTTTCGTCCAGAGTATCCAGAGCCTCCGCCACAGCCATATTTCCCGTGACCGTATCCTCGGCGGACGAGCCGTCCGCGATCTCCGCGTAAGTTCCCTCATCGGTACCGCCGTCAAGGGAAAGCTGCTCGCGGCTGCGTTTTTTCAGGAAATCCAGAGCCATATTTCTGGCAATCGTGACCAGCCACCGCCTGTGCTTTCCGCCGAAGCAGTAGGTGTCGGCGATACGCCACAGCTTCAGGAAAAATTCCGACGTAACGTCCTCCGCGTCGTGGCTGCTGCGGAGTATCTGATACGCGCATTGATATATGGTTTTTCCGTATTCCTCATAAATTTCTTTCAGACCCTGCCTGTCGCCCTGCTGTATGAGCGCAATCCTGCGCTCAAACTGCCTGTCCGTCATACCGTCCTCACCCCTTTGTGAAAGTTGAACCGCGTTTCAAATCCTTCTGATTACTATACTGTTTGAAAAGGCGGTTTTTATGGGTATATATACTACAAATTTTTGATGGAAATTCTGTGCAATTTCAATGAATATGTACCCGTCAAACGAGTACGCTTGAACTGCTGAAAAGTATAAATTGTAATTTAGCGCTAAACAAAACGTCAGCGCCCCGCGCGGCGAAGCCGCGACTAAAAAGTTCGCCAGCCTTTCAAGGCTGCGAGTTTCCAAAGGGCAGAGCCCTTTGGTCGCGCTCCGCAGAGCGCGAAATCCCCCGCGCCCGCAGGGCGCAATTCGCCCCGAAACGGGGAAGAGGGTGAGGAATGGCGACAGCCATTCCGAGGGGGAGCGGACACGACCGCTCCCCCTTGTAACCGTTCGCGGCACAGTAACCCTTGAAAACAGTCCGGTGGACTGTTTTCAACGAGACAAAATTATGTTGGGTTTCCCGGCGTAACTATAGGTCTGTTCCGTCCAAAACGTCCCACCGGGACGTTTTGGAGATATATTTTGCCTCGTGCATGACAAAGGAGGGGCGGTCGTGTTCGCCCCTCCTCGAAACGCTGTCGCGTTTCTCACCTCCTGCTCCGTTTCGGGGTGAATTGCGCCCTACGGGCGCGGGGAATTTCGCTCCCTGCGGGGAGCGACCAGGGGCTCTGCCCCGTGGACCTCGCAGCCTTGAAAGGCTGGCGAACTTTTTAGCCGCGGCTTCGCCGCGTGATGCGCTGTCGTTTTGTTTTTGCGCTAAATTACAATTTACCGCCCCTTTAAACAAGCTAAGGCGTACCCGTTACGGATACGCCCTGCAAAATCGTCTTAAATTATCTTATTAAGCTCCTCAAGAAGCTTTTTCTTCGCTTCGGGACTTTGCATTCCCTTAGAGAATATGCAGTCCATACGGTAGCGGATATAGTCCTCGTAAAGCTTCGTACCGAAAACATTTTCGTTCAGCAGCTTTGTGTAGGAAGCCGCGTCCATATTGCCCGATATAACATACAGCAGCTTCTCCAGCGCCATCATCTTCTTGTCCTCGTCGGAAAGATTTTTTGACGCCTGAAGCGCGTTTATATCCACCAGAACGTTCCTCTTGTCGGAGCGGATAGTGTACCCGCCCGACTCCAGACCGCCGAAAACACGGATAATATTGGTCTTGAGCGCCGGTCCCGCAAATGGGAACATTCTCAGCGGCAAGTCCTCCTCCTTGACTTCCACATAGATAGCCTTGTCGCTTGCGGGAGCAAGGATAACCTTGTAGATGTCGGTGAACCAATAGTCCGTACCGTCCTTATAGGTAACGGGATATTTGTAGCCTTTCATATCCGTGCTGAGCGCAGAGTCAAGCACAGGCTCACGACCCGCTGTATAGTATTCATCGTGATTGGCGGCGCACTTGTCGGAAATGATTTTGGTTATCCTTTCCACGGTAAATTCTCCCATGTCGATCTTATCCCCGTCAAGGAATGTGCGAACGCCGTCAAAGGTATTTTTCTGCAAGTCCTCGGCAAAGCTGGAAGCGCGGATATAGTCCTTGTTGAACTTGCTCATTACGTTGACCGTAACGTCGTCGTTTATAAGACCGTCCGCCTCGTTGTAGGCGTAGCTGTCCGTCACAGCCTTTTTCAGCGCCTGTCTGAGGACGTTCTCCTCCTCCTTGTCAAGACCCGTAAAGGCAAAACGGTCGCAGACCTGCTCCATCATCACGTCGAGAGGTATCTCCCCGCCGATGTACTTGAAACGGTCGTTGTTCAGCAGCACAGCCATTTTGGGCAGTATCTTCTGCTTGGCAGTCCCGCCCGTGGCTATCTTGTTGGACATCATTCCCAGACACACGAGAAATTCCGCGTAGTCTTTCATAATATCCTGCTCGTTGAGGTAGTTGAAAAAGTACCCGTAAACATAGCCGGCGAAAAATTCTTTCAGACTGTTGAACAGGTCGGGATTTCTGCCGATCTCGGCTATGTACTTCTCCTTGAAAGCGGCGACCTCGTTTACGGCAATGGACTTCTTTCCGCCGTTGAGAGCAACAAGCTGTTTTTCCTGACCCTTGAAAAAGAGTTTGAGGTAGGTGTTATAGCGGGGTTCTTTCGCGCCGCTGCGCTTGTCCTCGCAGAACGTCCATATAAGGAACGCCCTGTGCATATTCTTCACCGCGTCGGAGGAACTCTCCACCAGATTTTTCACGTCGATATCCACATTCTGACCGAACTTGGAATTCTTGTTGAAATCCGCGAGAATTTTCTCGATCTCCTCCTTAAAAGCGGCATAGGCGGGAGACTTCTCCATAAAAATTACCGAGTCCAGTATCTCCGCTCCGGCGACCGTCAAATCGAAAACGACACTCATCATCTGCTCCGTTTCTCAGCGGCACAAGTTTTTTTACCCCGCTCTCCCGTTCGGAATAAGGAAAAACCCCCGAAGCTTCCGTGTTTTCCCCTCTCCCGCCGAAACGGCGGTTCCCGCCCCGTCCGCCGCTGTGGACAAAAGCTTTTACGCCAAAAAAATCAAACGCCGTACACCTTTCGGTATTCGATCATTTTTTCCAGATACTCGCTTCCGGGGACTATTCCGTCCCTTACAGCGTCTATGATATCGTTCATAGTCACGATGGGGTATATATTCACGCCGAACTCTGCGCTTACCTCCTGCACCGCGGATTTATCGCCGTTCAGACCCTTTTCCATGCGGTCTACCTGTATCACCATTGCGGCGACGTTCACGTCCGCAGCCTCTTTCAGCTTGGGCATTACCTCCCGCAAAGCCTTGCCCGAGGTCATAACGTCCTCGATGATGACGACCCTTTCTCCGTCCGTGAGCTGTTTTCCCACGATGCAGCCGCCCTCGCCGTGATCCTTGGCTTCCTTGCGGTCGAAGCAGTAGTTCACGTCGATACCGAATTTACTGTGGAGAGCCACAGCCGTGGATACCGCCAGCGGTATTCCCTTATAGGCAGGACCGAACAGCGTGTCGAACTCTATGCCGTTATCATGGATACACTCGGCGTAGAACTCGCCCAGCTTCGCAAGCTGCGCGCCGGTCTTGTAGTTGCCCGAATTCATAAAATAGGGTGATATCCTGCCGCTTTTCAGGGTAAACTCCCCGAAGGTCAGCACGCCGCTGTCAGCCATAAATTTGATAAAATCCTGTTTGTAGCTCATTATATAACTCCTTAACACATTTTTCATAGATATAGTTAAATTATATCACAATTACTCCCAAAAATCAACACATAAAATCATAAAAAAAATTACCGTTTTTCTGTTAATATGCTACAATAAACGGAGGCGCGGCGCGGCAGACGCACGCTTGCTTTTTTTGCCGTAATGTGCTATAATGTTCCAAGTACGCAACGGAGGTGTTTTTATGGCGTTTATGGGATTGGTATTTGTCGGGATAGCGCTGGCTGTACTGGGAACGCTTTTGTTTTTCGCGCTGCTGTTTTTTGTGATAGGTCTGATAATCAGGAAAAAGCACAAAACTGCCTCAAAGGTATTGTTCACGCTTTCGGGGGTGAATTTTGCGGTCACTGCGGGTACTGTGATCTACGTCGTATCGCCGCACCCAATGACCGTGGAAACGCCGGACGGCACAGCTTCTCTTAAACCGTCATGGATATCCGAATATAAGGACTGTATCGCCGAAAACGACATAGAGGGTCTGGACAGGCTCTTCGGCAAACACCCGGACATGATATACTACTACGACGTGAACCATGTTATGCCGCTGGATTATGCCATGTACAACACCAATGTGCCCATGATGAAATGCGCTGTGGAACACGGAGCGGTTTTCGACGATCCGATAAGGTACGAACACAGGGCTTACGAATGCGGCTCGCTATGCTCGTTTTTCGGAAACCTTGACTACCCCGATTGGGAAAGATCCGAAAGTGAGCTTCACAAAGCGGGCGTTGTTACCGACGACATTCTGGAAACGGTTCGGTTCGCCTTGGAGAACGGTGCGTCCGCAGTACATATGCCTTTCGGAAATCATACGGACGATAAAATAGGAACGCTCTATGAAAATATGAGCAATTGGGTACGGCAGGACGGCGATGTAAGTCCGAACGACGAGGAACTGCTGAAACTGATACAAGCCAATCTGCCTTGAAAAAAAGAGTAATCGAATATATAACGGGAGAAATTTTTATGCGTATAAGAAGAAAAAAATGGGCGCGTCCCGAGCTGGCGGTCTGCCCCTACTACATCGAGCACGCCGAAGAGCTGAAAGGAAAATGGAACACGGTTTTCCCGAACGGAAAGCCGCTGTACGCCGAGCTTGGCTGCGGAAAGGGACTGTTCGCGGCGCAGGCGGCGTTAAAGTACCCCGGCATAAACTGGCTTGCCATGGACATAAAAAGCGATATGCTGGGCGTGGCGCGGCGCACCGTGGAGAAAGCCTTTTCCGAGGCGGGCAGGGAGGTTGACAACCTTAAGCTGGTTTCCCAGAATATAGAAAAAATATTAACGTCCTTCGACGAAAACGACGTTATCGACAGGCTGTACATAAATTTCTGCAACCCGTGGAACAAGGCGAAGCACAAAAAAAGGCGGCTTACCCACACACGGCAGCTTATGCAGTACCGCGTATTCCTCAAGGACGGGGGAGAGATACACTTTAAGACCGACGACGACGAGCTTTTCGAGGAGTCGCCGGACTATTTCGCCGAGGCGGGCTTCTCCGTGAAGTACCTGACAAGAGACCTGCACGCAAGCGATTACCCCGACAATCTGGTCACGGAGCATGAAAAAATGTTCACCGAGGAGGGTAAGAAGATCAAGTTCCTCATCGCGGTAAAGGACGCGCTCCCGCCTGAAAACAAGGCGTAAAAAACTTCCCGGACAAACCGCTTTGCGGCGGAACGTCCGGGAAAAATTATTTGTTATCGTCGCCGGCGGCTTCGCTTGCCCCGCCGTCCGGGACAGTCCCGGGAATTTTTTCAAGCTCCCGGAAAATCATCAGCGCGAAGCTGCACACGGTAAGGTTCATGAAAGCGGGTCCCGCAATAACGAAAAGTATCATCGTCTTGTACGACCAAAGCATTACCGCCGCTTCAAACGCAAGTATCACCAAAAGCAGCAGCGACCGCAGGAAATATTTCATGCTTATGCGGAAAGAATTTTTCAGACTGTTAAGCACCGTATTCTCGTACCGCGCCAGAAGCGGGTAAACGTACAGCAGCGAGAACGCGAACACATACGCCGCGATCATTCCCGTTATCAGGAACAGCAGCGGGTTTTCCTCGGTCTCGCTGAACAGACGGAAGTCGAGAACCACCGCAGCCGCGCACACCGCCGTGATGAACGTCATGGGAACGCCCTGCTTCAGGTTGTCCCTGAACGCCTTGAAAAAGTCCCTGCCGATGTAGCCCTCCTGACCGTCGGCTATCTTCAGCGATATTGCCGAAGCCGCGATGGTCGACGCTCCCGCAGTGACTATGGGGAGGCTGCACAGTATCCACAGCAGATTAAGCTTTACCACGTCGGTAAGTCTGCACATAAATCTGTAGAGCTTGCTGTCGGGACTGAAAAATCCTGCCATAAACGTATTTCCTTTCAAAAAAACGGGTACGGCTCGGATCGCCGTGAGCCGTACCCGAAAATATTAAAATCAGCCGTTTCTTACAGCGTCGTCGAGAGCCTTTCTCTTTTCGGCTTCTCCGACGGAGTATGCCTTGCACTCGCCGTTGGGATCGTATTCATTGCACTTCTGGATCATATCGGCGACGATCTTGTCGTACTCCTCGTCGGTCTTGGCGTAGATCGCCTGCCAGGAGGAAGTCGTTACCTGCTTTGTTACCTGTTTCCAGATAACCTTAAGCTCGTCGGACTGGGAAGCTATGCTGAACGACGTGCCCAGCAACACCTTGAAGTCGCGGGAGTTCATGTACTCCTGAGCGTTGTAGGCGTTGTTGAAGTCTCTCCAATCGTTGAGGATATCGTACTGGAGGCTCTTGCTGCGGCTTATCCAGTTCTCGCAGTTGTAGGTGTCGTTTGCCGCCTCGGGGTTTTTCGCGTCTCTTACCCATGTGGTGTTGTTCGCCTGGAAAGTACCCTCGTTAAAGGAAGCTCCGCCCCATTCGTCGGGCATCATTGTACCCTTTCTGTCCTTGTAGGCAGCCTCGCCCAAATCGGTGAAGCAGGTGTTGCCGTCCTCGTCGTAGTACCAGCACTCGTCCTTGGGTCCGTACCAGTATGTGAGATATCCCTCGGGAGTACACAGGTAGTTGATGATAGCCATGCAAAGCTCAGGATATTCGGTGTTCGCGCCGATAGTCCAGAGCCTGTTTCCGCCCAGTACGTTCATACCCGAGCAGATAGGCGTGGCGTCGTCCGGCATAAGAGGATACATTCCCTTGCCCTCGTTGAGGTGCTCCTCGCTGTTGTAGAGCTGAGAACCCGCGTAGTCGAAGATCGAGAAGAAAGTACCGCCCGCCTTTACCTTTTCGGACATCTCCGCATAGGTCTGGGTCATGGAGTCGGGGTCGATAAGTCCTGCCTGATAAAGCTTGTTGAAGAACTTAAGGCTTGTCAGGTAAGGACTGCCCTCGTCCAGAGCGTAGTAATACTCGCCGTTGTCGGGGTTGTAGTGACCGAGACCCATGTCTCCCTCATAGCCCCAGTAGCAGGTGGCGAAGCTCTTGACGTACATTACCATGTCGCCGTCCCAATCGGGCCACAGGGAAACCGCGTAGGTCTCGCCGCCGATTTCGTCAGTGGGACAGATCTCTTTCATTTTCACCATAAGGTCGAAGAACTCGTCGATGTTCTTGACGGAGGGGTAGCCAAGCTCCTTGTAGAGATCCCAGCGAACGTCCATGGTGTAGATGAACGCCTCGTGATCCTCGATGCTTGAAGCGACGTTGTGACCGAAGCCGCGCACAGCGTGGTTGCCGTCGATGGATTCGTTGAGGTTGGCGTTGTTTTCCAGAGCCTGAGCCATATGCTCCTTGATGTAGCTGCCGTAGTTGTCAAGCAGACCGTCGTCGTTCCAGTCGTAGAGCATACCCTCTTTTACGGCGCGGTCGTAGTCGCCGCCCGTACCCATAATAACGATGTCGCCCAAATTTCCGGACTCCATACGGGTATCGAACATACCCTCGGAATTGGGGATAATGTTCAGTTCAACATTGAACTCGCGTTTCATTACCTCGCCGAACCAGCCCGCCTGGATACCGTTGTAGTTCGCAAGCTGGCTGAAAACGTTCAGCGTAATGGTATCCTCTCCGTAAAGCTCGGCGAACTCGGCTTTCAGGTCTCTTTCCTCGGCTGCGGCTGCGGTTGTTCCGTCCTCCTCGGCGTCTCCGGTATCGGTATCGCCGTCTGCGGAATCGCCGCCCGCGTTCGCTGTGGTAACGGCAACGTCCGTGGGGGCTTGGACTTCGGAATTTCCGCAGCCCGCCAGACCGCCCGTCAGTGCGAGAGCCATTACCCCCGCAAGCAATCTTTTGATTTTCATACAGTTCCTCCTAAAAATTTTTTAAACATGAAAAACATGACATGACGCTGTCCTGTACGGCGTGGTATACTGTCCGTAAAGGATCAGCCTTTGACCGCGCCAAGCATAAGACCTTTTTCAAAGTATCTCTGCATAAAAGGGTATACGCACAGGATAGGGATTATCGTCACCATGGAGATGGTGTACTGGATAATTTTGGTGTTCATCTGTCCGCCGATGGCAACGCTGTCGGAGCTGCTTATGCCGCTCTGCACCATCGCGCTGATGTTGGAACTCTTTTGCAGATAGATATAGAGCCTGTGCTGAAGCGTGAACAGCTCGGGTCTGTTAGCGTTGAGTATGAGCGAATCCTGGAAAGAGTTCCAGTGTCCCACCGCGCCGAAAATGGCTATGGTGGCAAGAATAGGCTTGCTCAGAGGCCAGATTATCTTCCGGAATATCGTCCAGTAGCTTGCTCCGTCCATGTAGGCGCTCTCCTCGATCTCGCCGGGGATGGACTCAATGTAAGTCTTTACCAGAATGATGTTGTAGGGCGAAACGATGCCGGGAATGATATACGCCGCAAAGGTGTCCGTAAGACCCAGCGTGGACATATTCAGATACCAGGGGATAAGTCCCGCGTTGAAGTACATGGTGATAACCAGAAAGCGGTACCAGAACTGTCTGTGCCACATTTCCTTTTTGGTAACCAAATATCCCGCCAGCGCTGAAACGAACACCATCAGCGCCGTACCGATAAACGTTCTCAGGAAAGTGATAAGAACGGAAGTCCACAGGTCGTTTACCTTGCCCATCTGGATATAGTTGGAAATGGTAAGTCCCTTTGGCAGCAGGGTTATCGCGCCTTTCGTTACCAGTTCGTTGTCCGAGATCGTGTTGATGAACAGGTAGTAGAACGGGAAGATACAGCTAAGCGTAAAAACAATAAAGAACGCGTAGTTGATAATGCTGAAAACTATGTCGCCGGGGGTCGGCTTGATATGGGTGGTGTGCTCCTTGAAATACTTTTTCTCCTCACGTTTTTGCTCGTGGGTAAGCTTTATATCACTCATTCCGCCGCCTCCTTAAACAATGCTTTCGCCGCGGATAGCCTTCGATACGCCGTTTGCGGCGAACAGCAGGATAACGCTGACGATTGACTTGACCATACCCACTACGGTGGACAGCGGGATAAGTCCCGAACCGATACCCAGGTTATAGACATAAAGGTCAAGAACCTGAATGGACTCGCGGTTTACCGCGTTTGAGAATACCAGATACTGATCCATTCCGTTTGAGAGAATGTTCGCGATGGACATCAGCAGCAGCACGCAGTAGGTGGGGATAAGCTCGGGAACGGTTATATACCACATTCTGGCAAATCTGCCCGCTCCGTCAACGGTGGCAGCCTCGAAAAGTCCCTGATCTATACCGGAGATTGCGGCTATGTAGATGATAGCGCTCCAGCCCACGCCTTTCCACAGACCCCATGCAAGCATTTTCAGCCACATATGACCGCTTTCCATAAGGTAGTTTGTGTTTACAGCGGGGGAGTTGGGGTTAAGGCTGTTTATCATGGTGTTGATAAAGCCGTCCGTGGAGAAGATCGCCAGCGCGAGGGCATAAACCAGTACCCAGCTTATGAAGTTCGGTATGGTGGTAAAGGTCTGAACGATACGTCTGAACCGGTTGTTCTTGATCTCCGAGAGGAAGATGGCGAACGCCATGGGCACCCAGCTTGTGAGAATACCCAGACCGCTCATGGCGAGGGTATTTTTCAGCACGTTCATGATGTCCTTTTTGGTGGCGGCTGTCTTGAATATTTCCGTGAACCACTTGAAGCCCACGAATTTTTCCATGGACAGAGTTTCGCCCGACTTATAGTCGAAGAAAGCGTATCTCCAGCCGTACAGGGGGAGATAGCTGAACACGAACGCAAGGGAGATAACGGGGAGCATCATCAGGAACAGTCTGAATTTCGGATCCATGTCGAAGCCCTCGCCCTTTTCGGCTTTGGGCACAAGGAAGAAGTTCAGCACCGCAGCGGCGGCGTAGATAATTCCTATGACGATGTAAACGTACATTGCATTGGGGCGCATGAGCCGCATATCCTCAAATTTGCCCGCAGCGTAGGAATCATTGATAAGACCGTTCAGGATAGGGTTTATGCGGAACGCTCCGAGCAGCTCGACCGCGCCCGCGGCAAGGGTGAAGATACAGCCGAGCTTTTTCATTTTCCTGTTTCCGAGGGACAAACAGCCGCCTACGATCGCGATGACCGCGGCGATAATTATAAGCGCCGCACATAAGCTAAGGCTCTTGAAAGCCGGCTCGAGCCAATCCTGTCTTCTGAGAACAGCCTTAAAGGTGCTCAGCATGGACTTGTACGATATGGCGCAGGTGAAAAGGGACATATTGCCGTTGATATTCTGACTTACTCTGACAGCGTTAAAGGTGGGGAAAAACAGCGCGAAAACGTTGATCACCACCGCGCAGCGCATTATCCGGTAGAACACATCGGCAACCTTTTCGGAAGCCGTTTTCGGCGCGGAGTAATTCGTGTTTTTCGCGTTAAGCTTGCTTCCGGAGGGTGCAAACGCAGTCTTGCCTGCCATTTTGTTGATCAGTCCTTTCATGGAAAGCTGCGGCTTGTTCATCGAAGCCGCGCAAAGGAACCGCTAAAGCGTCGGACTGCCGCAAACCGTGTTTTTGCGGCAGCGACAGCCCGAGAACATCAATATTATTCAGTTGCCGGAAATAGAAATTACTTTCTCTTTCTTGCCAGAACAGCCGCAGTGCCTGCAACGGCGATCACGGAAACCATAGCCGCTGCGGGAACGTTGCCCGTGGAAGCGGAGGTTGTGGGAGCGGTATCGGCTGCGGGAGCTGTATCGGCGGGAGCGGCTTCAGCTGCGGAAGTATCGGCAGCGCCTGCGGAACCCAGACCGGAAATTGTGAATTCCATCTCAACGGAATCAGTGGGCATTGTGTAAGCGAACAGACCGTCTTCCTTGCCAAGGTCGTCGTTCCAGATGTTGCGGGCCTGAACCTGAATATACTCGCCCGTGTCGTCGGGAATATAGCCTTCATCGAAAGTATACTTTGTCATACCGTCGATAATTACCTTAACGTTTGTGATGGATACGCCGGCGTCAACGGGAATGTCCGTAGACACGAACAGGAGGCTGAACAGCTCCTCGTCGCTGAGGTCTGCGCCCGTAAGGGAAACCTTGTAGGTTCCGTCGCCTGTGATGACAACGTCAGTGAAAGTACCCGCGATATCGGCGGGAGCGCCGTCCTTGCTGAGCTTGTCAAAAGCTTCGTAGTCCTTGCCGAAGCTTGAGTCGTTCCAGCCGTTTCTGAAGATCCAGCTGGGGTTTGTCTGAACGCCCAGGTAAGCGTTATAGGTGTCGGCTGCGGAAACGGGCATTGAAACAAATGCGGAGACAGCCATGGCTGCTGCGGCGATAACGCCGAAAATCCTTGATTTCTTCATAATTATCATTCTCCTTTATTATCAGGATTCACAATGTAAATGATTACATTTACATATAAATCCATTCATTATTAACAATTTTAATATAAAACCGATACAATGTCAATTATCATTTTAACCAAATACTCACATCTCTTTATGGAAATTCACACAAAAAATACCTTGCCGCGCTCCCTCTCTTTGACAGAAACGCCGCAAAAAGTCCGCAAAAGAAAAAAATTCCCCGAATTATATTGAAACAAGGTTTTTTTTGTGGTATAATAGTAAGGATAATTTTTGTTTTGCGAACGTGAAAGAGGTAAAGCCATGTTTGTTGATAAGGCTAAAATAAAAATAAAAGCGGGGGACGGCGGCGACGGCGCGGTCTCGTTCCACCGCGAAAAATATGTGGCTTCGGGCGGTCCCGACGGGGGAGACGGCGGCAAGGGCGGCGATATCGTCTTTGTCGTGGACGACAACTTCTCCACTCTCGAGGACTTCCGCTACAAGAGGAAATACACCGCCGAGCGGGGAGACAACGGTTCTTCGGGCAACAAAACGGGAAAGAACGCTCCCGACCTCATTATAAAAGTACCCCGAGGCACGCTTATCCGCGAGCTTCCCTCCGAAAGGATAATGGCGGATATGTCGGGGGACGAGCCGAAAATCCTGGCAAGAGGCGGCAAGGGCGGCAAGGGAAACGCCCGCTTCGCCACGCCCACAAGGCAGATACCGAAATTCGCCAAGCCGGGATTTCTGGGCGAGGAATACGAGGTATCGCTGGAGCTGAAGCTCCTTGCGGACGTGGGATTGGTGGGATTTCCCAATGTGGGAAAGTCCACGCTGATATCGGTGGTATCGGCGGCTAAGCCGAAGATCGCAAACTACCATTTCACCACGCTCACGCCGGTGCTGGGAGTGGTGAGGGCGAACGAGGAAAAATCCTTTGTAATGGCGGATATCCCCGGTCTTATCGAGGGCGCGGGGGACGGTATCGGTCTGGGACACGAGTTCCTGCGCCATGTGGAAAGGTGCAGGCTGATAGTCCATGTGGTGGACGTTTCGGGCGTCGAGGGGCGCGATCCCGCCGAGGACTTCCGGATAATCAACAGCGAACTGAAAAAGTTCAGCCCGGAGCTTGCGGAAAGACCTCAGATAGTCGCGGGAAACAAGTGCGACTTGGCTTCTCCCGAGCAGATACGGGATTTCAGAAAATACGCCGAAAATCTGGGATACGATTTTTACGAAATATCCGCTGCCACGACCCGCGGCGCAAAGGAGCTTGTGAACGTCGTCGCCGCGAAGCTTGACAAGCTCCCGCCCATAAAGGAATACGAATCCGAGCCGCTTGCTCCCAAACAGCTTGACGAACGGGCGGGCATAGGCGAGAAATTCGAGATAACGCGCGGAGACGACGGCGTGTTTTACGTTGAAGCTCCCTGGCTGGAAAACATCATGCGCACAGTGGATATGGACGACTACTCCTCGCTCCAGTATTTTCAGCGGGTGCTGCGTTCAAGCGGCATAATCGACGAACTGGAAAGAAAAGGCATCGACGAGGGCGACACGGTGAATATCTTCGGCTTTGAGTTCGACTTTTTATTTTAATATATTGGAGGAAAATTTTTTTATGAGACTTGATAATTCTTCTAAAAATGAAAAGCCCGCGCTTGACGAGACTATTCATGCAGCCTGCGAATTGATAGTTGAGATTCTTAAATCGTCGGACTATAAATTGGATTATACCCTCGAAAGTATGAAAGAGGTCGACCGTTTTATTGACGATGAAAGCGGAGAAGACGGCATAATTTTAAGCCTCGGAGGGAGAATTATGTTCGCCTTGGGCTGCTATGTCGGCGAGACCGTTATTCGCCTTTACGGCGGAAAGTGGCATACCGACGACAACGACCCGAAAGGCGACGCAAACGCGTCGGTAACGCTTGATAACGGTATGGTCATTTTCCCGGGGATAAATGTCGTAAAAAGGTGCGTGAACGGCAGCGAGGACAGCATATACGCTTATGTCCGTGCGCTTTCACTTGATAAAACCAAAAGGACAGTCCCGCCGCCTTATGATAAAATCCTTGAAAAGACAGTCCTTATGTTCAGCCGGGCGGGCATGAAAGCGGACTATACCCTTGAAAGCCTGAAAGATATTGACCGGTTTATTGACGAGGAAAGCGGAGAAGACGGTGTGATCTCAATAGACGTCAACGGACTGTTCGGTGTGGGCTTATATGTCGGTGAGACCGTTATCCATCTTTACGGCGGCGAGTGGCGTCCCGAAGATAATGACCCGCAGGGCGAAATAACCGCGTCGGTTAAGCTTGATGACGGTGAGGTCGTTCTCCCTATGCAAATGGTCGCAAAAAGACACAGCGGCAGCACATACAGCATATATGATTATGTCCGCGCGTTTTCACCTGATAAAGCCCAAAATAAAAAGCCCACGCTTGACGAGGATATTCACGGAGCCTGCAAATGGGTGGTTACGGCTCTTAATTCGTCGGGCTACAAAGCGGACTATACCCTCGAAAGTATGAAAGAGATCGACCGTTTTATCGACGAGCAAAGCGGAGAAAACGGCATAATTTCACGCAACAGAGGGAGCATTATTTTCTCCCTGGGCTGCTATGTCGGCGAGACCGTTATTCGTCTTTACGGCGGAAAGTGGCATACTGACGACAGCGACCCGCAGGGCGAAATAAACGCGTCTGTCGAGCTTGAGAACGGTACGGTGATTTTTCCCGTGCAAAGGGTAATAGAAAGGTACCGGAACGGCAGCGAGGACGGCATATATGCTTATGTTTATGTTCTTTCGCCCGATAAAGCGGCTTTATAATATTGTTTTAAAGGAGAAAGACAACTATGGAACTTTTTGACATTTACGACAAAGAAAGAAACAAAACGGGGCGCACTGCCGAACGTGGCAAGCCTGTTCAAAACGGCGATTTCCGAATGGTGGTACATGTCTGCATATTTAACGCCGAGGGCAAAATGCTCATTCAGCGGCGGCAGCCGTTCAAGCACGGCTGGAGCGGTATGTGGGACTTATCCGTGGGCGGCTCGGCGGTTGCGGGGGACACAAGCCTTACCGCCGCTGTACGCGAGGTGGTTGAGGAACTGGGCGTAAAGCTTGCCCCCGAGGAACTGCGGCGGGTGCTGACGGTACAGACGGAGCACGTTTTTGACGATATTTACGTTGTTCAAAAGGAGTTGGACGAAACCGCCCTGACCCTTCAGCCCGAAGAGGTTGCGGAGGTTCGGTGGACGGGTATTTCCCAAATAAAGGAAATGATAAGATCGGGAACTTTCATACCCTACCACGAATCGCTGATAGATCTGCTGTTCTTTATGAAAGACCACGATGGGGCGAGGACGGCTGCGGACAGAACGGAAACATGAGATACCGAAAGGAATGGTCGCTATAGACAAAAAGGACGCTAATCAGTACAGCCCCCTGACCCTCGCTTTTTTGGGGGACGCGGTGTACGAACGTCTTGTGCGGGAACGGCTGGTGCTGACAGCCAATATGCCCGTGGGAAAGCTCCACGCCGCGGCGGTGGAACGGGTTCGGGCGGCGTATCAGTCGAGGGCGGTGGACGTGATACTTCCCCGCCTCACCGAAGAGGAGGAAGCCGTCCTGAAACGGGGACGGAACGCGGTCGGCAGCACCGTGCCCAAAAGCTCCAATCCGGCAGAGTACAGGCGGGCGACCGCTTTCGAGGCTCTGTTCGGGTATTTGCAGCTTACGGAAAATTTTGAAAGAATGCTTGAATTATTCGATATAGTATGGTATAATACGGAGTTGTGACAGCTGCTCCGAAGAAAGGACTGTTCTGCGTGAATTACGAGGGAGTAAACATGATAACCTGCGGTTTCGGGAACTGCTACGTTGTGCGCGGGAAAAAGGGCGACGTCCTGATAGACACCTGCACAGCCGATTACCGCGACGAAATCGAGACCTGGCTTCATAACTACGATATCAGGCTGATAGTCCTGACCCACGGGCATAACGACCATATCGGCAACGCGGCGTATTTCTCGCGGCTTTACGGCGCGGACGTCGCCATGTGCGTGTACGATATGAAGCTGGCGCGGGACAACGGTCTGCACAGGTTCTACGCCGTCGGCGCGGCAGGGGCGGCTCTTGCGGCGGTATCGAAAAAGTCCATGAAAAAGACCCGCGTTCAAAGCTTCGGGATAGATATTTTCCTGGACGACGGAATGTCCCTCGGAGAAGAGTTCGGCGCGGACTGTACGGCGGTAAGTCTCGGCGGTCACACAAGAGGCTCTTTCGGGGTGCTTCACGGGGACGACCTCTATGCGGGGGACGCGGCGATGAATTTTCTGAAGCCGTCCTTTCCGCTGATATGCGAAAGTCCGAAAGCGGCGAGGGAATCCCTGAACAGAATACGGGAGCTTAAGCCGAAAAGAATATTTTTCGGACACGGCGATCCGATAGAACGGGGTACGAACGAGTACCGGAAACTGTTTTCGGGACGGTAAAATGCCGTTTTCATATATTTACATAAACTATAGCTAAGGAGAGAATTTTTATGTCGGGACATTCCAAATGGAATAACATCAAAAGAAAGAAAGAAGCCACGGACGGCGCGAAAGCGAAGGTCTTTACCAAAATCGGAAGGGAGATAACCGTCTGCGTTAAGGAGGGCGGCGCTGATCCCAACAATAACGCCAAGCTCCGCGACCTTATAGCGAAAGCCAAGGCGAACAACGTTCCCAACGACAACATCGACCGCGTTATCAAAAAAGCGGCGGGCGGCGGGGACAAAACAAACTACGAAGCCAATGTCTACGAGGGCTACGGTCCCAACGGCGTTGCCGTGATCGTGGAGACCCTTACCGACAACAAGAACCGCACGGCGGGCGATATCCGCCACTATTTCGACAAGTTCGGCGGAAATCTGGGTACTACGGGCTGCGTATCGTTCATGTTCAGCAGCAAGGGCATTATCGCCGCCGAGGCTGACGGTCTTGACGAGGACAAGGTTATGGAGGACGTTTTCGATCTGGGCGCGTCCGATTTCTCCATGGAGGACGGCGTTATCGAAATCGAAACCGAGCCGGGGGATTTTGCTGCGGTGCGGGACGGTCTTGCCGAAAAGGGCTACAAGCTTATCTCGGCGGATATCGAGATGATACCGTCCACCTATACGGCTCTCACCGACGAAGAAGCCGTTAAGAAGATGACCCTGCTTCTCGAGCATCTGGAGGACAACGACGACGTGCAGAACGTCTACCACAACTGGGATATGCCCGACGAGGACGAAGAGGAATAAACCGCAGTCGCGTACCCGGTAATCGTCAAGCGGTATGTCATGCGGATAAATGTGACAATAAGCTGACAGACGCTTCATTCGGAAAGGCTGACTTTTACCCTTACCGGCAAACTTTGCCGGTAAGGGTAAATTTGCTTCCGAGGGCAGCAATACTTCCGTATCGTTATCTGTCAAAACGGCGCTCACGTTTTTAATATAGGATCGAATTGTGATTTACAGTTTTCCGTCTGCGGGTTTACGGCGTATAGACCGTTCCGATAAACAGCGGCTGGTTGGTATCGCTCATCACGGCAAATATAAACGGTCTGTCAAGGACGAAATATATCTCGTCCTCGGGCGGGAGAGCGGCTCCGGCCGCCGCTATCTGCGTGAACGCGGCGGCGGTGCAGCCCTCCTCGTCTATCTGTACGCGGGCGGCGTGCTTCGCCCCGGAGACGTATATCCCGTCAGCCCCCGCCTCTCCCAGAAGCGGCGTAAAATCCGATACGGCGGAATTGAAAACGTCCGTTACGCCCATGCGCTCCAGAACGTCTTTCAGATCCGTCTCCGAGGACACGTCAAACTTCGGGACGGAATTATGCACGGTTATTATTTTGGACTTTTCCCAGCCGAAGCCTGTTTTAAGCATATCCATATACTCCCCCGAAGCCAGCACGCCGTCCACGGTCTTGTCCTCGTCGGGAAGTATCAGCCACATCGCCCCGCCGTTCGCAAAACCAAGCCTTACCGCGCCGTAATCCTCGCCCCAATAGTACGATCCGTATTCGTCGGTATCGTTCATGAACTCCGTTTCGATATCGCCGTTCGGACTGTGAAACGTATCGACGGTATTGTTTTCCGCGAGAAAATGCAGATCCCACTTTGCGCGGAAATATACCGTCGAGCAAAGGGAAATCACCGTTTCGGGCTCGAGCCTTACGCCGTTGACAGCGTCCCCAAGCAGACCGCCCGTCTGCTTGTTGAGCCAATCCCGCAAAGCGGCGGTCATCTCCTCCGAGGAGGTATCGCCGCTGTAGGAGGACGCGTAGCAGCTTTCCGCAAGCCTGTTCAGGGTCTCGCGGTCAAAGTCCGCGTCCTTGCTGAGCCACAGTGAATTGGCGAGCACCGAGGTCGTCGCGCCGTCGTTCCGATAGGTCGCTTTCCAGAAATTCTCGGTATGCTCCCTGAGGGACTCTATTGTATCCGTCCCGAACAGCTCAAGTATCTGCGCGCGGCTGCCCCCGTCGGATATCTCCGCAAGCATGGCGAGAGCCATATAGGCGCTGCCGGGAGAATACACGCGGTTTTCCCCTTCCGAGCCCGCAAGAACCTCGTAGGACGACGACCTGGCAAAGCCTGTCAGACTGTCATAGAGCAATTCTCCGCTCTTTCGGCGCTCCGTGCTCTGCTCCTCCCAGGGGTAGTAATACAGGGCGGCAAGCTCGTCCTGCCAAACGCCGTTTTCGTCGAAGCAGTCGTCCTCGTTCGGATAGGGAGCCATAACGGGGTACTCCGCTTCCGCTAAAGTCTCCGCATATACGGACGTTTCCGCCGCGTTCTCTCCCACGGTCGACATCTCGGCAATCGAGGTCTCCGAAATCGGCGGGACGTTTTCCGTATCCGCGGAAATGCCGTCGTCCCCGCGGTTCGCGAGAACAGCAGCGCCGCATATCACCGCCGCGCAAGCCGCCGCCGACAGCGCGGGAACAAGAAATCTCCCGCCGCCTTTTTGGGGGGACGAAGCTCTTTTGCCGTCCGCCTCGGCGACGATATCCTCGTCGATGCGACCTATGGCGTCGCTTATTTTTTCCGACTTTCTCATACCGAAAAGCCCTCCTTTTCCAAATGCTTCCGCAGACCTCCTCGGGCGCGGAAAAGCATACTCTTCACCTTTGACTCGCTCATTCCGCAGCAGTCCGCGATCGCTTTCACGCTGTCGCAGAAATAATACCGCATTATAAAAACGTTCCGCATTTCCGCGCCGCAGCCACGCAGATATTTTCCGATAGTCTCCGCAAGCAGCGATACCTCCGCCTCCTGCTCGGGAGCTCCCGTTTGCTGCGCCGACGACGCGGACGGCACGCACTCCTCAAGCTCGTCAAGGGACAGCTCATATTCCGTGCCGCCCCGCTTTGCGCTGACTTTCCTGCGCAGACGGTCGATGGAAAGCTCCCGCGTGATCTTTCCCAGATAGTACCTCAGCCGTTCCGGCAAATGGGGCGGGATAGAGTTCCACGCCTTGAAATATGTGTCGTTTACGCATTCGCCGCTGTCCTCCCTGCTGCCGAGAATGTTCAGCGCGATAGTCAGAAGATACCCCGAATATTTCAGCTCCGTCTGCCTGACGGCGTTTTCGTCCCGAGCCAGGAACAGACCGATGATTTCCTTGTCCTCCATAACGTCCTCCTTTCGTCCTATGGGGAGCGCGTTTCGTGTTCCGAAAATGCTCCTTATTATAGTACCGCATTTTTCGGGGGATCGGTTGCATACTCCATCAAAAAAATTGAAATTCGTCAAAATACTTATAAAAAAGACAAAATTCAGGTATTGTTTTTTGCCCTCCTATGGTAAAGTAAATCTGCGGCGCGGCAAAACGGGGGACGGACGCTCTCCCCACTTGACAAACGTCCGCAAAAAAGTTAAAATTAAATCGGAAGATAAACCCGAATAATCAAAAGGAGAGGATAAAGCATGAGCTTTAAAAAGGATTTTATCTGGGGAACAGCCACCGCCTCCTATCAAGTGGAGGGCGCAGCTTTCGAGGACGGAAAGGGGCTGAACATCTGGGACGCTTTTTCTCACATCGACGGAAAAGTTTTCGACAACCACAACGGCGATACCGCCTGCGACTGCTACCACAGGCTTGACGGAGACCTAGATCTGATGAAGTCCCTCGGTGTGAACAGCTACCGCTTTTCGGTAAGCTGGTCAAGAATAATCCCCGACGGCGCGGGCGAGGTCAATCCCAAAGGATTGGATTTCTACAGCCGGCTTATAGACGGTCTTATCAGCCGCGGGATAAAGCCTTGCATGACGCTTTATCACTGGGATCTTCCCTACGCTCTGCACCTTAAAGGCGGCTGGCTCAACGATGATATGCCCGACATTTTCGCGGCATACGCAAAGCTTATCAAAGAGCAATTCGGCGGCAGGGTCCACGATTTCATCACATTCAACGAACCGCAGGTCTTTGTGGGCTGCGGATATCTGGAGGGAAAACACGCTCCCGGCTACCGCCTTGCAAAGCCGGAGCTTATGCGGATAGGTCACAATGTTCTGAAAGCTCACGGAAAAGCCGTACTTGAACTGAGAAAGGGCGAGCCATGCAGAATAGGTATTTCCTCGGCTTCTCAGCCCGCCATACCCGTCTCCGCAGAGGACACCGCCGCTGCGCGGGAAAACTATTTCCAAAGCGATCACCCC
Source organism: Prevotella sp. (assembly GCA_023663025.1). Lineage (GTDB taxonomy): Bacteria > Bacillota > Clostridia > Oscillospirales > Ruminococcaceae > RGIG8773. The sequence continues at coordinate 135,291 of JAMPIC010000002.1, forward strand.
GCCTTTCCGTTCTCCGACGCATATTGGCTCGATCCGATGATAAACGGCAGATACCCCGATTGGGTGTACGAATGCAAAGAACCTAACGCTCCCGTAATTACCGACGAGGACCTGAAGCTGATAAGCCAGCCCATCGACTTCATAGGCATGAACATCTACAACGGCAGATATATTCACGGCGGGGAAGTCCGTAAATTCAAGACCGGAATGACAAGAACATCCATCGGCTGGCCGGTTACTCCCGAGGCTCTTTACTGGGGTCCCTATTTCTACTATGAACGCTACAAAAAGCCTATCGTAATCACGGAAAACGGCATGGCGTGCCACGACCGCGTTTCCTCCGACGGGAAAGTCCACGACCCCAATCGTATCGAATATCTGCGTGAATATCTGCAAAATTTCAGAAAAGCCGCCGAGGACGGCGTTGACGCGGACGGCTACTACATCTGGTCGTTTATGGACAACTTCGAGTGGTCGGACGGCTACAAGGAACGCTTCGGCATAGTCTACAACGACTATGAAACTCAGCAGAGAACCGTCAAGGATTCCGCTCTCTGGTACAAGGACGTAATAAGCTCAAACGGCGAAAATCTCCGATAAAAAGCGGACGTTTCCCAAACCGCGGGAAACGTCCGTCTTTCTTTGCTGTTGTGTTCAGTACCTTTATGGCGCAGGGTTTTTCCGCAGTCACTTAACAATGTCCCTGTTCATAAAGTCCTCGTCTTCCTCCGTGACCGAATAGCCCGATACCGACGAAGTGTCGGCGACAAGCTCAAGCTTAGCGTCGAACATGCCGGTTTCCCCGGTTATCTCCTTTCGGAACACGGATATGGTGATAACGTCTCCGGGACGTTTATCCGCCAGTGCATCCGATATTTCACCCGCTCCAAATACGCGGTGACCGTCTATATGGGTTATCACGTCGTAGGGTTTAAGTCCCGCAAACGCAGCCCCGCTGAGAGGATCGATATCCATAACGCAAAGTCCTGCGGGTATTCCGTATCCGCTTGCGGCAGCGTCGCCTATTGACATATAGGTTATCCCCACTCTTGTCCGAGAGGAAACATATCCGTGCGCGATCAGATCCTCGGCAATGGGTACGGCGTCGTCTATGGCAATGCAAAAGCCGATATTCTCATATGTCTCGTGATTCATCAGCGCGACCGCAACTCCCACCACCTGACCGTACATATTCACCAATGCGCCTCCGGAATTTCCCGGGTTGAGAGCCGCGTCGGACTGAATGCACCGTATTGTGGAGCTGCTGATATAGTCGGTGTCTATCTCCCGTCCCAGCCCCGTAACATGACCGTAGGTGACGGTATTTTCAAAACCTCCGCCCGCTCCCGCAAGAGCTACTTCCTCGCCGATTTCAAGACTTGAGGACTTGCCTATCTGCGCGGGTGAAAGTCCGGCTTTGTCAACTTTTATTACCGCAAGGTCGCTTTTTTTGTCAATGCCCACAATAACCGCTTCGCTCTCGCCGTCCTCGTAAAACCCCACGGAAAGCCTTTTCGCACCGTCCACAACATGGGCGTTTGTAAGGATATAGCCGTCCTCGGTAAGGATTATTCCCGAACCGGAGGAAACGGGCGCATACGGCATATCGTCAAAAACCTTGATCTTCACCTGAGACGGAAGGATTGTCCTCGCAACACCCACAGATGTAAGCAAACCGCTTTCTTTGTCGGCGTAAAACACGTCGTCAAGTATCGGCTTATCCGCTGCGGGGATCTCCACTATCGTGTACTCCGCCTTTTGCGTTTCGGCGAAATTTTCGTATTTTCCGATATTGCCGCTTTCGGGAGCTTTTCCGCTGTCCGGCGTTCCCGCCGCAATTTTTACAGCTAAAACCACCACTGCGGCAAACATGACCGCGATTGCGGAAACAAGCGCCCAGAAGCAGCCGCCCGAAAAACGTTTCCCGTTCCGCGGCTGATTTGCGGACGGAGGATAATTTCCCCCAATGGGTTGTCCCTCCGGGTTCTGCTGTCCGTACTGTCCGTACTGATTTTGCTGACTGCGGAAATCCTCGCCGTATATTCGCGGGGGGACATACTGCGGCGCGTTTCCCGCGTTCCGATCAAACGGCTGTGCTCCTGCTGCGGACGGAAAAACAGGCTGACCGAACTGTCCCGGCTGAATGTTCTGCGCATTCTGCGTATTTCCGAACGGCGAACCGGCAGTCTCCTGCTGCACAGAGTTCGCGGAAACCGCTCCGATATCATCGGGCTCTGCCGCAGGCTGCACAGTGGGTGCGGCATCCGGAAGCTTTCCGAAATCCCCGCGCCGCTCCGTATCGGCGCGGACTTCATCTCCCGTTGTACCGCCGCCGTTATCGGGTTCGGCAGCAATATTCTCATCAAAATTATTATCCATATGACCTCCGTAAAATGTTCATCTGCGGTCAGCTTCGGCTTTTTTGAGACTGAACGTAAATTCCGTGTACTGGTTCGGTTCGCTTGAAACGACGATCTTTCCGCCGTGAAGCTTGATGATCGAGCTTACTATGGAAAGTCCCAGACCGACGCCGCTCGGATCTATCCCGCGGGACTCGTCGGTTTTATAGAAGCGGTCGAAAACCTTTGATATCTCCTGCTTTTTCAGTCCGTCGCCGCTGTTTCTTATTGAAACGCTGCGCATGCCGCTGTCCTCGCTGAACGAAAATCGGATATATCCGCCCTCGTTCACGAACTTGACCGCGTTTTCGACAAGGTTGTATACGACCTGCCCCGTAAGGTCGGGATCGGCGTTTACGCGGAAGCAGTCCGCGCTTTCGATCCGTATGTCAATATGCTTTTCTTCGATATTTTTTTCAAAGTTTGTAAGCGTTTGCAGAATTTCCGGCATGATATCGAAATCCTCCGTGGAAAGCTCCAGCTCGCCCGCCTCGTATTTGGATATGTTCAGCATTGACCGCACAAGGCGGGAAAGTCTGCTGACCTCCGCCGACACTATCTTCATATAGTGTTTATGCTTGCTTTCGGGGATAGTTCCGTCCAATATGCCGTCCACAAAACCGCCGATCGTCGTCATGGGCGTTTTCAGCTCGTGGGAAACATTGGAAATGAAACTTTTCCTTGTCTCCTCAAGCTGCTCCAAAGAGCTTGCCATTTCGTTCAGCGATTCTGCAAGATATCCCAGTTCGTTCTCGTCGGTCACGCGGAGTTTTTCCGAAAAATCGCCCTCCGCGAACCTCTGCGCCGCTGCGGACATCTCCCTTATCGGTGACAGCAGCCGCTTTGCCGCAGTATACATTATCGCAAACGCCGCCGACAGAATTACCGCCGACGAAATAACCAAAGCCGCCGTCAGCGTGAGCATATGCCCCGCAAGAGTATTCGACCTCAGCTTTTCGAGAACGATATATGTATTTCCGTCAACAGTCAGCTTTTTGGCGTAAATAAAAGTTTTCTCGTCATAGAAACCGTTGAGGCTTCCCAGCTCGGACAAGCCGTCCTCGGTGATGCGGTCTATCGCCTGCGGAGCAATGCTTTTGTCCGTATGAGAACACGGCGATGCCTCGGAGCATACCAAAGCAACGCCGTCTGAATCAGTCAGTGTAATATCCGTGCCGATATTTTCGGACAGCCTTTCAAGCTCGGAAGCGAGCTTGCCGCGGTCAAGTCCTCCGTTTTCCTCAAAGGAGCAGCGCACAGCGTCCGCGATCATCTCCGACTTTACCGAGAGATAATTGAACCTGTTGGACTTATAGTGCTCCTCAGACACCAACATCAGCACCACGCCTATGCATATAACTGCCGATATAAAGACAGCGGCGCACAGACAAAAGAACTCAGTAAAAATACTTTTACGCATTTGCGTCCTCTTCCGCCTCAAACTTATAGCCTACGCCCCAGACCGTTTTGAGAGCCCATTTGTCGGAAACTCCCTCCAGTTTTTCGCGCAGACGCTTTATGTGTACGTCGATAGTTCTCGAATCGCCGTAATACTCGAAGCCCCAAACCTCGTCCAGAAGCTGGTCGCGGGTGTACACGCGATTGGGATTGGAAGCCAGATAGAACAGCAGCTCCAGTTCCTTGGGGGGAGTATCCATGACCTTTCCGTCAACGCGCAGCTCATAGCGTGTCATGTTCACCACCAGCTTGTCGTAGCGGACTTCCTTGACCTCCGACTCCGCGCTTGACTGACCGATACGGCGGGAGACCGCTTTTATGCGGGCGATTACCTCCTTGGTATCGAAAGGCTTAACGATATAGTCGTCCGCGCCCAGTTCCAGACCGAGAACCTTGTCGAAAGTTTCGCTCTTGGCTGTTATCATGATTATGGGCACGTTTGATTTTTTTCTGATTTCGCGGCACACCTGCCAGCCGTCCAGTTCGGGCAGCATAATATCGAGGAGCACCACGTCCGGCTTAAGCGCGTTGAATTTGACAACGGCTTCGTCCCCGTCGTGAGCAGTAATAACGCCGTAGCCGTCCTTTTCGAGATAGAGCTTTAAAAGCTCGCAGATATTGTTATCGTCGTCAACGACCAAAACTTTTCCAAGTGACATATTGGACCATCCTTTCAAATGCCGTGTATACATTTCGTGTTAAGACTGACAATTTTCGCCGTCGTGCATCATGGACTTGCGACGCTTATTTTTAAATAATTAGACAAATTCATTATACCAAAATACGGCACGCAAGATATAAATTTTATACGTCCTAATTATGTATATTTTGTAAATTTAACAAAATGTTGCTTTTATAATTATAAAATAAAAATAAAAAATTCATTTTTGCGGAAATTCGCAGTTTCCCGCTTGCATTAATAATGTGTGTCGGAAAACACCGACAGTCTTTCGCAGGCATATGATACATCACATATTTCTTTTGGGTATCTCAACAAATATTGAGAGAAAATTCTCATGAATTTGTTAAATGTGCCGAAATATATGAAAATCTTATGAAAACACTTGATTTCTCTGAAAATACTGCTAAAATATAATTAGCACTCAAAAAGAATGAGTGCTAACACATCGAAGTTCGAAGTGCTAAACGGCAGTTCGATCTTCTGTACAAAATGTTTAAACTATAAGTTTATATACTGAAAGGAGTTTTTGTTATGACAATCAAACCGCTTGCTGACAGAGTTGTTATTAAAATGACCGAGGCTGAGGAGACCACCAAGAGCGGCATTATCCTCGCGGGCAGCGCCAAGGAAAAGCCCCAGATCGCCGAGATCGTCGAGGTAGGTCCCGGAGGCGTGGTCGACGGCAAGGAAATCAAGATGTCCGTTAAAAAAGGTCAGAAGGTACTTATTTCCAAGTACAGCGGAACCGAAGTCAAGGTGGACGGCGTTGAGTATACTATCCTCCGTCAGGATGATATACTCGCTGTTGTTGAATAACAGAATTTATACTGATTGTATTTGAAAGGAAGATTTTATTATGGCTAAAGATATCATTTACGGCGAGGAAGCAAGAAAGGCTCTCCAGGCGGGCATCGACAAGCTTGCCGACACGGTTAAGATCACTCTCGGTCCCAAGGGCAGAAACGTTGTCCTGGACAAGAAATTCGGCTCTCCCCTCATCACCAACGACGGCGTGACCATCGCCAAGGAGATCGAGCTGGAGGACGCTTTTGAGAACATGGGTGCGCAGCTCGTCAAGGAAGTCGCCACAAAGACCAACGACGCAGCCGGCGACGGTACAACGACCGCTACCCTGCTTGCTCAGGCTCTTATCCGCGAGGGAATGAAGAACATCGCTGCGGGAGCAAATCCCATGATCGTCAAAAAGGGCATGGCTAAGGCTGTTGACGCGGCAGTTGAGTCTATCAAAGCCAATTCCACACCCGTTGCGGGTTCGGACGACATCGCAAGCGTAGCCGCCATTTCCTCCGCCGACGAGACCGTAGGAAAGCTCATTGCCGAGGCTATGGAAAAAGTTACCTCCGACGGCGTTATTACCATCGAGGAATCCAAGACAGCCGAGACTTACTCCGAGGTTGTTGAGGGTATGCAGTTCGACCGCGGCTACATCACGCCCTACATGGTTACCGACACGGACAAAATGGAAGCCGTTATCGACGACGCGTATATGCTCATCACCGACAAGAAAATTTCCTCCATTCAGGAGATCCTCCCCCTGCTTGAGCAGATCGTTCAAAGCGGCAAGAAGCTGGTCATCATTGCCGAGGACATCGAGGGCGAGGCGCTGTCCACACTTATCGTAAACAAGCTTCGCGGCACATTTACTTGCGTTGCGGTCAAAGCTCCCGGCTTCGGCGACAGGCGCAAGGAAATGCTTCAGGACATCGCGATCCTCACAGGCGGTCAGGTTATCTCCGAGGAACTGGGTCTCGAACTTAAAGACACCGAAGTACCCCAGCTCGGACGCGCTAAGCAGGTCAAGGTCACAAAGGAAAACACCATCATCGTTGACGGCGCGGGCGAGAAAAAGGCTATCAAGGACAGGATCGGTCAGATCAAGGCTCAGATCGAGACCACCACTTCCGATTTCGATAAGGAAAAGCTTCAGGAAAGACTTGCCAAACTCAGCGGCGGCGTAGCCGTTATCAAGGTGGGCGCGGCGACTGAGATCGAAATGAAAGAGAAGAAGCTCCGCATCGAGGACGCTCTCGCCGCCACAAAGGCTGCCGTTGAAGAGGGTATCGTAGCGGGCGGCGGCGTTGCGTATGTGAACGCCATGGCTGCGGTTTCCAAGCTTACGGCGACCCTTACGGGCGACGAAAAAACGGGCGCGGCAATCGTCCTCAAAGCTCTTGAAGAACCCGTCCGCCAGATCGCCGCAAACGCGGGTCTGGAAGGAAGCGTTATCCTCGACAAGATCGTTCGCTCCAGAAAGGTAGGCTACGGCTTCGACGCTTACAACGAGACTTACGGCGATATGATCCCCGCAGGCATCGTTGACCCGACTAAGGTAACCCGTTCCGCGCTCCAGAACGCGGCTTCGGTTGCGGCTATGGTTCTCACCACCGAAAGCCTTGTCGCCGACATCAAGGAGGAAACTCCCGCCGCTCCCGCAATGCCCGCAGGCGGAATGTATTAATCAGAGCAAATATTTACAATCGGGAAGCAAGAGATTTCGGTCTCTTGCTTCTTTATTTTAAGGTATTAAGAAAAGCAGGAGATTAACTCTCCTGCCTTCTGTATTAAATGAAAACTGTTTCGCAAACCTTTTATTTCCACCCGTCGGTAAGACGTTTGCACAAGGTCTTGCCGATGTTTGCCAATGGCTGCTGTTCGGAACAAGCTCCCAGCTTATAAGCCTCCATAGGCATACCGTAGACCACGCAGGTCTCCTTATCCTGACCGATGGTGTACGCGCCTTTGTCGTGCATTTTTTTCAGACCCTTTGCTCCGTCCGCGCCCATGCCTGTCATGATCGCGCCGATCGCCTTTCTGCCCGCGACTTCGGCAACGCTTGTAAACATAACGTCGACGGAGGGACAGTGTCCCGAAACCTTTTCGCCCTGATAGCACTTGACGAAATATCCTCTTGCGTCCTTTTTCAGTTCCATGTGGTATCCGCCCGCCGCGATAAGGCACACGCCCTCTGTGAGCCTGTCGCCGTCCTGCGCCTCTTTGACGTGAACCGCACAGCACCTGTCAAGGCGCTCGCTGTACATCCTCGTGAACACGGGAGGCATATGCTGCACCACCAGCACAGGGGGCATTGTTTCTGGAAAAGACTTTATTATGCACTCCAATGCGTCAGTGCCGCCTGTGGAAGCTCCCAAAGCGACCACATATCCCTCGCTTGTTTTACGGGGAAGTCCCATAATATCCTCCTTTGAGGGGATATTCGGCATGACCCTGCCCGCTTTTGCGCCGGAGGAACCCATAACGGGAACAACGCCGTCCACACCTGCGGTTTTGGCTGCAGAACTTAAAGCGTTCTTTTTGCGGACGGGCTTTCCCGCCGCAAGGATTATCTGAGTTCCGAGTATAGTTGAAAAGGTCTTGTACTCCGAGGGATTTTTCGGTTTTTTGAGAAAACCCGCAGCTCCCGCTTCCAGCGCGGAGGATTCGCTTGCCGTACCCGACATGATGATACAGGGCAGCGGATACTGCTCCATAAGCTGCTTCAGGAACGTCAAGCCGTCCATTTTGGGCATAACAACGTCCATAACGAGAACATCGGGTCTTAACTCGTTGATCTTGTCGCGCGCTTCAAAAGCGTCGGCAGCCTCTCCCACTATGACAACATTGGGGGTAGACTCCAATCCCTTTATGACTGTTGCGCGGAACATATTGGAATCGTCAACGATCAGAACCTTTACTTTTTTGTTTTGAGTAGTATTCATAACACATCGCCTCCGAAAAAATCGAGACGCTCCTTTGGAAATTTATTTGGTAAGCCTTCCGGCATATGATTTTGCTCCGTCGGGCTTGTTGGTGACTTTCTTGTAGATCGCCGGTTTCACATAGGTGTAGCGGGTGTTCTTGCCGACGCTTTCCGCGTGACCTATGTAGAGATAGCCGTTCTCCCTTGTGACATCATAGAAGCGTTCGATGAGAGCGTTTTTGGTTTCCTGCTCGAAATAGATCATAACGTTGCGGCAGCTTATAAAGTCGTAGGGACGCTGCGCCACGATCCTGTCCATAAGGTTGAACTGCTTGAAGGTGATCTGTTTGCGCAGCCTGTCGATGACCTGAAACCGTCCGTCGGGAAGCTTGTTGAAGTATTTGGACATCCAGTAGCTGGGGACGTCTTTCAGCATATCGGCTGTATAGATACCGTCCTGCGCTGTCTTAAGAACCTCTGTGTCAAGGTCTGTGGCAAGCAGCTTGACGTTCCATGCGGAAGCCTTTGCTCCGAAATAGTCGTCGATAGTCATTACCAGCGTGTACGGCTCCTGTCCCGTGGAAGACGCGGCGCACCAGAAATTCAGCGTGCGGGTAGAACCGTTTTCCTTTTCCATCTGCGGCATGACAGTGCTTTTCAGAAATTCAAAATGCTCCGGCTCGCGCATGAAAAAGGTATGGTTTGTTGTGAGCTTATTTACAAGCTGCATTGTTTCTTTTCCCGTTTTGTCGGCAAAAGCAAAGTCGATAAATTCCTTGAAGGATTTGAAGCCGCGCTGCGTGACCATATTGGAAAGTCTTCCCTCTATAAGGATACGCTTTTTATCGAGATTTATGCCGTAATTTTTCTTCATGTAGGCAACCAAACGGTTGAAATCATCATCTGTAAGTTTAAGCATTTCACAAACACCTCCGCTCAGTCGGTAACAAGCTTGTCGCAGTCCAGCAGCAGTTTGATGTCGCCCTCGATCTCGATGATCGACTTAATGTAGCGATTGGCGTTTACGTTCTTGGAATCGGGGGCTTTGCTGATATCCTTTGCCTTTGCTATGAGGACTTCCTGAACCCTGTCGACGATTATGCCAACCTGATCGCCGTTTTCAAATTCGAGAACGATGATACAGGTTCTGTCGTCGTAGGGGATCTCCTCGATACCGAAACGGTTTCTCACGCTGATGATGGGAACTACCTTTCCGCGTATATTGATAACTCCCTTAATGTGGTCGGGAATTTTCGGTACGACGGTGATCTGTTCAATGTTAATGATCTCCTGAACATACTTTATTTCTATACCGTAAATGCTTTCACCGATGCTGAAGAACAGTATCTCAACCCCGTCCGCGGTATAAGTGGATCTTGATTCGGTGGTATTTTCTGCCATTTAGAACCTTCCTTTCTATATAACAGCCTTATGCCGGAGCAATTTCGCCGCCGGCGTCTGCCGTCCTTTAGTGCGTCCGCCGTACGGCGGAGCAGATCAGAAATCGCTGATGATGTTGCTCACATCGAGAATAATGGTTATCGAGCCGTCGCCGAGGATAGAGCAGCCGCTCATGCCGTACTGCTTCACGTTGTAGTTTCCGAGAAGCGTGGGGAACGGTTTGAGTACTACCTGCTGCTCACCTATAAGCTCGTCGGCAAAGATACACGCGCGCTTTCCGTCGCTCTCGACCAGAATGATGATACCGTCAAAAATGTCCTCCGTATTCGGAGTAAGGTCGTAGAGCTGATACAGTCTGATAAGCGGATAACACTCGCCGTATACCATTACCATTTCCTTGCCGGTGGTATCCTTGACAAGCTGGCTGCGCTCAACCTTGAAAGAGTTGCTTATGGAGTTTATCGGAATGGTGAATATCGAATTGCCCACGGAGATGTCCATGCCGTCCACGATAGACAGGGACAGGGGAATCTTGATAATGAAGCTTGAGCCCTGACCGAACTTGGAGTCAACCGAAACGCTTCCGCCGATCTTTTCGATATTCTTCTTAACAACGTCCATGCCCACGCCTCTGCCGGAGTATTCCGTTACCTGCTCGTTTGTGGAGAAGCCGGGGAGCATTATCATGTTAAGTATCTCTTTTTCGGAATATTCGCTTGCGGGTTTTGAAAGAATGCCGTTTCTCTCAGCCTTTGCGAGGACTTTTTCGGGGTCTATGCCCTGTCCGTCGTCGGCAACCACGATAATTACCTCTCCCGAAGCATTATATGCGGAAAGCGTGATCTTGCCCTTAGGCGACTTGCCCGCCGCAATTCTGTCCTCGACGTTTTCCTCGATGCCGTGATCCATGGAATTTCTCACCATGTGCATAAGGGGATCGTTGAGCTGGTCGATGATGGACTTGTCTACCTCGGTCTCCTCGCCCTCGAAGATAAGTTCAACGTCCTTGCCCAGTTTTACTTTCATATCGCGGACAATACGGGTCATCTTGTTGAACGCTCCGGAAATGGGAACCATTCGCATTGACATAACCGCGTCCTGAAGCTCGCCGTTCAGTTTTCTGAGCTGTCTTGCGGACTTCTGGAAGTTATCCAGTCTCAGACCCTTAAGGTCGGGATTGGAGGTAACCATTGCCTCGGTAATAACGATTTCTCCCACCAGGTCGAGAAGAACGTCCAGCTTGTTAAGGTTAACGGAGATAAGGGACTGCTTCACGCCGCCCTTTGCAGCTCCTGCGGGAGCGCTGTCCGCAGTGGGCTTGGGAGGCTCCGCTTTCTTGGCTGCGGACTTGGGGGCTTCCGCTTTCTTTGCGGGAGCGGCAGTCTGCGCGGGGGCAGCCGCCTGAGCGGGAGCGGGTGCTGCCGGTGCGGGAGCGGGCTTGGGAGCTTCCTCCGCAGGCGCGGGAGCAGTCTCCACGATGTAAGATTTTACGCTGGGGGTGCTTTCGATTACCTGAAGCACCATCTGGGGCTTATCCGATTTAAAGCGGACAACAAAGCCTTCCTCAACGATAGTTTTGGAGGTATCCGCGTTATCCTCGATATCGGCGGGTTCAAAGGTAACGTTCTCGCACACGTCCCTTACGTTGTTGACAACCAGCAGAGCGCGGAGATTTTCCATCTTGCAGTCGTCGTCGAAGTGAACGCGGACTGTTGTGACTGCCTCGTTAGGCGAACCTGCGGCAGCCTCCGAGCCGCGCTCGATTATCTCGCAGTTCTTGACATTGGCTGTGGTGCGGATAGTTTCCATAATGCTGTCGGTAGACGCGCCCTGAGCGGGGCGGAACTTAACAAGGAAACCGTCCTTTATAATAGTCTGAGCCGTATCGCCGTTGTTCTCGATATCTTCGGGTATGTATTCGAGCTGGGCGCAGCTTTCGGATATTCTGTTTATTACCAGCAGGGCGCGCAGGTTTTCCATTTTGCAGTCGTCCTCGAAGAAAACCTTTACGGTAGTCAGACCCGAACCGGACACGGTCTGCGCAGGTGCGGCGGCAGGAGCGGCAGCGGCGGGAGCAGCGTTCTCCGCGGGAGCTGCGGCAGCCGTTTCCGCGGGAGCAGCCGAAGCAGGCTCCGCGCCCTTGAGAACGGCGGCGAAGTCCTCGATCTTGTTCATCTGCTCTGTGAAATCTGTCGGGGTGTACTCGTCCTCCTGGAGGTTTTCGATCTCGGCTTTCAGGAGGTCTGACGCGCTGAAAATGATGTCATACAGCGTCTCCATTGAAGAGATCACGGGATGATCCTCTCGGATAATGTAAAACATATCCTCGATGGCGTGAGCGAGCTTAGACATATTTTCGAGTCCCATCATGGCGGAAGAACCCTTGATAGTGTGCATGGTGCGGAAGATCTCGTTGATATCCTCTTCCGCGAAGCTGCTCTCGTTTTCAGTTTTCATCAGAATTTGGTCCAGCTGTTCAAGAAGCGACGTTGTCTCAAAGACATACATATCCGCCATAGCTTCCATTCCTGCTTCAAATTTTGCCATAAAAACACCTACCTATCAGTTTATCCCCTTACAGGGTGTTAATTGATACAGAAACCTGAGCGCAGGATCTCCGCAGCCGCGGCGGCGGACACCCTTAAGCTGTAAAATGCTACAGCACGCCATAATATTCTATAGTATATTTTTAATTATACTATAAAAAACTCTTTACTTCAAGACAAAAATGTAATATAATAAGAATAAAGCGGAAAAATTTTTCGGTGATTTTTCGTTCATTTTTAACAAAATAGCACAAAAAAAGGTAAAAAATCGAGGAATTAACGATTTATTGATATATTTGGGAAATATTTCCCTGTATCTGTAATGTAAATTTCCGGAAAGGAATGGCGCGTATGTCAGACTTACTGAGAGTAACCACTCCCGTCGCCCCGAAGGATTACACTGCCAATACCAATGTCAAACCGCAGACGCCCGAACAGGTATTCGATCTGGGAAACGTTGACTATGTCAACAAGGCGAATACCCGCGACGAGCAGCTCGGCGAGCAGAACCTGAAGGATCAGACGGGCACCGGAATGCCCAAGCTGCAGACGGCTGTCTCAAAAGACCCCGCTCTCGCGGCTGTGCTCCTTAAAGGCGTGCTCGGTTCGGGTACGCTGTCTGCTCTGGGAGCGGCGGGAAACGCAGAACTTCTTAATAAGGTAACGGAATTTGCCAATGAAATATTGCTCGCTCCCAATGAGCTTGCGGACGATATTATCCGTCAGCAGGACGAAGCTACCATGTTCAGCGGCGAGCTGTGGAGCGCTCTGAAAGACATGGTATCGGGACTTTCGGGTTCTCCCGCAGGCGAAGAGGTCAGCATTGCTGTGCTGGACTTTCTCAAAGCGGCGGCGTCCTCGGTCTCGCGGGACGACGTGATAACCTCCATATCCGCGTCGCTGCGCTATCTGGCGGGAGAAGCCGCTCAGAGCCGCGAGATAGTCGACCTGCTCATGCAGACCGCCGACAAGCTTTCGGCTGAAAATTTCGGAACGGTAAAGAACGACGTCCTCGCCCTTGTGGGATACCTCGAAAAAAGCCTGCTGCTCAGCGACCGCACGCAGAACCTGCTGTCGCTCATAACCTACAATCTGTCGCGGTTCAACGGCGATCCCTCCTCGCTGGGGGACAGCTTCCAGGCGGTGCTGAACATGGCTCCCGACGCGGAGACTGCGGATAAGCTGAATATGCTGTTCACCAAATTTGTGGAAAGCTCGCGGCTGCCGCCCGATATAAAGCTTGCCGCGCTGAAAAACAATCCCTCCGCTTCGGCGCAGATGTCCATGACCATGCTTACCGAAAGGCTTGCGGACGCTGTGAACGGCGGACTTGAACAGATTTCCCCCGAGCAGCTATCGGAAAATATCAGCAAGCTGGCGGAGGAGTTCGAGCTGCCCGCAGCGGAAGAAAACCTCCCCGCCGCAGAGGAAAACGTCCCCAATGCCGCGGCAGTCCCAAAAGAGAACGGGACTGCGGAAGTCCCGGAAAAGCAGGATAACCTCCCCGCCGGCGAAAAGCTTCCCGAAACCGCGCACAAGACAATTACTCTCAAAGAGGGAACGGATATGCTGAAAAAAATGCTCGCTCCCCTTGTTCCCGACAATATGAAAGGCGGTCTGAACACGCTTATACGCGACTTTGAAAAGACCTCCGACCTGAACAGCCTCATCGACAGGCTGAGCGTCATAGTCAACCGCGCGGAGGACATGGACAAGAAAATCGTTCTCGCGCAGGGAATGAATATGCTCCTTACGGAACTGGCCCGGGCGCAGGGAATACAGTACCGCCCTCCCACCACCATGGAGAATATGCTGGACTTCCTCATAAAGAACATCAACGATCCCTCGCTGCGCTCCCTTTCGGATATGACCAGACCCGATATGATACAGGGACTTCTCAGCGCCCCGGGCGTGTTCACTCCACTGCTGCATTTCCTTGTGCCCATGAATATGGACGGCATGAAAGCTTTCGGCGAGCTTTGGGCTGATCCCAATGCGGACAGCGATCCCGAAACGGGCGAAGCGGGCAGCCATATCTTCCTGTGCTTTGAGATAGAGGACGCGGGCTACTTTGAACTGGAGCTTTATGCCCGCGGAAAATCGGTGAACGCCGCGCTCATGTGTCCCGAAGGAACGGAAAGGAACTATCTGCCGCTTAAAGCGGTTCTGCCGGAACTTGCGGCTTCCTGCGGCTACAGCGCGGAAAAGATAATGATAGAGCCGCTGAAAAGGAAACGGGATCTTACGAACATATTCCCCAAGCTGAACGAAAGGAGGTCGGGTCTGAATGTCAGAATTTAAAGGAAAAAAGAGAGGCGGCGCCGCCCCGAATAATTCGGCGGTTGCTCTCAGGTACAATCCCGACAAGGACTACACTCCCATAGTTGTGGCTTCGGGACACGGTCATGTGGCGGAAAAGATAATCAATCTCGCCGACGAGAACGGCGTGCCGATATACCGCGACGACTCGGCGACCGCGCTGCTCACCATGCTGAACGTGGGACAGGGCATTCCTCCCGAGCTGTACCAGCTTGTGGCAGGCATATATGTACAGGTAATGCGTATTGCCAAGGACGACGGCAAGCTGTAAGAATACATATCCCCGAATGAGCGCTTTCATTCGGGGATACTGTTATATTATTCCAGACCTTTCATAAGCCCCTCCACAACGAGAGGAAACTCCCATGTGCAGGTCGAACGGTTGAGAATACCGAAATTCTCGCCCGTACCCGTAAACGCGCCGTTGTCCCACCAAATGCAGGGAACGCCGATAGCTTTCGCCCGGCTTACATAGAATGCCGCCCATTCGCCGCGGATCTCTTCGTTTGCCTTGCTTCTCGCGCCGAACTCGCCGATGATAACGGCTTGACCGTTGTCTATGAAATTGGTTTTCAGGAAATCCATCAGATAGAGGATATCGTTCGCGGAGGTATCGTCGGGGGAAAATTTCCTTGCGGTAAGGTCGTCGCTGAGGGCGAACGCGTAAGGCGTATAGGCGTGAACGGAAACGATTATCTTGTCGTCTCCCTCGGGTATCTTCAGCGCTCTCAGGGGTGCTTCGCTCGAGCTTGCGGCGTAAGCGGGTATCATAAGGTGACGCTTTTCGTTGTTTCCGCCCAAGCCACGTATGGTCTCAACAAACGCCGCGTTCAACCGGTTTACCACTTCCCTGCCCTCTTCGTCGCCGCCGTTCCATTCGAGAGGGGTATTCCTCTTGCGGGGTTCGTTCAGTCCCTCGAAAATAAGCTTTTCGTCGTATCCCGCAAAGTATGTGCCTATCTGCGTCCAGAGTTTTTTCAGCTTTTCGGTTACTTCCGCCTCGGTGTCGTAGTAGGGATCGTACCACTCCTCATGGTGGGCGTTGAGGATAACGAACATACCCTCGCCGTAGGCGTAGTCCACAACTTCCCGGACACGGTTCAGCCAGGCTTCGTCTATATTGTTTTCACTGTCAAGGTGGGGTCTCCACGTCACGGGAATTCTCACGATGTTGAAGCCTGCATCCTTGACGGCGGTTATCATCTCCTTTGTGGTGAGCGGATTTCCCCAGCTTGTTTCGGATGTAACATCGTCTGCGCCGTCGGCGTCAAGGGTGTTTCCGAGGCTCCAGCCTATTTTTATTTCCTTTACAAGCTCGATAGAGGGGATATCGCGTATCTGATCGTTTACAGCATTCACGGCAGTATTTCCTCCGCTGTTTCCCGTATTATCGGCGTTCTGTTTGTCACCGCAGCCCGAAAGCGACATGAGCATAAGCGAAGCGAGAACCGCCGAGCATATTTTTCCGAACATTTTATTTTTCATTTGCAATAACCTCCGCAATATATTTAACTGATTTTATCACATATTTGAACATATTTCAACTGTTTTTTGTAAACAAACTGTGTTTTGCTGCGATACACGGATATATCGCTAAATAAGCGTGTATACGGGGCATAAATCCCCAAAACCTATTGAAAACCTATTTGCAGTATGTTATAATATATATAGCTCGGACAGGATACCTTCGCAGCGGATACGCCCGTACTGCGAAGATTTCCGCGCCGCTGAAAACGACGGTGCGCCATGTCTCTTGCCTGAAGCCGTAAACCAATATCCCGAAAGGAAAACAGCCATGAAAATATCTACCAAGGGACGCTATGCGCTGAGAATGCTCCTCGACCTTGCTCAGCACTCCCCCGAAGGGTATGTCGCCCTTAAAGACATTGCCGAACGCCAGGATATATCGAAAAAATATCTGGAGCAAATCGTCCCGCTTCTCAACAAGTCGGGTCTGCTCAGAACCAATCGCGGCTATCAGGGCGGCTATATGCTGTCCAAGCCTGCGGAAAGCTACACCGTGGGAGAAGTGCTCCGCGTGACCGAGGGAAATCTTTGTCCCGTAACGTGCCTGCAATACGAGAAGAACGACTGTCCCCGAGCCGCGGACTGCATGACGCTTTTCGTATGGGAGGGGCTTTATAAAACGATCTCCGACTATCTTGACGGGATAACCCTTCAGGATATTATCGACCGCAACGCGGAACACGATACTTTTTATATATGAGCCTGCAAACGAAACCGGGACGTTCTCCGCAAGAACGTCCCGGTTGATTTAATAAGCCGCCGGACGGCAGGTACTTCCGCCCGGCGGCAAATATTTTTAATACGGCATTCGGTTCAGACAGCCGAAACCTCCATATCGTCGGCAGTGTCAAAAATCTTGCCGGTAACGCTTATGCGGCTGCCGTCGTCCGACCATACGGAAATGCAGACGATCTTGCAGTGCTTTGTTTCACCGCCGATGTTTATATCGCACTCATATTCTGCTATGGGCTGATCGGGCGACGCTGCAAGCACCGCTTCCGTAAGCTCGCCGACGCATTTTTCCGAAATGACGGCTTTAAGTCCCTCGTCGTTTTTCGGATCGGTGATATTTTCGGGAAGTCCCAGCTTTTTCGCGCTGCGTTCGGGGAAGTTAAGTATGGACGGGTCGCAGCTGTACTCAAACTGCATCTCTCTTGAAACGGAGCGGAGGAACTTATACTTCGCGATCTCGTTTTCCAAGCTGTTGAAGGTTGTTCCCGCAGTGTTCAGATTGCTGTTTTTAAGCACTTCCTCGGTAATATTCTTGACGCCGCGCGGACTCAGGTGCTCCGAAACGGTACGGTTCAGATTTTCTTTAAGAACCCCCGCCGTATCTTTCAGGCATTCAAGTATTCTCGGGTTGAAAGCGCCGCACTCTCCCCCCAGGATCATTTCCATAGCCTTTTCGTGGGAAAAAGCCTTCTTGTAGACGCGTTCGCTTGTAAGTGCGTCGTAAACGTCCGCAACCGAAACCACCTGAGCAGAAAGAGGTATTTTGTCGCCCTCCAATCTGTCGGGGTAGCCTCTGCCGTCATGACGCTCATGATGCCAGCGGCTGATCTCATAGGCTGTCTTGATAAGCGGGTCGTCCGAACCGAAAGACAGGCTTTCCAGCATGGACGCGCCCACGCTTGAGTGGGTTTTCATTATGGCGAACTCCTCGTCCGTCAGCTTGCCGGGCTTATTGAGAATGCTTTCCGGAATAGATATCTTTCCGATATCGTGAAGAGAGGAAGCAAGGCTGATTGTTGCTATGCTTGCCTCGGTAAGACCGGAATCCTCATATTTTTCGGCATATTTTTCCAGAATAGTTCTGGTGATATTCTGAACATGGATAACGTGCAGACCGCTTTCGCCGTTTCTGAACTCAACGATATGGCTGAGAATATTTATCATCAGATTGGTGCTTTTTTCCTTTTCGTATATCTGATCGGCAACAAGACCCACCAGCTTCTTCTGATTGGCGTAAAGCATGATGGTATTGATAACGCGGCGTCTTACGGAAAACGCGTCGAACGGACGCTTTATGTAATCGGTAACGCCGAGATCGTAAGCGTGCTCGATATAACCCGCGGAGCTTTCCACAGAGATCATTATAACGGGAATGTTGTCTATCCAATGCTGCTTGTTCATTACTTCCAGAACGCCGAGACCGTCCATTTCGGGCATTACCATATCGAGCATTACCAGCGCGATCTCGAAATGCCTTTCTTTCAGCACAGCTACCGCCTGAACGCCGTTTTCAGCCTGAATTATGTCATAGTCGTCCTCGAGGATATCCTCAAGCATGGTACGGTTCATTTCCGAGTCGTCAACGATCAAAACTTTCTGCTTGCGGGAATCAGCCGCAAAATTTTCTCCAATCACTATGAATTCTCCTTTGCAAAAAAATCGTATGGCGTTTATCGTACATAAATTTTGTCGGTTTTACTGCTGTTCGGGAACGTCGATGCTTCCGATTCCCGAGATTATTTTTTCGTACTTTTCGGCTGCGTTCTCGATAAGTCCGCCGAGCTCTTTGTCGGCTTCTATGGCGGCGGTATCCTCGAAATTCCTGAGCTTTTCGGTTATTTCGGAAGCGACGGCGGCAAAGTTGTTGAAGCCCAGATTAAGACCGGTGCCCTTGATGGTATGCGCCGCTCTGAACGCTTCCGCGTAGTTCTTTTCACTCATTGAAGCGCGGAGATTGTCGAAGCTTTTATCCGCCGGAAATTTCAGAACATACTTGCACACTCTGCTTTCGGCTCTGAGTCTTCCGATAACGTCGCTGAAATCCTCGCCGATAAAGTCATAAAATTCTTTTATGGTCATAATATCCCCGCTTTCATAAAACACTGCCGGCGGTACCGGCATGACGCTGCTTTTAATAAATTATACCACATCACTCCGCTTTTGTCAACATTTATTTATTCAAAGGACTTTTTCCAAATGTTAAACTTTTTGTAAATCCCGGCGCGGCGAAAGCGGAGGCTCATGCGGCAGTCCGCGTACCGGGACAGGCAAAAGTCCCGGAAGAGATCTCCGGGACCTGACGTTTATTCTCCGGCGGCGGACTGATCGTCGGCAGCCGGTTCGGGCTGTCTGTATGCGGACGTACCCGACGAAGAAGAAGTACCGCCAATGCTTTCAAGGAGCTTTGAAAGGTCGATCATCATTGTTCCGTCGTCTCCCGAAACCACCGTGGGAAGCTTTCCGTCCCACTTTTCGATGTAGTTGCTTATAAGTATCTCGGGGGTGATCTGCTCGGACTTCAGCCTGTAGGCTTCCGCCTCCGCCTGTGCCTGAGCGACTTTCTGCTCCGCCTCCACCTTTATCCTCTGGAGATCCTGCTCCGCCTTGAGAGCGTTCTGCTGAGCGGTCTGCTTGGCTTCGATGGCGGCGTTGTATTCGTCCGTAAAATCAAAGGCGGTGATGTTGAATATCTGTATCTCGATGCCGTATGTACCGATCTTGTCTTTCAGCAGCTCCATCATCTGGTCGCCTATAGCCTGACGGTTCGTGATAAGCTCCTCGGCGGTGAATTTCGCCGTGACCGCCTTTACGCACTCCTGAATGGAAGGCGTGATTATCACCGATTCGTAGTCCAGACCGATGTCCTTGTAGACCCGCGCGGAGTAGCCGTTCAGCACCTTGTAGTTCACCGCAATGGTTGAGGACACCGTCTGCAGATCCTTTGAAGCGGCAGTGCAGTTGGCTTCCGCCTTTTTGACCCTGTTGTCGATAAGGATTATGTTCTGTATAAAAGGTATCTTGAAGTGCAGTCCCTCGGAAAGCACGCCGTCCGAGACCTTGCCGAAAGTGGTCACAACGCCCGTGTGACCCGCTTTTACGGTGGTGAATGCGTTAAGCACCACGATGACCGCTATCAGCAGCACAACAACGGTCACAACGATTTTGCGCACAGTGCCGCCGTTTGCGTCCACAACATTGTTATTTTTTGACATTTGGTTTCTCCTTTCAAAATCGAATACCGCCCGCGTTAAAACGCCAAGGTGTCGCTGCCGATATTTTCCTCCTCGTCGTCCTCGCCGTCGGGACGGATATAGTTGTATTCGGCTGCGGTAACTCTTTTAGCCGCGCTGTCCGCGCAGCTTCTGACAAGCGCGGTAATTCCCACAGCCAGCGCCGCCGCGGACATTATCATCGCCAAAATCGCCAAAACCAGCGAAGCCGCGCTGCTTTTCTGCACATGAACGATTTCTTTTGTTTTCATAATTATTTATCCTCCAGTCCTTTCAGAGCTTTAAGCTCGTCCTTGTCGATCTTTATTTTTCCGTCGCGGATTATCGTTACGTCCTCCTTGCCGAAGATAACAGCCGCGTCCTCGGATTTTTCGGGCTTGACCTTGATCTTGCCCGTCAGCAGGTTGACCTCCTCAACGTACCCCTTGAAATCGGGAGTTTTAACGTAAGCCCCAACCTTGGGCGTATTTTTCTGCAAAAACTCATACGCGTCCTGCTCGTATTTGAGACAGCACATCAGCCTGCCGCAGGTGCCCGATATTTTCGTGGGATTGAGGGACAGTCCCTGCTCCTTTGCCATTTTTATGGACACCGGCTGGAATTCTCCCAAAAAGCCCTTGCAGCAGAACTCCCTGCCGCATATGCCTAATCCGCCGAGAATCTTCGCTTCGTCCCGAACGCCTATCTGCCGCAGCTCGATACGGGTTCTGAACACGGACGCCAAATCCTTTACAAGCTCGCGGAAATCCACCCTCGTCTCCGCCGTGAAGTAGAACAGCAGCTTGTTGTTGTCGAAGGTGCATTCAACGTCCACAAGGCTCATATCCAGCTTGTGGGCGAGAATTTTCTCCTCGCATATCTTGAAAGCGTTTTTTTCCTTGACCCTGTTCTGCTCCAGTATCTTCATATCCTGGGGCGTAACGACGCGGATTATCTCTTTTAACGGAGCGGCTATCTGCGAGTCGTCGATCTTCCTGTTGGGCATAACCACCTCGCCGCACTCGATGCCGCGGGCGGTCTCAACTATGACGAGAGTACCCTCTTCCGCCTTTATTCCCCCGGGGGAAAAATAGTAAATCTTGCCGGTCTTTTTGAACCGGACTCCAATAATTTCGGTCATACAGACTGTAATTCCTTTCTATCCCATAATGGCGCAGGCAAACGCCGACAGCTCTGCGGGGACGTTCATATTCATTCCGCAGCGGACGCATACCCGTCCTATCGCTTCGTGGATCGCCTCCGCCCGCTTCATGCTTATCCTGCGCGAAAGAGCCTCCGCCCCCTTTGGGTCGCAGCTGATCATGGGAGCAGTCCCCAGTCTCAGCACGCAGGCGTCGCGCACGGTCTTGTCCGCAAGCTCCATTACAAGCTTGATTCTGTTCCTGTTTTCGCCGATACGGTGCAGAGCCGTCAGCAGACCGTATTCGTCACCGGCGGCTATCGCGGATATTATGTCTCCGCAAAGCGCGGCGTTTTCGGCGGTCTCGCCGCCTTTCAGGTAGTCGGCGCAGCTGCCGATGTTTCCGTGGAAACGTCCGACAGCCTCGTTTGCCTGTTCGGAGGAAAAACCCATATCCGCAAGAGCAGCCATACAGCTCTCCTCGGAGCATTCGGGAACGCCGACGGTTATTACTCTCGACAGCACCGTCGGCAGGAACACGCTCCTGCTTACGGCTGTGAAAATAAAGTACGCCGTGTCTGGCGGCTCCTCGATAAGCTTCAGGATAAAGTTCTGCGTGCGCTCCTCGATGTTTTCGCAGTCGGCGAAAATATAGACCTTCGCTTCGCAGTCGTTTGGCTTGACGAAAGCGTCCACGCATATTTCACGCATGGTATCGGCGTTGTAGATCAGCTTTTTGCCCGTCCTTTCGGGACGTATAACGTCGGGGTGGGTATTTTCAAGTATTCTCCTGCATTGGCGGCACATCTCCCCGTGGGAAGAAACTCCGCAGGGCGTTCCGTCAGCGGAAATATTTTCGCACAGCAGCGTCATGGCGATGTAGTCTGCGGCGGTCTTTTTCCCCGCGCCCCTTTCGCCCGTGAGCAGAAAAGCGTGAGCCAATCTGTTCTCCCGCTTCATGGACGATACCGCCGAAACAAGGAAGTCCTTGGAATAAAGCTTCATCATACCTTTTCAAACCGCTCCACGTCGGTGACGAAAATGGTCGCGCCGCCCACGGATACCTCCACGGGATAGCTTGCGCTGTGCATTTCCGAGCCTGCGATGTTTCCCGCAGGCATATACTGCTTTCTTCTGCGGGAGCGTTCCGTGATTATGCCGATTATCTCGTCCACCTTATCGTTCTCGGCGCAGATAAGGAACGTGGTGTTTCCCGCCATAAGAAATCCGCCCGTGGAAGCGAGCTTCGTGGCGAAAAATCCCGCCCTCGTCAGCGTGGAGGAAACGTCGTGGCTGTCGTCGTTGTTGACAATTGCGTAAATAAGTTTCATGCCGGACCTCCGTAAGTTCATAAGTATGTACACATTTTATTGTACCACATTCACGCTGAAAATGCTATAGCTTTTTAAAATTTTTATAATATTTTCATCTATGACCTCTCCCGCCGCCGCTATGGGAATGCAGGGGGGACACACGGTCACGCTCTCCGCGGCTGTTCTGCCCAAAGCTTTTTCGACGGGTACGGTCTCCCGCGCCGCGAAAAAAGCCTCGCGGGGGGACATCGCCCTCGCCGCTTCGGGGACGGAAAACTCGGGCGGTCTGAGCAGTATCCTCGGGCACATCAGCCGTTCTGCGGCATAGGCGGCTTTGGAAAAATCCTCCTCCGTACTTGAAGCGGAGAACATCAGCACCGCGTGGGTCTCGTCGGCGTATTCGGCTTCCACGCCGCTTTGACGGAGCTGCTCCGCAAGCTCGTATCCCCGCAGTCCGCAGGGATAGGCGTAAAAGGAGACCTTCAGCGGCTCGGTATCGGGTACGGTCAGATGGGGAAACCGTTCCTTGAAATCGGAGACACGCTTCACCGTCTCCGCAAGGTCTTTTCGGAAATCCTCCGCAAGATAACGATTGCACAGGTCAAGGCTTGCCATAATAAGGTAGCTTGGACTGGTGCTCCCGAAAAGAGCCATATCCCGTTTCAGCTCGGGGACGAACCGTTCGTCCCGAACATGGAGATAAGCTCCCCCCGTAAGAACGGGCAGGGTCTTGTGCGCCGAATCGCAGCACATATCCGCGCCCAATGCGATGGGGTGAAGACTGTCCTCCAAAAAGGCAAGATACGCGCCGTGAGCGTTGTCAACCAAAAGCGGAAGTCCGCGCCTGTGACAGACCTCGGCAATCTCCGCAACGGGAGCGAGCCGTCCCAGATAGTCGGGGGAGGTTATAAACACGCAGGCGGGATTTTTGTCCCCGAAGCGTTCTATCGCCTTTTCGACGGAAGCGGCTGTTACGGTTCCCGAAACGACCGAGCCGTCCTCATAGTCGGGATAGAGCCGGCAGGGGTCGAGTCCGAGCAGCACGCAGGCGTTCATCACCGAGCGGTGAGCGTTACTGCCGCAAATGAAGCTTCTTCCTTTTCCGCAGACCGCCGCCAGCATTGCCTGTATACAGAGGGTAGAGCCTCCCGCCGAGTAAAGCGCAGCGGCAGTCCCGAAAAGGGAGGCGGCGTTTTTCTCGCTTTCGGCAATAATCCCGCTTGCCTCGAAGAGAACGTCCGCTCCCTTTATCTCGGTGATATCGTAGGGAAAAGCCTCACCGAAGCCGCATCCAACGGGACTTCTTCCCTTATGCCCCGGCATATGGGCGCGAACCGTTCCGCTTTCGGCGTAGCTTTTGATAAAATCGTAAACAGGGGTAGTCACGTTAATCATTCCTTGCAGTAAAGATTTCCGTCCGCGTTATCGGACGGATCACACAAAATATTTCATTCTTTCCATAATGTTCCTTCTGCCGCGGGAGATCGTCCGCGACACGGTGGAGCGGTTAAGTCCCAGCGTTTCCGCAATTTCGGGGATATTCATACGTTTAAAATAGTACAGACCGATCATCTGCCGCTGCCTTTCGGTAAGCTCGTTTTCGACGACGTTCCGCAGAATTTTTATCATGAGCTTGTGTTTGTCATTGTCCGGTTCACCGTCTCCGATAAGCTCGGCTATACGCTTGTCCGCGCTGAATTCCGCTTCGCCGAGGAATTCGCTTTTCAAGCGTTTCTGCATTTTTCGTTCACCCCGCAGCCGGCGTAATCGTAAAGCCTGTAGATAACGTCCTCAAGGTCGTAAAGCTCCTGCTCCAGGGTAAGCTTCCGTCTGACGGTATCTTCGCGCTCCATGGTCTCGAGAGAGCCTTTGAGCTTTTCGTTCAGCTCCTTGACGCGCTTTCTCAAAGCAGCTTCCGAACGCTTGTATTCAACGAGCATTTTCATGTAGTCCTTCATAGTAAACAAACCTCCGTTTCAACGACGCGCGGACCGTACAGATCCGCTTAACCGCAGCTTCTTTTCCGCAGGCAGGCTTCCGGGCAGGGGAACGCTCGGAGCGTCTGTCAAATTCCTTACTTTTAATTATAGCTGCAAAACGTATGTTCGTCAAGAGGAAATCGAAAATTTGTTCTGTTTTGGTGAATGTACACAAAAAACGGGTTTGAAAATTTCAGAAGATTTTATCGAGAAATTTCTGCCGTTTTTCAGAAGCCTTTCTTTTTCAGATCCGAGACAATATTCAGGTAAAGATCGGTAATGTCCCCCAATCCGCTTACTTCGAGACGGCTTCGGCGCAGGTCGACCTCGTCGCAGTGAGATATACCGCGTCTGCCGCCGCCCCTGTAGACGCCGCGGAAGTTTGTCCATTCCACAGCCCGCGGAGCGAGCAGACCGTCGTTTTCACCCTCCGTCACGCGAATGACAAGCCAGGGAATACACATTGTAATATCCGACAGAAAACCGTTCATCACAAAACCGAAGCTCTGGTAATAGACGCGCGGGTCATCGGGATTTTCCGCATTGAATTTTTCTGCCTCCAAGGTTCTGAACGCATTAACGGCACCGTAGACATCCGGATTTTTGTCGCCTGCCAGCCTGAACCACAGGTCGGCGGCTTTGCAGCCGAGCTTCACGGCGGGAGCGGGCATCTTCATAAGCCTGTCGACGGTCAGCGAACCGTTGTGGGGCGTGGAAAGGGTAGTAAGCGAAGCGACCCTGTCCCCGAAGCCCATTGATGATATCAGATACCGCGCCTCCAATCCGCCTTTTGAATGGGCGATGATGTTGACTTTTTCCGCGCCTGTTTCCGCAAGAACAGCTTCAAGAGCGGTTTTAAGCTGCGCGGCATTGCCTTCCACAGAACCGCTGCTGTCCTGTCCGCCGAAGCGCACCTTTGCGCCGTTGTCCTCAAGAACCTTCGGTATTCTCCCCCAGTAGCAGAGCCGTTTGCGGTCGCGGAAGCCCATTCCGTGAACCATGAATATCGGGTATAAGGTATCCGCAGTCATACCGTATTTCTCCTTTGCGTTATATTATATTATACATTATATAGCATGACCGGCGGTTTGTCAATACCTATCCGAATTCTTTCCGCAGCCGGAAAAGCTTTCTAAAAATTTCCTTTTGCGCCCCGCCGTTTCCTCTCAATTTGATGATAATGTGTAAATCAGATGAAATGTTTTGGCATTTGCAACAAAATGTGTCGAAATTCCTTGACGAATTGCATTAAATAGTGTATTATAGTAGTGTAGATTATTATGCCCGTATCAGAATGTATAACGATAACGGCGCTTCCGATCTCTAACTTCTGACAGAGCAAAGGCTCAGCCTTTCGGAGGATTTGTTTTACTATGGCACTTTCCGGCAGCGCCAAGAAGGCTTACAAAAAAGCCGTCAAGGCGAAGAAAAAAAGAAAACGCGGTCACTGGCTGCTTATACAAAGAGGAGACAGCGCCAAAGAGGTGGTCAGCAAGCTCTTTACTCAGCTTGCGGTTCTCGTCCTCATTGGCTGTATCGCAATTCTCGGCAACGAGCTGAGACTCTCGCTGAGCGCGAAATTCCTCAACAGCTCCCTCAAAGACCTTTACTATACCTATATCAGTCCCGGCGACAACGGCGGCGAGCTTCTCGACAGTGCGAAAGAGCTGCTCAAGATCAACCCCGACACCGTGGGCTGGGTGCATATCGACGGCACGAATATTTCCATGCCCGTGGTTCACCGCTCGGGCAGCGACGGAAACGAATACTATCTTAAAGTGGCTTTCGACGGCAGCTCCAATAAGGCGGGTACTATTTTTATGGACACCCGCAACGTCCTGGACGCTCATGAGCGGTCGGACAATATCGTCCTCTACGGTCACAACCAGCGGGACAAAACCATGTTCGGCGATCTGGGGTACTACAAAAAGGATTTGCAGTACTACTCCGAGCACCCGGTGATACAGTTCAGCTCAAACTATAGGACGGATACCTATAAAATATTCGCCTATTTCGTGACCCCGGTGCTGGAGTCCCAGACCCGGGACGGGGTCGTGTTCGACTATCACAATTATCTGGACTTCAATTCCGAGGCGGACTATAACAAGTTCATGGACAATATAATGCAGAGAACGCAGATAATCACTCCCGTGGACGTGCGGTACGGCGACAAGTTCCTTACCCTGTCCACCTGTTCAAATGAGTTTGAGCCGTCCCGCTTCGTGTTGGTGGCAAGACGCGTCCGCGAGGGCGAGGACGGTACTGTGGACGTATCCCAAGCCTATCTTAACGCGGGCGCGAAAGAGCCGGACTGGGACGTTATATACCGTTGATCCGAAATAATATTTCTTAAAATTTTCACATATTTTCTGTTAGGGGTTGTTAATGCATGGCAGGCTATAAAAACGGCAAAAAAAGCTTTTTGGACAGCTTTATCCCCCGCGAGGGCGATTCCAAGGGAGACGTGACGAGAAAGATCGTTACGGACGTTTCCGCGGTCGTGCTGGTTATCGCGGTGATTGTTCTCGCGTGGTACTTCGTCCAGCAGGCTAAGATAAAAGCCGATATCGAAAAACAGCGGGAGCTGCACACGTCCATATCGGTGATAACCCAGTCCACAGCCCCCCCCGAGACCGAGGCGACCACCACGGAAACGGAGCCTCCCCCGCTGGTGCTTCTCGACAGTATGACCGCCCTTTTGGAGCAAAATCCCGACGTGGCGGGCTGGCTGACAGTCGAGGGTACGCAGATTGACAACGTGGTGCTCCAGACCGACAACAACGATTACTATCTGGACAAGGATTTCTACGGAAACAGAAATATCGCGGGACAAATCTACATAGACTATAGGTGCATAGCCAACGACTACGACAAGAACCAAAGCGACAACCTTATCATCTACGGTCACAATCAGGCGGATCAAACCATGTTCGGCACGCTGAAAAAATACAAGATCAAAAAGGACAACACCAAGAATTTCGACTTCTATAAGGAACACCCTACGTTTAAATTCAGCAATTTATACGAAGAGTATACCTATAAGATCATCGCGACCTTTGTCATCGAGGTAGAGCCTTACCAGACGAGAGACGGAGTTATTTTCGATTATCACAACTATATCAAATTCGGCGGGGACAGATCTTTTTCCAATTTTAAGGAAAATATCCTTGCCAGAACCGCTGTGAATACGGGAGTTGATTTTGAGGAGGGCGACAAGTTCATTACTCTGTCGACCTGTTCAAACGAGTTCGAGCCGTCGAGGCTTGTGGTTATCGGCAGACGCGTCCGCGACGGCGAAAGCCCCGAGGTGGACGTTTCCAAGGCTTCCATAAACGAGGATATGCTCGAACCCGACTACAGCTACATTTACAGCAGATAGAACGAGGTGCTGCGGCGTATGTCCGATTCCAAAAATAACAACTATATGGCAAACGATCTTCTGAGCGAGTTTTTTTCCGAGGGGAAAAAGGGCGCAAACGAAGCGGAAACGGAGGAAATTTCCGCTTTAGACGATACTTCTGAGGACGTGGAGATAGTTACGGAAAATCTTGAGGACGATATCTCGGAGACGGAAAACGCGGATATCTCCATTGCGGGAAGTTCCGAATGGGAAACGCTCGGAATTACGGAAATTATGTCGAAAGTTCTTGAAAACGAAGATATTTCCGAAACCGTTTCCGCCGCTTCGCAAGGCGTGGAAACGGTTTGCGAGGATTGTAAAAATACGGAAGAAAATACCGGAAATGAAAAGGAAATAAAAAAAGAAACGGAAATTTCCCGAAATTCAAAAACGGAAACGGAAAATATTTCGGAAATAAAAAGCAGAAACAAGTCGGAAAACGCCGTTTCCGCAGCGGAGGATATCGACGGAGACTTTAACAGGGGCTTCTTCAAAAGGCTTCTGAAAGGGTTGCTCCCCTGGAAAGGCGATTCCGTCTGGGAAATAATAAGGAAGATAATCTTTATCGCCGCGGTGGCTGTCTTTATCGGAGCGGGCTGTATGCTGGTCAGCACGCTGATACAGTCCAGACAGGCTGTGGAGCAAAAGGAAAAGGACAGGGAGATCATCGTTACAACCACGGTGACAACCATTGACGAAAGCGGAAACGTCGTAGTGGTTGCTCCCACGGAGGAACAACAAGCCGAACACCGCTTCAATGTGGCGGAGTACTATAAAGGTATCAACGAGGACTATGTGGGATATCTGGAATTGAGCGGCTGCGGCATTGCCGAGCCTATAGTTCAGGGCAAAGACAACGACTACTACCTGACCCATGCCATACACGGCGGCACAAACAAGGCAGGTACCGTCTTTATGGACTACAGATGCACCTTTACGGACGACTATGTTTCCCCGAATATCGTGTTTTACGGACATAACCAGGAGGATCTCACAATGTTCGGCAGCCTGAAAGAGTACAAGCAGAACGTTGGTTTTTATGAGGAAAATCCCGTTGTGAAGTTCAGTACGGAAAACAAGACATACGAATACCTTATATACGGGTTTTTCGTCACAAACGCATTGGAAAAGCAGGACAGCAACGGCTTCGTTTTCCACTATCAGGACTACATCGAAACCATGAACGACGAGGCAACTTTCAACTGGTATATGGACATGGTGGACGAACGAAATCAAATAGTTTCCCCTGTGGACGTGGCGTTCGGCGACAAGCTGCTGTGCCTGTCAACATGCTCAAATGAGTTTTCCAATTCAAGATTTGTGGTTTTCGCGAGAATGCTCAGAGAGGGCGAAACTGCGGAGGATTACGATTTTTCGGAGACGTACCTCAATCCCTATGCAAGAGGCGTGGATTGGGAAGCTATCATGTCGGGCGAGACTTCCGCGGCGGAAGAGGAAGTCCTCGACAGCGACGAGGACGAGGAGGACGGAGAAATAACCGGAAACGGTTTCCTGGAAACGACTGTCCACAGCGCAAGAAAGCCTGCCGAAACGTCGGCGGCCGAAGAAAACGAAGCGGAAACCACGGTTCCTCTTGAAGAAAAAGAAACGGATACGGACAGCGAAGCAACGTCAAAAAAGAAGAAAAAGAAAACGGAGGAAACGGAGGAAACAACGCAGACAAGCGATACCAAAGCTTCCGAGCTTGAAGAGGTCACAAGGAAGAAGAAGTCCGTTTCCGAAACCTCCGAGAGTATTTCCGAAAGCGGCGAGACCGTTACGAGAGCGTCTCAGACGTCAAAGAAAAAGAAAAATACTTCGGAAACAACCAATGCCGAAACGGAAACTTCCGCAGAGGAAAGCACTCCTGCGGTAACAGCTCCCCCTCCGGAAGCGGAGGACGGTTCTTCCGAAACCGTAACGGCAGGCTGAGAGACAATACAGCTTATTACATAAAAATATATGTGTATGAACTCCAAATCGAAAGGAATGATCCAAAAATGTCAATGTCGGACGAAGTCCGCGCAAACCCAAGGTACAAAACTCCGAAAAAGAAAGAAAAGAAAGGGTTTGTTAAAAGCTTTATTCCCCTTAAAGGGGACTCGGCGGGCGAGGTGGTCAGCAAGCTTATTGCGCTTGTTTCCATTGCCGCGCTGGCCGTTTGCGCAGTTGTTCTCGGACTGTATTTCTACCGCATCTTCGAGGCGAAACAGAATAACAAGGATTTGAGCGAGCGCTACAAGGTCTACAACAACCTTACTCAAGTCGGTTCCGCCGAGGGGGACGGTCAGTCCTCCGTCACGGAAACGGACGCGGGAGGCGAGATCGTGAGAAGTCCGCTTGTAACGCTTCCGTTTGCGGAGGAAATGCTGGAGATAAACGGCGACTATGTTGGCTATGTTTCCATTCCCGGTGTGGTGAACGAGGCTGTGGTGCAGTACGCCGACAACGACTACTACCTCAAAACCAATATCTACGGGCAGAAACGCCAGTGCGGAACTATTTTCGCCGACTGCCGCAACAACGTCAGCGACTACGCCGATCTACAGTCGGACAACATCATTCTCTACGGTCACAATCAGCGGGACGGAACTATGTTCGGTCAGCTCGACTACTATAAGTGGGACTACAAATACTGGCTCCAGAACCCGTTCATCTATTTCGACAACAGGTACGAACAGAGCGTTTACGTCATCGTTGCTTCGTTCATAATCAACACCGAGCCGGAGCACGACAACGGCTATGTGTTCGACTACCAGAACTACATCGATTTCGGCGGCGACCACTCTTTTGAGAAATTCGCCGAGGAGCTGGACGAAAGAAGCCATTTCCACACGGGGATCGACATAAACGAAAACGACAAGTTCATCACTCTTTCCACCTGTTCCTACGAGTGGGAGCCTGCCCGCCACGTTATTATCGGCAGGAAGCTCCGTCCCGGGGAAACGGCGGAAAACATTGATACGACAAATTTTGCGGTAAATCCCAATCCCAAATGGCCTGCGGTATACTATAAATACAACGGCGGCACATATGTGGAAAACGCGGGATAACGCAGTTCCGGACGTTCAAAGGAAGGGGATAACATGAAGCTTAAAGGCACACTGGGAGGGGTCGCGGCAATGCTCACCGTGGGCGTTTTCTACACGTTTGCGATATGCATGGTGGAGGACGTTGACGCAAGTTCCATTACCGCCGAATACTACAGTCCCGAAATACTGCCCGAGGAGGATATGCAGATCCAAAGCGAGACCGGGGAAATCCGTTACATGAGGGACGCGGAGAATTTTCCCAAAGCTGCGGAAACGGACGGGTTCCGTATGCATGACACGGAAATGACGGACGTCGCTTCGGCTGACGTTTCGGAAAAAGATTACGCGGGCGGAAACAAGAACGGTTCCGACAGCTCCGGGGAAACGGAGACGCCGTATTCTCAAACCGAGCTGACGGAACAGTCTCCGCAAACGGAAAAAGCCGTTCGGACGGCGGAAACAGCGGAGGCGGAAATAACCGATACGCTTTCCTCGGAAAACTACTTTTACGGCGGCGAGGACGAAGCTCCCGACGAGGAGCTTGACGAGATCGCGGATATTTCCGACGACGACGGAAACTTTTTCTATGAAGCGGAAACGGAAACTTCTGCGGAAACGGAGACCTCATTGGAAACGGAAACCGAATTTGAACCGTTCGGCGAGGACGACGAGGATTTCCTTGCGCTTTTCACAAGCGAAGCGGAAACGGAGGAAACCACAGCGGAAACGGCTGTTTCCGTAGATGTTCCCGCAGGCGCGGATATTTCCACCAGCGAGACATTTACCGCGAAATTCAACGGCTCGACTCAGACGGTCAACGCTTACGACCTGATATGTCAAATCGTAAACAATGAGATGTCCCCCAGCTTTTCCGACGAAGCTATCAAGGCGCAGGCGGTGGCGGCGTACTCCTACGTTAAGTACCACAACGTGAACGGTCTAACCCCGTCGGTGCTGGTAAAGAAAAATCCCTCCGACAGGATCAAAAACCTTGTTTCGGAGGTTTGGGGAGTTTGCTGCTACTACAACGGAAGCGTTGCGCAGACCGTTTACATGGCGTCCTCATCGGGCTACACCGCCGACGCGGAACACGTCTGGGGCGGCAGCGTTCCCTACCTGAAAAGCGTGTACTGTCCCTTTGACGTGGGGAACGACCCCAATTACGGCTCTACCATGAAAATAAGCGAAAGCAGCATGAGGAATATGCTGGAAAGCGCACTGGGTATTTCCCTTTCAAACAATCCCTACGGCTGGCTGAACGTCCAAAGCTATATCGACGGAAACTACGTTTACGAAATTTCCGTGGACGGGCAGAAAACCATTTCCGGCAGAAAGCTGCGGGAGAACGTTATGGGACACAAGCTGAAAAGCGCGGCGTTCGACGTTAAGTACAGCGACGGGGAGTTTATCTTCACTACATACGGCTACGGTCACGGCGTGGGAATGAGCCAGAACGGCGCGAACATTCTCGCGAAACAGGGCTACAGCTACACCGAAATACTCAAATATTACTTTACGGGAATTGAGATAATATGACGTTATATGAAATAATTACCAAAAAAAAGCATAACGCCGAGCTGACCGGAGAGGAGCTGGAGTGGGTCGTCGCGGGATATTGCCGCGGCGATATCCCCGACTACCAGATGTCCGCGCTGCTTATGGCGGTATGCTTTAATTCTATGTCGGACAGGGAGACCGCCGACCTGACTATGGCTATGGCGCGGTCGGGGGATATGCTCCGTCCCGAAACGGGAGGCTTCAACGCCGACAAGCACAGCACAGGCGGCGTGGGGGACAAGATAACCCTTATCGCCGCACCCGTCGCGGCGGCGTGCGGGGTGTTCGTACCAAAAATGTCGGGGCGCGGTCTGGGACATACGGGCGGCACTATCGACAAGCTGGAATCCATACCCGGCTTCCGCACGGGTCTGCCCTATGAGGATTTTCTGAACACGGTCAGAAAGGCGGGCTTCGCCGTGGCGGGACAGTCGGGCGCTCTCGTTCCCGCCGACAAAAAAATGTACGCCCTCAGAAACGCCACAGCCACGGTGGACAGCATTCCTCTGATTTGCTCGTCAATTATGAGCAAGAAAATAGCCACGGGCGCGGACGGCATAGTCCTTGACGTAAAGGTGGGGGACGGGGCGTTTATGAAAACCGTCCCCGAAGCGGAAAAGCTTGCGGAGGCAATGGTTCGGGTAGGACGGCTCGCGGGGCGGAAATGCTCCGCCGTGCTCACGGATATGAGCAAGCCTCTGGGAAAAGCGGTGGGAAACTCCCTTGAGGTTATGGAAGCCATAGAGTGCCTGAAAGGAAACGCTCCCGACGACCTAAAGGAAATCTCCCTGACCCTTGCGGCGGAAATGCTTCTGACCGCGGGAAAGGGAACTCCCGAGCAGTGCTTTGCCAAGGCGGAAAAAGCGCTGTCCTCGGGGGCGGCTTTGGAGCGGTTTGAGCAGATGATCGAGCTTCAGGGGGGAAATCCACGGGTTACCGGGGACTATGGTCTGTTTGGGAAAGCCCGTTTCAGCCGGGAAATTTTCGCCGACCGCAGCGGCTTCATAAACGCCGTCGCCTGCGAGGAAACGGGTCTGACGGCTCTGCGGCTGGGCGCGGGACGGCTTACCAAGGAGGCGGATATCGACCCGACGGCGGGAATTGTCTTTGACAGGACGGTGGGGGACTTCGTTTCCGAGGGGGAGCGGCTGGCGGTACTGTACAGCTCCTCCGAAAGCGCTGCAGACGTCGCCGCCGCAGATTTTGCGGAGGTTTTCGATATCGGAGAGAGAAACGAAAGTCCCGCGGAAAAAAATATTATAAAAATTATAAAAGGGTATTGACATTTAATATTATATGTAGTATAATATTAAATGTCAAGCAAAGCATAAACACCCACACACATTTTGAACGGAGGTTTTTCTAATGAGCGATATTTTCAAGAAGATAGGCGATACCCTTACCGACGCGGGCAAAACCGTGGGCGAAAAAACCAAGCAGGCGGGAACGGTCGCCAAGCTGAACGCCAAGATCATCTCGTCCGAGCGTTCGATAAGCGAGAGCTACACCATTCTCGGCAAGTACTACTACGATACCTACAAGAACAATCCCGACGAAGAGATCGCCGAAACCGTTAACGCCGTTACAGCGGCGATCGAGACCATCGACGAGCTGAAAGGCGAGCTGCTGGCTATCAAGGGTCTGGTGAAGTGCCAGAAGTGCGGCGGCGAGTGTCCTTTCGAGGATACGTTCTGCGGCAAGTGCGGCGCGGAGCTTGAGAAGCCCGAGCCTCCCGCTCCAGCGGAGGAACCTGCTGAAACCGAGGAAGCCGCGGAGGAGGATATTCCCAATATTGTAGTTGCCGAAACTCCCGACGCAGACGCTTCCGAGGAAAAATCCGGAGAATGACCGAATAAAATTTGCGCAGAACACAAGAACGTCCCTAAAGCGGGAAACGGTAAGGAGAATTTCCGTTTCCATGCTTTGGGGACGTTTTTGAAAAATATTCCGCCGGTCTATATATGGACATACAAGCGAACATTTGTGTGGTATAATCAACATAACGTCACACAAACGTTCTGCACACAAAATCCAAAAAGAGGGTGCAATTATGACCTATGAGGAATATTTACCGCGCGGCAAAACAGGAAAAATCGCAGTAAGCACAGCTCCCTGCGGACTTATCTGCGAGCTTTGCGGCGAACGTTCACACTGCAGGGGCTGCAATTTCAGCAGGCAGGACGAGCTTGAATGCTGCTGTTTTCAGAGAAAATGCTGCGATGGAAAAAAACTGCGCGGCTGCTGGGAATGCACCGGTTTCCCCTGCGGAAAGGATATGCACGACCTTTCCGCACACGGTGTGAGAATTGTCGCTTTTGTGCAGTACATAAAGGAGTACGGTTTGGAGCATTTCGCCGAAAGGATCGCAGAAAACGAGAAAAACGGCATCCTCTATCAGCGCGATCACAAGAACTTCACGGGCGATTACGATGATTTTGCCAATGCGGAGGACGTTATGAACCTCATTGAAAACGGAAAGGATATGATTGAAATTGGAAAAGCTTGATTACAAAAAGGAATATAAAGACTTATATCAACCATCTGTAAAACCGTCCTTGATAGACGTTCCCGAAATGAGCTTTTTCGCTGTGGACGGCGAGGGCGATCCCAACACCTGTCCCGCTTATAAGGAAGCGATCGAAATCCTGTACGGACTGTCATTTACTGTGAAGATGTCCAAAATGAGCGGCTTGCAGCCGGAGGGATATTTCGAGTACATCGTGCCGCCGCTGGAGGGTCTGTGGTTTGCCGACGGCGTTGCTTTCGACAGACTGAACGTTACGGACAAAAGCAGTTTCAAGTGGGTTTCGATGATACGTCAGCCCGAGTTCGTCACGGAGGAGGTTTTCGGGTGGGCGAAAGAAGTTCTGAAAAAGAAAAAACCGCAGCTTGACCCGGAAAAAGCGCGGTTTATGAAATTTACGGAGGGACTTTGCGTGCAGATAATGCACAAGGGTTCATACGACAACGAACCGGAAAGCGTCATGAAAATAAAAAGCTTTGCCGCGGAAAACGGCTTGACCGAGGACTTTTCCGCGGAAAGGCTTCACCACGAGCTGTATCTGTCAGACCCGCGGAAATGCGCTCCCGAAAAGCTGCGGACGGTTATCAGGCATCCTGTCCGCAAAAACGGGCAGCGTTAGGTCTTATGCTAATCCCTTCTTGAAGACGAAACCGCAAAAAATTATGTCATCGAAAAGCTTGAACAGAGGTGGACTCCCGAGCAAATCGCAGGACGCGCAAAGCTTGAAAAGCAGCCGTTCAGCTTTTCGTACCCAACCATTTATAGGGCAATCGACAGCGGCATTCTTCCTAAACGTCTGAAAAAAATTATGCGTTTCAAGCGGAAACATAAGAAGTGCAAAGGCGAGGATAAACGGGGCAAGAACATCAAATACTTCAGTGAAGAAAATGTTCTGCTGCCTGTCAAGAAGACAAAACGAATCATCCGCAAGTGTACCGATGAGGATTTTGACCTGCCCGTGGAATAAGAGGGCAATTGCAATTTATCGGAGGAAAAAGAAATGGAATATATACAAGTAACAGGAGATGAAAAATGAATCGAAACGCAGTAAGCTTATTTTCATCTTCCGGAATCGGGGATTTGGGATTAAAAGCAAACGGAATTAATACGGTTGCGGGGTGTGAATTACTGCCGGAACGTATGAAATTGTTTTCAAATAATTATCCTGAAGCTAAATGTTTTCCGGGAGATATTTGGGAGCTGAAGGAAGAAATTATCACATATTATAGGACGCGGTATGAAGAGGCTCCGTTTATGATAATCGCAACTCCTCCATGTCAGGGAATGTCATCAAACGGAATGGGTAAAATGTTAAATGACTATAGAAAAGGTCTCAGACCTAAGATGGATCCAAGAAACCGATTGATTATTCCGGCAGTTAAGATAATAAAAGAACTGCAGCCGGATTGGGTCATTCTTGAGAATGTCGCAAATATGGTTAACACTTTAATTCTCGACGAAGAAGATAATTTGATAAATATTATTGGATACATTAAAAGAGAATTGGGAGATATTTATTCCGGAGAGCCTAAAGTTGTGGATGCCGCCGATTATGGTATTCCTCAGCATAGAAGAAGATTGATAACCGTATTGACAAAAAATATAAAAGGAAAAGCTGTATTTGAATTAAATAAAACACTTATTCCGCCGCCAACTCATTCTTCGGCGGACACACAGGTAACGAGCCA
Source organism: Prevotella sp. (assembly GCA_023663025.1). Classification (GTDB taxonomy): domain Bacteria; phylum Bacillota; class Clostridia; order Oscillospirales; family Ruminococcaceae; genus RGIG8773. Next base: position 171,916 of record JAMPIC010000002.1, read on the forward strand.
TTGGATCACATTGAGAGAAGCCATAGGCAGTCTTCCGAAACTCAGAGCTGAAAAAGGGAAAAATACAGATAAAAAGTTTAATCCTTTACATAAAGTACCGACGTTTGATGAGAAGAAGATTTTTTGGGTTGATAATACACCGGAAGGAGAAACAGCCTTTAATAATCAATGCATCAATCCCGAATGCGGATATACAGGAAATCAAAGACACGGAGCAGCGCATAATGAGGAAGGAATAAATAAATACAGTACAGATACGCCGTTGTATTGTGCAAAATGCGGTTCTTTGCTTCCCAGACCTTGGGTTGAAGACAAAAAAACCGGAGAGAAACGATTAATGAAAGGTTTTGTGAGTGCTTACAAAAGAATGATGTGGGATGAACCGGCGAGTACATTAACTCAGAATTTCCAATTTGCCTGTTCTGACAACAAGCTTCATCCGGACCAATGCAGAGTGCTGTCGTTGTATGAGGGATTGATTCTTCAAAGCATTGCCGATTACGAGTATTCATTTGTCATAGACGGCAAGACAGTGCCCGATGGATTAATAAGAGACACAATAGGTGAGAGTGTTCCTCCTAAAATGATTGATCAGATTTGTAAGTATATTTTAAGTATCATTGAATAAATACAAGACCGAAGAAATGCAGGTTCTGAATTATTAACAGTAACTTTTAGGGATAATATCATCTGCATTTTTAATTTGCTGTTCAGCGTTTTCTGCCTGCTCCCAAACATCAGGCGGCTTAATAATTTTATTATTTATTTGCCCGACAATTGTGGGCAGTTCGGGATAAAACCGCAGATTTTGATTGAAATCAAGAGCGGAAAGCAGGACGGTCGACTGTTTCAGAGTTGTAAGATATGCGGTTCATATTTGTACCGACCGTAAGCAAGGACGGCTGTCCGCTTCTCCGAAATATGTACCCCTGACATCTTGTTGTTAGACATAAGATTTGTCCCGCGTGGAAAGTTTTTCCCGAAGCAATGCCGAGTTTGCCGGCGAGCTTGTGCGGAAACCTTCCGCCCCCTAAAAATTCTTGCCGCTCCGGGCGTGTTTTCGGTATACGAAAAGTGCAGGCGGTACGGCTTATTGTAAAGGAAATATTCCGGGACGGGAAAAATATGCGTATAATTATCGGCGGAATACAGTGTTCCGTTCCCGAGCAAATAGAGCCGTATTTTCCCGCCTTACAGACAAAAAGGCTGTGCGCCGTTTCGGACGCACAGCCTTGAAATTTTATTATTACTTTGCAAGTCTCGCTTCGAGCGCGTCAAGCTGCTTCTCCAAAGCCTCGGGAACTTTACCGCCCTTAGCGGCAATGTCCTCCTTGTAATAACGTCTCATCTCGGCGATTTCCTTAGTCCAAAGGTCTTTGTCAACGTCAAGAAGCTTATCCATAACCTCGGGAGTAACCTCGTCCTCGATACCCGAAACGTCGATGTCGCCTTTCTTGGGCAGGTAGCCGATAGCCGTTTCCTCGGCGTCGATCTCGCCCTCGCAGCGTTTGATGATCCAGTCAAGCACTCTCATATTGTCGCCGAAGCCGGGCCAGATGAAGTTGCCCTCCTCGTCCTGCTTGAACCAGTTTACGTTGAAGATTTTGGGAGCCTTGTCGCCCAGCTTTTCGCCCATATCGAGCCAGTGCTGCCAGTAGTCGCCTACATTGTAGCCGATAAAAGGCTTCATAGCCATAGGGTCGTGGCGGAGCACGCCAACCGCGCCCGTCGCAGCAGCGGTTGTTTCCGAAGAAACCGCCGAGCCCATATATGTGCCGTGTACCCAGTCAAAGGACTGATAAACCAGCGGCGTGGTGGAAGCACGTCTGCCGCCGAAGATGATAGCGGAAACAGGCACGCCCTTGGGATTGTTGAACTCGGGGGAAACGCAGGGGCAGTTCTCGGCGGGGGCTGTAAATCTGGAGTTGGGGTGAGCAAGCTTCTGAGGCTTGCCGTCCTCGCCCTTGACGGAAGTAAACTCAACGCCGTTCACCTTTGCTCCCTTCCACTCGGTAGCGTCAACAGGGGGATTTTTGTCGAGACCTTCCCACCAAACGGTGTTTGTCTCGTTGTTGAGAGCAACGTTGGTGAAGATAGTATTCTTCTTTGTGGAAGCAAGCGCGTTGTAGTTGGACTTAGCGTTCGTACCGGGAGCAACGCCGAAGAAGCCGTTCTCGGGGTTGATAGCGTAAAGTCTGCCGTCCTCGCCCTGCTTCATCCAGGCGATGTCGTCGCCCACGGTGAATACCTCGTAGCCCTTAGTCTTGTAACCCTCGGGCGGAATAAGCATAGCAAGGTTGGTTTTTCCGCAGGCAGAGGGGAACGCCGCCGTGATGTACTTAACTTCGCCGTTGGGCTTTTTAACGCCGAGAATGAGCATATGTTCAGCCATCCAGCCCTCCATTTTGCCCTGATAGGAAGCGATACGGAGCGCGAAGCACTTCTTGCCGAGGAGAACGTTTCCGCCGTAAGCGGAGTTGATAGACCAAATGGTGTTGTCCTCGGGGAAGTGTACGATATATCTGTTTTCGGGGTCAACGTTAGCTTTGGAGTGGAGACCTCTTACAAAGTCGTTGGAAGTATCTCCCAAATTCTCGAAAGCGTCCTTGCCCATTCTTGTCATAATATTCATATTGAGAACAACGTAAATGGAGTCGGTGATCTCCACGCCCACTTTGGCGAGAGGCGAACCGATAGGTCCCATGGAATAGGGGATAACGTACATTGTTCTGCCTTTCATAACGCCGTCGTAAAGCGGGGTCAGTTTGGCGTACATCTCCTTAGGGTCGCACCAGTTGTTGGTAGGACCTGCGTCCTCTTTGCGGCGGCTGCATATAAAGGTTCTGTCTTCCACGCGGGCAACGTCGTTGGGGCGCGTGCGGTGGTACAGGCAGCCGGGCAGCTCATCCTGATTGAGCTTATACATTTTATCCCAGCTGTCGTCGGGAAGAGCGCAAACCTCTTCCGTAAGCGCGTCAAGCTGTTCCTTAGAGCCGTCGATCCAAACGACTTTTTCGGGCTTTGTGAGCGCGATCATCTCGTCGACCCACTTGTTGACATTAGGGTTGTTAGTAAGTGACATAAATTTACAGCTCCTTTGAAAAATTGAATTGAAATCCAAATATTTCCGTCTCCCGAAACCTGTGCTCCGGGAACAAATCGGCAAAAATATTCAAATTTCCCACAAATACTATTATATACCAAAGCGGTCAATAAGTCAAGAGCAAAAAAGCCAAAACTGACGGTGTACGGTTGATAATTAACTGTACACTATACACTATTTTACGGAGGACGTTTTTCACGCGCCTGTGCAGCTGAAAGACAGAGGGAATAAAACAATGGTTCCGCAGGAAAATTTCCGCGGAACCATCATTATTATACGAAAACGTGCATTATGTCAGATATCATTCCGCCGTGTGACAGTATCACATACGGTATTTTTTGCCGGCGTCAACCGTTTTGCTTCTGTATACCAGAATGGAAGTTCCCGCAGCGATAATTACCAAAAGAATAATTATCATCGCGTTATCCCGTTCCAAAGCCTCGTCGATATCGCCGTATATTCCTGCTTCGGACGAAACGTCCTCATATTCCACGATCGGCTCGTCGTCTATCGTTTCCTCGGAAACGCTTACGCTTGTCGTCGCAACAGGCTCTGTTTCCGCAGGCGTTGTGGCCGCGGGAATAAATGGTATCACAGGGTAGCTCGGCAACGACGGTCTCTCGGGAACGCTTGGGTAGTAAGGATATGTTGGGTCTGTCGGGTTTGTTGGTTCTGTTGGGTTTGTCGGGTTTGTTGGGTCTGTCGGGTTTGTTGGTTCTGTTGGGTTTGTCGGGTTTGTTGGGTCTGTCGGGTCTGTTGGGTCTGTTGGGTCTGTCGGCTCTGTTGGGTTTGTTGGGTTTGTTGGGTCTGTCGGCTCTGTTGGGTCTGTCGGGTCTGTTGGTTCTGTTGGGTTTGTCGGGTCTGTTGGTTCTTCCGTATTATCCGTCGTATAGGTATTCGTCACGGTAAACGTCCTGTCATCGCTGTCTGCGGATATTTCCGCCGGAGATACTGTGGAAATATAATCCTCGGAAAATTTTTCTTCCTCCACGGCATATGTATATACATTCGTGCCCTCGCCTTTGGGAAGTCCCTCAAATACAGCAGTCCACGGCGATGTCTCCGTTTCGTCAATTGTTCCGTCAAGCGTAATGCTGTAGTCTGTAGGATTGCCGTTTTGTAGAATATTGATTGTCACAGACCTGTCTTCGCCAACATCGGGATTATCGCCGTCAACCCATTCTTTCTTTACAGTGATGTCAATTGTTTCGGGTTCGGGTTCTTCCGTATTATCCGTATAAGTATTCGTCACGGTAAACGTCCTGTCATCGCTGTCTGCGGATATTTCCGCCGGAGATACTGTGGAAATATAATCCTCGGAAAATTTTTCTTCCTCCACGGCATATGTATATACATTCGTGCCCTCGCCTTTGGGAAGTCCCTCAAATACAGCAGTCCACGGCGTTTCTTCCGTTCCGTCAAGCGTAATGCTGTAGTCTGTAGGATTGCCGTTTTGTAGAATATTGATTGTAACTTCATGGTGCTCATCAGTATTCGGATTGTTTCCGTTGTTGGTATTTTCCCATTTCTTGACTACCGTGATGTCAATTGTTTCGGGTTCGGGTTCTTCCGGCTTATAAGTATTCGTCACTGTAAATGTCATGTCGCCGTTTGCGGATACTTCCGGCAAAGCTACTGTGGAAATATAATTCTCGGGCACATCTTCTTCCTTTTCCTCCACGGTATAGGTATAGTCCTTCGTACCGTCGCTCTTGAGAAGTCCCTCAAATACAGCCGTTGTTTCCGTTCCGTTAAGCGTAACGTGGTCTATAACAGTGCCGTCTTGTAAAAGATTGATTGTCACAGACCTGTCTTCGTCAACATCGGGATTATCTCCGTCAACCCATTCTTTCTTTACAGTGATGTTGATTTTTTCGGGATAAGCATTCTTAATGTTAAACGTACCCTCGGTCGCGGCGGCGTCAAACGCGAGTTCAGGAGGATCTATCGTAACCGTGAACTCGGGGTTGGGATCATCAACCACTTCCTCAACGGCATACACATACTCGGTCTCAGTTTTGCCGTCGGTCGACAGCTTGGGAAAACCTTCAAAAGTGTATTCAAAAATATCGCCGCTTTCGCCAAGCTGTTCGTCTTTACTCTCTTTACCCAGAGTAACCGAACCTACCTCTTCGAAACTATCATCGCTGGATCCCTTGGCTTTCCGCATAAGCTTAACGGTTACATCTTTTCTGTCTCCTTCTCCGCTCCATTCCTTACGCACCGTAATATTGACCTTATTATAGGTATTCGTTACGGTAAAAATGCCGTTTCTGCCCGAAATACTGTTTGGAGATATCGAAGAAATATAATCGCTGCCCACGCCTGTTTCTACAGCCTTGTAAATATAAGGATTAGTGCTGCCCTCGGCAACCTTGGGAACGGATATCGCCTTTGTCCAGCCGTCGGAATCATTTTGATCAGGATCTTCGTTTTGATCGGGTTCTTCATTTTGATCGGGTTCTTCATTTTGATCAGGTTCTTCGTTTTGATCGGGATCTTTCAGTACAACCGTTGCAATCGGTGTAGTGGAAACCTTTTCCTCAACGCCGCCCTTCTTAACATACTGATAAATATTGACCGTTACGGGATCTTCACCTTCCGGCCCGTTCCAGAGCTTTGTTACCGTAATACTGATATTCCCAGACTGCGGCTTATAGGTATTTTTAACATTCAGCGTATAGTCATATGAACCGTCCGCATTTCGGGGCATATTATTAATGTCAACAGTAACCGATTTCAAATTAGGGTCATCGTTATAGGTAACCTCATAGTCGTCAATAACTTCCTTGTCAATGATCTCATATATCTCATATACATACGAACCCGTTTCTGCACCGTCGGCACCGTAGATATGGCTTGCAAGCGGTTCGGTAACTGTCCAGTTGCCTTCATCGTCCTTTTTGACTTCGACGGTTTTCTCGGTCTCCTTGATCTCATTATCAACCTCTACCGTTCCCTTTACCCTGACGTAAACTATCTCGTCGTCCTCGGGAGTTATTCCCTCCCACTCTTTGTTTATCGTCAGATTAAGAGGATGCTTTTTCTCGGACTCTATCGTCGCGCTTCCGCGGACATTATCCAGACGAACCGAACTGTTTATTAAGGTTATCGCTCCGTCCGAACCGTCGTAAGAAAACGACGCGTTGTTTCCGTACAAATCCTGCATTTCAGCGGCAGTCAGCTCCACGCCAGAACCGATATAATTGTATATATATACCTCGTATGTGATAATATAGGACTTTTCATTTTCAAGGTTAAACGTAAGTATCTGATTTTTTTCGTCGTAGGTATAATCAACACCTTTCACGGCTGTTTTCCAGTTGATCTTTACGGTGTCTTCCTTGAGCCTGAGTTCCTTTCCGATCTGGTCGGTAACAACGAGCTTAGCATTGGCTGCTCCAAGCTGGACGCCTTCCGGATTTACTTTCAGCGTATACGTCGCACCCAAGGTAGAACCGTCGCTGTCCTTGACGGGATTCTGGGATTTCTCAAATAAGTTCGTCTGAGGCTTTAACTCAAACGGGTATTCCGCAGAAAATTCTTTTCCGTCATTGACTTTAACATTGGCAACATTGGTAAACTGAAGCGTCTCGCCATTGGCCAGAAAAGAGGGATATGCTCTCTCATTCATTACGGTATGATACATAAGCGTAAGGTATCCGCCGTTGTTCAGCGCTTTCAGATCGTCATCATTGTTAATAGTCACCTCAAGTTTTATCAGCCGTCTACTGTCGAATTTAGGCTCAATGACATTGCCGCTGCCGAGTTTTTGGAACCCGTCGCCCCAATCGTTAGAGCATATTCCGACATTATACGCTTTCTTTCCAATAACATCGCCCGTGTAGAGGACATAGCTGCTGGCGATTTCTTCTTCAAACACATCGTCAATGGTGATCGTATCGCCCTTTTTGATGCCGCCCGGGAAAGCAACGGAAACCGTCCACGACATATTGCGTCTTTTTATTGCATTGGCTTCTTCTTCCGCGGCTGCATTCTTATTTCCGTTCTCGTCCGTGAATATCGTAAAGTTATAGGGAATACCATCATAACTGCGTTTAGTCACAGAGACATCTGCCGCATACTTCGCGCTGTCGCTGTCAAACTGCGACGCCGGCTCGCCGTTATTTGTATAGTTGATCGTGCAATTGGCTATATTTTCAAGCAGCGAAAGCTGCTCAACATCATAACCGCTGTTCAGCACAGTATCGTAAATTATCTTGATCTGTTTGCCTGCATTGGCTGCCAAAAATTCCGTGTTTAAAATGTCTATTGACATTGACGCACTGGTATATGATACCCAGTTAGTGTTGTCGACCCAATCATAGCTGTTTTCGTTATAGTCCGCCGCAGTTCCGTCTGCGCCGATTATTTTTATGTTGCCGTAATTGGCTATACTCCCATCGCCGTTATATCCCGGATATTTGAATTGACTTTTGCTGTCCCAGATATGGACTTTCGTCGCATTTTCGGGGACGTCTATGGTCATCTCCCATGTAACAGCGTTTCCGTTTGCCTTGGTTTTCAGTCCGCTGTATTTTTTGAACATAATCTTGCCGTAAATATCCACTTCGGCGGATTTGGAATATGTCTGCGTTATATCCGGATCGTCAAAGCTAAGTACGGCGTCGTTTTTGAACTTTTTCGTGCCGAAGCCAGAAAGAGAGCTTTCGGGAACGGAGGTCTTATAGGTAAAAGTGTAGTTCTTGTTTCCGTCCGACGGCTTGTCAAACAGGCTGCTCCGTATGCTGAGCGTATTGCCGTTCAGAACCGCGCCGTTCAGCGTTTCCCCGATAAAGGAGTGGTCAAGATATATTCCGCTTACGTCTATTGTATCCGTCACGGTGAAGTCCTTGCCCTCAAAATAATTGGGAGATACTGACAGCACCCATGTGATGGTATCGTCGTCTGCGTCGTATGTGCCGCTTTTGTTTATGTTCGGTTCAAGCTGAGTTACGTCCATTCCCACGGTCTGGGGATCTTTTTTATCGTCGGGAGTTTCCTTGAGATAAACCGTGTTCGTTTTATCGACGGAAATATCGCCGGAAAAAAGCTGGGGCGCGTCTATTTCCATTTCGTACTCCACGGTGGCGCTGCTGTGTCCCGAAAGAGAACCAATGGATATCTCGAACCCGCCGTCTGTCATGTTGACGCTTCCGGCATTGGCTTTATCATTTTCATTGTCGTAGTAGAACCGTTCATTGACAGGTGCTCCCAGAAAAACCGAACCGGGTTTGTCAACGAGCAGCGTTTGTTCTTTGTCAGCCGCAGCAGTGCCGTTATTGTATACCACTACAGTAAATTTCTGGTAATACTTGGTATCAACAGTATCGTCTTCATTTTTAACAGTTATTTTCTCAACGCTTCCCGCTCTTTTCTGCGCGTACACATCGGCTTTGGGAATATTTACAATAATGCTTTTATCAAAAAACTTGATGTACGGGTCTGCGTCCGCGGTATCTCCCCTTGCGCCGTCGACGGACGTAGTGCCGTCAAGGGTAATCGAGCCGCGCTTGTTATAGTAATTGCTGCCGAAGCCCTTTTCGGGAGTTATGTACATTATAGTCCTCATCTGTCCGTCCTTTTCAACGGAACCGATCCTGTAGGTGGCAATTACTTCGCCGCCGTTTTCCTTGGCAGTATAGGTTTTTGGGGTCAGCGTTACTCCGTGAAGCTGATCGGTAATGTCCCACACAAAAGTTTTTCCGGTGAAATCGTCGTTCTTTTCGGCGGGAATAAACCATTCCAGCTCCAGCGAAAGGTTCTGCCCGTCGCCGATGTTTGTGCCCGGCTGGAGAAGCGAACCGTTAAGATATATCTCCGACCTTGAGACTTCGATACATTCTTTCTCATTAACATTTATATCCGTGCCGCTGTCCAAGGGCATCAGCAAGCCGTTATACAGCTCTGCCGCTCCGCTGTCGGAGGACTGACCGTAATCCCTGCCCGCCTCTGCGGATATTACGGCTCTGTGAGCCACCGTGACCACAAGCATTGCCATAGCCATGGCGGTAATAAAAGCGACTATCCTTGAAAAAGTACTCATTCTTCTTTTCACCATAATAAAACGCCCCTTTCAAAAAATATGGCGATAAAGCCGCAGCGCAGCTTTTGCCGCCGGCTGCGGGGAAACCGCCGCCGGACGTTTGACCCTTTATATAAAAAGAATATTAATGCATAGTAACATTATACATCAAATTCACCGATTATTCAATATTGTCAGTTAATTTTCTATAATTTATTTAAACATTTAGATTTCGTTTTATGCACTTTTACCAACAAATCAATAATTTCCCCCGAGCCGCAATGCGGAAATATCCGTGAAAAGCGTCCGCAAAACGCCAAAAACGCCGCAGTATGCTTTATCCTGCATACTGCGGCGTTTGTTCCGCGGGAACAGTCTCCCCGATTAAACTTATTTTGAAATAAGAGCAAGAGTATCTCTCGCGATAAGCAGCTCCTCGTTTGTGGGAACTACCCAGACATCCACCTTTGAATCGGCGGTGGAAAGCTTTTTCAGCTCGCCGTGGACGGTCTTGTTAAGCTCGTTGTCGATTTTAATTCCAAAAAAGTCCATATCAGCGCAAACGCCCTCCCGGACTTCCGCAGCGTTCTCGCCGATGCCGCCCGTGAACAGAACCGCGTCCAGACCGTTCATAGCCGCCGCATAAGAGCCGATGTACTTCTTGATCTCATAGATGAGCATATCGGAAACCAGCTTCGCACGCTTGTCGCCGTGGGCAGCCGCGCCGGAAATGTCCCTGTTGTCGGAGGAAACTCCCGAAACGCCCAGAAAACCCGATTTCTTGTTCATGTAGTCGCTCATTTCCTTGGTGGAAAAGCCATGCTTTTCGGCGACAAAAGTTACCGCCGAGGGGTCAACGCTGCCCGTTCTTGTGCCCATTACAACGCCGTCAAGAGGTGTGAAGCCCATGGACGTGTCAATAGATTTGCCGCCCTGAACCGCCGTAATGGACGAACCGTTGCCCAAATGGCAGGACACGATTTTCAAGTCCTTGATGTCCTTGCCCATAGCCTCGGCGAGGGCGGCGGACACAAAGCGGTGGGAAGTGCCGTGGAAGCCGTATTTTCTAACGTGGTACTTCTCGTAATCCTCGTAGGGAAGTCCGTACATATAAGCCTTTTCGGGCATTGTCTGGTGGAAAGCCGTGTCGAAAACAACCACCTGGGGCACGTTCTCGGGGAGGACTTTTTTGCACGCCCAAAGAGCCAAAGCGTGGGGGTGGTTATGTACGGGGGCGAGATCCTGCAAATCGTCGATCTGCTGAATAACCTCGTCGGTAACGAGTGTGGTTTTGTCAAAAATTTCCGCGCCCTGTACGATACGGTGACCTACAGCGGAGATCTCGTCCATTGACTTGATAACGGAAGCTTCGCCGGTCGTGAGGACTTCCACAAGCTTCTCGAAAGCCTCGGTGTGGGTGGGGAAATCGCAGTCCATGTCAACGGTTCTGCCGTCGTGGGTTTTGTGGGCGATATGACCGCCGATGCCGATCCTGTCGCAGTTTCCCTTGGCGATAACGCTCTCGTCGTCCATGTTCAGCAGCTGATATTTAAGTGAGGAGCTGCCCGCGTTTACTACAAGAATTAACATAATTATCCAGACCTTTCTTTTTATATTAAAAATTTCCGAAAATATTATATCACTTTTCACAATAAAAATCAAGGGGAAATTGTATTTTTCGGCAATTTTTTGTACATCGCGGCAGACGCGGCAATTGTTTTTGCTCCTTTGGAAATAAAACGCTTGCCAAACGGAAATAAATATGGTATAATAAAAGAACTGTTGCATTTTGAAAAGCGGAGGAATTTAAACAAATGAAAACATACGGAATTATCTGTGAATACAACCCGTTCCACAACGGTCACATTTACCAGATCGAGGAAACAAGGAAGCAGGGCGCGACCCATATCGTCGCCGTTATGAGCGGCAACTACGTCCAGAGGGGCGACGTCGCCATGTTCGATAAATTCGCAAGGGCAAAGACCGCCGTCAGCAACGGCGCCGACCTTGTTGTGGAAATGCCCGTGGTCTACTCCCTGTCGAGCGCGAATTTCTTCGCCCGGGCGGGCGTGATGATGCTCGGTGCGCTGGGCTGCGTGGACGGCATTTCTTTCGGCAGCGAATGCGGAGACATGGAACTGCTCAAAAACGCGGCAATGGCGTCCATAAACGCTTCAAAGCCCGAAAAGATAAAGCCGCTGGTGGAGCAGGGAATGTCTTTCCCGCAGGCGATACAGCAGGCTATCGCGCTGGAGTACGGTCCCATAATAGCTTCGGTGTTCGATTCTCCCAACAACACCCTTGCGGTGGAGTACCTTAAAGCGATAAAGCTGCTTAATCTGGAGTTCGAGACCTTTACCGTAAAGCGCAAGGGCGCGGAGCACGACAGTCCCGACCCGTCGGAGGGCATTGCGAGCGCAAGCCTTATCCGCAGCATGATAGAGGACGGCGAGGATATCAGTCCCTATGTTCCGAAAGAGACCGCCGAGCTTGCAAAAGAGTACGAGGAAAAAGAGCTGCTGGCATATTTTGACAATCTGGAAAGAGAGCTGCTCTATGTGCTGCGCTCGATGATACCTCCCGCCATCGCGGAATGTCCCGACGTAGACCCGTCTCTGGCGAACTTTATCTTCCGCGCGGGAATTGACGCGAAATCGCTGGACGAATTTTTAGAGATCGCCCGCACCAAAAGGTATACACTGTCGAAAATCAGGAGAGTGCTGCTCAACCTCTATATAGGAACGAAAGCCTCCGACCTTATGATAATGCCGCCCTACGGCAGGATACTCGCGTTCAACGAAAGGGGAAGCGAGATACTGAAAGCCGCCAAGGAAAAATCAGAGGACAACAAGCTGGCTATCCCCTTCGATACGTCGCTTAAAGACATTATCGAGCTGAAACGTCCTCCCATAAGCAGATTTGCGGATATATCCAATAGGGCGACCAATCTCTACGGTCTCGCTTCAAGGACGATCCGTCCCTGCGCCGAGGATTTCACCGCAAAGATCGAGATGCAGAAATAATTTACAGCATTTGTAACTTAATTACAATATTTCTTTCATTTGTAACCTTTTGACATTGTTTTTTCGCATTTCGTCATAAAATTGTAATATTTTTCGTTGAAAAAGCTATTGCCAAAACAGAAAAAATATTGTATACTTGTAAGTAAGCAAAATTTATTTTTCGCAGTAACTGCCTTAAAAAGGCATGAAAACCAATTTGCAAAGGAGATTTTAAAATGAAAAAGAAAACCTTAGGAAGAGTTGCCGCGGCAAGTCTGGCAGCTATGACCGCCGTTTCCGCCATGGGCATCACCGCAAGCGCCGATATCGGATACGATACCAATGGCAGAATTAACGGTACCGTTTATCAGGTAACCACAACCACAGGCGGCGGAACCGACGCCAACGGAGTTCCCATTCGTCCGACCACAACCACCAAATACTATATCAACCAGAGCAGCATACCCCAGGGCTCAAGCTTCACTACCGTAAACGTTACCTCCGCTTTCGGATACGGATCAAGCGTTTACGTTAAGGACGGCGTGATCTCCACAACAAGCACCGCCGGCGCTACCGCTCTGACAACCACAACTGTGGGTCAGAGTACAACTCCCAGCTACGGCTACAGCTACCAGTACGCTTCAAGCACAAACAATATCTATTACGGATCGAACGGCAAATACTACCCCAATCTTTCCAGCCTGTACGCAGCCGGCACTACGCTTGCCAATACATACACCAAGCCCGAACAGCTTACATATCAGGCTGTTCTGAACAGCTCGGCTACAAATGTCGTTTACTTTGACCTTGATACAGGTTCATTCATTGCCGACGCTCCCGCAGGTTCAAACTGCGTTCAGATTCTGGGCTACTCCAGCAACTATGACTATTACTACAACACCAAGCCCAGCAACTACGATACATACGACGTATACCAGGTAGGCGGCGTATACTATCCTACTCTCAGCTCTGCGCTTTCCGCGGCAGGCAACAACTATAACCTCATCACAAAAATCTACGACTACAGCAGACCTCAGACAAACTACTTCAGCAAGGTTACCGGCAAGTACTACACAACATATGCCGACGCTCTCAGCGCTTCAAGAAACAGCGCTTCCAATGTTTACACTTTCAGCTACTACAGCAGCGACTATTACTATGACGACGGTTACTACTACGGAGATCCCTACTACTATTACTGGCTCCGCAACCGTACCGCCAAGACCGATGACACAACAAGCTCCTCGAGCGACACAACCACGGCTTCCGTAGGCAACAGAAAGGGCTGGACAGCTGTTTCCAAGTATCTTTCCTCTCTCAAGAGCGGCTCAAGCGTAAGCGTTAGCATGAACAACGAAACAACTATCCCCTCTTCCGTAACCACTGCTCTGAAGGGCAAGAATATTACCGCTAAGTTCGTTCTCAAGAACGGCGTTACATTCACTATCAACGGCAAAGATATCTCCTCGGCTTCTTCCATTGATATTGACACAACCTACAACACCAAGATGATCCCCACCAAGCTCATCAAGGCGGCTTACAAGAAGAACAACGCCGTAAGCAACGCTCAGATCACTATCAGCGGCGGCTCGTTCGGCACCGACGCGGACGTTACAGTTAAGTTTGCCACCAAGCGCGCAGGCTGCACAGCTAAGCTTTACCGCTACAATTCTTCGAGAGAAACCCTTTCCCTCGTCTCCACAGCTAAGGTTCAGAGCACAGGTAAGTGTACTTTCGGCGACGTGGACAAGGGCGGTAACTTCGTTATCATACTTTCTTAACAAAAAGTTCTTGACATAAGACGTTTTTTGTGGTATAATTCATTACCGTAAGTGATTAGGTAGCACTACTGTCCGGTATGTTGTGATGGGCTGCTATGCGATCATAACTAAATTGGAAAGAAATGAGGTGCTGACCATGAAGCAGGGTATTCATCCCGACTACAAGGAGACTACTATCACCTGCGCTTGCGGCAACGTTATCAAGACCCGTTCCACAAAGGAGAACATCAGGGTCGAGATTTGTTCCAAGTGTCACCCGTTCTACACAGGCAAGCAGAAGCTTGTTGACACCGGCGGACGTGTTGACCGTTTCAAAAAGCGTTTCGGTATGGATAAGTGATCCCGCAAGCCTGCGTAAGCTTTTACGCAGGCTTGTTTTTCTGTAAATGAAAGGAACGGTACTGATGAGCGGCGACTATTCTACCGTCAAAGGTTCGGCGGAGGCTTCTTTTATTGAAAAAAAATCCGAATTTATCGGATACGTCAGGCACGCGGAAACCGAGGAGGAAGCGGTGAGCTTCATCAACGAGATACGCGCGTCCCACAGGAAAGCCAGACACAATGTGTACGCGTACATTCTCCGCGAGGGAAATACTTCCAGATATTCCGACGACGGCGAACCGCAGGGTACGGCGGGAGTTCCGGTGCTTGAGGTGCTCCGCAAGGAGGGGCTGACCGATGTGTGCTGCGTGGTAACAAGGTACTTCGGAGGAATACTTCTCGGCGGCGGAGGTCTTGTGCGGGCGTATTCCCACAGCGCGAAAATTGCCGTTGACGCTGCGGAAAAGCTTGTTATGTGCCTTTGCCGCCCCGTAACGGTCACAGCGGACTACAATCTGTACGGCAAGATCGCCTATGCGCTTCCCGAGTTTGAGGTAAAGCTTCTGGACACGGATTACGCCGAAAATGTTACGGTAAAAATGCTTGTAAAAAAGGATATGCTGTCACCGCTTATCGAAAAGCTTACAGATGTTGCCAACGGGAAAATTTCTATAGTGCAAGGCGACGAATATTATGACAATTTCGCTTAATATTTTGTGAATTGCTACAAACTTCACGTCAAAAAGAGGTTTATTTTCCACGAAAATTGTATATATAAGTAGATATCAAATCTATGCGCAATGCGCAGACCGGTAAGGAGGCGTCAATATGACAATACGCGAACAAACGGAGATAACGGAGCTTGGCATACTGTGCGAGGACGCCTGCACTTCAAAGGGGACGGGCAGACGCGTCCGCAGCGAGCCGAAATGCCCGATCAGGACAGAGTTTCAGCGGGACAGGGACAGGATACTTCACTGCAATTCGTTCAGACGGCTGAAGCAAAAAACCCAGGTTTTCCTCTCCCCCGTCGGCGACCACTACAGAACCCGCCTTACTCACACCCTTGAGGTGTCCCAGATCGCGAGGACTGTCGCAAGGGCGTTCAGGCTCAACGAGGATCTGACCGAAGCCATCGCTCTCGGACACGACCTGGGACACACCCCTTTCGGGCACTCCGGCGAGGATATCCTCAACGAAATATGTCCCTACGGCTTCAAGCATTATCTGCAAAGCGTCCGCGTGGTGGACTATATCGAAAAGGACGGCGAGGGACTTAATCTTACATACGAGGTCAAGAACGGCATCGCCTGCCACACAAACAAAGTGGCGGTCACAAAAGAGGGTTATATCGTCCGTCTTGCGGACAAGATCGCCTACATCAACCATGACATCGACGATTCTATACGGGCGGGAATGCTCCGCGAGGAGGATTTGCCCAAGTCCGCAACCGATATTCTCGGCAGCAGCAAAAGTCAACGTATCACCACGCTGATAACGTCCATAATCGAAAACGGTGTGGCTGATATCCGTATGAGCGACGAGGTGAAAAAAGCTCACGACGAGCTGAGGTCGTTTCTGTTCACGAACATATACAAAAATTCCGCGGCAAAAGCCGAGGAAACCAAAGCAAAAGCCATGATCGAGCGGCTCTATATGTACTTCCTGAGAAATCCCGACAAGCTGCCCGACGAATATAAAAAAATCATGGCAAAATTTGACAAAGACAGAGCCGTCTGCGACTATATCGCGGGCATGACCGACGTTTATTCGGTAAACCTCTATAACGAACTGTTCATACCGAAAGGCTGGAAAAAATAATGGCGTTCCCCGAACTGTTCATTCAGGAGCTTAAACAAAATAATCCCATCGACAGCGTGATGTCCTCATATGTCAGCCTGATACGGCGCGGCAGGGGCTGCGTGTGCCTTTGCCCCTTTCACTCGGAGAAATCGCCGTCCTGCACCCTTTATCTTGACAACAACAGCTTCTACTGCTTCGGCTGCGGCGCGGGCGGGGACGTTATCACCTTTATAATGAAAATCGAAAACCTCGGCTATGTTGAGGCGATCAAGTTCCTTGCCGAACGGGCGGGAATGGCTATGCCCGAGGACGCGAAAAACAACGAAAGCTCCCGCATAAAAACCCGCATACTGGAGATCAACCGCACTGCCGCAAGATATTTTTTCGACACGCTTACCCGTTCTCCCGACGGGGAAAAGGGGAGACGTTATTTCGCCGAACGGCAGCTCTCGGCGGCGACGATCACCAAATACGGATTGGGATATGCTCCGAACAGCTGGTACGGGCTGGCAAATCACCTGCGCTCCAAAGGCTTCGGCGACGAGGAAATTATTTCCGCTTTTCTCTGCGGACGGGGCAAAAACGGCGGCGTTTTCGATATTTTCCGGGATCGGGTCATGTTCCCCATAATCGACCTGCGCGGCAACGTCGTCGCTTTCGGAGGACGGACTGTCGACGGGGACGGTCCCAAATATCTGAACAGCTCGGACACGCCCGTATTCAAGAAAAGCCGCAACCTTTTCTCGCTGAACTTTGCAAAAAAGTCCGAGGAGAAATGGCTTATCCTTGCGGAGGGGTACATGGACGTTATCGCCATTAATCAGGCGGGATTTGAAAACGTGGTGGCGACCTTGGGTACGGCTCTCACTCAGGAACAGGCGCGGCTCATGTCCCAGTACGCGGAGGAAATAATCATCGCTTACGACTCGGACGGTGCGGGACAGAACGCCACTCACAAGGCGATAAATCTTCTTTCCGAGGTGGGACTGCGCACCAAAATTATCCGTATGGAGGGAGCGAAAGACCCGGACGAGTACATAAAAAAATTCGGCGCACTGCGGTTCAAGCAGCTTCTGGACAAGTCGGGCGGCGCGATAGAATTCGAGCTTGAAAAGTGCCGCGCAGGACTTGACGCAAACACGGACGAGGGCAGGATCGAGTACTTGAAACGGTGCGTAAACGTTTTGGCGGACGTTACTTCCCCCATCGAGCGGGAGGTCTACGCGGGCAGGCTTGCGGAGGCGAACAGGGTCAACAAGGAAATGATCGTCCAGCAGATAAACGGCGTCGTCAAAAAAAGGATAAATCAATCCAAAAACAAGGAATGGACGGAGATACGGACTTTCCAAAAACAGATGAGGAGCAATCCCGATTCCTACCGCAAGCCGAAGGAATACAAGGCGGAGATCGGCATAATTTCCTATCTGGCGGCAAATCCCGACGAGGCGGACGATATTTCTTCACGAATCGCTCCGGAACAGTTTGCGACGGATTTCAACAAAAAAGTCTACGCCGTCATGCTCGAAAAAATAAAAAATTCGGAGTTTTCGGATATTCTTTCGCTGCAAAGTGAATTTAGCGCCGATGAAATGGGTAAAATAACCGAGATTGAAGTCAATAGCAAAGATGTAAACATTAATAAAACTGCCGTTGATGATTTTATTAACATTCTTACAAATTCAGCCGACAATTCGGCGGACGTTAAGAATATGTCAAACGACGATTTTTTAAAATATATTCAGAACCTTAAAAGCAAGAAGTAGAAAGGATGACCCTTATGTCAAGCAATAAACGGACTATCGAAAGCCTTATGGAACAGGGCAAAGCAAACGGCAAGCTGTCCGCAAAGGAGATAACGGACGTGCTGGAAGAGCTGGAGTACGACGTTGACCAGATGGAGGCGTTTTACGACAACTGCTCAAATCTCAACATCGAGGTAATCGAGGATTTCAGCATAGACAGCGACCTGTCCATTCCTCTGGACGCCACGGCTGACGATCTGGAGCTTTCCCTCTCCACGGAGGGCATCGCCATAGACGACCCTGTTAAAATTTACCTTAAAGAAATAGGACGGGTTCCCCTGCTCACAGCCGAGGAGGAGATCGAGCTTGCGGAGCGTATGGCTCAGGGCGATATAAAGGCGAGAAAACGCCTTGCCGAGGCTAACCTCCGTTTAGTGGTATCAATCGCCAAACGCTATGTGGGACGGGGTATGCAGTTCCTCGACCTTATTCAGGAGGGCAATTTAGGTCTTATCAAGGCGGTGGAAAAGTTCGACCACACCAAAGGCTTCAAGTTTTCCACATACGCCACATGGTGGATAAGACAGGCTATCACAAGGGCGATCGCCGATCAGGCAAGGACGATACGCATTCCCGTGCATATGGTGGAAACTATTACCAAGGTTAAAAAGGCTTCCAGTCAGCTTCTGCACCAGAACGGTCACGACCCTTCCCCCGAGGAGATCGCCGAGTTCACGGAAATGCCCGTGGAACGCGTCCGCGAGATAATGCGCATTGCGCAGGATCCCGTATCCCTTGAAACGCCTATCGGCGAGGAGGAGGACAGCCATTTGGGTGACTTCATTCCCGACGACGACGCGCCCGCTCCTGCGGAAGCCGCTTCGCTTATCCTGCTGAAGGAGCAGCTGGGCGAGGTGCTTTCCACGCTTACCGAACGGGAGGAAAAAGTCCTCAGACTGCGCTTCGGTCTGGAGGACGGCAGAAGCCGCACTTTGGAGGAAGTCGGCAAGGAGTTTAACGTTACCCGCGAACGTATCCGCCAGATCGAAGCAAAAGCTCTCAGAAAGCTTAGACATCCCAGCAGAAGCAAAAAGGTCAAGGACTTCCTCGATTAAGTTTAATCCACACGGAAAGGAGTATTTTCGCCGCGGTCAGGCGCGGCTGAAATGTCAATTTTATGCAGATCACCTTAGAGTCCGATTACGCCGTAAGAATTGTCGGCTGTCTTGCCGAAACGGGACGGCGTATGGACGCAAAAGCAATTTCCGAAAAAACCTGCGTCTCGCTGAGATTTTCGCTGAAGATCCTGCGCAAGCTTGTGGCAAGCGGGATCGTCAAGTCCTTTAAGGGCGCTCAAGGAGGCTACGAGCTTGCGAAGAAGCCGGCGGATATCTCACTGAAGGACGTTATTGAAACGGTCGAGGGAAAATACTGTCTGAGCAGATGCCTTACCGACGAACACGAATGCAGCCGCGGAATGTCGGGAATATGCAGTTTCCAAAAGGTATACGGCGAGATATCTGCGGAAGTAGAAAAAAAACTTGCTTATTACACATTTGATATGCTCATCAATACATAAACAAAGAGGATAGAACGACTTGTTCTATCCTCTTTGTATTGTTTTTTGTTACCCGTAATAGGCGGTAATGGTTATATCGTCCTTGATGTTATCAAGGTTCTTGTCCCAGCCGAGGAAACGGTTTCCGTTGCTGTCGGTAATAGGCCAGAAGGGAGGCTCGGCGGTTTCGCCGTCGGCAACCTTGACGGTATAGAACTGACCGTCAATAACAAAGATGACCGTATGGTAATCGCCTGTTGCAAACACAGCCGTAATGGTGGTGTCCATAATAATATTGTTAAGCTCCTTATCCCAGCCGACAAAGCGGTTTCCGTCGCTGTCCGCATTGGGTATATAGGGCGGAACAGCAGCTCCCCCATGCTCTACCTGTATAGGGTAGCTTTCGCTGCCGACAATAAACGTGACTGTATGTGTCGAAGCCTTTTCGAGAATTGCCGATATAACAATGTCTTCGGTAATATTGGTGAAATCCTTGTCCCAGCCCTTGAAAATGTAGCCCTCAACGTTTACCGTCGCGGGAAGATTGGCTGACTTTCCATGCTCGACCTCGATTGTATTGGAGCGGTTTCCTATAACCACGGTGACTGTGTGCATATTTGACGAGGGAGAGGACGCAAACTCGTTGAACTGCGCCGTGATGACCCTGTCCTCGGTAATGTTTTCAAAAGAACCGTCCCAGCCGATAAATTCCAGACCCTCAATGTTCGGATCTTCGGGCTTAACGGCATTTCCGCCGTGAATTATTTCCTGGATAGTTTCTTCTCCGTCAACTATTACGGTGACTGTATGGTAAGTCCCCGCTTCGCTGCCGGAAGTCTCCGCAGGCGCAGGCTCGACAGCGGGAGCTGCCGCAGTGGTTGTAACAGGTGCGGTTGTGGTTATTACAACGGGAGCGGCTGTGGTATAACCGGGCAAAGTGGTTTCCGTCGGCGCGGGAGCTGTTGTTGTGACTATCGGCTCGGCGGTCTGCACAATATCGGAGCTGTCGGTGACGGTCTCCGTCGGCTGCTGCTCCTCAACGGGAGGAAGCTCCCCGCTGTCGGTACCGTCCGATTTTTTGTCATAGGCGGCTTTAAGCTCCTCCGGACTGTAGGGGAAATCCTCGCCCACAATGGCGGCTATGGTAATAAGGTTTTTCAGATCGGAAGCGGAAAGTTCCTCCAGATCGAAATCAAGATTAAGAGCCTCAAAGGAAGGACCGTCCTCGGAAACAACGCGTCCCCATTTTTTCTCTATCTGAAGCTCCGCGTTATTTACGGGCTCTCCCAAAGGATCGTAAAGCTGGATACTGCTGTCGCCCATGAACGTATAGAGATCCGTGTAGGACATAAACTCGTTTGTGCTGTAGGATATCTTCGATACGCTTTCAGCCGTTGTTATCATGGAATCGGCGGTTCTGACGATCACGGAACTGTGATCCTCGTCCGCAAAATTGCATATGACCGAACCGCTTCTGAGGAAAAGCTCGCTGTTTTCTTTGCCGTTGAACTCACCCGAAACCACTGCCTGCGAATCCGAACCGAGAACGATATAGTTTTTCTCGGAATTTTTCTTTCCCTTATAGGCAAGCACGCATGAGGAATCCGCGCCGAGGGTGATGATATCTCCGCTTTTCAGTATATCGCCGCTTGCCGTACTTGTGACGGTATCGGAATTTGTCACGCTTACGCTACCGCTTGCCGAGGATATGTACAGTCCGTAGGACGATCCTCCCCCGCCGGTAACGACAATAAGCGTGACAGCTACCGCGATAAGCGCGCAGCCTCCGAGAATAAGCGGTATTTTAAAGTTCCTGATAAAATCCTTCATAAATGTATGACGTATCCGGACTGTGACCGGACATTCTCCTTTCAATTAATTTCCTGCCGCAGAAGTTTCCGCATTGGCGGATGTTCCCGCCGTGACTGTGATTTCCTCCTCGCCGAAGTCGTCGTTCGTTTCGGGGAACCAATCCTCGTAATCGTCCGTGCCGGTATTGGTATTTCCCGTAAGCTCCCACCATTTTACACCGGAATAAGTGGTATAAGAATGGGTTTGCAGAGTTGTGGCAAGAGTTCCGTAGGACGTTGTATCCTCGGTCTCCGCCGGCGGGGAGGTTGTTACGGTCGTAGTTTCCGTTGTCGTCGGAACGGTCGTAACAGTAGTTTCCGGCGTATCGGAAACAGATTCCGTTGCGGTCTCCTGCTTCAGGCGCTCGTCCCTGACGATCTTGTAAGCCCGGTTAAGCTCCTCGGGGGTAAACGCCATTTCCTTTTCGGCGGACGACCTTATAAGCTCGCCCAGCGCAGCGTCGTTGAGAGTGAGCAGATCAAAGCTGTAATTGAGGTAGCCGTACTTGCAGACCTCCTCGGAGGTAAGCATCTGCGCTGCGGTACGCTCAATAAGTATCATGGGCATATCGTAAGGCTGCTTGTCGGCGTCATAGAGCTGCAAAGCGACTGTGCCGTCGAAATTCTGAACCTGCGTTATCATAACGTCCTTATAGCCCATATATTCTTTCACATAGTCAAACTCCGCGCGAAAAACCGTTCCCCTGACGGAGACAGAGCTGTTCGGGGTCTTGAGAGCGAAAGTGGCGTTCTTTCTCAACTTGTTGTTAAGGCGGCAAATGACCGCCCCCTTGGTAAGATTTACCGAAATATCGCCCTTTGAGTCCACATCGGTGAAATATATGTACACATTGGAATCGGGTTCCACCCACACAAACTTATCCCTGTCAACGCTTATCCGCAGGAAGCTTTCCTCTGAGGTTGTGATCACGTCGCCGCTTTGCAGGACGGTTTGCTTGCCCGCGTTGATACGCTTGCCGTCGCGGGAAATATGAGCCGTACCGCTGATATCCGTGATGACGAGCCGTCTTGCCACGTCTCCGCCGAAGTACAGGCTCAGGACGATAGCGCCCGCAATGACCATAAGTATGCTTATAACGCCGATCAGTATCAGCTTCAAGTTTTCGGAAAGGATCTTTATCAAAGCACAGCCGCCTTTCAAAAACGCAAATATTCTATCCTCTGTTTGGGAGCGAACCGCGTTCGCTCCGTTCTTTGAAAATATATCCGAGTATAAACATAACTACATTTTATTATACCACACATCTGTTTTTTTGTCAAAGCATTTTGTCGATTTTCAGAAAATCGTCACATTACGGACCGATTTTATCCGCAGTCCGATTGGAAGCTTTCCACGAAAAAAACAGGCGGAAGAAAAAAATCCCCCGCCATTGATTTTGACAGCTCCGCGTTTAGGGCGCGGATATCGCTCCCGTACGGAAACGAACCGCTGCCTGCCGCGGCTGCGACTAAGCCGATAAGCCGGGTTTTGTCGTGTGCGGAAATCTATCTGGGCGAATCGTCGCCGAAACGCTCAAGCCGTCGTTGCAATGCGTCTGCCGAGCAGACAATAACGCATTGTTCCAAAATGACGTTGCATCGGACAGGGTTTACATGGCAGCGCAGTCTCCCGCGCTCCGGTGAGCTCTTACCTCGCCTTTCCACCCTTGCCGGTAAATGGTAAATACCGGCGGTATATCTCTGTTGCACTTTCCCTAAGGTCGCCCTCGGCTGCCGTTAGCAGCTGCCCTGCTCTGTGATGCCCGGACTTTCCTAACGCGAACGCACATTGCGCGTAACGTGTTCAACCGCATAGCTTACTCGCAGTTATAAGTATATCACAAATTTTACGGAATGTCAAACGTTTAACGAAATTGTTCCTCAAAAAAATTTAAAGCGGGAGACCGCGCACAGTCCGCGTTCTCCCGCTGTTTTGCCTATCGGTTTTCAACGGAACAAATCCCCGTTTCCCGCCCACAGTTCCATGGAGCTTGGGTCGCCCGCCGCTGCCGCTCTGAGAATGACGTTCGTCTTTTTCAAGGACAGCTGCCGGCAGTTTTTACTTACGGAGATATCTCCGTCGGAGGTTTTGAGACTTCCTCCCGAAAAGCTCATATGCGA
This sequence comes from Prevotella sp., assembly GCA_023663025.1. Taxonomy (GTDB): domain Bacteria; phylum Bacillota; class Clostridia; order Oscillospirales; family Ruminococcaceae; genus RGIG8773. The sequence goes on from JAMPIC010000002.1 coordinate 195,222, forward strand.
AACGCCGCCCGAAGCCGATTTATCCGAAACAATACTCTTAACAACGGAGGCAAGCTCCTTTGCGGGAAAACCGTATCTGCTCCGCGCGTCAAAGCCGCTGTCAAGCAGCTCGTAGTTCACTGCGGCTCTCAGCTTTCTGTTCATGCCGATGATATTTCCCTTGCTGTCCGTGGAAAGGTCGGCTATATCCTGTCCGAAGCTTTTCTCCAAAGCCTCCGCCACCGCAGGATAGTACGCTGCGGTCATTTTTCCGTTCAATATATTCGAGCCCTTCGCCACAACATCGAGACTGACCTTCTTCAGGGTTTTGTCCAAAGCCGACTTAACCCCGTCCGCAAAGCTTTCGTCGGAAATACCCGTGAGCGCGGTCTTTCCGCTGTTCAGGTCGTAATCGAACTCAAACTCCACGCTTTCGGGAACTCCCGCGTCCGCAAGATTTTTCTTCATTGCCGCGTCGAAATTACCGCATGTACCGGCGAGAGTGTTCATAGACTGAGCCGCTTTCACGCGGCACTCGCTGAGACTTGCCGAAGAGCCGAGAGTAAGCAGCGAATTGCTTACCGAGCTTGAAAAGCGGTCGGATTTGAATGTTCCGCTGACGTTCTCGCTGTCGGAGCTGTCCGAGGACTTTTGATACTTTGAGCGCATCAGCATAGCCGAACATATTTTGCGCGACGATCTTGAGGACAAGCCCAATGAACTGAAACGCTGGCGTATTGAACTTACATTTCTTACCATTTGAAAGATCCCCTCTTTGCCATATATAATACATATCGGCACAAAAATCAAAAACTTTAGGAAAATTCCCGCTTTTCCGCAAAATTTTCCGTGAACCGTAATTGCCGCGCGGTTACTTCACAATGTCCTCGATCCTGACATTGCTTCCCGCAAGACCCAGCGCGCTGTCGACGGGCAGAGAGAAGCATATTCCGCGGTTTTCGGTAAGTATCCCCGCCGCGTCCAGAATATTCTGCATGACACGTTCCCTGTCATCTTTGCCGACGACGATGAGCACAACGTCCTTTTCCGGCTGAATGGATATCCCGAGGAACTTCGCCGCTTCCTCGCCGCCCAGTCCCAGACCGTGCAGAAGCGTTCCTCCACGCGCTCCCGCGGCTTTGGAAGCCTCCTTGACCGCCTCGAAGCCGCCCCGGTTCACAATGGTTATTATAAGCTCGTACTTAGTCTCGGACATCTCACTCCCAACCTCCGTTTCGGGTTTTGTACCGTTTACCGCAAACGCCGTCCCCGACGCGCCGCTTAAGGGTACCGTAAAAGCTATCCCCCTGCCCGCTTCGCTCAGGGACAGCTTTTTATTGAACGCGTCGTAAAGTCCCATGACCCGTCCGTTGGGGACGAACGCCGCCGCAATCACCTTTTTGTTGTCGCCCAGCCCCAGATAGTCCAGCATAGCCGAATCCGCCGAGCCGTGTCCATGGAGCAGAAACCGGCAGGGCAGCTCCTCCGCCGAAAGGATATTCTGCACGTCCTGCGCGCGCCTGTAGTCCGCTATCAGAAACATTGCCTTCACTTTCCGACGCTCCTCTCAAAATTATCCGTAAAGACCGCTCTGTCGCAGCTTTCGTCCAGCACGATGGGGAAAAGCCGTCCGCTTTCGGCAGTCTGCGGCTGCGGCTTGGTTCTGAACCTGCTGACAAGTCCCAGTATCTGGATAGTCAGCAGCGGAGTCATGGCGACCAAAGCAACTATTCCGAACGCGTCCGTGGAAATGTTCCCTCCACGCACCGAGCAAGCTCCCATTGCAAGGGGGAGCAGGAACGTCGCCGTGAGAGGTCCCGAAGCCACGCCGCCCGCGTCGAACGCCACAGAGGTAAATATGGGCGGCACGAAAAGGCTGATGATAAGCGCGAAAGCGTATCCCGGGATAAGAAACCATAAAACGGATATTCCCGTCAGCACCCGAAGCATTGATATCCCCACCGAGACCGCAACGCCCAGCGCAAGGCTTATTCCCAGCGAGCGTCCCGATATGCCGCCCTCGGTGATGGTCTCCACCTGCTGCTTGAGGACGTGTACCGCAGGCTCTGCGGACACGATAAAGTACCCTATCAGCATTCCTATCGGGACAAGCAGCCAGGATATCTTTCCGCCCGCGAGACTTTCCCCGATATGCTGACCCACGGGCATAAATCCCACGTTCGCCCCCGTCAGGAAAAGCACCAGTCCCGCATAGGTGAAGCCAAGTCCCACAAAAATTTTAAGCACGGTTTTAATATCGAGACGGAGGAAAAACAGGTCGAACAGCAGGAAAAACGCCACCGTAGGCACGAACGCCGAAGCCACGTCCTTTATGTAATGGGGAAACGACCGCAGGAACTCGCCGAAAGCCTGCGAAACTGTATCGTAACCCGCCGGGTGAGCAAGAACCTGCTCGGCAGTCTCCGTGCTGTTGAACGCGCCCAGAATAAGCACCGTAAGTATGGGACCAATGGAGCACATTGCCACCAGACCGAAGCTGTCCTCCGCAGAAGTCTTGTCGCCGCGGATAGAGGAAAGTCCCAGACCGAGAGCCATTATAAACGGCACAGTGATGGGACCCGTGGTAACTCCCCCCGAGTCGAAAGCCGCAGGGATAAAGCTTGTGTCGATGAGTGGCGAACAGGCGAAAATAAATATCAGCGCGTAAAAAACGATAAACAGCACAGATATCCTAATCTGCATAAAGATGCGCAGGAAAGCGAGCACAAGGAAAAGTCCTACGCCGACGCCCACCGCCCATATCATTATCTGCGCGTCCACAATGGGGGTCTGCTCGGCAAGGACTTTCAGATCAGGCTCGGCGACGGTGACAAGCACTCCTATCAGAAAGCACACCGGCAGGATAAACGCAATGCTGCGGGATTTGGTGAGCTGCGCGCCGACTTTTTCCCCAATGATTATCATTGACGTATCCGCGCCCAGCGTGAACATTCCTATGCCGACGATAAGGAAAACCGTCCCCACAAAAAAAGAGAAGAACATCTCGCCGCTCAGCGGGACTACCGTTACCGACAGCAGAAAAACCACCGCCGCCACGGGCAGCACAGCTCCGAGAGATTCCTTGATCTTTTCAACAAGGTTCTTTTGCACGGGACGTCCTCCTTTTCCGATAATTCGCGAATATACAAAAAATCCGCACGTCTGTCTGCGGACAACTCCAAAAAGGCAAGCCGATTTTGCTGTTTCCGCCTTAGAGGACGTATTTCAGCATACCGCTTCCCTTATTTGAAATCATTGTCATAGTAACAGCGCACGGCTTTTTACTTGTGCTGCGGTTTGGAGCTTACCATAGAAATGGCTTTTGTTATTGCCACGTCAATATCTATCGTATTCTGATATTTGGTAGTATCGAGCCTGCTGAACAGTTCGCCCTTGTGGGAATTTACATACTTGGGTCTGAGTTCGTTGAGAGAAAGCGCCATCATGTCATCAATACACTTATCGCACTTGCAGCAGTCATGACCTTGAAGAAGAAATTCCAGACGCTCCCTTACGATACTCTCCATAACATTAACAACAGCCATTGCAAACATCCTTTCTATACCGTCAGAATCCGCAGCCTATATTAAAGTCCGCCGTTTCTGCTGATAATTTCAATGCACATTCTTCCGTTGTGATACGGACATTTCCACGGGTTCACCATGCTGACCGTCTGCATCGGACTGCCGTCAAAGTCAACCTCTCCCCACCATTCGGAGCCGCCGCGCTTATCCGTCTGTTTTGTTTCTATCCAATCGAAAACCGTATCGGCGGCTTCGAGAAACTTTTTGTCCCCGCCCTGCTGATAGGCGTTCACAAAGCCCACCACGCTTTCCGCCTGTACCCACCAGATGCGCTTTTTGTCGATCTTGTCGTTTTCGCGCTCGTTGTTGACCGCTCCGTTTTCAAACGCGATACTGTAAATATTTTCCGCTATACGCAGATTTATGAACCGCCATTTCGCCATGAAACGTCTGTCCCCGATGACCTCGCAGGCTCTGTCTATGAGCCAGGAGGCTTCGATATCGTGACCGTAGGAATGTATATCCCCTATCTCGTTCATTTCGCGGTCGAAGAAAACCCGCAGACGGTTTCCCTCGCTGTTGAAGATTTTGTCCTCCGTTATCTGCAAAAGGAACAGCAGACGTTCCTCGATGTGTGCGCTCTCGCCGCCGTCGCAGGCTTCCAGAAGCACCGTGTAGGCTTCGATAAGGTGCAGGACGGTGTTCATGGTTTTGTCCGCCATAAGACCGTTTTCCGAAAGCGCGTCATTGGGAATGATCTTCCAGTCCTCGGACATTGCTTCAAGGTAAGCCACGTCGTCCCTGCACTTGTCCTCCACTGTGCGGAAAAGCTCCGTCGCAAGGTCGAAAGCGGATTTGTCCCCCGAAGCGAGGAAATATGTTGAAAGCGCGTATATGGCAAACGCCTGATTGTAGGTATGCTTCATTGTATCGGCGGGCTTGCCGTCGTAAGTCATCATCCACCAAACGCCGCCGTTGACCGTATCAACGCATTTTTTCAGGAACTCATAAGCGTGCTTCGCGTTATCCAGCAGGTACTCGTCTCCCAGCGTTCTGTAGCACGAGGAATAGAACCACAGTATCCGCGAAGTGAGTATCACGCCCTTGTCGGCGGTTTTGTTCACTTGCAGATCGTTGTCTACAAAACCGTAAAACCCGCCGTTTTCGTCGTCGCGGAGCTTGTTCCAGAAAGGCAGTATCCGCTCCGTAAGTTCTTTTCTGCATTTGTCAGCCAGCATACAAAATCTTCCTTTTCAGATAATATTTACCTATCGCCGAATTTATTCATGACAAGCCCCGTTATAAGCTTGGGGTAGAAATATGTGGACTTTTGGGGCATTTTTTCCGAAGCCGCCGCCACGTCCCTTATCTCGGAAACCTTGGTGGGGTTCAGGATAAAGGAGCAGTCCGCGCCGTCCATGTCCACCGCCCAAAGAGCCTCCTCGCGGGAACGGGTGTAGCTCAGATTTTTCTGATTTGCCATATTTTCCTTGTCGACGCCGAAAATCCTTTCCAGCACAAGGCTGTGCAGAACGGTCACGTCCAGACCGCAGTAAGCCTCCGACATACCGGGAAGCAGCCTCTTAACGGCGTTTTCGTCCTTCAGCGTCATGACGTAGCACTTTCCCGCGCCCGCGTACATAGCAAAGGTTTTTCCGCCCTCGTCGTAAGCCTTGTTGAGAGCCGCCTGCATACGTCCCTCGTCGGGAGCCTGTGCGATATCAAAGTAATGTCCGCACTCCTCAAGTACGGTATCAATATGAAACCCGGCAAGTCCCCGCACTATCCTGTGCGTGGGGAAAACCACCAATCCGGGATTTTCCATATTGACCAGCATCATCATCACATAGCCGCTTTGGTCGCCGGGAACGGCTTTCCCCGCGGCGCAAAGGCTCTTGTGGAAATTCAGAGCCGTCTCGTAGCGGTGGTGACCGTCGGCGATATAGAGCTTTTTATCGGCGAAAGCCGCCGTAAGCTTCCCGATTATTTCCTTGTCGGAAATTCTCCACATTCTGTGAACGGTTCCGTCCCCGTCCGTGACTTCCGCGTCGGGTGCGCCTTTCGAGCAGCCGTCCACCGTACCGCAGACCGAATTGTCCCCGTCGCTGTAGAGGGAATATATCATGCTGAAATTGCAGAAAGTCTCGCTCATAAGGTCGAACCTGTCCTGCTTAGCCTTTGAAAGCGTCTCCTCGTGGGGAAGAACTATCCCCCGGTCAAAATCCGTCAGCCTTACAAGGGAAACGAACCCTTTCAGCGAACGCCTTGCGCCGTTTGCGGTGAACAGCATTTCGTAGACGTACAGGCTGTCCTCCTCATCGCGGGCAAGGATATTCCCGTCAAGCCAGCGTTCAAGGACGTCTCCCGCGTTTTTGTAACGTTCCCCGCCGCCCTCGGGAAGCTCCAGCCTTATAACATTGCGGGGATTTTTAGCAAGATAGCTTTCCCGCTGACTGTCGGAAATTATATCGTAAGGCGGACACACCAGCGAGTTCGGCTCTCCCGCCGCCTCGGTGTACCTTATACCCTTGAAAGCCTTTATTTCAGCCATTTTCGGACTCTCCTCCCGGTCACTTAAGATCCATTCCGCAGCACTTTTTGTACTTCTTGCCGCTGCCGCAGGGACAGGGATCGTTCCTGCCCACCTTGCCCTTTACTCTCCTGGGAGAATTTGTCACCGTACCGTCTCCGCCCGTGTCCTCGGGTTTCATTACCTGCTCGCGTTTAGGAGCCTGCTCATTGGGTTTAAGCTGAATGGTGAACAGCAGACGGATAGTCTCCTCCCGAATGGATTCCACCATAGCGTCGAACATTTCAAAGCCCTCGAAGCGGTACTCCACAACGGGATTTTTCTGACCGTAAGAGCGCAGACCGATACCACGTTTCAGCTCCTCCATATCGTCGATGTGAGCCATCCACTTGATATCGACGATTTTCAGCAGGATAACGCGTTCAAGCTCTCTGAGCACCTCCGAGCCGATCTTTTCCTCTTTCTGCTTGTAGAAGTCCATGGCTCTGCCCACAAGCTTGTCGACAATATCCTGCTTGGAAGTATTTTCAAGTTCCTCTGTGGTGTAGCGGAAATCCTCGTTCACCGTGAACAGACCCATAAATCTGTCACGCAGACCCGCCAAATTCCAATCGTCCTTAACGCCGTCGTCAAGCAGGTACTGATCCACCGTCTCGGAAATCATATCCTGTATCATCTTCAAGATGTACTCGTGAATGTCCTCGCCGTCCAGCACCTTCGCCCTCTGGCTGTAGATGATCTGTCTCTGGGCGGACATAACGTCGTCGTAATTGAGCACGTTTTTACGTATCGCAAAGTTTCTGCCCTCCACCTTTTTCTGTGAGGACTCGATAACCTTTGTCAGCATTTTCGCTTCGATGGGCATATCCTCCTCAACCTTGAGGACTTCCATCATGCCCGTGATCCTGTCGCCGCCGAAAAGACGCATCAGATCGTCCTCCAGGGACAGGAAGAAACGGCTTTCGCCCACGTCTCCCTGACGACCCGAACGTCCGCGCAGCTGGTTGTCGATACGGCGGGACTCGTGCCTCTCCGTACCCAAAATGAACAGACCGCCCGCTTCCTTGACTTTTTCGGCTTTTTCCTTGACCTCGGCGTTGTATTTCTCGTAAAGCTCACGGTAGACCTTGCGGGCTTCGAGAATTTCCCCGTTGTCCGTTTCCGCGTAGCTTATGGCTTCGTTGATGAGTTCGTCCTCCATGCCCTGCTTTTTCATTTCGGCTTTCGCCATAAATTCGGCGTTACCGCCGAGAATGATGTCGGTACCGCGTCCCGCCATGTTGGTGGCGATGGTGACCGCTCCGTACTTGCCCGCCTGAGCGACGATCTCGGCTTCCTTTTCGTGCTGCTTCGCGTTGAGGACGTTATGCTTTATGCCCTTTTTGGACAGCATTTTGGAAAGAACTTCCGATTTTTCGATAGAAACAGTACCCACAAGCACGGGCTGACCCTTTTCGTGGCACTCCTCGATCTGACGTATAGCCGCAAGGAACTTGCCGTGCTCGGTTTTGAACACAACGTCCGGGTTGTCTATACGCTGAACGGGACGGTTCGTGGGTATCTCGATAACGTCCAGCTTGTAGATTTCCTTGAACTCCTCTTCCTCGGTCATAGCCGTACCGGTCATACCGGAGAGCCTGTTATAGAGACGGAAATAGTTCTGGAACGTAATGCTCGCCAGCGTTTTCGACTCGTGAGCGACCTTTACGCCCTCCTTGGCTTCAATAGCCTGGTGCAGACCGTCGTTGAAACGGCGTCCCATCATGAGACGTCCCGTAAACTCGTCGACGATGATGACCTCGCCGTCCTTGACAACGTAGTCGATATCGTTTTTCATAACGCCGTTTGCTTTGAGAGCCTGATTTACATGGTGCAGTAGCGTGGAGTTGTCCGCGTCGAAAAGGTTTACCACATTGAAGTACTTCTCCGCCTTTTTCACGCCCTGACGGGTAATGGTGGCGGTCTTAGCCTTTTCGTCGATGATGTAGTCGCAGTTTTCGGAGGCTTCCTCCTGATCCACCTTGTTGTCCATTTCGACTACTATATACGGTTTAAGGGTCTTGGCGAACTTGTCCGCAAGGGTGTACAGCTCCGTGGACTTATCGCCGCGTCCCGAAATGATGAGCGGAGTTCTTGCCTCGTCTATGAGAATGGAGTCCACCTCGTCCACGATGGCGAAGTGGTGTTCGCGCTGAACCTTTTCCTTTTTATAGATGACCATATTGTCGCGCAGGTAGTCGAAGCCGAACTCGTTGTTCGTGCCGTAGGTAATGTCGCAGCTGTACGCCGCCCGCCGCTGGTCGTTGTTCAGCTCGTGAAGTATGCAGCCGATGGTCATGCCCAGATAGCGGTAGACCTTGCCCATTTCCTCCGACTGGAACTTCGCCAGATAGTCGTTTACCGTAACCACATGAACGCCCTTGCCCTCCAAAGCGCAGAGGTAGGACGCGCAGCAGGCTACGAGAGTTTTTCCCTCGCCCGTTTTCATTTCGGCGATACGTCCCTGATGGAGGACTATCGCGCCGATTATCTGCACGGGGAAAGGCTTTTTGCCCAGTACTCTCCATGCGGCTTCCCTTACGGTAGCCAGCGCTTCGGGGAGCACGTCGTCGAGGGTCTCGCCCTTTGAAAGGCGCTCCCTGAGAATACCCGTCTGTGATTTCAGAGTTTCCTCGGACATAGCCGAATACTCGTCGTCAAGCTCGAGAACTTTGTTTTTGATAGGCTCGATCTTGGCAAGCTCCCTTTTGCTGTAGCTGCCGAAAAGCCCGTCGAAAATACCCATTAATTAATTCCACCTTTATTTTAAAGCATCTGCGTTATTTTAAACCTAAAAACGCGCCAAAACCGCACATACGGCATGATATGTAATAATTATACTCCAAAAAAATAAATTTGTCAACGTTTTTTCACAACTAATATAATAATCGGGGAATAAATTGTCTTGACTTTCAACGGGAATTGGGTTAAACTTAAAATATCTTTTGAAGGTCTGTTCTCGGAGGTGAGCCGATGCGCTGCGGATACTGCGGACAAAAAATGAGAGATACAGCCAAATTCTGCCCGTACTGCGGAAAGGAAAACGTCGGGAACGGCTCCGAATTTGCGGGAAAGTTTGACAGTAAGGACGGATTTTTCATCGTAAAATCTCAGGAAATTTTTTCCGAAAGGAAAAAAAACGGAACAGTACGTCCCCGTAAGCCGCTGAAACCCCGCATTGCCGCCGCAGCGGCTTCGCTGTGTGTTATCGCGGTCTGCGCGGCGGCTTATATCGCAGTAAGGCTCGCCGCGCCCGCAATAAACTACTCCAATGCGGAAAAGCTTTTCGCGGAAGGCAGCCACGCAGAAGCCGAGGAGGTTTTCGCCAAGCTGGGCGATTACAAGGACAGCAGGGAGTACGTCCTCAGATGCCGGTACGGCGTCGCCTCCGGACTTATGGAGGACGGACTTTACCCCGAGGCGGCGGACGCTTTCACGGCTCTCGACGGCTATGCCGACTCAAATCTCCGCGCAGCGGAATGCATGCTCAAGCTTGCGGACGATTACGCCGACAGCGGAAATCTCCGGTCGGCAGCTTCGGTCTACGCTGCCGCGGGAAAACCCGAGCTTGCGAGACTTGCCGCAAAGCGCAGAGCGGCGGCTCTTGCAGAAAACGGGGACTATTTCGCCGCTGCCGAGGTTTCCGAAAAATACGGCGACACGGAAGCCGCCCTTGAATACCGCTACACGGGCGCATCCAAGGCAAGGAACGGCGGCGATCTGCTGACTGCCGCCGAAAATTTTTACTATGTCGGAGCATACAGGGACGCCCCGGTGCAGGCGGACAAATGCGCATACGAATACTGCCTGTCCGAATATGAGAAAAACGGCGCGTCGGATTGGATCGTCAGGGGCTTTTATTTTCTCGGGGACTACTTGGATTCGCGCGAGATGTTCACCGAGACCGCCTACGCCTACGGCAAAAAGTGCCTTGAAGAGGAAAACTATCCTGCGGCGGCGGCAATGTTCAGAAATACGGGCTCATACGAGGATTCGCAGGCTCTGCTGTATGAGACGAGGTACGCGCTGGGCAACTCGCTGGCGGAAACCGATCCCGCTTCGGCGCGGTCAGTGTTCGCGCTGCTGAGCACATATCTTGACAGCTCCGAAAAGAAAAAAGCCGCAGCGGAAACGCTTGCCGCCAAAGAACCGGCGGACGGAGAACCGTATGAAGCCGAAAGCTGGTACGCGGACGGATACACTTCCACGGAGGACTATTTTACCGTTGTGTTCGCCAAAAGCGACGTCCTGCACGTTTCCTGCACGGCGGGCACTGACGCCATTTCCCCGCCCGTTACCCTTACGCTCACGCTCCGGGACAGCGCGGGAAACGAAGTCTCCGCGGACTGCGAAAACGTCCGCAACAGCGGGTCTTTCAGCGGCAGCTTTTCGCTGTCCTCGGCTGCGCCCGGCGAGGCGGAGATCGTTATTTCCCGCAAGGACAGCGGCTCGGTGCTGAGAACAATGCCCATAACCATTGCGGATTAGCTTCATAACGGGAAATTGCTTTGAACGGCGCGGATACGGTATGCGTTTGAGCAGGTTCAATCATTAATTTTTTATTGCCGTTCTGTTAAATAATTTGCCACTCAACGCCTTATTTGTTTAATATATATAAATATTTCGGGAAAAGTTTGTACAATTTTTTAAAATTGTATGATGACAAAATCACGGGAATATGTTAAAATATTATTAAGGCTGAAACGCCGGAATAATATTTTCGGAGGGTATCGTTTTGCGTAAATTCAGAAAACTTTTAGGCGTTATAATCGCTCAGTCCGACGCCCCCTATCAGTCAAAGCTTCTCGAGGGTATCCTTAAACAGGCGTTTGAGCTTAACTACGACGTCGCCGTCTTTTCCACATTTAATAAAGATAAGCTTTCCGACGCTTGGCACGAGGGCGACGCAAATATATTTTCAATGATAAACTACTCCGTACTCGACGGCATTATTTTCGTGCCCGACACGCTCCAGGTCGGCGGCATTGCCGAACGCACCGAAAAGGAAATTAAAAAGAAATTCGGCAGACCCGTGGTATCGGTGGACATTGCCACGGAGGGCTTCAATAACATTTTCACCGACGACGTTCAGAACGTCAAAATGCTGATATCCCACCTGATCGAGGTACATAAGCTAACCGACATAGCCTTTATGACCGGTATCAAGGGACACCCCCATTCCACAAACCGTCTCACCGGCTACTACGAGGCGATGATAGAACACGGTCTGCCCATTGACAGAAGCCGCGTGTTTTACGGCGATTTCTGGTACAACAAGGGCGAGGAGGTCGTTCAGACCCTTTTGGACGACGAACGTCCCATGCCGCAGGCTATCGCGTGCGCAAACGATACCATGGCGATAAGCGTATGCGAGGCTCTGAAAGCCCACGGACTGCGCGTTCCCGAGGACGTCGCCGTTACGGGCTATGACTCCATCGAGGCGGGCATAAACTACGTCCCCGCCATAACCTCCTCGGACGTTCCCGCCGGAAACACGGGCATACGCGCGGTAAGGTTCATTCACAGCCTTATCGGCGGCACAAAGTTCAAGGACGAACCGTGCGGCGCGGAAATAAGCGTCGCCAAAAGCTGCGGCTGCTCGGTAAATATCGCCGAAAAAATGCGCGTCAAAAGCAAAAGCTGGCGGGACAGCGACCTTTACGGCGATTTCGATTCCACCTACAATTTTATGCTCGAAGCTCTCATATCCGAAAAGGACTACGAAAAATATATAGGCACTCTCGGCTGGTACACCCACCAGATAGGCGAGTTCGACCACTTCTACCTGTGCGTATGCGATAACTGGGACAATCCCGGCGAGACGGATCAAAATCCCGATTACCTGAAAAAAGGCTACACAAAAAAGATGCTTCTTCCGCTGCACAAGCACGCGGGAAGCAACTATGTGGATCTTGACCGTTCCTTTGACCTTTCGGAAATGCTCCCCGCGCTTTATGAAAGACGTCCCGCGCCGACCGCGTTTTATTTCGGTCCGCTGCATTTCAACGACAGGTGCTTCGGCTATTCTGCGATCTCTTTCGGCAGAGAAACCGTCTCCTATACGCACACCTACCGCAAATGGATGCGCTATGTGTGCGCCTCGTTCGAGAGCCTGCGGCGGCAGAGAAACCTCCAGTACCTGTACAGCAAAATGGAGGACAACGCCGTTACCGACCTGCTCACGGGCATTTATAACAGAAACGGCTTCAATCTCTACGCCGGGCAAAGCCTGTCCGATGCGAAGAAAAAGGACGGCTTCTTTACCCTTATCCTCGGCGATATGAATAACCTGAAATACGTCAACGACACTTTCGGTCACGTCGAGGGCGACTTCGCGATAAAATCCGTGGCGGACGCTTTCAGGCACGCCTACAGCGCGGATTTCTGCTACAGGATCGGCGGAGACGAGTTCCTTATCGTTACGGGCGATATTTCCTCCCGGGAGGAAATCGACAGCGTCTGCGGGAAAATACAGGAACATCTCAGGAATATAAACGATACCGCTAACAAGCCGTATTCCACAAGCGTAAGTCTGGGCGTTTACTTTGACAAGGCTTCGGCGCTGGATAACGTGGAGCAGGCTGTCTCTGCGGCGGACAAGAAAATGTTTGAGGAAAAAGAAAGATACAAGCGCGAGGAGGGCTTCAGCTACAGGACTTGTCACAAAATGTGATTATGCCCATAACGCGGGAGCTTGGATTGTGCAAAATCAACAAAAATAAAAAATACGCTTGACAAATGTCTTTTAAGGGCGTAAAATGTTACTGTAATTTAATATTGTAAATTCGTTGAGCAAAAGTAAGTAGCATACGCGACGATGAATCAGAGAGCCCGCGTTCGGTGTGAGTCGGGTCATAACGGCGTCTGTGAATGGATTTGTGAGAAGCAAGGGCAAACAGCCGTGTTCCGGCTCAGTAGTCCGCGCCGCGTTTCCTGCGTTAGTGGATAGGGTATTTATGCGTATGCGGCGTACTTGACCGGAATTGCAGTACTGCGCGTTCGCTTGTATCCAAAAGAGGCGGGCGCTTTTTTTCGTCCGTAAAGGTTGGGTGGCACCACGAGGTTTATCGTCCCGACAGCCGAGATTTCGGCTGCGGACTTTAAACCTCTTTTTATTTGAAAGGAGATCAAACTATGCTGTATCCGTCAAAAGAAGAAGTCAAAAGACTTCTTTCAAGCTACAAGACAGTGCCCGTTTTCTACGAGCTGCTTATCGACAACTGCACTCCCGTGGGACTTTTTTCCATACTCAGGGAAAAGTACGAAAACTGCTTTATTCTGGAAAGCGTCGACAACACCGAGCAGTGGGGACGCTACTCGTTCATAGGGATCGACCCCAAAACCGAAGTCCGCATTTACGGGGACGAGGCGCAGATAATTAACGGTTCGGAGTGCGAAACAAAAAAATGTCCAAACCCCATCGAGCTTTTCAACGGTATTCTGGAAAAGCGCACCTCCCCCGTTTTCATTAACAGACCCAAGCTTACGGGCGGTTTGATAGGATATTTCGGCTACGACACGGTGAGACGTTTCGAGAAGAAGCTTGTGAACGTTCCCGAGGACGATTTGAAAATGCCCGATTCCAATATGTTCCTCTACGACGAGATCGTGGCTTACGACCATCTTACCAACAAGGCGATAATCATTCTCAACATCAACGCGGGAGAGGATATCGACGCTAAGTACGAGGAATACATCGGCAGGACTATCGAGATAGGAAGGCTTCTCGCCGAGGGCAAGCCCACAGCCGTTTCCCACGGAGACGGAAAGGAGATCAGCGTTGTCTCCAATGTCACAAAGGAAGAATTTATCGGAATGGTGGAGACTGCCAAAAATCACATTCTGGACGGGGACATCAGCCAGGTGGTGCTGTCCCAGCGGTTTGAGATAGACGACCCGCCCGCTCCCTTCGACGTTTACCGTATGCTGCGTTCCACAAATCCCTCGCCCTATCTTTATTACTTCGACCACAAGGACTACTGCATTGCGGGAGCTTCTCCCGAAATGCTGGTGAACGTTACCGACGGCGCGGTTGTCACAAAGCCTATCGCGGGAACCGTGGGCAGAGGCGTTACCGAAGCCGAGGACAAGGCTCTCGAGCGGCAGCTTCTGAACGACCCCAAGGAGCGCGCCGAGCATACCATGCTTGTGGATCTGGGCAGAAACGACGTGGGCAAGGTCTGCGGCTTCGGCACTGTGAACGTTACCGACTTTATGCGGGTGGAACGCTACTCCAAAGTAATGCACCTGGTTTCGGACGTTCAGGGAAAGCTTGCCGACGGCAAGACCGCTCTGGACGCGCTGATGTCGGTGCTCCCCGCGGGTACTCTTTCGGGTGCGCCCAAGGTAAGGGCGATGGAGATAATCGACGAGCTTGAAAACAGGAAGCGCGGTCTTTACGGCGGAACGGTGGGATACCTTGCTTTCAGCGGCAATATCGACACCTGCATCGCCATAAGGACGGTGCTCTTCCGCAACGGAAAGGCTTACGTCCAGGCGGGCGCGGGAATAGTCTATGACAGCGTTCCCGAAAAGGAATACGAGGAAACCAAGAACAAGGCTTTGGCTGTGGTGAACGCGATAGCCGAAGCGGCGCGGCTTTGATGGGAGGCGGCAGATATGATCCTGATGATAGATAATTACGACAGCTTTACTTACAATCTTTACCAGCTTATAGGCGCTCTTTACGCGGATATCAAGGTCGTCCGCAACGACGAGATAACCGTTGAGGAGATCGAAAAGCTGAAACCGGAGGCGCTGATCGTCTCCCCCGGTCCCGGATATCCTGCGGACGCGGGAATTTCCGTGGAAGCCGTTAAAAGGTTCAGCGGCGAGATACCCATTCTCGGCATCTGTCTGGGACACCAGGCTGTCGCCGAGGCTTTCGGTGGAAAGATCGTCCGCGCGAAAATCCCCATGCACGGCAAGGGAACGGAAATAAGCGTGAACACGGACTGTCCGATTTTTGCGGGACTTCCCGAAAAGATAAACGCGGCAAGGTACCACTCGCTGATCGCGGATTCGATCACCCTGCCCGCCTGTCTGAGAGTTACCGCCACCGACGGGGACGGTCAGATAATGGCTCTGAGACACAAAACTCACCCCACCTACGGCGTGCAGTTCCACCCCGAATCCATTCTGACCGAACACGGCGCGGGGATAATTTCCGCGTTCCTGTGCGACGTGGCGGGCATACAGAACGCCGACAGGGAAGTAATTTCCATGCCGCGTGAAAAGAGAACCGCTCTTAAAAAGTACATCGCCAAAGCCGCCGACGGTCAGCACCTTACGGAGGAAGAAGCCGAAAACGCCATGAACATCATTATGTCCGACGGAGCTACCGACGCACAGATAGCCGCGCTGCTCACCGCGATGCGCTGCAACGGCGAGACTATCGAAGAGATCACGGGCTTTGCAAGGATAATGCGCCGCAAGGCGAGCGTTGTCCCCTCGGCGAAGTCGGCGGTGGACATCGTGGGCACCGGCGGAGACGTTTCCAATACCTTTAACATTTCCACAACGTCCTCATTCGTTATCGCGGGAGCGGGGCTGAACGTCGCCAAACACGGAAACAGAAGCGTTTCCAGCAAAAGCGGCGCGGCGGACGTTCTCGAGGCTTTGGGCGTAAAGCTGAACCTTACTCCCGCAAAAGCTTCCGCCTGTATGAAAGAAGCGGGCATTGCGTTTCTGTTCGCACAGTCGTTCCACAAGGCGATGAGGTTCGTCGCTCCCGCCCGCCGCGAAACGGGCATACGGACGGTGTTCAACATTCTCGGTCCTCTCGCAAATCCCGCCCTTTCGGACTATATCCTGCTGGGCGTTTACGACGAACGCCTGCTTGAAATAATGGCGAAGGTTCTGATGAACTTGGGCGTAAAGGGCGCGATGATCGTTTACGGCGACGGACTTGACGAGGTTACGGTATGCGGCGTGACGACGGTCTGCGAGCTTCGGGACAGAAAGCTCATCAAGTATGAGATCAACCCCGAGGACTACGGCATGAGGATCGCTCCCAGGTCGGAGATAACGGGCGGA
The DNA here is from genome assembly GCA_023663025.1 of Prevotella sp. Taxonomy (GTDB): domain Bacteria; phylum Bacillota; class Clostridia; order Oscillospirales; family Ruminococcaceae; genus RGIG8773. Next base: position 211,329 of record JAMPIC010000002.1, read on the forward strand.
GACCCGCAGGCAAACGCCAAGATAACTCTGGATATCCTCACGGGCAAGGAAAAAGGCGCGAAGCGGGACATCGTTCTGCTGAATGCAGGCTGCGCCATCTACTGCACAGGCTCGGCGGCTTCCGTCGAGGAGGGAATTGAAATGGCACGCAGGTCGATAGACAGCGGCATGGCGTACTCCAAATTCGAGAAAATGAGAGATTTTACCAACAGAGCCTGACGGTTCTTGAAAGGAAATTTTATGATACTTGACGATATTACCGAAAAGCGCAGGGAACAGCTTTCGCGGGAAATTGCCGCCGTTCCGCTTACGGAGGTGAGGGACATTGCCGAAAAAGCGGCTAAGCAGCCGACGGGACGGAGCTTCAAGGCGGCGTTAAAGTCCCTGCCCCGTCCTGCGGTAATCGCGGAGGTCAAAAAAGCGTCCCCTTCAAAGGGGATAATAAGCGAGGATTTCCGTCCCGCGGAGCAGGCTGCCGCTTACCAAAAAGCGGGAGCGGCGGCGGTCTCCTGCCTTACGGAGGAATACTATTTTAAAGGCTCGGCGGAATACTTTAAAGCCGTCCGCAAAACGGTAGGCATTCCCATGATACGAAAGGATTTCATAATCGACCCGTATCAGATTTACGAGGCAAAGGCTATGGGCGCGGACGCGGTTCTGCTGATAGCGGCGATACTTTCCGAGGAACAGCTTAAGGAGTACAGGCTTATCGCCGAGGAGCTCGGCATGGACGTTCTTGCCGAAAGCCACGACGAAAGGGAGCTTGAAGCGGTCATAGCTGCGGGCTGTACGGTATTCGGCATAAACAACCGCAATCTGAAAACCTTTGAGACGTCTCTCGAAAACACAAGGCGGCTGGCGAAGCTTGTCCCCGAGGGCGGGATACTGGTCTCGGAAAGCGGCATAAGCACGGCTGAGGATATGAAGCTCCTCGCCGACTTGGGCGCGGACGCGGTTCTCATAGGCGAAACGCTGATGAGAAGCGGAAGCATGGCAGCCTCATTGGCGGCAGCCGTGGAAAAGTCCATGAAAGAACTGAGGAAACTGCTGTGAAAACCTATGTAAAATTCTGCGGCATACGCCGCGTTATCGACGTGGAATACGTCAACGAATGCCGCCCCGATTACGCGGGCTTTATCCTGTCGGACGGCTTCGGGCGGTCGGTGGACTTCGGCACATTCTACGAGCTGGACACCTATCTTGACAGGGACGTGAAACGGGTCGGGGTGTTTGTGAACGAGCCTTTGGAAAATATTCTGCACCGCGGTTACAACGAAGCTCTGGACGTTATCCAGCTCCACGGCGGCGAGGACGGGAACTATATAAAAGAGCTGCGCGGGATTTTTCCCGGCGAGATATGGAAAGCCGTCCGCGCCAAATGTCCCGAGGATATCGAAAAGGCGAACCGTCTGCCCTGCGGCAGGCTGCTTATCGACAGCTACAGCGAGAACGCTTACGGCGGCACCGGAAAACGTCTCGACGCGGAAACCGTGAAAAACGCCAGGATCACCAAGCCGTTCCTTATAGCGGGGGGACTTTCCGCCGAAAACATCGCCGATATCATCGGGGACGTGAAGCCTTACGGCGTTGACCTGAGCAGCGGCATCGAAACGGACGGCTTCAAGGACCTGCGGAAAATGAAAAATATAATACGCATTCTTAAGGAGGATAATCTGAGATGAACCAAAAGAAAGGACGCTTCGGCGATTTCGGCGGACAGTACGTTCCCGAAACGGTCATGAACGCGGTCAACGAGCTTGACGCGGCTTACGAAAAGTACAGGAACGATCCCGGTTTTATCGCGGAGCTTAAACGCTATTACCGCGATTACGCGGGCAGACCGTCCATGCTGTACTACGCGGAAAAAATGACCGAGGATCTGGGCGGAGCGAAGATATATCTTAAACGGGAGGATCTGAACCACACCGGCTCTCACAAGATAAACAACGTGCTGGGACAGATACTTCTTGCCAAGCGCATGGGCAAGACCCGCATTATCGCCGAGACGGGCGCGGGTCAGCACGGCGTTGCAACCGCCACAGCCTGCGCGCTTTTCGGTCTGGAATGCCGCGTCTATATGGGCGCGGAGGACGTTGAACGTCAGTCCCTGAACGTTTACCGAATGGAGCTTATGGGCGCGGAGGTCACCTCCGTGAGCGAGGGAACGTCCACTCTGAAAGACGCCATAAACGCCGCTATGCGCGATTGGGCGGAAAATATTGCCACCACCTTTTACTGCATAGGCTCGGTTATGGGACCTCACCCCTACCCTGCCATGGTGCGGGATTTCCAGAAGATAATTTCCGAGGAAATACGCTCCCAGCTTATGGAAAAAGAGGGCAAGCTCCCCGACTGTATCGTCGCCTGCGTGGGCGGCGGCTCTAACGCCATGGGGGCGTTCTACGGCTTTATCGGCGAGGAAAACGTCCGTCTCGTGGGCGCGGAAGCCGCGGGTCTGGGCGTTGAGACGGGCAAGCACGCCGCCACCGCCGCAAAGGGCACTATGGGAATTTTCCACGGAATGAAGTCCCTTTTCCTGCAAAACGAATACGGTCAGATAGATCCGGTGTACTCCATTTCCGCGGGACTTGATTACCCCGGAATAGGTCCGGAGCACGCCATGCTCCACCAAAAGGGACGGGCGGAGTACGTTCCCGTAACCGACGAGGAGGCGGTCTGCGCCTTTGAGTATCTTTCGAGAACCGAGGGAGTTATCCCCGCGATCGAATCGGCTCACGCCGTTGCGGCTGCCATGAAGATCGCCCCCGCAATGGGCAGGGATCAGATAATGGTCATCAACCTTTCGGGACGGGGCGACAAGGACGTTTACTCGATAGCGCGCTACCGCGGCAAAGACGTGGTAAATTCCTAAGGAGGTCAGGACAGATGAACAGAATAGAAACGGCTCTCGCGGAGCTTAAAGCCAAGGGCGAAAAGGCGCTGATAACCTTTGTGACGGCGGGCGATCCCGACCTTGAGACCACGGAAAAGCTCGTCCTTGAAATGTTTGAAAACGGCGCGGACGTTGTTGAGATAGGCGTTCCCTTTTCCGATCCCGTCGCCGAGGGAAAGGTCATTCAGGCGGCAAGCCTGCGCTCCCTTTCAAACGGAACGAACCTTATGAAAATTTTCGGGACTGTGGAAAATCTCCGCGGCAAAACCGACAAGCCGATCTTGCTTATGATGTATGTGAACACCATTTTCCGCTTCGGCACGGAAAAATTCTTTAAGCTTTGCCGCGAAAAGGGCGTCGACGGCGTTATCGTCCCCGACCTGCCCTTTGAGGAACGGGACGAGATACGCTCTTTCGCGGAGGAAAACGGTATAATCCCCATAAGCCTTGTTGCGCCCACGTCCCACCAAAGGATCGAGAGCATAGCCTCCGAGGCGCGGGGATTTCTCTACTGCGTGTCCTCCACGGGCGTTACGGGCACGAGAAGCAAGTTCACCACCGATTTCGACGAGTTTTTCGGAGAAGTCAAAAAAAGCTGCAAAGTCCCCGCAATGGTGGGCTTCGGAATTTCAAATCCCGAACAGGCGGCGAAGATGGCGGGCTACTGCGACGGCGTTATCGTGGGCAGCGCGATCGTCAAGATCGTCGCCGAGCATGGAAGAAATTCCGTCCAAAAGGCGGGAGAATTTGTACGCTCTCTGAAAGACGCTCTTAAATAAAGCCGAAGAAAAAAATCCCCGTATCGGACGCGCCGCGCTTACGATACGGGGAATTTTTGTTTTTATACTAAACCCTTATTGCTTTTCTAACTTTTCCGGTTTTTAGCGAAGTTCAAACAAATGACGTATTAACGTTCATACCATAAAGATACAACCAAAATAACCGTCCCGAAGCCCGAAATAAAAGGCTTCGGGACGGATTTAATAATTGTTGGGATTTAAGCCGCAAGGCTTGAAGTATCAATCGTGCCGACAAAATTGTAGTAAATATCCACCCTCACAACACGCCGACCGTTTGATTTGTCGGGAGCGTACACAAATATTTTGTCGATAAACTCGTGCAGAATTTCCGTTGTAAGTTCTGTAATTTGAGTATATTGCTTTACAATATTCAAAAAACGTTTCCCGTTATCACTTTGTTTCTGCTGTTCGGAAAGTTCGGACGATAATTCGCCGATAGCAAGTTTTAAATTTTCCTGCTCGGCTTCGTATCCGTTCGCCATTTTTTCAAAACGTTCATCGGAAATTTTGCCGTTTGCATTATCTTCATAAATTTTATTAAACAGCTTGTCCAGCTCGTCATAACGTTTTTGAGCCGCAGATAATTCCTTTTTCCGCTTAGAAACCGCTTTTTGCGAAATATTACTGCAATATTGATTAAGCGATGAGGATAATCCGTTCACATCAATTTCAGCCGCAGCAATAATTTTATTAAGCTCCGCAAGAACAATTTGCTCAATTACTTTTTCGCCGATGTAATGCGATGAGCACTCGCCTTTTGTAGCCGTGTAAGCATATGTACCGCATTGAAAATGTGATTTATTGGGGTTGGGGTTTCCGTGATAATAAAGCCTTGCACCACAGTCCGCGCAATAAATCAATCCCGAAAATTTGCTGACCGTACCCGTTTTATTTCTCCTGCGTCTGCCCTCGCGGATTTTTTGAACAGCGTCCCAATCCTCCTGCGAAACAATCGCTTCGTGAGTATTGTAAAATATCATATGTTCTTCTTCGGGACGTTTAACCGCCTTATGGCATTTGTAGGATTTTCTTTTGTACTTGAAATTTGTGGTGTGACCGAGATAATCCCTGCGCTCAAGAATTGCCGCAGCGCTTGTACAGCTCCAGCCGTATGGATTTTTGCCGAGGTCTGTACGGTGGCTCATACCGATATTATTTATA
>JAMPIC010000002.1:216282-261349 GCA_023663025.1 Prevotella sp.
TTGTAAATTTTATATTAACAATATGAATAAAAAGCAAACTCCGCAAACTCAATTTGCAAAAGAGTTTGCGGAGTTTTTAGCTGTGTTTGGACAGGAAAAAGAGTTTCCGGAAAATAACAAAAAAAAGCTCCCGTATTTCTACAGAAGCTTTTCCGGCTGCGGGGACACCCCGCTGGCTGGGGTGCAGGGATTCGAACCCCGGTAATGCTTGAGTCAGAGTCAAGTGCCTTACCGCTTGGCGACACCCCAATATACAAGTCCGCCCGACCGAGCGAACTTTTTGACTGGCTGGGATAGGTGGATTCGAACCACCGAAATGACGGAGTCAAAGTCCGCTGCCTTACCGCTTGGCTATATCCCATCGTTCGGAAACAGCGAAGCTATTCAAGCGACTTATACATTTTATCATATTTTGCGCGGTTTGTCAATAATTACTGTTCATTTTCGTCAATTGCAACAATATTATATGCCGCAATTGACGTATTATGCACAAAACCGTACATCTTTACCGCTCAAATTCCACATAGCAGCCGTTTGCGGATATGCGGTACTGCCCCTCCGGCAAATCGCCGTACATTTCAAAACTGTACTTTTGCGTATCGGACTGTCCGGGCATTAAAAGCAGTCCAATGTCCGGGAAAACATAGTTTTCTGCTGTCCACGGCACAGAATACCACTTGCCGTCAAGACATACCTCCGCCGCGAAGTGCAAGCCGTACATCCATTCCTCATCGCCGTTATTGGTATATTTTACCTCAACCGCGTCCTCGGTCTGCGAAACCAATTCCGCCGAAATATAATCCGGGACGTCCTCCGCAGCCCCTGCGGGAGCAAGCCTGTCGGCAAGCCACTCACCGCCGTTGCGGCAGATTATGTGCGCACAGGGCAGCGCAGCAACAGCCGGTGAAACGCTCTCGTCCCGCCAACCGTAGTCCTCCTCAAACGCGGCGAAATCATAGTCGAAACGGTACGCCTCACCGTCCTGAGTTATCCAGTAGCCGTTCGACCAAACCGCGTCCAGCGTCCAACCGTCGGTATCGCCGATGTTAAAGCCGTAAGCGGGCGCTTCAAAAAGCTCGGGAGACCAATCCTCCGCTTTTTCGGCAGGGACTTCGGATATCCTTTTCAGCAAGTCTTTCTCGCCGCGGTTGTCGAACAGCCAAAGCGTGCGGACGTTCTCGCCGTCGTAAACCGAAAACCGCAGCGCGCTCGTATTGGGGGAAGCCTTCGCCATAAGGGTGTTTCCGACCGGCGGTTCGGCGGTTTCCGACTGTGCGGTCGTTTGCGCCGCCGAGACGGTTTCGGAGGTATACTCGCCCGTTTCGGAAACGTCCCCGACGGTATCTCCGCTCTTTCCGCACCCCGCCGGCAAAATCATGCAAATTGCCATAAAAATCCAAAAATATTTTTTCATAACAGCACTCCTTTCAAGTCCCTTTACTTAATAAACGTTTTTCGGGGGCAAAAAATATGGAGATTTTCTGTAAATCTTTTGTGAATTTTTATATTTCGTTTCGGTTTTCCAATGCCTTGAAAAGCGTTACCTCGTCGGCATACTCCAGAGTTCCGCCGATGGGCAGTCCGAACGCGAGCCGCGTAACGCGCACCCCCAGCGGCTTCAGCAGCTTGGAAATGTACATTGCCGTGGCTTCGCCCTCGACGGTGGGATTTGTCGCCATTATGACCTCCCCGACGCCGTTGTTTATGCGCGCAAGAAGCTCTTTCAAACGTATCTTGTCGGGCGTTATGCCGTCAAGCGGAGAAATAAGCCCGTGCAGAACGTGGTACACGCCCTTGTATTCGTTGGTGCGCTCAAAAGCGGAGACGTCCTTGGGGGTCTCCACAACGCAGATAACGCTCCTGTCCCGCGTATCGTCGGAGCATATGGGACACAGCTCGTCCTCTGTCAAATTCTGGCACTCGGCGCAGCACTTCACTGTGCTGTGGGCGCGGATAAGCGCGTCCGCGAAAGCCTTTACGTCCTCCTCGGACATACTCATGACGTGGTAAGCGAGCCGCTGAGCGCTTTTCATGCCTATTCCCGGCAGCTTCGCGAACTGTTCCGCGAGAAGCACCAAAGGAAGCGCGGTATTGTTAGCCATTGCACACCTCCGTTACCCTGCCGTTTGGGATCAGAACAAGCCGGGGAAAGAAACTCCGCCCGTGATCGCGCCCATTTCGGTTTCGGTGGTGTCCTCTATCTGCTTTACGGTGTCGTTGAACGCGCTTATGATAAGATCCTGGAGCATCTCCACGTCCTCGGGGTCAACGACTTCGGGCTTGATGACAAGCTTCTTGATCTCTTTTTTGCCCGACATTGTTACCTCCACAGCTCCGCCGCCAACGGTCGTGGAGAACTCTCTGTTCTCGATGTCCTCCTGAAGATCTGTGATCTTGGTCTGCATTTTCTGCGCCTGCTTTATCATGCTGTTCATATTCTGAGCGCCTCCGCCCATTCCCTGAGGTAATCTTGCTTTCATTTTTTTGACCTTTCTCCGCCGCTGTAATTTTTTCTGTCCGAGCTTTAAGCTCGGAAACCGAGCCTTAAGGTTCGGAACGTCCGCTCCGGCGGTGAGCGAGTTTTGATATGATCAATCCCCTTGGGGCGACCTTTCGTTACTGTCTTTCGTTTTCGCTGTCAACGGGAATATTGTTGTCCCGCGCCTTTTGAAGCACGCCCTGAAGCTTGTCCGCGCCGTTATCGGCGGGAGCAACGCATTTCGCCCGGATCGAGAAAACGTTTCCCGTGACGAGCCTTATCGCCTCTTGAAGCTTGGCGGCGTTCTCCTTGTTGCGCAGTAGCTGCAAAAAGAAGCTGTTTTCGGTGTAAATCAGCATAAAGCCTCCGCCCTTGACGGCGTAAGAGCCGTTCAGTGCGCCGCTTACCGACGGACATATCTCCGCGAACTTTTCAAGGATATCCTGCCACCTGTCCTCGTTCACGAAATCCTCCGGCTTCATTTTGGCTAAATCGCCCGTATCCGCCTGCTGCTTGGGAGCGTACTGCGGCTTTGGGGGACGGACGTTACCGACGGGCTGTGCCGCTTGTCCCGAAGTCTGCAACGGCTGCGAAGCTATACGCTGTTCAAGCATATTTATTTTAGCCAGAAGCTCCGCATTGGACGCGCCGTCCGAAGCGGTACTCTGCGCCGACGTACACAGCTTTATCAGGCACATTTCCAATTCCACCCGCTTGGAGCTTACTCTGGCGATACGCTCGTTGCAGGACTGAAGTATTTCCAGCCTGCGCATGATATCCTCAATGGAAAGCCTTGCCGCAAGCTCCTTTATTTTTTCAAGCTCGCTTGGCATGCAAACAAGCAGACCCGCGTTTTCGGGGACAGCCTTCGCTACCATTATATTCCTGAGCTGTGCTATAAGCTCGTCGCAAAGCTTCTGCATATCCTTGGACATACCGTAAAGCCTGTCCGCCACGCCGATAGCCTTTGCCGCGTCGTTGTCCGCGGCGGCTTCGAGTATCTCGAAAACAGGCTCCCGCCCCGCAATTCCCGCCGCCTCCGAAACTATATCGAGGGTGACGTTATCGGAAAAAGCAATGCACTGATCGAGCAGCGAAAGAGCGTCCCTCATTCCTCCGTCGGCGGTTTTGGCGATAAGCTCGGCGGCTTCACGGTCTAAGGAAATTTTCTCCCGGTCAGCCACCCAAAGAAGCCGCTCGGTGATGTCCCCCGGAAGTATCCTGCGGAAATCGTACCGCTGACAGCGGGACTGTATTGTCGGCAGAACCTTGTGTATCTCGGTTGTGGCAAGGATAAACTTAACGTGGGGAGGCGGTTCCTCCATAATTTTAAGGAGAGCGTTTGCGGCTTCCTTTGTAAGCATATGAACCTCGTCGATTATATATATCCTGTACTTGCACCTTTCCGCGGTGTAGACCGCGCCGTCCCGCAGGTCGCGCACATCGTCCACGCCGTTGTTTGAAGCGGCGTCGATCTCGATTATGTCGGAAAGAACGCCCTCCTCCGCGTCGCGGCATATCTCGCATTCGAGACAGGGATTTCCGTCAACCGGGTGCAGACAGTTCAGAGCCTTTGCCAGTATCCTTGCGCAGGTGGTCTTTCCCGTTCCGCGCGAGCCTGTGAAAAGGTAAGCGTGAGCCGTCTTTCCCGATACTATCTGATTTCTCAGCGCAGTCGTTATATGGGGCTGGGAAACAACGTCGTCAAAAGTAGACGGACGGTATTTTCTGTACAGCGCCTTATACATTCCCATCGCTCCTTGCTTTATCTGATGATCTCGTCCCCGTCCTCAAATCCTGTTTCGGAATATCGTTTCATCTGCGGGTCTATCTCGTCCAGAAGTCCCGCCGCTTCCGCTATGTTGCAGTAAAATATCTTGAAACCGTTCACGTCGTCCATATTGCAGGTCAGGGCTTTACGGTAGTATTCCCCGCTTTTCTCCAGATCTTTCAATTGCAGATACGCCAGCGAACAGCCGCCCAGCGCAAAGGAATAGTTCTTCCCCTCGTCCGCCGACTTGGTAAAATACTCCAAAGCCTTTTCGCCGTCCCCTTTTTTGAGACAGGCAATTCCCATATCCGTATAGATAAAATCAAAATAACAGTCCTTTTCAAGCAGAGCGTTATAGCACTCCAAAGCCTCGTCGAACCTGCCGCCCTGAGTAAGACACCGCGCCGTCAGCAAATATGTATCGCTCAGCTTCAGACCCTTGTCCAAAGCTTCCTGAAAATATTTCACCCCGTTCGAGGGATATCCCATAAGCTGATAGCAGCGTCCGATATAGAAGCACAGCACCGACCGCTTGTCGTCGGGAAGCTCCTTTTCTTCAAGCGTTCTGAATTTTTCCAGTGCGCCGTTAAGGTCGGTCAGGTGCATATCAATGACCGCCTCACGCAGCAGCCTGGCGTCCGCGCCGGAAAAGTAGCCGAAAACCAATGCTCTGTCAAAATTGCCCAGCTTGTTGATCTCGTACTCCGAACGCACCCGTCCGAAGGAATAATACGCCCAGCCGCCCAAAAGCGCGGCGACCGCGCCCCCTATTATCGGAGGGAAATAGTACATCTCGGCGTTTTCCGCGCCGTAACGGCGAATAGCGTACAGGCTGCCTATGCAAAGTCCCAGAAAGACGTGCGCCGCCACCCACGGAAGGACTCTGCCTATAAAGACGGAAAATCTGTCCCACAGGCTTGGCGGCCGTCTGTTGTAATTTTCGTGCATAGCGTACCACCCTGAAAATAAAATATATCCGGTACATAGGTGTGCAGGCTTGCTGCGGCACACGAAACGTTCCGCTTAATGCTGCTCGGTTCCCCGCCTGACATGGTTCACGGTGTTCCGTTGCACAGGGCCCGCACACCTATATATCGGATAAATCCGTTAAGTAACTAATATTATACCACACATTTTTCCCTTTTGCAAGCATTTTTTCAAATTTTTTGGAAACGTCTCCGCACCGCCGAAAAAACCGCGCAAAAGCAAACGGCTGAGAGAAAGACGGCGCTCCGCGCGGATTAAGCTGCCGCGGCAGCGTACGGAAAAACCGCCGATCTCCCAATAACAGTATCGGGTACCTTTATTCGTTCCCGATCCGTTCGATAAAGCTTTTCAGCTTCATATATGTCTCGTCGCTGAGGATATGCTCGATGCGGCAGGCGTCCTCCTCGGCGTTTTCATCGGAAACCCCCAGCGTTTCCGTCAGGAACTTCCTCAGCAGCAGATGCCTGTCATAGACCGATTCGGCCTTAGCCTTGCCCGACTCGGTCAGAAGTATCTGTCCTCCCGGTTCGACCTCTATATAGCCGTAGGATTTCAGTATCCCCATCGCGCGGCTTATGCTCGGCTTCGAGTAGCCCAGCTCGGTAGCCACGTCAATGGAACGCACAAAGCCCGTTCTTCTTTGCAGTATCAGTATGGTTTCGAGGTAATCCTCGCCCGATTCGTGGATAGCCACAAAATCACCTCCGGTCTGATTTATCGGTAAAATTTTCCCACCTGTCCTCTTCGTCGGGACAGTACATACGCCTGTAGACCGCCCGCAGCTCCGCGTAGCAGCCGCACTTTGCGCACACTCCGTCAGCAAGTTCGGGACAGTCCGCGCAGGCGGCAAGTCTCATCGAATAGACTTTCTCCGAGACCCTCCGCTCTTCGGGGACGACGTTTATCAGTCCGCGTATTTCCTCCCAAACGGCGGTTTTGTCCGTTTGGGAGAGCAGACATTTCCTGCATACCGGCTTCACGAAAGAACGACCGATACCACCGAGCAGGGCGGGAGCTTGATCACGGCGGAATTTCCCTCAAGCTTTGCGTCGTATGCGGCGGGAACGACTTTTTCCTCGTCTCCCCCAAAATTGTTATAAGCTCTTACATCGCCTGTAAGTATCCTCGCCTCGGCTGATTTTACCTCGAAGCCCTCGAAACCGCAGTCCAGCTCGTACTCCTCCTCAAGGGAGCAGTTGGCGGCGGTAAGGGTTATCCTGCCGTCTTTCAGCGATACGCTTTGGGATATGGCGGGAACAGTTCCCCCCGCGGTATCGTTTTCGCAGAAGCTGTACAGCAGCTCGCCGTCCTGATGGGTCTTGAACATATCGAAAACGTGGTAGGTAGGCGTTTTCAGCATATTTTTGCCGTCCGTGAGGATAAGCGCCTGGAGCACGTTCACAGCCTGCGCGATGTTCGCCATGACCACTCTGTCGGAATGGAGGTTGAAAATATTCAGGTTGCATGCGGCGACGATCGCGTCCCGCATAGTGTTCTGCTGATAGAGGAAGCCGGGGTTTGTGCCGGGTTCAACGTCGTACCAGCAGCCCCACTCGTCAACAACAAGACCTATGGTTTTCTGAGGATTGTGCTTGGACATCACCTCGCAGTGGCGGGTAATAAGCTCGTCCATAAAAAGGGTTCTTGAGATTGTGGCGTAGTATTCCTCGTCGCTGAAATCGGTGGAGCTGCCCTTTTTGCCCCAATCGCCCGTGGGGAGCGTGTAGTAGTGGAGAGCTATCGCCTTTGTGTGGCAGTCCCAAACAATGCTCATCAGCTTGTCAGTCCAGTTGTAGTCGTCGCCGCTGGGACCGCAGGCGATCTTGTACAGCTCGTTTCCGCTGTAGTTTTTGCAGAACGTTTGGTACTGACGGTACAGGTCGGCGTAAAATTCGGGACGCATACTTCCTCCGCAGCCCCAGCTTTCGTTGCCTATGCCCAGATATTTCAGCTTCCAGGGTTTATCCCGTCCGTTTTTGCGGCGCAGGTCAGCCATGGGGGACTGCCCGTCGAAGGTGATGTACTCGATCCATTCGGAAAGCTCCTGAACCGTGCCGCTGCCAAGATTTCCGGCAAGATAAGGCTCGCAGCCGATCTCCTCGCACAGGTCGAAGAACTCGTGAGTGCCGAAAGAGTTGTCCTCCGTAACGTGTCCCCAATTGGTGTTGACCATTTTCTTGCGGGAGGACTTTTCCCCAATGCCGTCTTTCCAGTGGTATTCGTCGGCGAAGCAGCCGCCGGGCCAGCGGAGAACGGGCATTTTTATCGCCTTGAAAGCCTCGATAACGTCGTTCCTGACGCCGTTCGTATTGGGTATGGAGGAATCCTCGCCCACGAAAAGTCCGTTGTAGATACATCTTCCCAGATGTTCGGAGAAGTGTCCGTACAGCTCGCGGTTGATGTGGGATTTTTTGTCAAGCGCATTGACGGTCATTTTCAGTTTTTTCATATCGGTATTCCTTTCATAATTTAATAATCGCTTGTAAACACCTGAACCCAGTAGGTTGTGCCGTTTGTCTTGTAAACGCCCACGCCTATTCTGGTGTAATTGCCGCTCATAATGTTTCTGCGGTGTCCGTCGGAATTCATCCACAGCTTCATGACCTCTTCGGCGTCTGTGCAGCCTGCGGCAATATTCTCGCCCGCGTAAACATTGGCGATGCCGTTCTCACGGAGCAGGGTCGCGCACTGAGAACCGTCGGGTCTGGTGTGGGAGAATTTTTCCGCGATCTCCTTCGCACGCTGCTCGGCGATCATGTTAAGCGTGTCGTCGCTTGTCAGTTTGGATTTCCTTTGCGCCGAGCGTTCGTCGTTGACAAGCTCTATAACCGCTTCCGCGTCGGAGGCGGTTTTATCGTCGGGACTTCCGACCTTTACGGTTACGGTCTTATAAGCGAGATTGGTAAATTTTTTTGCGTATATTTTTATATTTGCGGTACCGTTTTTCTTTGCCTTTACCGTAAGGGTGATCCTGTCGCCGTCCCATTTGCCCCATGACGTTGAGCATACGTCCTTGTCGGAATTTTGCAGAGCGATATCCTTTGAGCCTTTGACCGTGAGCGTGATTTTTTGGGACTGTCCCTTTTCAAGGTCAAGCTCGTCCTTATTTGCGGAAATAAAGGATTTTTTCACGATTATCCTGCATTTCAAGTCGATACCCTTAGCCTTTGCGTGAACGTATGTTGAACCTGTGCTCTTGCCCACGATCTTAGCGGACTTTCCGTCGGAAGAAGCCACCTCCGCCACGGATTTGTTTACCACCGACCACTCCAGATCCTTGGACGTGCCGGAAACCTTGAGCGTTACGGCGTAGTCGATGGGAAGATTTACCTTTGTCTTGTTAAGCTTAGGCGAAGCGGCGGAAGCGGAGACGGTGCAGAGAACGGCAGCCGTCAGCGCGGCGGTAAGGGTGCAGACAAGTCTGCGGAAAAACGATTTCATAAGGATACCCCCAAAACACATTTAATTAAAAATATTATAACGCAAAAACTAATTTTTGTCAATGGCGGCGGAAATTTTTTAACGCGGACAAGCGCCGGGCGCGTGCCGCCGTTAAATCAAATCCCGCATACGCAAGCGGTACGCGGGATCATCTGTTCTGACCTCAGACAATGAGGGATTTTCCCGTCATCTCGGGAGGCTGGGGCAGGTCGAGTATCTTCAGCATAGTCGGCGCGATGTCCGCCAGAACGCCCCCCTCGCGGAGCTTGCAGTCACCGTATCCCACCACGATAAACGGTACGGGATTGGTTGTGTGCGCCGTGAAAGGCGAGCCGTCCGCCTCCATGAGCTTGTCGGCGTTGCCGTGGTCTGCGGTGATAATCGCCGCGCCGCCTTTTGCGAGAATTGCATTCACCATTCTGCCCACGCATTCGTCCACAGCTTCAACCGCCGCCTTTGCCGCGTCGAAAACGCCGGTGTGTCCCACCATATCGCAGTTTGCGTAGTTGAGAATGATAACGTCGTACTTGTCGGAATTTATGGCGTTCTCCACTGCGTCCGTAACCTCATACGCGCTCATTTCAGGCTTAAGGTCGAATGTGGCGATTTTCGGGGAGTCTATCAAAATCCTGTCCTCGCCCTCGAAAGTTTTCTCCTCGCCGCCGTTGAAGAAGAACGTCACGTGGGCGTACTTCTGCGTTTCCGCGATACGGAGCTGTTTCAGACCCTTGCTGCTTACATATTCTCCCATTGTCATTGTGAGAGCCTCGGGGGGGAACGCCACTTCAACGTTTGGCATTTCCGCGTCGTACTGCGCCATACACACAAACTTAACGGGGAAGAAGCCGTTGCGGCGGTCAAAGCCGGTGAAATCCTTATCAACGAAAGAGCGGGTTATCTGTCTCGCTCTGTCGGGACGGAAGTTAAAGAAGATAACGCTGTCGTCCGCCTTGATCATACCGTTTTTGTCCACAACCGTGGGAAGCATAAACTCGTCCGTAACGTCATTCTTGTAGGAATTTTTTATAGCCTCAACGGGGTCTGTCTCCTGCACGCCCTCGCCGTAAACCAGCGCGGAGTAGGCTTTTTCAACCCTGTCCCACATATTGTCACGGTCCATTGCATAGAAACGTCCAGCGATTGTGGCAACCGAACCAACGCCCACTTTTTTTATCTCGGCGACAAGCTCTTCCATATATTCCGCCGCAGAAGAGGGAGGAACGTCACGTCCGTCCAGAAAGGCGTGGACGTAAACCTTGTCAAGACCGTTTTTCTTAGCCATTTCAAGCAGTCCGTAAAGGTGCTCTGCGTGGCTGTGAACGCCCCCGGGGGAAAGCAGTCCCATAAGGTGGAGCGCGCTGCCCTTAGCCTTGCAGTTCTCCATAGCGGCAACAAGAGCGGGGTTTTTGAAGAAGTCCCCGTCCTTGATAGACTTGGAAATCTTCACCAGCATTTGGTAAACGATACGTCCCGCGCCGATGTTGGTGTGACCTACTTCCGAGTTGCCCATCTGTCCGTCGGGAAGTCCCACGTCAAGCCCCGAAGCGCCTATAATCGTGTTGGGGCACTCCGCAAAATATTTGTCAAGATTGGGCTTTTTGGCGGCGGCAATGGCGTTTCCGTAGGTGTCCTTGTTAATGCCGAAGCCGTCCATAATAATCAAAGCAAGAGGTTTTTTGCTCATAAAAATCAATCCTTTTTATTTATTTCGGGACGGGAAACCCGTCCCCTGCAGCGCGTTCATATGCCGAACGCCTTTGGTACAAACCAAAATCCCACATAGTAGCGGGTCTCGTCCTCAAAGGGGTTATAGTCTTTCCACACCTTGTAAAATAATCCCAGATAATCGGTACTGCCGTTGTCGTACTCGATAATCGGCACGCAGAACAGCGGCGGCTGATTGTTTTTTTTCGCCCGTATCAGGTCGACCGAAAAAAGCGCGGCGGCGATACCGACTATGACCGCGCACACTATGGCGATAATCTTCCGCGCCTTTGGGGACAGGGTTCTGTTCCGTCTCCGTTCCTCGCGGCGGGCAATTTTCAGTTGCTGTGATTTCATAGAAAAATTACCCCCTCGGGAACTGTAGGGGACGGGTTTCCCGTCCCGCAGTTCGGAACATTTTAATCGGGCGGGGAGACCCCGCCCCTACAATTAGTCGTTTTCACAAATCAGCCGTTTACCGCCGCCTGCACGATAACGTTGAAATCTTCCGCTTTAAGGGAAGCGCCGCCGATAAGTCCGCCGTCAACGTTGGGCTTGGAGAGAAGCTCCGCTGCGTTTTTGGCGTTCATAGAACCGCCGTACTGAACCGTAACCGCGTCCGCCGTTGCCTGATCGTACAGCTTTGCAAGGGTGGCTCTGATAAAGCCGCAGACTTCCTCGGCCTGGTCTGCCGTAGCGGTCTTTCCCGTGCCGATAGCCCACACAGGCTCGTAGGCGATAACGGTTTTCTTAACGTCTGCCGCAGAAACGTCGAACAGGTCAAGCTTTATCTGACGTGCCACAACCTCTTCGGTAATGCCGCACTCGCGCTCCCAAAGAAGCTCGCCTACGCAAACGATAGGCTTAAGTCCCGCCGCAAGAGCCGCCTTTGTGCGCTTGTTGACGGTCTCGTCCGTCTCGCCGAAATACTGACGGCGTTCGGAGTGTCCGATAACGACGTACTCAACGCCTATTTCCGTAAGCATATCCGCCGAAATCTCGCCGGTGAACGCGCCGCTTTTCTCGAAGTGTACGTTCTCCGCGCCGATCTTCACGTTAGAACCCGCAACGGTGTTCACGGCGGTTTCAAGGTTTGTGTAGGGCACGCAGGCGATAACCTCAACGTCTCCCGCGTTTGCCACCAGCGGCTTGATTGCTTCGAGCAGCTCCTTTGCCTCGGGACGGGTCTTGTTCATTTTCCAGTTTCCTGCGATGATTGCTTTTCTTAATGATTTGTTCATAGTAGTTTCCTCCTAAAGTTTTTATATTGAGAGAAAAAATTCTCTTATTTAATAAATAAAATTTATGCCCTCGTCGCGGCGAAGATAATAGCCCGCAACACAACCCATATCGTCTTTGTATTTTTCCTCATTCTCGAGGCAATATATCAAGCTTGAACAGCCGCTTATGTTAATCTCGGCAATGTTATTACTGCGGCAGTTTAAACCGTAAATATTCGGACAGCGGCTTAAATCAAGCCTTTTCAGCCTGTTGCCGTTACATTCCATATGAAATCTTCCGTCGCTTTTGATGATAAGTTCCGTCAGCTCGTTGTCACTGCAGTCCACTTCCCCCAAATCCTCGCCGCACTTTATGACAAGCCGCCTTAGCTTGTTATCGCTGCATATCACCCGCTCAAGCCTTGTATGCTTGCTCAGATCAAGCTTCGTCAGCTTATTCGCCGAGCAGTTAATATTAACAAGCTCGGTATTTTTTCTCACGTCAAGCTCCGTAAGCTTATTTCCATTGCAGAACAAATATTCAAGCCTTGTGTTTCGGCTTACATCAATATTTTCAAGCTTGTTGTCCTCGAAAGTCAAGAGCGTAAGAGCGGTATTTACGCTTAAGTCAAGGTTTTTTAATTTATTGCCCCCGCAGTACAAGCTCTCAAGCTTCGGGTTTTGGTTTACGTCAACCGCAGTCAATTTGTTCTCCGCGCAGTCCAAATATTCAAGCGCACCGTTTCGGCTCACGTCAAGCTCCGTCAGCCTGTTGCCGTAACAGCTGAGGCAGGTCAGCTTTGCGTTTTCGCCGACGTCGATTGCCGCAAGACGGTTTTCGCCGCACTCCAGCACAGTCAGCTCGGTATTTTTGCTTAAATCAAGGCTTGTCAGCCTGTTTGCTTGAACGTCCAGATATTCAAGCTTGGTATTTTTGCTTAAATTAAGGCTTGTCAAGGCGTTGTAGGAGCAGTCTAACGACGTGAGATTTCCGAAATACCCCACGCCCTTCAGCGAACATATAAGCAGGTTTTCGTCGGGGTCTTCCCCGCTCGGGGTATGGTAAAACACGCTGAAGTTCGACGCGTCTATCGCGTTAACAGCGTCCCTTTCCTTTTGAGAAAGCCAACCGTCCCCGTCCTTATCGAACTCGGAAACCACCGCTCTGAAATTCTCGTCGGGGAAATATTTTTCCGTCAGCGGAATTTTAGTTCCCGCCGCAAAGCCCGTAAACGAAGCCGCCGAAACCGCCGCCATAACGGAAACAGCCGCCGCCGTGATTTTTAAAGCTCTCATAACGTCCCTCTCGTGCAAACAAATTCCAACATTTATTATACCATATTTTTCTGCGGAATATATTGCTAAATTGTTAATAAACCTGTTCTTATATTACAATAATTTCACAGTTCTTGTTTTCCGCAAGCTTTTTGAATTTTGCCGCGCCGCCGTAAGTCCGCCGCACATAGGTTATCACAAGGTCGGAATGTTCCGTCAGCCACCTGTTGCGGTACTCTATGGCGAAGCGTTTCGGTACGGTTTCCAAACCCTCGGGATAGAGGCTGTGGGCGAAGTCCGCGCCGTCGTCGGGAAGATAGGCGTACACCACAAAATAATTGACGTGCGGGTAAACCTCGCTTAATTCTTTCAGCACTGACAGCGCCATTCTGTCAAAATTGCCGTTGTTTCCCATATAGAAGCAGTCCGCGCCCCGGGTTTCTATAAGGGTTTTTACGGTTTCTTTAAGTGTTTCTCTGATTTCCTGCGGCGCATTGGCGTGACCGAAAAATGTGCATGTCATAATTGTTACCTCCACAATAATAAATTGCTTTTTGTTAATAATAATTATACCATTGTAGCTGATTACAGTCAAGTATATATGATACGTTGCTGAAATAATAATCTTAAAAAATGTATAATATTATTATCACAATGTATTCGGAGGAACAAAAATGAATAAGCCTGTATCCTTTAAAAATCGGGATAAATTTATACAGCTCGGCATTGCGATTTCAACTTTGAGAAAAATAAGAGGTCTGTCACAAGAACAACTATCCGAAAAGGCAAATATAAGCCGAACGCTGCTCGGAAAAATAGAAGCCCCGAATATGGCACACGGCTTTTCCATGGAAGTGTTTTTCGATATCGCCGACGCGCTTGAAATTGCTCCCGTCGACCTGCTCAACGCCTCGATTTTTCCCGATAATATCATAAATAAAAATTCTTGACAATCAACCCAAAGCGTGATATAATAAAGCACAATAAATTGCCGCAAAGGAGATACTGACAATGAATACCAATGCCGAAAAAACGGAAAGCATTGCCGCCTTTGACGAGCTTATGCGGTTGGTAAATGAAACGCCGTCCGTACCAGACAATACCGTTTATGACACCGAAAAAGAAGAGCGGCTCGCGGAAAAGGGTCTGATATAAGACAATACAAATAAAAACGCGGAGAACGGAAAAACCCGTCCTCCGCATTTATTTATATCGGTAACTTACGCCTTTTCAGCGATAACGTCAACGCCCGGGAGAACCTTGCCCTCAAGGTATTCGAGGGAAGCTCCGCCGCCGGTGGAGATGTGGGACATCTTGTCCGCAAAGCCAAGCTGCATTACTGCCGCAGCCGAATCGCCGCCGCCGATAATTGTGGTAGCGTCGGTGTCCGCCAAAGCCTTTGCAACCGCGATTGTGCCCTTAGCAAGTGTGGGGTTCTCGAAAACGCCCATAGGACCGTTCCATACTACCGTCTTAGCGGACTTAACAGCCTCGCCGAAAAGCTCCATGGTCTTTGTGCCGATGTCAAGACCCATTTTGTCTGCGGGAATTTTATCGGAATCAACGACTTCAACCGCAATGTCTCCGTCGATAGGGTCGGGGAACGCCGCCGCGATCGTTGTGTCAACGGGGAGAAGCAGTTTCTTGCCCAGCTTGTCGGCTTTTGCCATCATTTCCTTGCAGTAGTCGATCTTCTCGTCGTCAACGAGAGAAGTTCCGACTTCGCAGCCCTTTGCTTTGAGGAATGTGTACGCCATACCGCCGCCGATAATGAGGGTATCGCACTTTTCAAGCAGGTTGGAGATAACGTTCAGCTTGTCCGCAACCTTTGCGCCGCCGAGAATTGCAACGAAAGGACGAACGGGTACTTCAACCGCGTTGCCGAGATACTGAATTTCTTTCTGCATAAGGTAGCCCACAGCCGTTTCCTTGACGAACTTTGTCACACCCGCCGTGGAAGCGTGAGCGCGGTGTGCCGAGCCGAAAGCGTCCATAACGAAAACCTGTCCGTCAACCAGATCCGCAAGCTCCTTGGAGAGGTTCTCGCCGTTTTTGGTTTCGTCTGCGCCTCTGAAACGGGTATTCTGAAGCACCACAATATCGCCCTCAGCCATAGCCGAAACAGCCGCCTTTGCGTTGTCGCCCACAACGTTGTCGTCAGCCGCGAAAGTTACCTTAGTGCCGGGGAGAAGCTCCGCAAGCCTGTCGGCGGCGGGTTTGAGGGAGAACTTTTCTTCCGGACCGTTCTTGGGCTTGCCGAGGTGGGAGCAAAGAACAACCTTGCCGCCGTCGGCGGTCAGCTTCTTGATGGTGGGGAGAGCCGCCTGAATACGGTTGTCGTTGGTGATTTTGCCGTCCTTGAGGGGGACGTTGAAATCCACTCTCACGAGAACCTTTTTGCCCTTGACGCTGATGTCGTCAACTGTTACCTTGTTTAAACCTGCCATGATAATGACGTCCTTTCATAAATAAGATGGGGGCGAACGGGAATACCGTTAAAACTTTAACGCCCTGTCAATATTATTTTATACTATTTTCCCAAATTTAGCAAGGGGTTAGGGAAAATTTTTTCAAATATTTTTATAAATTTTTCCGGAGGACGCGTATCCGCCGCGGCAAAAAAAATCGGCGGAACGATACCGAAGTCCCTCGCGGGGGTTCGGCATTAGTGAACGTTCCGCCAAAATAAAATAAAACAAGGAGTCCGAAAGTCCGCCGTCTGCACCGGCTGACCGGGACGCATTAAAAAGCACGCAGAAGCGGCTTTTAATGAAAGCTGTATCAAATATCCGGGAGCGTGAGCTCGAAGCCCTGCGCTCTCAGTTCGTCAATGACCTGCGGCAGTATCTCCGCGTTTGTGGAGGACACGCTGTGCAGCAGGTATATGCCGCCGCCGTGAGCCGCTTTGGTAACTTTTTCAAGCGCGGCTGCCGGGTCGGGCTGGTTGTTTACGTCCCAGTCGGGGTAGGCGAAGCTCCACAGGAGAGTTTTGTAGCCCAATCCGCAGCAGACCGCCATGGACTGCTCCGAATATTCCCCGCAGGGAGGTCTGAAATATTTCATTTCGTAACCGTATTTTTCCTTTACGAAACCGTGAAGCGACATGATCTCCTTTTCCGCGTTCTCAACGGAAAGGGACGGCAGCGAAGCGTGCTTCATACCGTGGTTTCCGATGATGTGACCCTCGTCTATCATGCGCCTTACCAGTGCTTCGTTCCGTTCGGCGTAGTCTCCCGTAAGGAAGAACACCGCCTTGACGTTCTTTTCCTTTAAGGTATCGAGAATAGGCTCGGTATAGCCGTTTTCGTAGCCCTGATCGAATGTCAGGTGAATTTCCTTGTCCTCGTCCAGCATGGCGTAGCAGCCGTACCGGGCGAAATCGCTGTTGAACATCTCCGCGCCCGTGGGACGGTTTTGTCCGTCGACTTCCGTTCCCTGACCGTATCCGTGAGAAGTCCTGTCGAGAGAACCGATATCGGCGGGGTAGTCGGGTTCGGCGCAAGCCGTTCCCGCGAGGAAAACGGCGGCAATTCCCGCGGCAGCCAGAGCGGCGAGCGTTTTCCCGAAAATGTTTTTGTGAAACTTGTTTTTGCAAAGCATAAGCAGCCTCCGAATAAAATAAAGTGTAGCAGTATTATTCTTAATCCGCTTATTCGCATTATCACAAGTATATTTTAACACATTTTCTTCCGGAATAAAACTACAGAACGGTTACAAATTATGTCAATCGGATAACACGGGAAAATTTTTCCTGCAAATAAAAATGCGCGTTATGAAAGCCGCTGTCCATAACGCGCACATACTACTCGCCGAGATAAGATTTCACAAGCACCTGCAAAAGCTCGTCGCGGTCAATATGCCTGATAAGACTTCTGGCATTATTGTATGTGGTTATGTATGTCGGATCCTCGGAAAGAATATAGCCAACGATCTGATTTATGGGGTTATAGCCTTTTTCACGCAGAGCGTCATAAATAGTCGTTAAATTTTTTCTGAGGCTCCCCTCTCTGTCCTCGCAGACCGAAAAGGTCATTGTCTGGTCGTTATTCATTTATAACACTCCTTTACAAAATTTTCTTCGGCAACTAAAGTATACTCAAACCGACATTCATATTATAACCTATCCTGCAAATAAATACAAGTGTTTTTTGGTATTTTTTTTAAATTGGGAAAAATTTCTTCTGTTCGATTGTTGAATTTGCACAAAAATTTATATATTTTTTGTATCTTGCGGCATTTCCATGCGGACTATTTCGTGACGGGCACATACATATCTCCCATTGAAACGCCGCAGTAACCGAGCTGCATACGTTCGGTTATGTCCTCGTCGAACACCTGTATGCCTATCCCCGCCGCAAGACGGCAGCTTCCCTCCGACGCTCCGTCCGGAATAGTCAGCTTTACGGGTATCTCATAGGTCTCATACGGCTGAAAGGTTTTCTCCTCCGACCAGCCCATTGCGACGGGATTTCCGCGCCTGTCGGAAACATAAAGCCACGCCATGTCCTCTATGCTTTCGCCGCCGAGAACCTGAAGCTCGGTATCTATGGTCATGCCCGTCATATTGGTGAGCTTATAGAGGACTTCCAGCTCCTCGCCCTCCTTGCAGAACTTTATCTCCCGCGTATCGTAGCCGCAGGTCAGGGAAAAAAGTCCCAGCTTGGAGAACGCCATATTTTCGATCTCGGCGGCTGAAAACCTGTCGTAGAACTCCAGCCCGGAGAAATCTGCCGCTCGGGCGGAATCCGCAGCTTCGGCGGAGGCGGTTTCCCTGTCCTCGGGAGGATTTCCGCAGGAGGAAAACATAACCGCCGTCATACAGAGAACCGAAAAAATTACCGCTTTGAATTTTTTCATACGCGAAATTCCTCCGAATATCAGTACAGCAGAATGCCGTTGTCGCCGAACGTATAGGTCGCGCCGGAAATTTTATTCACGCCCGTAACGTACATACCGTTCTTGTAGTAGTACCTGTATCCGTCCTTTCTTACCCAGCCGGTGTACTTGCCGCCGCACGCACCGTCCTCGGAAAAAATGTACCTGACGTTGCCTACGACGGTATTTTGGGTAAGAGCCGCGCCGTCCATACCGAAGAAGTATTTTTTCGAGCCTACGGTCTTCCAGCCAACGTAATAGCTTCCGTCGGACTGAACATAGTACAGTTTGCCGTAAATGTTCCGCAGTCCCTCGGAGGAATATTCGGGGAGGATATATTCTTCCGCGCTGCAGTAGGAAAATCCTCCCAAATTGCCGTTTACGGACAGATTAAAATATTTTCCGCCCTGTTTCCAGCAGTATTCCGAGCCGAAGCAGCCGCTTTCACGGTAAACCGTTCTGCCGTTGACTTTCTGCTTGTCGTTGTACGCCTTTATCCCGTCGTAGCGAGATTTTCCCGCCGTCTGACTGCTGTACGCCGTAAGAGTGCAGCTGCCGTTGCTGAAATCAAACGTTACGGAAGAACACGTCTGACTGAACGTAATGGAGCTTATGCTGTCGGCATAGTCGGAAAATCCCTCGGGTATCCACACAGACTCGACGTCCTCAAAGGCAAGGTATTCGTCGGTATAGGGGTCGCGGACGGTTACTGTTCCGTTGTGGCTTCGGATATGCTCCGCAAGCTCGCTTACGGAGGAAAACGAAGCAACGGGAGAGAGGGTCTCGTAATATCCCTCGACGGTATAGGCGGAAACCTCCGCCGCGGGAACTGCCGATACCGCCATTACCGCCGCGGACAGCGCCGCAAAAGCCTTACTCATTTTCATAAAGATCATCCTTTCATAAATAGTGCGAGCGGGTCTGCTTGCGTCTTATATAATGAATACAATTCGGAAAGGCAAAATTTTTCACGGAAAGAAAATTTTTTTCAAAAATTTTTTCGCGGCAAAAAAACAGACCCGTTCGCTGTCCCGGAGGTCATCGAACGGAGCCGATATCAAACCATACATAAAAGAAATTTTTGCCGCCGTAAAGTCTGCGGTGCGGAAACGGGAAACCTCTCTTTTGCTCATCGGGACAGTTTCCCGATTATTTCATAAAGAACAGCGTACAGTTCCCGCGCCTTTTGGGGATCTATGCTTACGCAGGCGGCAAGCCTTTCGGGGACGTCGGCGGCTTTCTCTTTCAGACTTTCGCCCGCGTCCGTTAGGGTGACGATCATGTCCCGCTCGTCCTTTGCGGAACGTTTCCTGCTCACAAAGCCCTTTTCCTCAAGGCGTTTCAGCAGCGGCGTAAGCGTTCCCGAATCAAGATAAAGATACCCGCCCAAATCCTTGACCCGAAGCTCCTTATGCTCCCACATCGCCATCATGGTTATGTACTGGGTGTAGGTCAGGTCAAGCTCGTCAAGATAGGGCTTATACGCCTTGACGACCTCCTTTGCGCAGACGTAAAGAGGAAAACAGAGCTGATTTTCCAGCTTCAGCGCGTCGTAATTATTCGGCATAGCGGTTATCCCTCCGACAGAATTTTTTTCGCGAACTCAGCCGCCGCCTTGCAGTCGCCGCTGTCGGGCTTTCCCCTGTGCAGCACCGTAAACGAGCCTTTGCAGGCGAACTCTTTCTCCGCAAGGGGTATATTTTTTTCCGCAAGCAGTTTTGCGATTTGCTTATAGGTGGACTTGACCACAGCCGCAGTGCTGAAATTCACGACCTTGCCCACGGATACATTTATACCGCCGATAAAGCTTTTTACGTTATCGTCCACGTCGAAGCCGTAGGGCGCGCTGCCGAGAAAAAGAATATCCACATCTTCTTCAAGCGGTTCGGCTGTTGTTTTCGCCTCCGCGCCGACAGCTCCCGCGATCGCCTCGGCGAGCTTTTTGGTATTGCCGCCCCGCGAATAATATCTTACCGCGATTTTCATAGTATACCACCTTTCGTTTTTATACGGCTGACAAAGAAGCCTCATAAGCCGCCCGTACAGCCTTTGCAAGCTGATCCGCGCAGGACGTTGGTCTGCGCCCGCATAAAACGCCCGCCAGCTTTTCCTCTACCTGTTCAACCGTCCAGCCCTCGATGAGCAGGGGTATCGCCTTTAAATTTCCGTTGCAGCCGCCCATAAAGCTGACGTTGTGAACGACGTTTCCGTCCAGATCAAGGCTGATAAGCTGGGAGCAGGTATTTTCGGTTTTGTAGTCATAATGAAACATCACAGCAGCTCCTCCACTTTAGCTTTCATATCGTCAAGCGAATCCGTCGGCTCAAACCGCGCCGCTATCTCACCGTTTCTGTCAATGAGGAATTTTGTGAAATTCCATTTGATATTGCCGTTGTTTTTGTAATCCTTGTCCATTTTTTTGACAATGGGTTTGAGGACAAGGGACATCGGACCTTTAAAGCCGCCGAATGTGGTGTTGGACGTGAGATACTTGTAAAGCGGTACAGCATTTTCGCCGTTTACGTCGATTTTCGAGAACTGGGGGAATGTAATTCCGTACCGACCCGTACAGAACGCGTATATCTCCTCGTCGCTGCCGGGAGCCTGTTCGTTGAACTGGTTGCAGGGGAAATCCAGAATTTCGAGACCGTCCTTGCAGTGCAGGTCGTACAGGTCTTGCAGCTCGCTGTACTGGGGAGTAAAGCCGCAGCCCGTGGCGGTGTTGACGATGAGCAGGACTTTTCCCTCGTAGTTGGACAGCGGGACAGTGCTTCCGGTTTGTGTTTTTACCGTAAAATCGTAAACGTTCATATTTTTCTCTCCTTTAATTTTATAAAATTTAATTGCACACAATTGATTTACTGTCTATATGATATCATCGTAATGGCGGAAAGTCAATGTCCGGATTTTAAATATTTTATGAATTTTTATGCATAAAAAGTCCCTGACATTTACAGTCAAGGACTTTTTAGATCGGTATTTTATTTCTCCAGCGCACGTTTGCCGATGTCGGTGCGGTAGTGGGCGTTCTCGAAACTTATCTTCTTGACCGCGGTATAGGACTTGTCAAGGGCGGCTTGAAGCGTCTCACCCGTGGCTGTAACGCCGATAACCCGTCCTCCGTTGGTGAGGAATTTCCCGTCCGCATACTTCGTTCCCGCGTGGTAGACAAACACGCCCTCAGCCTGTCCGTTTTCGTCGAGACCGCTCATTTCCAGTCCCTTGGGGTAGCTTTTGGGGTAGCCGCCGCTTGCCATTACCACGCAGGAACAGCACTCGTTCTTCCATTTTATGTCAATGTCCGCCAGAGTGCCGTTGTACACCGCCTCGAAAATGTCAGCCAAATCGGTATCGAGCAGGGGCAGAACCACTTGCGTTTCGGGGTCGCCGAAGCGGCAGTTGTACTCGATAACTTTTACGCCGCCCGGTGTCGCCATAAGCCCGAAGTAGAGACAGCCCTTGAAAGTCCGCCCCTCGGCTTTCATTGCGTTAATCGTGGGCAGGAAAATTTTCTCCATACATTCTTTGGCGACGGCTTCCGTGTAGTAGGGGTTGGGCGCGACAGTCCCCATACCGCCCGTGTTGAGACCTTTGTCGCCGTCCAAAGCCCGCTTGTGATCCATTGAGGAAATCATCGGGACGACAACGTTGCCGTCCGTAAAGGAAAGCACGGAAATCTCGGGACCCGTCAAAAACTCCTCCACCACAAGCTTTGAACCGCTTTCGCCGAAAATTTTGTCCTCCATAATCGAGTGTACCGCCTCGACAGCCTCCCTCTCATTTTGGGCGATAATGACACCCTTGCCCAGAGCAAGACCGTCCGCCTTGACAACGGTAGGGTAGGAATTTCGCGCTTTAATGTATTCAACCGCCTTCTCCGCCTCGGTGAAAACCTCGTAAGCGGCGGTGGGTATGCCGTACTTTTTCATTAAATTTTTGGAGAAAACTTTGCTCCCCTCGATAATCGCCGCCGCCTTATTCGGACCGAATGTCATAATCCCCGCCGCGTTTAGAGCGTCCACCATACCCAGCACAAGGGGGTCGTCGGGGGCGACAACAACCATATCAACCGCAAGTTTTTTGGCGAGGGCAACCACCCCGTCAATGTCCGTGGCGGGTACGTCAAAGCACTCCGCATAGCGGGAAATGCCGCCGTTTCCGGGAGTGCAGTAGAGCTTCTCCGCCCTTTTGCTTTCCGCAAGCTTCATAATAATGGCGTGTTCACGTCCACCGCCGCCTACTGTTAAGATTTTCATTTTCAAAATTCCTTTCCGATTTTTTTGACGAAATGCCGTACAGACTTCCCCAAACGCCGAACGTTATTTTACCCGTTTTCCACGTTATACCGCATATCATATTCGGTATAGCTTTCGCCGCTTTCCTCATTTTCGCGGTTTTTGGCGTATGCGTACACCGCCGCCGCGGCAACGGTGATTACCGCCCCCGCGAAAAGCAGATACGACAAAGCCGACGCAATTGCGTTATAACAACTCCATACCGTAAGCTTGTCCGCGCCCTCCGTAACAGCGATAATTCTATTTTGCAAAAGCGACAGACCTTTTGCGGCAATCGGCAAAAGTCCCAAAACCGCCGCAGAAATTGCCACGGGCGCGGCTTTGCCTTTTCCCGTACACATAAACAGGTTAGCCGCCGTAAACAGCAAGCCTCCCAAGCAAAACGCCACCGACGACCAAGATGACACTTTTCCCACGTCATCAAACACGCTTTCGTCCCTTAAGAAAAATGCCGACAGCAAGGGCTTCTGATAAACGCTTGCGAAAAAGCTAAGTACCGCCCAAGCGACAATAAACACCTGCGAAACGATAGCCGCCGTTCTCACCGATTTCGGACACGTCATAACTATCACCCCGCTCAATCAGTGGTGGAACAGTCTTATGCCCGTAAACGCCATTGCAATGCCGTATTTGTTGCAGGTCTCGATAACGTTGTCGTCGCGGATAGAGCCGCCCGGCTGGGCTATGTACTCCACGCCGCTTTTGTGGGCGCGCTCGATGTTGTCCCCGAACGGGAAAAACGCGTCCGAACCGAGGGAAACGCCGGTGTTTTTCGCGAGCCACTCCTTTTTCTCCTCGCGGGTCAGAACTTCCGGCTTTTGGGTGAAAACCTTTTCCCACTCGCCGTCACGGAGCACGTCCTCGTACTCGTCGCCGATGTACACGTCGATAGCGTTGTCGCGGTCGGCGCGGCGGACGTCATCCTTAAAGGGCAGAGCCATTACCTTGGGGCACTGTCTGAGCCACCAGTTGTCCGCCTTTTGCCCCGCGAGACGGGTGCAGTGTATGCGGGACTGCTGACCCGCTCCGATACCGATAGCCTGTCCGTCCTTGACGTAGCAAACGCTGTTGGACTGGGTATACTTTAAAGTTATCAGGGAAATTATCAAGTCCCGCTTTTTGTCCTCGGGAATGGTTTTGTTTTCGGTGACAACATTTTCCAGCAGAGCGTTGCCGATGTCAAGCTCGTTCCTGCCCTGCTCAAAGGTCACGCCGTACACCTTTTTCGTCTCGATAGACGCTGGGGTATATTTTTCGTCGATTTTTACGATGTTGTATGTACCCTTTCTCTTGCTTTTGAGTATCTCCAAAGCCTCGGGTTCGTAATCGGGGGCAATAACTCCGTCCGAAACCTCCCGCTGTATCATCTTCGCGGTGGGAACATCGCATTTGCAGGACAGCGCGATAAAGTCTCCGTATGAGGACATTCTGTCCGCTCCCCTCGCCCTTGCGTAGGCGCAGGCAAGGGGCGAAAGCTCGCCCAAATCGTCAACCCAGTAGATTTTTTTCAGAGTGTCCGACAGGGGAAGTCCCACCGCCGCCCCCGCAGGGGAAACGTGCTTAAAGGACGTTGCCGCGCAAAGTCCCGTAGCTTTTTTCAGTTCGCTGACAAGCTGCCAGCCGTTGAAAGCGTCCAGCAGGTTGATGTAGCCGGGCTTGCCGTTCAAAACCTCGATTGGCAAGTCGGAACCGTCCTCCATAAAAATTCTCGACGGCTTCTGATTGGGATTGCAGCCGTACTTTAATTGCATTTCGTTCATTTTTAATTCCTCCATGTAATTTGTTTATTTTTATCATAGCACATTTTTAAAATAAAGGATATAGACCCATAGACACAGTAACCAAAAATGATTTTTCTCAAAAAATAAATTTTCGGCGAAATACGGTAACTTGAGAAAATCTGCTGCGTTTCGGCGCGGAGCTTTCCGAAAAGAGGCGTAAAAGCGAAAAATCACGCCGGGAAAACAAACAAGATGATACAACAGTATACAAGGCGATACAAATTTGCACACCATAACCTCTGCCTTGACCTCAACCGCTCCGCCCTTGCCCCGGGTAAAGGCTCACCTTTTTGACGGACAACGGTACAGAAGTATTGTTATCCGTGGGAGCAGCTTATCCTTTTAACGCATGAATCTTTATCATTCATTTTTGATCCCCATATCTTCAAGGAAGCTCACGGTATCGTCGTCTACTTTTTCAAGGTCGATAAAGTAATCCGACAGCTTGCTGTTCGGAAAATAGAAGAACACGGTGTAGGTGTATATAGCGTCCTCGCTGCCCTGATAAGAATAGCCGTCCGTCAGTATCCTTCCGCCGGACTTTTGCCGCGCCCTGTCCATAACGTCAAACAGTTCGTCGGTTTCCTCAAATCGTTTCATGACCTCATCGAAAAGTTCCTTGTCCTTCAGTCTTACAGTAACCGAGTTCCTTTTGTTTTTTGCGGCTTCGGCAATTTTTTCTGCGAGGATATTCTTTGTCTCGTTCACGGTCGACGCGTACAGTCCGTTCTTACGGTAATATTCGCCGTCGTCCGAAGAAGCGGAGGGAATATAGTAATCCTCTTCCGACTGAAAATGATCTTTTCCGATCGTTTCATCGCTCAGCATGAAATAATTGTAGGGGATATTGTTTTTTACGTTGCTTTCATTGTCGTCCCAGGTAACGTCCACATTGTACCATTTTTTATTCCAGTAAACCTTGTTCCAGGCATGGTACTCCCTTTCGCCGCCGCTTTCGGCGTATCCCGTGACTGTGGCTGAACGTATTCCAGCCTTTGCGCACAGATAATCGAACGCGTGAGCGTACCCGTCGCATTTTGCCTTGCCGTTCACAAGCGAATCATAAATGCTGTTTGTGGAGCTGCCGCTTTGATATTCGGTATTGGTGATTATATAATCATGTATGTACTTGATTTTTTCGTAATCGGTCATCTGGTCGGTAAATCCGGAAATGACCTTTTTCGCCGCCTTTTCCGACTCTTTCATTATCCGGTCGTACTCTTTTTTATCGTAATTGTATTGGAACATGATCATGATCGTAAGTCCCGTGTCCTCATAGTAGTAATACTCCACAACGTCGTCTCCCACGGGAAAATTGAAGCTTGTCAGCACATCGGCGTCCATCATGATACGCGCCAGCTTGTCTGCCGTTTCAGTGGGGATTTCTATCCTGACCGCGCTGCGGCATTCGATAAAAGCGGTGCGCATTTTCAGATACGCGAGCTTTTCCTCGGAGGTGAGCTTGCGGTAGCAGTACGGGAGCATGGTCTTGTTATACTCGGCAGCTTCAGAAACGACGGAAATGTCAGCGGGACTTTCCGCAAAAACAATTCCGCTTATGACAGAAAAAGCCATTACCGCGCATAAAACAAACGACAGAAATTTTTTCATATTCGGCATATCCTTTCATCTGGGAGTGCAGAGATTTTCCGCTGTATTACAATTATTACAATATAGTTATACCATAATCTGCGGAAAATTGCAATACCCTTTTTCCCTACGGACGGTCAATATTTTTCCGCTGTCCCTTTTCGGAGGAAATTTGCTGCATTTCCTTTACAATAAGAGAAAAATATGGTATAATATTCTTGATTATTGTGATTTTTAAGGAAGTGTTATCTTGTCCTACAACAAAGAAAATATAAGAAATTTCTGCATTATCGCCCATATCGACCACGGAAAATCCACTCTCGCCGACCGCATTCTGGAGCTTACCTCCACTGTCGCCAAGCGGGACATGGAGGAGCAGCTTCTCGACAACATGGACATCGAGCGGGAGAGGGGAATTACCATAAAGGCGCGGGCAGTTCGGCTCAAATACACTGCACAAAACGGCGGGGAGTACATTTTCAACCTTATCGACACCCCTGGTCATGTGGACTTTAACTATGAGGTTTCCCGCTCGCTGGTCGCCTGCGAGGGAGCCGTTCTTGTGGTGGACGCTTCTCAGGGCATCGAGGCGCAGACCCTTGCCAACACCTATCTCGCCATAGAAAACGACCTTGAAGTCATGCCCGTGGTGAACAAGATAGATCTGCCCTCCGCAGACCCCGAAAGAGTGTGCGCGGAGATCGAGAATATCATCGGCATTCCCGCCATGGACGCGCCGAGAATTTCCGCAAAAATGGGCACGAACGTGGAGGAAGTGCTGGAAAGGATAGTTACCGACATTCCCTGTCCGAAAGGGGACAGCGCAAGTCCTCTCAAGGCTCTTGTTTTCGACTGCTTTTACGACAGCTACAAGGGCGTTATCATTTACGTCCGCGTTATCGACGGCGAGGTCAGGACGGGGCAGACTATACGTCTCATGGCGACGGGAGCGGAGTTTACCGTGGTTGAAGCGGGCTATATGGGTGCGACCGAGCTTGTGAACGCGGGCTGTCTGAACGCGGGCGAGGTGGGATACATCACCGCTTCCATAAAGTCCATCAGCGACACGAAGGTGGGCGATACCGTCACCGACGCGGACAACCCCTGCGCCGAGGCTCTGCCCGGATACCGCGACGTGAACCCCATGGTGTTCAGCGGCGTTTACCCTGCGGACGGCGCACGCTACGGCGACCTGCGGGACGCTCTGGAAAAGCTCCGTCTGAACGACGCGTCCCTGTCCTTTGAGCCGGAGACGTCGGTCGCGCTGGGCTTTGGCTTCCGCTGCGGCTTTCTGGGACTTCTCCACATGGAAATAATCCAGGAACGTCTTGAAAGGGAGTACAACCTTGACCTTGTTACCACCGCGCCGTCGGTTATTTACAAGGTAAATCTTACCAACGGGGAGACGGTCTATATAGACAACCCCACCAACTACCCCGAGCCTGCGGTCATCGCTTCGGCGGAAGAGCCTATGGTAAAGGCTTCCATACTGTCCCCGGGGGACTATGTGGGCAATATCATGGAGCTTTGTCAGGGCAGACGGGGAGTGTTCAAGGACATGAAATACCTTGACGAGACCCGCGTGGAGCTTCACTACGAGCTGCCGCTGAACGAGATCGTCTACGACTTTTTCGACGCGCTGAAATCCCGCACAAAGGGATACGCCTCTTTCGACTACGAAATGCTTGGGTACGCTCCCTCAAAGCTTGTGAAGCTTGACATCATGCTCAACGGCGAGGTGGTGGACGCGCTTTCGTTCATCGTCCACGCGGACAATGCCTACGGCAGGGCGAGAAAGATCGCGGAGAAGCTGAAGGACAACATTCCCCGTCAGCTTTTTGAAGTGCCCATTCAGGCGGCTATAGGAGGAAAGATAATCGCCCGCGAGACCGTCAAGGCAATGCGCAAGGACGTGCTGGCGAAGTGCTACGGCGGCGATATCACCCGAAAGAAAAAGCTGCTTGAAAAGCAGAAAGAGGGCAAGAAGCGTATGCGCCAGCTGGGTACGGTGGAAGTCCCGCAGGAGGCGTTTATGGCTGTGCTGAAGCTGGACGATTGATTTTCGGAGGAACGGCATGACATACACGTATCATTACAAGTCGCCCATAGGTGGAATTACGCTGTCAAGCAGGGGCGGGGAGCTTACGGGCTTGTGGTTTGACGGACAGAAATATTTCGGAGGTACTCTTTCGGAAGAATGCCGTGAAAAACCGCTTCCGGTATTTGACGAAACGGCGCGGTGGCTCGATATTTATTTCAGCGGAAAAGCTCCGGATTTTACGCCGCCGCTTAAAATGGAAACAACGGCTTTCCGCAAATCGGTATGGGAGATCCTGCTGAAGATACCGTTCGGTCAGACAGTGACTTACGGGGAGATCGCGTCCGAGGTCGCAAAGCGCAGGGGACTTTCAAAAATGTCCGCGCAGGCTGTCGGCGGCGCGGTGGGGCACAATTCCATTTCGCTGATAATTCCCTGTCACCGCGTCGTCGGGGCTGACGGCAGTTTAACCGGATATGCCGGCGGCATTGATAAAAAGGTGAAGCTCCTTACGCTGGAAAAAGCGGATATGTCATCGTTTTTTATTCCCGGAAAAGGGACGGCTCTGTGACGGAGCAAGCTTTCGTACTGTTAATTGCTCATTTTCATTTTTCCATTATATTATTTTGGGATTTTGTGTCAAAAAATCTTAAATCTCCCCGAGCTTTTGAGGCGAAGTTTTATACCGCGATTTCCCGGACAAATCCCAAAATGTGGTTTGCCTTGATTTTTTCTCAATACCGTGTTATAATTAAATTGTATACCCTAAAAAGAAAAGGAGGATTTTATTTTTATGAGAACCGATACCAGAAATATCGTCGCAACACTGGCATACCTCATAGGCGTAAGAAAAAGCGCGTGGGTCTCATCATACGGGAACGAGTACTCAGAGCTTCTGACTGAGCTTGAAGCCAATGTCAACGCAACGTCGATAAGATACCTCTGCAAGCTGCGGACCACGCTTATGCAGAGATTTAAAAAAACCGACGCTTCTTTGGTCTACGACTTCAAAAATCTCGACCGCATCGATTGGTATGACGCAGATAACATCAGGCAGCTTGAAAAATGGGGATATACAATAATTCTCGCAAACAAGCGCGCCGCCGATTATTCCATGCATTTCAACACCCTTATCCGCGACAATATCGATAAATGCAGCGAGCTTTTCCCCGATTGGATCGTATGGGACTATATCAAGGATCTTTTCGTTATCCCGAAATTCGCAAACGCGAACGTCCAGAAATTTGAATTTGCAAAGTATATGGAGCACATCGACCACTACCCTTTCCAGATGTATATTCATTGGAAACCGAAAGATTACGGAAATCTGCTGTACACTGACGGAAAATTTCTCGAAATACTGTATGAGATGAACAACGATTACTTCGGCGACAAAAGCAAATATAAAAACGCCGTGGACGATGTTAAAAACAACATCTACAGCTTTATCGACAACAGCTACAAAACAGTGCTGGCTGTGGACTGTGAAAACTCCGACGTTTACAAGCTGTACGGAATGCTGAAAAATCTCAACAGGGACGAGATAGAGAAAATAGAGAAAATTATATTGTATGACGACAGAAACACCAACAACGGCTGGGATTATCTTGAAAAATTTATAAGCATACCCGTTGAGCATATAGAGGTGCAGCGGGTGGTCGATCACAAATCAATAGTGGATATGCGCATGGCTACGGGAATTTGCAGGGAATTCTACAAAAACGATGTTTCATCTTTCATACTGCTGTCCAGCGATTCGGACTACTGGGCGCTTATATCGTCCCTTCCCGAAGCCGAATTCTTAG
The DNA here is from genome assembly GCA_023663025.1 of Prevotella sp. Lineage (GTDB taxonomy): Bacteria > Bacillota > Clostridia > Oscillospirales > Ruminococcaceae > RGIG8773. The sequence goes on from JAMPIC010000002.1 coordinate 245,544, forward strand.
TTGTTATAGAGTATTCCAAATGCGGTCACGCCATTAAGGAGACCCTTGGAGCAAACGGAACCTACTACTGTTCCCTGGACGATTTCTGCACAGGAAATATAGAAGAACTCAAGCGGGCTGTGCTTTTAAGCGAATTACACAAGCTTCTGCCCGACTTGCTCAAATACAACGGAAAGGAGCTTGCAAATATGCTGTTTGAAAGAGCCCGCATAGAAGCGGACGAAAACGAGATCATGAATTTCTATAATAAATATATTAAAACCATAAAGCTTACCGTTGACGACGCGGGAAATTTCAGCTTTTCCACCACCCGCTGATACGGAATAAAACAGAAATACGGCGTATTAAACCGATACTGAAGCAATTATTGAAATATTTGCATAAATTTTGCGGGGACAAGTATTCCGTCCCCGCAAAATTTGTTATCAGCTCTCCGAATAATTAACGCCAATTACACGGCGAATGCTTGCTCCCGCAATATTAAAATTTTTCTTCGGTAAACTCAACATCTGTGCAGATGAATTTACCGTCGGAAAAACCGAACTTTCGGGAGCTTCCGTTTTCGTAACGGCTGTCGTTTCAATTTCGGCCGACGGGATTTCTTCCCCGCCGCAGCCGCACGCCGCACAGGCAAGAGCGGAGCAGATCGCCGCAAAAACAATTTTTCTTTTCATAATAATAAACTTTTCTCTCGAAAAATTTCAAAGGAGTATTTTTATAATTTGTCTTTTTCAAGACCGTACCTGCGGTAAAATTCCGCGATATCGGCTTCGGTGCGGACAAGCTCGGCAAAATGCAGCTTTTTGTCCGCGGGACTGTAAAAGCCTACGGTTTTCTCTCCCGTACAGACGCTTGCTTCCACCCTTATGTCTTTCACGGAAAAACCGTCGGGGACGGGCAGTATCTTCTTTTTCATTTTATCAAATCCTTTCCCGTGGCTTTGGAGCAAGCCACGAATTCCTCCCGCAAAACCGAACGGTAGCTTATGTCGAGCAATTCCCCCGAGGCGGCGCGGAAAAACTGTCTGAGCGTTCCCTCGTATTTCAGACCGCACTTCTCCATAACCCGTCCCGAGGCGGGATTTTTCACCGCGTGAACCGCCTCAATGCGGTTGAAGCCAATCTCAAAAAGATAGGGAATTATCGCCGAAAAGGCTTCCGTAACAATTCCCTTGTTCCACCATGGCTTGCCTATGCAGTAGCCTATTTCCGCCGTATCGGTGTTTTCGTAAATATGCACAATGTCAATGCCGCCTATGGGTTCGCCGGTTTCTTTCGGCACGATCGCCCAGCGGTAGGTTTTAATGTCGTTGTACGCCGCCGTCCAAACATTCAGCATATACTCGCTGTCGGCAATGCTGCGATGAGCGTTCCATGTGAGAAATCTTGTGACCTCCCTGTCGCTTGCCCAGTTCCTGAACATAGCGGACGCGTCCTCGCTCCTGAACGGGCGGAGGATAAGTCTTTCCGTCTCGATTATTTTTGTGCCTTTATGATTTAACATATGTGATCAGAACCTTTCAAATCAATTTCGCCGCCATGGGCGTATACAGAATGCCGTCGGTCATGAGCCGCATATCCGTCTCGCGGAAACCCATCGCCTTATAGAACGGTACGCCGTAATCGCTGGCGTTTACCGTTATTGTTTCGGTTCCGTAAGCTTTCGCTTCGGCTTTTGCCGCGGCGTAAAGCATTCGCCCTATCCCCTGACGGTGAAAGTCCGAGCGCACAAAGGCAAGGCTGATATGCTCCCGCTCCCGCAGAGCGAGCATTCCGACCGGTTTTTCCCCGCTAAAGCAGCACCATACCGCGAAATCTCCCGCCGCAAACATTTCACGAAGCCTGTTTCCCCACAGAAAGGACAGGAAGCTTTCCAATCCCCGCTTGGAAAAAGCGGTAGCTTCAAACTGCATAAACACGTCCTCCGCAAGCCTTAAAGCAGCTTGAAGCCCGGCTTCGTCGGTAATTCTTTTTATCTCTGTTTCATTTTTCGCGGCTGCAACGGAAGTCATAAACATCGTCCTTTACAAAATATTCGGCTGCGGGAACGCCAAAAAGCGGCTTAAAGACATCGCTTTAAGCCGCTTTGTACGCAAATAACGGAGAACGTCCCGGGGACTTGCCCTCAGCATTTCGGGTACGGCAGCTTAAAGCCATGGTACATCCCGTACATGACCTCCGCTGTATTCACACCGTATACGCTGTATGAGTTCGTTCTCATTTTAAGGCAGTCCTTTCAAAAGCTTTTTATAAGTATACACCATAATTTCACATTTGTCAATAGCGTGAGAAAAAATCGCGATATAAAATTTGTCTTATAATATCAATAAAATTTTCGGGAAAAGTTTGCGAACAATTGACTTCACGAGGAAGATACGGTATAAAAATCAAGTTAGTTCTTTTATATTCGACTTAACAATTCAAACTGTTTAGTGCAGTCTTTTCGGCGTGCCTATTTTTGTGTTTGTTAATTATTTGTAAACCATGCTTTTCAGAGATCGATTTTTTCACAGGTTTTACAAAAACGGTATCAAAGCGAAAAAAGTCTCATAACGTTTGCAGTTACGGCGCAGAGGATAATGCCGACCGCCGTTGGCAGCAGAAACGCGGCGGCTGTCCATTTCAGGCTGCCGGTTTCTTTTTTTACCGTGAGGCATGTTGTCGAACACGGAAAATGAAACAGCATGAAGATTACGGAGCAGACCGCCGTTGTGAGCGTCCAGCCATTGGCGGCGAGAAGTTCCCTGAGCTGACCGAGGCTGTCGTAATCCACAATTTTTCCGGTGGAAAGATATGCCATAAGCATTATCGGCACAACAATTTCATTGGCGGGAAAACCAAGAATGAACGCCAGAAGTATAACTCCGTCAAGACCGATAAATCTTGCGAAAGGGTCGAGAAAATCGGCGCATACCGTAAGCAGAGCCGCGTCGCCGACTTTTACCGCTCCGAGAAGCCAGATTATCAGTCCCGCGGGAGCGGCTACAGCAGCCGCTCTGCCGAGAACAAAGACCGTCCTGTCGAAGATAGAGCGGACGATAACCTTGCCTATCTGCGGACGCCGGTACGGGGGAAGCTCCAATGCAAACGAGGACGGAACGCCTTTCAAAGCCGTCGCGGAAAGCAGCTGCGACATAAGCAGCGTCATGAACACTCCGAGAATGACCGCAGCCGTCAGTATCGATACCGAAGCGATACTTCCCGCAAGACCCGACGCTCCCGCGGTCATGAACATGGTTATTATCGCAATAAGGGTCGGAAATCTGCCGTTGCAAGGTACAAAACTATTGGTAAGTATTGCTATAAGGCGTTCCCGCGGTGAATCTATTATGCGGCAGCCGGTTACTCCGGCGGCGTTGCATCCGAAACCCATCGCCATGGTAAGCGCCTGTTTGCCGCAGGCTCCCGCCTTTTTGAAATGTTTGTCAAGGTTGAAAGCCGCGCGGGGAAGATACCCCACGTCCTCCAGCAGCGTAAACAGCGGGAAAAATATCGCCATCGGCGGAAGCATTACCGCCGTCACCCAGGCGAGGACGCGGTACACACCGTCGATGAGAAGCCCCCGAAGCCACACCGGTGAACCCGCGTAATCAAGCAGAGCTGACAGCTTATCCCCCAGCGCAAACAGCGCACCGAAAAGCAGATCGGAGGGGTAGTTCGCACCCTCAATGGTTATCCAGAATATCAGCAGCAGCAGCGCCGCCATGATCGGCGTTCCCAGGAATTTGTGGGTAAGTATTCGGTCAATGCGTCTGTCCCGCTCGCAGTAATCAGATTTTTCAAAGGTAACGCATTCGGCGGCAAAACGTTCCGCACAGCGCACAGCCGAGGTCACAAGCATATCTTTCAGCGCGGCGCGGTCGATACCGTTTTCGGCAAGAAATTCTCCCGCTTCAAAGGCTGCCCGATATATCTCTTTGTCGTCGGTAATATCAAAACCTGCAAACCTGCTTATGGAGTCAAGAAGCTTTTCATCGCCCTCGAGGATTTTCAAAGCGATCCAGCGGGGAGACAGCTTTCCTTCCAGCTTTGGTTCGAGAGCGGCTGACAGTATTCCCGCAGCCTTTTCCAATTCGTCGGAATAAATTATGCAGGGCTTTTCGGGACGTTTCGCGGCTATCGCTTCGGGAAGCCGTTCCATCATTTCGTCAATGCCCTTTCCGCTCCGCGCCGCCGCGCCGCAGACGGGTACTCCCAGTTTCTCGCTGAGTTTTTCAAGATCGACGTGGATTTTTTTCTTTTCCGCTTCGTCCAGAAGATTTACACACACAAGCGTATGCTCGGTTATTTCTATCGTTTGCAGAACAAGGTTCAGGTTACGTTCGAGACAGGTGGCGTCGCAGACGACGATTACCGCGTCGGGAACTCCCGCGCCGCTGCCCTTTGTTCCGGAAATTTCCGCCGGGTCGGAGCCGAAGCAGATAAAGTTCCTTGCCACCTCCTCCTCGGCGGAATGGGCGAGCAGTGAGTAGGTTCCGGGAATGTCCACCATAATATAGCTGTTCCCGCCGTATTCGCATCTTCCCTGCGCGTTGCAGACGGTTTTTCCCGTCCAGTTGCCGGTATGCTGCTTCATTCCCGTAAGGGCGTTAAATACAGTTGATTTTCCCACGTTTGGATTTCCCGCTAATGCGATGACTTTGTCGCCGTCGTTTTTGTTTACGGCAAACGGTTCGCCGCAGGCGTTCCTGCCGACCGATCCGGCGGTAAGACCCATGCAAATCACTCCTTCAAAGATTATCCTTTCAGTATATGCATAGTACAAGCAGGACGATTACGGACAAGGGCACGCGGTAATCAATACGGCGGATTTTAAAAAATAATATATGTTATATAACCCATGAATTGTAACTTATGTTATGTAACTTAAGTTTTATAACATTGGTTACAATGTTTCGGCAGGCTTTATTTCTTCAATTTTTTTGTGTCGGATAAGCGGCGTGTTGCCCTTAATATTTTCATTTGCGGGATTGATTTTTCCCTGTGCAGGCACTGAAGAAAATATTTCGGCGGCGCGCTCTTCCGTGATCTCGTCGCACTCGGTCATGCGGTCGAGGACTTGCCTCAGCCGCTGTTCGGCAAGCTCGGGATTTTCGCCGAGGGAATACGCACTCGGCGCATTGGGTATCCCCGCCAGCATTGCGCACTCGCGTTCGTCAAGCTGTGAGGGACTTTTCCCGAAGTATCCCTCCGCAGCCGCCGCGATCCCGTAATAGCCATCCCCGAAGTAAATGCTGTTCACATACAGCTCGAAAATTTCGTCCTTGGAAAATTCTTTCTCGATGGAAAGCGCGGTGAATATCTCCGCAAACTTCCGCTCCAGACGCTTTTCGCGGGTATAGTAAAAATTTTTGGCAAGCTGCTGAGTGACGGTGCTGCCGCCCTGCTCGGGGGACATCGCTTTCAGGTCGTGGACGAACGCTCTCGCGATAGCTTTCGGGTCGACGCCGCAGTGGTCGTAAAACCGTTTGTCCTCGGCGCAAATCACAGCTCTTATGTAAAATTCGGGAAGCTCGTCTATCCTCGCGAAATCCTCTTCCCGTATCAGCTTCGCCATTTGCGCGGGGGGACATTTTTCCAGGGCGTTCCTGTGCATACTGTAGCCCCGAACCGCGGAGACCGCCAGAAACGCCGCCGCAATGGGAACGAACACTGCCAAAAGCAGTTTCAGTATCTTTAACATAAATTTTACCGCTTTCTTCATAATATCAGTCCTTATCGGTACTTACGATCTTGCAGTAGCTTCTCGAGGTGACAATGTATACGGCGGCGTAAACGAGGGAAAACGCCCCGAAGCAGCAAAGCGTTACCGCCGCGAAAAGGGCGGTATTGGTCAGTCCGAAAAGGAGCAGCAGCCGCGACACTATGGGGAACGCGAACGCCATGTGCAGTCCCGCCGCCGCAAGGGGCAGGAAGAACACCGTCAGCACCTGCGAGTTTATGCTTTTGCGTATCTCGGTTTCGGTCATTCCCACCTTTTGCAGGATATCGTATTTCGACTTGTCCTCGAAGCCCTCGGAGATCTGCTTATAGTACATTATAAGAGCCGCCGCGCATATAAATACCGTGCCGAAAACAACGCCGAGAAAAAACAGTCCGCCGTAGAGGGCGAAAAAGTCCGCCCTTTCGTTTTCCCTGCTTTCAATTCGGTACCCACACCAATCGCTTTCTTTGCCCGTTTCCTCCAAAGTTTTTTTGTACTGCGCGGCATTAAAGTGGATTTCGTTATAAATTTTAATTTTGGTATCATCGTCGCAGTCCAGATCGAAGCCGTAATAATTGTGCAGGGAGGAAGCGTACCGTTCCCCGTAAACCTCCAGCTGCTTTTCGTAAACGTATTCCAGAACGCCTATATCGGCGACAAAAAGATATATTTCGGGAAGTATGACCGCGGCGGTTTCCCCGCGGAAAATAAAGTCGTCTGCTCTGTCCTTTATCTTAAAGCTTCCGACAGCCTGTATGCCGATTTCGTCAAAATCAAATTCCGATTTTGAGCTTGAGATCAGAACCTCGTCCCTTGCGAGAGAAATATTTTTTCCGGTTATTTTGTTGTAATCCTCCACGGGGATAAGCGTGAACGTTGCGGCGTCGGCGGCGGAGGCGTCCGTATCTGCTGGGTCAAGAGTAACGCTGTCCCCGTCCAATGCTCCCGAAATCGAAATGTACCGGTACTCAAATTCGTTCCGGGGAGTTTCCCCGTACTTTTCAAGCGCGCCGTCCGCAAAGCTTTTTACAAGGGAAACGTCCTCCTCGTCAATGGAATAGGCGTTTACAAGAATGTCCCTCGGGTAACGCTGACCGAGCATATCCTCCATTCCCGCGAAAAGGCAGGTGGTGGAGGAAAGCGTTACCAGCACCATTGTGGAAAGAATGCATATGGAAGCAAGTCCCGCGCCGTTGCGCTTCATGCGGTAGGTCATCTGGGACACCGAAACGAAATGATTGGTCTTGTAGTAGTATTTTTTGTTGCTTTGCAGTATTTTGCACATCGCCACCGAGCCTGCTATAAACAGCAGATATGTGGCAAGTATTACCATTATCACCGCCGCCAAAAAGGCGAATATCGCCGCCAGCGGACTTTCGATGGTTACCGCGATATAGTAGGCGATACATAGCAGTACCGCTCCGAGCAAGGCAAGCAGCCAATTTGCTTTGGGAGGTTTTTCGCCCGCGTTTTCGCTGCGGAGAAGCTCCACGGGATTGGACAGGTGTATCTGCCGCAGGGCGTTTATCAGTATCAGCAGGAATATCACAGCGTACAGCGCCAGCGCGTCGCATATGGATTTCGGCTCGGCGGAAAAGCTGTAGGAGGCTTCGTTCCCCATCATCTTCGTCAGAAGAAGCTCGGCGAATTTGGAGAAAAGTATTCCGCAGCCAATTCCCGCCGCTTCGGCAAGCGCGTACACGATAAGAGTTTCCCACACCAGAACGCGTGCGATATTGCGCTTTCCCATGCCCAAAACGTTATATAGACCGAACTCGGTTTTCCTGCGCCTTATCAGGAACGAGTTTGTGTAGAACAGGAATATCGCCGAAAACACAGCCAATACCCAGCAGCCCATAACAAGCAGAACCTGCATTATCCCGCCGCCCCGCATTTCGGCGACGAAGCCGCTTACCGACAGAAACGAGGTGATGTAGTACATCATTATCATTCCCGCCCCCGCAAGGATATAGGGGAGATATATGCGGCGGTTTTTCTTTATGCCCGACGCGGCAAGCTTCGGATAGAGAAAAGAAGTACTCATTGCAGCTCCCTCCCCGACGATATCAGTGTAAGGGTGTCGGATATCCGCTTGTAAAGCTCGTCGTTCCCGCAGTTCCCTCGGTAAAGCTGGTGGAAAACCTCGCCGTCCTTGATGAACAGCACGCGGTTCGCGCGGCTCGCGGCTTTCACCGAATGAGTTACCATAAGTATGGTCTGTCCCTCGGCGTTGAGCTTTGCGAAAAGGGACAGCAGCTCGTCCGCGGCTTTGGAATCGAGCGCCCCCGTAGGCTCGTCCGCAAGGAGCATTTTCGGGTCGGTTATCATGGCTCTCGCGGCGGCGGTGCGCTGCTTCTGACCGCCGGATATCTCGTAGGGGTACTTGTCCAGCAGCGGAGTAATCCCAAGCTTTTCGGCGGCGGCTTCAAGCTTTCGGGACATTTCCTTATAGCCCGTTCCCGCCAGCACCAGCGGCAGCAGGATATTGTCCCTGACGGTAAAGGTGTCGAGCAGGTTGAAATCCTGAAAGACAAATCCCAGATTATTCCGCCTGAAAGCGGCGGCGTCCTTTTCCTTTATGCAGGAAAAGTCCGTACCGTCGAGCACAACGCTTCCTCCCGTGGGCTTGTCCAGAGCCGCAAGAATGTTCAGCAGCGTGGTCTTGCCCGAACCGCTCTCGCCCATTATGGCGATGTATTCCCCCCGTTCGGCGGTGAAGTTCACGTTTTTCAGAGCCTCCACCTTGTTTGAGCCTAACCGCTGGGTGTATATTTTTTTCACATTTTTAACTTCAAGCACAGGCATGACAGTTCTCCTTCCGTATGTTTCTGAAACCATTATATCAGAAAGGGAAAACGTCCGCCATAGCTTCGGCTTACATTTTCCCTTTGAAAGCTTACATTTTTGTAATATCATGTCCGGCGGAACGCGGGATTTTCCTTGTCTTGCTATCACAAATCCTCCCGTTTGTCATAAAATAAAACAAACAGAAATGGAGTGATTTTTGATGAACTGTTTAAAATGCTTTCTCGGCGGCAGCTCGCCGAAAGGCTTCCGCACCCATTTCGGCGAGACTGTCGCCGATACCCGATACTATACCTACATAATCAAGGGAGGTCCGGGAACAGGCAAATCCACGCTGATGAAACATCTTGCCGAAGCCTTTCCCGACGAGGAAAAGGAGCTTTACCAATGCTCCAGCGACCCCGATTCCCTTGACGCTGTGGTTTTTAAGGAACGGCGGGTTATATTCGTGGACGGAACAGCTCCCCACACTTTCGACCCCGAATACCCCGGAGCGGCGCAGCAGATACTCGATCTGGGAGCCTGCTGGGACGCGTCTTTCCTGAAAAAAAACAAGGAGGAAATAATTTCCGTCACCTCGGAGTATCTTCGTCATCACGCAAGCTGCAGACGGTTCATAACAGCTCTCGCAGCCGTTGCCGACGACACCTGCCAGACGGGACGTATCGCTCTCAATGAGGAAAAGCTTGAGGGCTTCACCGAAAGACTTGCGGCGAAGCTTCTGCCGAGAAAAAAAGGCGCGGGCGAGGGAATGACCGAGTTCCGGCAGCTTTCCGCGCTTACTCCCAAGGGGTATCTGACCAATGTCCCCGAGGATTATGCCGCGTATCTGCTCTGCGACAATTACTTCGCGGGCGCGGATATTTTCCTGAGACGCTTTGCGGACATCGCTTCAAGCCGCAGCTACGGCGTGAGCATAAGCGTGTGTACCCTGCACGCTTCCGAAAGCTTCGAGCATATCCTCATACCCGAGCTGAAGCTGGCTTTCCTGACGGCGAACCCTGTCAACGCTCTGTCGGTGGAAACCAAGCAGCCCGTAAACTTCCGCCGATTTTACGACAAGAGTGTGCTTCTTGCCAAAAAAGCGCGCCTGAAATTCAACGAAGCCGCTTTGAAAAATCTGCGCGACGAAGCGGTAAAGTCCCTTGTAAACGCCAAAAGCGAACACGACCGTCTGGAGGAATACTATATCGAGGCTGTGGATTTCGACAGCGTAAAGCGTTTGGAATACGACATGATCTCGCGTATAAAGAGCATTCGGATCGGCGGCTGACATTCAGAGTTCTTCCTGCAAATATATCACCCGCAGGAAAAGTTCCCGCATACTTATGTGCAATATCATTAAAAATACCGCCGGACCCGGCGGTATTTTCACTTCATATGAATAGGCTGCGTGTCCTTACGCAATATTGCCGCGTCTGCGCTTGTTCAGTAAATATCGGCGATCGCTTTACCCCAGTTCTCGACAATTTTAGAGCACATTTCAATATCGCCGTTTTCAGCCGCGCCCCGCAATTGTTCAAAATACACCTGATTAACGCCTCGGTATCCGTTTTTCGCCATCTTTTCTATAACGGCGTCCACCTCGAGAGTGTCGAAATTGTCCAGAGCAATTTGCAGCTCGTCAAGCATAAGAAATGCCTTATCGCCGTCTGAACCCGAATTGACAAGGTATATGCCCCATTCGTCGACGATTTTCAGACATTCGTCGATATCGCTTCCCTCAGCAGCTTTTTTCAGCTGCTCAAAGAAATCTGCGTTTTTATCCGAGTATTTGGACATCGACATTTCTTCAATGACCTCGTCAATTTGCAGTGTATCGAACGCGTCGAGAGCTTCCTGCATTTTTTCGAGCATACTCATTATTTCTTCAAATTGAGCGATATGTTCCTCCTCTTCGGAATCGTCGGCAAAGAACGGCTGCAGGGCGTCTTTCAGCTTCATGTACTCCTCAAGCATCGGACCTGTTTTTTCATTGATAAGCGCAATATTTCCCTCGTTGCCCGCCTTTTCCATTTCGGCGGCAAGCTCGGAAATATGATTTGCGCCTATCTGCTTTGAGGTGCTTTTCAGCGCGTGGACTTCAACGGTGTAATCCCGCCAGAATTCAGCCTCCTGATGCTCGAGTATGGCATGGTACTTTTTATCGATCGCACCGAAATATTCTTTAAGAACCGACCAGAACAGCTTCTCGCTTCCGAGCCGCGCTATCGCTTCCTTTGTGTCAAGCGCCTCGATATTGGCTATATCGGAGGGATACTGCGTTTCGTCCTCCGCTCCCGCCTGATTCTTGACGGAGCTTTCCAAAACGTCCAATTTATCCGCAGGGAGTATTTTTTCCTTAGGCAGCCATTTTTTCAGTTTTGAAACCGCGTCCTTTACGTCGATAGGCTTTGCGATAAAGTCGTTCATGCCTTCTTTCAGGAACATTTCCCTTGCTCCGCCGATAGCGTTAGCCGTCAGCGCTATGATGGGAACGTCGTTATAGCTCGGCACAAGCCGTCTGATAATATGAGTTGCCTCAACGCCGTCCACCTCGGGCATCATGTGATCCATAAAAATTATGTCGTATCTGATGTAGTGGATTTTCTCGATAGCCTCCGCCGCGCTTGCCGCAACGTCCACATTCATATGCAGAGGTTCAAGCAGACCTTTTGCAACGGTCAGATTTACGGAATTGTCGTCAACCACGAGAATATGAGCGTCAGGCGCGACAAAATTAAAGCTGACGTTTTCGGCGGTGTCGTTCTCAAAGCTTATCTCCCTTATACCCATTGCGTTGTAAAGGCTGAGAGAATAAACCGGCTTGCTGATAGTCCGCACATTGGGAATGTCAATGGCGCCAATGCTGTCGTAATTTGCAATGACGATACACTGTATATCCGGATTTTTTTTCAGACTTTCCTGTATAGTTTTGGTAAAAAACACCTTTTCGACAATAAGGTAGTCGATTTGCAGACCGTCCGTGGAACTTACGTCGGAAAGATCGATGTAGTCCGTAACCCCGATCCAGTTCAGATCCAATATGAGCTGCTTTTTGACATACTCGCTGCTTACAAGGAACGCCGTTTTAAAGTTCTTTTCAAGCTTCGGAACGATAGGCGTTGCGTCGATGATCTTCTGCGGGACGCTGAACGAAAACGTCGTCCCCTTTTCATATTCGCTTTCGACGGATATCTCTCCGCCCATAAGGGTAAGGAGCTGCCGCGAGATCGCAAGTCCCAGACCAGTTCCCTCGATATTTCTGTTCCGCTTGCTGTCCACCTGTTGGAAGGAATTGAACAGTTTGTGCATATCGTCCTTTTTAATGCCTATTCCCGTGTCGCTTACTTTGACTTTCATAATCGCCGTAGTTTTATCATCGCAGTCAAAATCAATTTTAAGGTGAACTTCACCCTGATGAGTAAATTTGACCGCGTTCGTAAGAAGATTAAGTATTATCTGATGTATTCTCACGCTGTCGCCGTAAAGGCTTTGCGGCAGATTTGGAGCGATATCCATGGTAAATTCGATTTCCTTGCCGCCGATACGGCTGTTCACAATGCTTGTCAGGTCGTTTATGAGAGAAAGCGGCTCATATTCTATCTCGACAATATCCATTTTGCCCGATTCGATCTTTGAAAAGTCAAGAATATCGTTGATGATCACCAGCAGATTTTTGCTTGAAGCCTTTATCTGGTGAATGTACTCTCTCGCGGCAAAGGACATCTCCTCCCTCAGGGCAAGGTCGGCAAGACCGAGAACCGCGTTCATGGGCGTGCGTATCTCATGGCTCATGTTCGCGAGGAAATCCGATTTCATATGCGAAGCTTTTTCGATCTCGATATTGTTCTTGTACATGGCATAGCCCTTATAGGCGATGTTTGAAAGAGCCGTTGCGAATATGTAAAGAGAATTTGAAGCCTTTTCAAGCCGTTCCTTGCTTATAACGGGTATTTTCTTCACCGCCTCGGCGTACTCGTCGGGATCGATGCCGAGCTCGACGGCGGTCTTTCTTATTTTTTCAATATCGGGAGGCTCGGTAAGCACCTGTCCGCCGATAAAGCTGCCGATCATTTCTCCGTTAGCCATAATCGGCGCGGCAAAATCCATCAGTCCCGTGTGGCAGTAATACGAGCAGGAACCGCCCATGGCAAGCGTAAGCTCCGCGCCGTTTTTGTCGCATTTTTCGCATCTTTTTCTGCCAAGCTCGGAGACCCTTGTGTATTTAAAACAAAATTCCGTAAAATTACTGCCTTCGGTAACGGGAACGCCTTCGCTGTCCGTGGTAAGAGCAGCCATACCCGTCATATTTGAAAAGGCGTCCTGAATTTGCTGAAGTATGTCCGCGTCCACCAAATCTGTGATATACAAATTATCTTCGTTATTCATATTCCATCACTGCCCCGAACCGCCCGCAAAGCGGCAAAGGGGGACTCTCCTTTCAAAATTTATAAAAGCCCGAAATCCGGAAAATCCGCAGTTTAAAATTCCCGCATTCTGTCCGTCCGAGAGGACATTCGGAGGAGCATGCGTCTCAGCTCTAATTTGTCAGGTTGCTTACCGTGGCGGTGAGCATATCCATGTCGATAGGCTTCAGCAGGTATCCGTGAGGCTTCAGGGACATGACTTCCATTATCTTTTCCCTTTCGGAAACGCCCGTCAGAAAGCATACGGGAATATTGGATATCTTAGGATTGCTTTTAATTCTTCTGAACACGTCCGCGCCTGTTTCAACCGGCATTTCGTAGTCCAGAATAACCAGATCCACGTCTTTGGTTTCGAGGAATTTTTCCACCACCAGACCGTTCACCATGGTCGTAACGTCGTATTCCTCTCCGAGGGCGGTTTTCAGCATTTTCAGCACTATGCGGTCGTCGTCGACTACAAGGATATGCTTTCTTCCCTGTTTCGGTTTTTTCGCAGCTGAAATTTCGGCAGCGGCGGCTTGCTCCGCTTCTTTTTCCTTTGCGACGACCTCGGCGGCTTTGGCTTCGATGGCGGCTTTTCTCGCTTTCTCGTCGGCAAGGACTTTCTCTTTGGCTCTGTTCAGCTCGTCAAAGTAGCGGGTTATTCTCAGGACAAGGTTATCCACCGTAATGGGACGGCGTATCAGCATATCTATGCCCACTTTGAGTATCGGATTTTTTTCGATCTCATTATAAGTATCGGCGTCGCATATAAGGAAAACGCTTGCGCCGTTATAGGCGTTATTGTCTTTCAGATTGCCGAGCTGCGGTAAAATGCTGCTGAATTCCGAATTTACAAAGCAGACGTAAGCGTCCGGCTTGAAAAGCTCGAAATGCGCGATAACGTCCTGCCAGCACGGCGTTGTGCTGAGCGATTTGAAGAACGTATCGGTATGCTGGATAAAGTCCATAATCAGCGCGGGATTGTTTCCGCTCACAAGAATTTTATATTTCATAAAAATTCCTCTCTTATAATTTTAATTGCGGTCATTCCGTGCCAAAAAATGCCATAGGCGCGATAAGACCAAGGCTGCCCATATAATTTTATAATATTTTGTAAAAAAAGTCAAGACTTTTTGTATAAATGGATAAAAAATATATGCGGCGCCGCAGCGGAGAGCCGGCGGAACATTTTATCGGTTATCCGTTTCGGAATATGCGCAAGCTTTAACTGTGAAAAGAAAGTATATTTGCTTGAAGCAAACTATGCCGCTCCGCGTGATAGTACGGCATTTCAGAACAACAGTTCGGAAATGATAATAAAATCACGGCATAATATGAGAAGTCATATTATGCCGGTAAATACACTTTTTGAAAATTTCAAATGATTTACAGTATTAATTTTTCCGGCCGCAATTAAAATATTTTAATCAATAGCATAACTATCCCGCCAATAAACTTTTCAGACCTTATAATATACCGCAAAGCAGGGCGGTACTGTGATTTTTTCATCGCTGCGTGAAATTTCTCCTTCGATTTGAAGCCTCCCCTATGGGGTAAAATCAAAAAGTACGGCAAAATCCAAGCCTGTCGCTGTCAAGAAAAATATAAGCATAGAAAATCGTGTTAAAGCAATCGACAAGCAGATCAATAAACCAGATCATGGTCACATAAAAAGCACATCAAAAATCATAGCTAAGGTAAGAACACCCAAATATATCACGTCAAGCTTGTCGTAACGTGTAAAAATACGGCGGAAACGTTTTATTCTCAAAAAAATTGTTCAACCTCATTACGGCATTTGTAAAGTTCTTTATCGTATTTCCACGGATTTTTACGGTTTCTTTTTGTTTGCTTTGAAACCTCACAGCGGAATTATTATATGATACTTCGGGTAAAATTTTAAACAGGCAACAGTATATAAAGTATGTTACCCATGAGAGCGTTTTGCTTTTATTGATAAAGTACGCCAATAAGCATAGATTTTGTGGGTACAGAATTGGGGACGGTAATTATCATATAGCACACCGTGATTTTGCACCGGCTCAAGCACCGTTTGCTTCTTTTATAATATATTATTACAAGGCAGACATTTTCCGCTTTTCAATTGTTTTGAAAAAGCGTTAAAAATCAATTAAAACAAGTTAAAAACGCCGCACAACCGAACGGCGTTTTACAGCGAAAATTAAGTCTTGATTTCCGCGGAATTTTGTGATATAATAAAATTATCGGATATAGCTGCTTTGGAAACGAAAGGAGTAGTTAAAAATGCCAAAGCAGAATAATTATAATGTTGGAATTTACGTCCGTTTGTCAAAGGACGACGAGCGTCTCGGTGAGTCCGTTTCTATTGAAAATCAGAAAATGATACTCACGAAATACGTCAGCGAACAGGGTTGGTGTACTAAAGAAATTTACGTTGACGACGGCTTTTCTGGCACGGATTTTAACCGTCCCGCTGTAATTCGATTGCTCGACGACGCGAAAAACGGGAAAATTAATTTAATTATTGTAAAAGATTTGAGCCGTTTCGGGTGAAATTATATTCAAATCGGGCAGTTAAAAATCCCCAAACGATTAATAAAAGCAAAATTCATCTTTGGTATGCGGAAGCAATACGGCGAATTGTCAATAATCCCACTTATCTCGGTCATTTGGTACAGTTGCGGACGACGACGGTTTCTTATAAAAACCACAAAGTAATTAACCGTTCGGAGGACGAAATGGCAATTGTGAGAAATACGCACGAGCCGCTTGTTTCACAGGAAATTTGGGATAAATGCCGCGAGGCAGAAAAGTCGGTAAATCAAGGAAAACCGTGAAAATATTTAAGGCACAATTATCAATGCGGTGCGTACAGCCGTTTCGGGAAATTTTACTGCACGAGCCATTATATCAAAATGAAAGATA
>JAMPIC010000030.1 GCA_023663025.1 Prevotella sp.
ATTCCTCACCCTCTTCCCCGTTTCGGGAGGATTTGCGCCCTGCGGGCGCGGGGGAATTTCGCGCTCTGCGGAGCGCGACCAAAGGGCTCTGCCCTTTGGAAACTCGCAGCCTTGAAAGGCTGGCGAACTTTTTAGTCGCGGCTTCGCCGCCAATACACTTTAATCGTTCCGTAAATTACAATTTACTAACCAAAACAAACGGACGGATCTTTTGATCCGTCCGTTTGTTTGATATGTTATTGATTTCGCCCTCAGCAAATTTATTTGCAGCAACACTCGCCCACGGGAACAGTCCAGTTATGAGTATCCTCAATCTTACCCCACTGTATGCCCGTAAGAGTATCGTAAAGCTTCTGAGAGATCGCTCCGATCTCCCCGTTGTTTATGGTCATGACCTTATCGCCGTATTTAAGCTCGCCCACGGGAGAAATTACCGCAGCCGTACCCGTACCGAAAGCCTCGTCAAACTTACCGTCCTCATAAGCCTTTACAAGCTCACCGATCTCGATGTCGCGCTCCGTCACTTTATAGTTCATGGACTTAAGCAACTCTATGCAGGACATTCTCGTAATGCCGCTGAGAATTGAACCTCTGTCAAGGCTGGGAGTGATGACCTCGCCGTCCACAACAAAAAACACGTTCATTGCGCCTACCTCGTCGATGTACTTCTTGTGCACGCCGTCGAGCCAGAGCACCTGCGCGTAACCCTGCTTCTCCGCTTCGTCCTGAGCCTTGAGGGAAATGGCATAGTTCGCCGCCGCCTTTGTGAAACCCGTACCGCCCGACACCGCGCGGACGTAGTTTTCCTCAACATATATCTTTACGGGAGCAAGTCCGTCAGCATAGTACGCGCCCACGGGAGACATGATTATCGCGAAGATAAGATGCTTTGCGGGGTGCACTCCCAGCATGGGGTCTACCGCGAAAATGTAGGGACGGATATAGAGGGACGTTCCGTCCGAATGAGGAACCCAATCCTCGTCAACCTTGACAAGAGTTTTGACCGCTTCAACGGCGAAAGCCTCGTCGATCTTGGGTATGCAGAGACGGTCGTTGGAAACGTTCAGTCTCGCCATATTTTTGTCGGGACGGAAAAGCTGTATTCTGCCCGAAGCGGTTCTGTAGGCTTTCATGCCCTCGAAGTCAGCCTGACCGTAGTGAAGGCACATTGAAGCGGGATCCATGGGAATAGGTCCGTAGGGGACTATTCTTGCGTCATGCCAGCCCTGACCCTCGTCGTAGTTCATAAGGAACATATGGTCGGTGAATATTTTGCCGAAGCTGAGCTTGCTTTCGTCGGCAGGCTTTGCTTTGGGAGTTTCGGTTCTGGTAACTTTTATTTCCATCATTTGTAATTCGCCCTTTCTTTTTCTACAAGATAATTTAATTATACCACAACCGGCGTCGCATTTCAATGTTAAATTCGCACTATTTTACTCAAATTTGCAGCTTTGAAAAGTAAAACTTGCATAATTGGACGCCGGCGGAAATAATTCCGCAGTGTGCGGAAAGAAAAAATGCCGGAAACAGCCGAAAACGACCGCAGTCCGGCAAAGGTGTACACTTCAAAATCCGCCGGAGTTTTTTGCTGAGAAATCAAAACCGCCCTCCGCCTCCGCCGTGGGTGCTTCCGCTGGAGCTTGTGTGGGTGCTGCTTCCGCCGCCGTGACCTCCGCCGCCGCCCGAATCGGATTCTATCTTGGTTCTGGACGTGGTGTGATAGAGGAAAATATCCCTCGAATTATTTACCCTCATGCTGCCGTTTTTGATGTAGACCTGCGCGGCGGTCTGTCTTACCGCGGTTTTGAGCTGACTTTTCATGCACAGGCAAACTATCAGCGCGACCACCGCTCCGCTGACCAGCGAGACCAGAAACATCTGACCGTAGTTCTTGGGCTTGTTGTCCACGTCGTAGGCTTTTCCGCCGTTTTCGTATTTTTTGATGTATGAATCCGCCTGATCGGCAAATTCCGCAAAGGCGTTGTAGTAGTACCCGTCGCTCAGATAGTATGTCACCTTGTCGCCGATTTGGGATATGCCGTAATCGGTAAAAGCGTTTATGCCCTTTCCATTTGTGGAGATGTACCAGCTCCTGCCGCCCATGTCCACCAGCAGGAGCAGTCCGCTGCCCGCGCCGTCATATCCGTAATTATTGTAGTCGTAGTAATCGTCCGCATAAGCCTCGGCGGACTTTCCGTCCGTGGAATTTACAGTTACCACAGCTACATCGTAGCCGAAATCATGCTTTTCGATGATACCGTTTATGTACTCTTCAAGAGACTGCTCCTCGCTGTCTGTGAGCAAATCCGCTTCGTCAACGACCTTGTCGGGATTTTCCGCGTACACGGGACAGGCAGCAGCCGTCCACATAACCGCCGCCGCGAAAACTGCGGCAATTTTTTTAGGTAATTTCATTTACGGACATTTTCACGTTAGTGAAAATGCGTCCCCCTTTCTGACGTATGTTTAAACGACATAAATGTCATACGGTTCTGCGCCGGCAGAATTCCGGGCTGCGGAGAGGAAAGCAGAACCTACGGTCTTGACCTCCCGAACGCCTCAGCCGATAAGCTGAATGATAAACGTCAGCGCCGCGACGCCCGCCGCAACGCCCGCGAACAGTCCCCAGAATTTTCCGTAATCCGTGGGAAGATCGCCGACGAATTTGCCCGTCTGACCGTTCATGGCGAAGCGGTAGACCTTGCCTTTGTAGGTGGTGTTCAGCATCCACACGGGCAGGAGCGCGTAGCGTATCTTGCCGCTGTTAAGTCTGATATTCACGGATTCGGGAACGACCGTGGCGTAGCCCGAGACTGTCCTGCGGAATTCCTGCTGGGTGCTGTTCCTGATGCGCTCGTTGGCGCGGTTTCGGCTTTGGTCGGCGCTGACGTCGTATTTGTCCGCCATATAGCCTGCCAGGTACGCCGCGTTGAAGTTTACGCAGCCGCTGTAATTGTACGGCTCGATGGCTTCGGAAAGCTCGTCGGGCATTTTCTGAGAGCCGTCCACGGGGACTTTTTCAAACCCGATGGAACCGTCCCGCACTATCAGATAGTGGGACGTTTCCGTGTAGCGGTAATCTCCCGACCGCCAAGACCTGACCCGTGTCGCGCGGTAGCGGATATTCGCGTCCGCGTCGCAGTCGAACAGCCAAAAAGGAACGTACACGCCCTTTATCTCGTCGATACGGTGCTCGTCCTTAAAGCTTTTCGGCAGCAGGAATTTTCCTTTCAGATAGTTTGACAGCGCATTTTTGGCGGCTTCCTTGTCTATCTTGAACGGGATTATCATATCCGGCTTGAGACCGCCCTCGAACTGTCCCGTCATAACGATGGGGTTATCGCAGTACGGGCAGGCTGAAGCGGCGGTGGTGCTGTCGGCAACGATCTGTCCGCCGCAGCTTCGGCAGGTGTAGACGTTCATTCCCTTAGTCTCCGCCGCGCCCCATTCAAGACCGGGAACGTCCCAGTCAAGGCTGTCTCCCTCGCTTTGGGAAGCCTCGGTAAACTCTTTCAGCGCTTCTATCTCAAACTCGGTATCGCAGTAGGGGCACTTCATTTTCTGGGAATTGCTGTTAAATTCGATAGCTCCGCCGCAGCAGGGGCATTTGTATTCAACCAAAGCAGACATACTGTTCCGCCTTTCGGAAAAAATTTTTGGAGGACTTGCGGTTTCCGTTCCTTACTTAATATCGTTCTCGTCGAATTTGTCTCCGCACTCGGGACAGAATTTCGGGGGATTTTTCGGGTCTTCGGGTTCCCAGCCGCACTTGTCGCAGCGGTACAGGGGTTCTCCCGCGGGTTTGGCTTTGCCGCACTCCGCGCAGAATTTCCCCTTATTGACCGCGCCGCAGGAACAGGTCCAACCGCCGGCGGGTTTGGGATTTCCGCACTCGGAGCAGAATTTCGCCGTATTCACCGCGCCGCAGGAGCAAGTCCAGCCGTTTGCGGGAGCGGACTGTGCCGTTTGCGCCGCCTGCTGTTGCTGCTGTTGCTGCGCCGCCATTCCGAAAAGGGACTGCGCGTTCATTCCGCCCGTCTGCTGAGCCATTCCCATGCCCATAAAGCCGGTCATAGCTCCCGCGCTGTTGGACGCCGCCGCTTTCATTGCGTCGCCCTGCGCTCCGACAAGCGTTGCCGCCGCCATCGAGGGATCGCGCATTACCGCGGTGCGCTGGAGTTCCTTTATCATCTTTTCGTCGTCGGGAGAGCAGGTGACCGAGTTCACGCCGAAGGAGGCGATCTTGATGCCCCGAAGCTCCGTCCACTTTTTGGAAAGGACTTCGTTAAGCGCGTCAGCGATCTCCATGGTGTGACCGGGAAGTGCGCTGTAGCGTATACCCATGTCGGAGATTTTCGCGAACGCGGGCTGAAGAGCGGTCATAAGCTCGGTTTTGAGAATGCTGTCGATCTCGCTTCTGCGGTACACGTCGCGGACGTTTCCGCAAACATTGGTGTAGAACAAAAGCGGGTCGATGATACGGTAGGAATACTCGCCGTTGCAGCGTATGGAAACGTCGATATCGAGACCGATATTTCTGTCCACAACTCTGAAAGGAACGGGATTGGGCGTGCCGTATTTGTTTCCTAAAATTTCCTTTGTGTTGAAGTAGTACACACGGGTGTCTGTGGAAGCCTGACCGCCGTGAGCGAAGCGGTCAACAACGCTGCCGAAGGTCTCTTTAATGCTTGTGCCCAAATCTCCCGCGAAGATGGACGGCTCGCCCGAAATGTTAAAGGTATACTCGCCGGGTTCGGCGCACACGTCGAGAATTTTGCCCTGCTCAACAATGATCATACACTGACCGTCCGCAACGGCAATGCCCGAGCCTTGCGTGATGATGTTGTCGTCCCCCTTGTTGGAGGATTTTCCGTTCACCTTTTTGTGACCCTTGCAGACGAGGATATCCGAGCTCATAGCCTCGCAGTAAAAGTATTCTTTCCACTGGTCGGCGAGAACGCCTCCCACGGAACTGATCGCAGCTTTTATAAGACCCATATGCAGCAACTTCCTTTCAATAGGTTTGATTTAAGACATAAACATGAATATAGTATACAATATTTCAAGTAAAATTTCAATAGTTTTTGGCAAAAAAGCAAAATCGGACTGAAAAATCCGACTGCCGCTTGACTGACGGATTTTTATGCGGTTTTAAATGAGATCAATGTTTTGCATTGTTTGACAAATTTCACAAAACGTTTGTATTATTTTTGTTGGAAATTACACGAACAAAATTTCGGAAAATGCTTGACAAAATCGAACCGATGTTCTATAATAATAACCGAAACAAACGTGCAGAACATTTGTGCATCAAAAGTCCGCCGAAAGGAAGATCAATATGACAACATCAAACGCTGTAAAAACAGACCAAAACAGAGAACATATCATAACCGTAAGCTGCCGCGGCAAACGTCCGGGACAGCCGGAAAAAACGGGAACAAAGTCCGCCGCGCACACGGATAAAAGCCTGCGCACCCAGAAGCTGGCGGGTGCGGCGGTTCTTGCCGTTTCGCTGAGCGCCGCATTATTCGGCGGGGAATTTTCCGCAGCTGCAGTGATGGCGCCGCCCGCGCTTGCGGCAATATTTTCCAAAGAAAAAATTCTCGATTTCGGAATTTTCGGAAGAACCAAAAAACAAACCGAATAACCCGCGAGACGGCGCTTCGCTTTCTGTCCTCCCGCATATAAAAGCGGGGACGGATACCGATCCGTCCCCGTAAAAATATTCTATGATACTACCTGCGTTTAAGATCGACGCACACTACAATAAGCTTTCCGTCCGTACCGTAAAGGTGCGAGGAAATCGTCTTGCAGCTTTTGCCCGTGGCGGCGGATATGTACCAGCCCGAAATAAAGGGATCTTCAATCTGTTCCTTTATCGCGTAAAAATAATTTTTGATATCATGGTTCACTCCCCGTATCGCGGGAGTGTAGCCGGGCATGATCTCGCAGTCCTTACCCATGACCGTATCCGATATCTGAAAACCTTTTTCGTCGATAAGGAACGCGCACTCTATCTCCTTGTGTTCGGAAACATACTGCCGCAGAGCGCTGTCGTAATCCTCCCTGTCCATACCCGTGAGGGCGCTTATCAGGTCGTAAACTATCCGCTTGTAGGTCTCGATCTGGACGTTCACCACCGTGGGATTTTTCTTTATGCTCAGGTTCAGCTTTACAGCCGCGTCCTCAAGCTTCAGTCTTGTCTCGTTTGAGAAAATACGGTTGAACTGCTCCGGCTTCGAGAAGTAAAAGCCCTGAAAATAATCCACGCCCATAAGCATGCAGGTAATTACCTCGTCCACGGTTTCAACGCCCTCCGCAACGGTCATCGCGCCTATGCGCTTGGCGGTGTTTATGATGGACTTGAAAACCTCCTGATTATAGGAATTGGACTCGATATTGCTGACGATGGCGCGGTCTATCTTGATGATGTCGGGGTTTACCAGCATTATCCTGTTCATTGTGTCAAGACCCGTACTCACGTTGTCCAGCGCGATAAGGAAGCCTTTTGAGCGGTAGAAGTCCACAAACATCATCAGGTCGTAGCTGTCGTTGACGTAGGACTCGTTCAGCTCTATGACCACGTTTTCGGGAGAGATGTTGTTCTCCGCTGCTGTTCGCATTATCTCGCCGTTTCCGGGAACTATGCTGTTCAGCACAGAGGTCTCGAAGTTGATAAACAGCGTGGGAGCGGTCTCTTGCCTGTGGGCGAACGCGCTCATCGCTTTTTCGCGGCAGAGCCTGTCGACGTACAGAACGCAGTCGTTTTCCCGCGCGTAATTGAAAAGGAAATTCGGCGAGACCGATTCTCCGTGATAATCGCCGCGGGCAAGGGCTTCGAGACCGATCACTTTTTTCGTGTTCAGGGAGTAGATGGGCTGGAAGTCCACATAAATGCTTTTGCTTTCAATGATTTCGCTAACTGTTTCGGAAGTAATTTTCATGGCGCACTCCTGTAAGAGGTTCAGAGGGAACGGTAACGGTAAAATTTTACGAACGGCTGTTTTCGGCAGGCGGTCATTCGTCCCGCGCTGCTTTTTCGCACACCTTGTCGTACAGCGAGTAAAGCTTCTGGACGCCGTTTTCCAGAAAATAATAATGAGCTATATATGGTATCAGCAGCGCAAGCATAAGAACGGCGGCTGCAAGCATACCGAGGTTTTCGGACGCGAAAAAGGCGATAAGGCTCATAAACATCAGCAGGGCGAAAAGAATTGTCACCAAAAAATGTATAAGCCTTTCGTGCTGCATAAAGCCGATCTTGACGAGCATTTCGGACTTCAGCGATTTAAAGTCCGTACCGTCGGTTTCAAGCGCGGCGGCAATAAAAGCGATGTACTCGCTGAAATATTTTTTCACAGAAAACGCTCCGTTTCGCTGAAAAGGTGTATTTTCAATATTTATAAATAGTATAGCATATATTCCGCAGATTTTCAACAGATTTACAAAAAAATATACAAAGTCCTGCATTTTTTGTTAATTTTAACGAACGGTTTCTGCGGGAGACTTTATCTCCGGGTGCTCGGCGGCGTACTGCTCTATCAGCGTGCAGAAAACCTCGCTGTACCGTTCCGCCTTTTTCTTGCCCACCCCCGACACGGTCAGGAACTCCTCCTCGGTGACGGGAAGCTTCCTGCACATATCTTTCAGGGCGGCGTCGGAGAAAATTATGTAGGCGGGAACTTTCTCCGAGGCGGCGAACTCGCTTCTCAGCTTCCGCAGCTCCCCGAACAGACCCATGTTCACGCCGTAGTCCGCAGCCAGCTTCTTTTCGGCGGCGGGGCTTTCCTTTTCCAGCTTCATTTCCACGGCAGTCCTGCCGCGGATGATTTCCGCCGACCTCGGCGTGGTCTTTACCACGGCGTACTCGCCCTCCAGCGCCAGCCAGCCGTTGTCTATGAGGAAATCTATCATCTTCACGATTCTTTTTTGGGTCATATCGGACATTATCCCGTAGGTGGACAGCTTGTCGAAGCCGAAGCTCAGAAGCCGCTCCCGCTTGCTGCCGTTAAGGATATCCGCTATCATGCTGCGCCCGAAGCTTCTTCCCATACCGTTCACGCGGTACACGCAGGACACTATCTTCTGCGCCTCGACGGTGATATCTACGGTCTCGAAATTGGCGTTACAATTGGAACAGTTCCCGCAGTAAGAGGGCGCGCGCTCCCCGAAATAGCGCAGGATATGCTCCCGCAGACAGCCCGTAGTCGTGCTGTAAAAGGTCATCGCTTTAAGACGCTGCAAGTCCCGCTCCTTGACCTCGGCACGGGTCTCCTCCGACATTTCGGGGTTGTCGTCGCTGTTTTCGATAAGGAAACGGTTTGTGTGAACGTCCTTGCTGCTGTAGAGAAGTATGCACTCGGCAGGTTCGCCGTCCCGACCCGCACGCCCCGCCTCTTGGTAGTAGCCCTCGATATTTTTCGGCATATTGTAGTGTACCACATATGACACATTGGATTTGTCAATGCCCATGCCGAAAGCGTTTGTGGCGACCATGACCGTCCTGCGGTCGCAGATGAAGTCGTCCTGATTTGCTCGCCGCTCACCGTCGGAAAGTCCCGCGTGGTAACGCGACGCGGCAAATCCCGCCGCGCACAGCCTTTCGCAGACCTCCTCCACCGTCTTGCGGGTGAGACAGTACACAATGCCCGACCTGTCGCCGTTCCGTCTGATTATTTTAACAAGCTCGGAAAATTTATCGGAGGGGCGGAGCACTCCGAAATACAGATTTTTCCTGTCGAAGCCGGTGGTGAGCACAAAGGGATCGTTTAGCCGAAGCATTTTCACAATGTCCTCCCGAACCTCCCCCGTAGCGGTGGCGGTAAACGCGCTTACCACAGGGCGGCGGGACAGGGTGCTCACATACTCGGAAATTTTCAGGTAGCTCGGACGGAAATCCTGTCCCCACTGTGAAACGCAGTGAGCCTCGTCCACTGTGAGCATGGATATCTCCAGCTCCTCGGAAAGGGACAAAAATTCCTCCGTGAGCAGCCGTTCGGGAGCGACGTAAATTATCTTGTACCGTCCCTCCCGCGCCCTGCGGAAAACCTCGAGGTACTGCGGATAGGTCAGCGAGCTGTTTATGTACGCCGCTTTTACCCCCGCCTCCACCAAAGCGGAAACCTGATCGGTCATAAGCGATATGAGCGGCGAGACCACGACCGTCGCTCCGCTCATCATCAGGGCGGGAACCTGATAGCACACGGATTTTCCCGCGCCCGTGGGCATTATCCCCAGCGCGTCCCTGCCCGCAAGTATGCTGTCGATCAGCTCCTCCTGACCGCTGCGGAATTCGCCGTGTCCGAAATATTCCCGCAGGATACGCAGGACTTCCTGTTTGTTCATGTGTGACCTCCGTTATTTTTATTCAAATATTTCTATGAATATGGCTCGGCATATGGATTCCGTTTTTGATACACTATCTTTTCGGCAATGACCGTCCGCATGCTTTTCAGTTCCGGAATTAAAATCTGTTGAAAACCGATTGTGCTTTTTGCTGTATTATTTTTATTTTTTTTGGTACTTTTGCCGATTTTTACCGATTGTATTTTTTGCTGTATTATTTTTGATTTTTTTGGCATTTTTGCCCATTGACAACGCTGAAAAAAAAATGTATATTTTAATCAAGACACTGATAACGCGTTTGAACGCAAAAAGCGTTGTCTCATTCCTTGTATGGGATTGTCTTAAAACTGTGTAAAGGAGTTTTATTATGAAAAAAACGATCAAAAAAATTTTAGCTTTAGGTGCGGCGGCAGTTATGTCGGTGTCTTGCCTATGCATCGCAGTAAGCGCGGAAGAACCCGACACGTCCCCCGTCAGCATTGATTTTATTGCGGAGGAACAAACCGAATCCGCGAAAATAACGGTTGTCCGCTCGGGGACATATTCCAATGGATCAAGCTATGTAGCGCTCAGAGCCGACGGCACCTGTTATTTTCATATTGTGTTAGTCGATAACACCTACATAAGAGCTAACGGCACTTACAGTTCTACCGATACCTATTTAGGAGCGTCCTGCACCTCATACATGATCGTAAACAGCGATGGCAGCGTAAAAGAATCTATCCATGATACGATCGGCATAGACGGAACTTTCAGTAACGGAGGAACGGTACTCACGATAAGCAGCATAAAATACTATAAAGACTAACTTACAGAACGGAGTGATTATCTTTATGACAAAAAAGAACATCCTGAAAATAGTGATCCCGTCGGCTGTCGCTCTGACCGCCGCTGCGGTTTTCTGCGGTTCGTATTATAACGCTGCCGATCCTTGTCCGAACTGCGGTGCGCCCGGCTGTCCCGAGGGCAGCATGTGCTCCGTTTGCTCGATGGACAATGCCCCTAATGTTATCGGTAAATCAAGATTCTGCACGCACCCTATAGATCAGGAATATACCGAGCCGACTGTTAAACCCGGAAAATACTATCTTAACGGCGATGTCAATTCCGCTTATATGGAAGTGACGGAAAACACCTGGCAGATTATCCCGGTCGAAAACTGCGATCTCCGGACTCTTTACAGTAATAACGTTTTGACCGATGAAGAGCTGTCAGCATTGAAAACTTCCCCGGACGAAACCATTGACGTCAATCTTACCGTAAATGAGGACCGTATCGCATTCTACTCAATGCCTCACGAATATACCGTTGTGACATGGCATCCGTTTGACATCATATGGCTTGCTCCCGGTCAAAATGAACCGAACAGCGTGCCGCAGGAGTACCGGCGAAACAGTGAGGATATCAACAGCGTGCCGACGAAATACTGGCAAAACGGCATGTTTATAACGCAAGGACCTCAGCTGATAGATGAAAATACACTGCAGTCATTTGGCGGCAATTATATCCTTGTTGAATAAAATCTGAAATCCGCAGGCTTATGCCTGTGGATTTTTTTTGCGCTCCCGCCTTGTTACCGCTGCTTTTCAAGCATTTCTACGGCTCGGCGTATGAATTCCGTTTTTGATATGCCTTCTTTTTGGCAATAATCGTCCACCCGTTTTTTTTCTTCGGGTTTTAAATCCGCAACAAAACGCGCGTAATGTTCTTTTTTGTAATTTTTTTCATATTCTTTTCTGTCAATTTTGTTTGGGTATTCTATATATTTTTTTCTATCCAAAATAACATGACGCTCCTTAATTTAATAGTTATTTAATTGTAATTTTACTTTTTATTAACTAAATGTGGAGTACAATACAATATAATTAATATAGAAACATACAGTTTCCGCCCTGCATTATGCGGAATTTTATGTTTACAAGGAAAAACAAGTATCATACTAATAGTGTACGAAACGGAAAGGATTTTTATTATGAACGATCTTCTGAGAAAGTTTTATGACTCCGAACTGTGCGAGGCAAGCAAAGGCTTTGAGCTTTCCGAAGAGGGCGCCGAAGCGCTGAACATACGCGACAGCGTATATAAAACGCTTGAAAAGAATCTCGGCAAAGAGGATTTTGAATTGTTTGAAAGATACATAAATGCAAACGGCATTATCGGCAGCGAGGAGATTTTCCACGCTTATGCGGGCGGAATGCGCGACCTGATACGCTTCGCCTACGGAATTTTTATGTAAGAAAATTATACATATAGTAATAAATAAATTAAAGTTTACAGGAATACCCCTGCAAATGCGCCCTAAGAGGACATTCCAAACACTTGGGACTTCTCGCCGCGCAGAACTCCCTGCCGAATATTACCAGCCTGTGGCAGAAATCGCTGCCCTTGTCCGGGGGAATTATTTTCAGCAGATCCTGCTCCACCTTTTTGGGGTCGGTTTCTTTCGTCAGACCCAAACGCCCGCAGATCCTTATGCAGTGGGTGTCCGTGACTATGGCGGGCAAGCCGTGAACGTCCCCCATAATAAGATTGGCGGTTTTCCTGCCAATGCCCGACAGCGTGGTCAGCTCCTCGACAGTGCGGGGCATTTCCCCGCCGAAATCGTACAGCAGGCGGCGGCAGGCTTCCACAATGCTTTTGGCTTTGGTCTTATACAGACCGCAGGGCTTGATTATTTCCGCAACATCGTCAACGTCCGCCTCGGCGAACGCCTCGAGAGTGGGGTACTTCTCAAAAAGCGGCTTGGTGACAATGTTCACCCGCGCGTCCGTACACTGTGCGGAAAGCCGTCCCGCTATCATCAGCTCATAGGGTTTTTTATACGTCAGGGAGCACCTTGCATCGGGGTAGATTTCCTCCAATCCCGCTATGGCAAGAGCCGCCCTTTCTTTTTTTGTCATACTTGAAACACTCCTTTTTACACCGCGTCATCGCCGTCATGATTTTCTTTAACGCAGCCTTTCACCTCAAACCAGAACGTACTGCCCACGTTAATCTCGGAGCGCACACCGAATTTGAAATTGTGCCGTTTCAGTATCTGCTTGACGATGGAAAGTCCCAGACCGGTGCCGATTACCTCCCGCTTGTTTTTTTCGGCGCGGTAGTAGCGGTCGAATATCAGCGGCAGAAGCTCCGGCTCAATGCCCTTGCCGGTATCGGTTATCTCGACGCGGGCGGTGGTTTCGTCATTTATTAATAGTGTAATGTAGACGTTCTTGTTCTCGCCCGTGTAGTTCACCGCATTATTTATAAGGTTGTAGAGGACTTGCTCGATCTTGATAACGTCCGCTTCGATCTCGAAATCGGTGTCGGCGGTTACGAAAAAGCTGTACCCTTTCTGCTCCGACAGCAGGGTGTACCGTCCCATAATTTCATGGATCTTTTTGGTAATGGAGAACTTGCTCAGGTTCAGCCCCTCGGAGCCGCTCTCCAGCTTGGACAGGTCGAGGATATCGTTCACCAGCGCGGCAAGGCGGTCGCTCTCCTCGATGATGATGTTTACATGTTCGGAACGCTTTGCGGGATTGTCCCCCGAAAGGTCGCGTATCATCTCCGCGTAGGCTTTCACCATGGTAAGGGGCGTTCTGAGGTCATGGGAAATATTGGCAATAAGATCGCGGCGCAGACCGTCCACCTTGGAAATTTCCGCGGCGGCGTAGTTAAGTGTCTCGGCGAGGGTCTCCGTTTCGCTGTATCCCCTGCCGTCAAACTCTGCGGAGTAATCGCCGTGTCCCAGTTTTTTTGCGGACTTTGTAATACGCACGATAGGCGTTTCGATAAGTCTTGCCAAAAAATAGGAGATGCCCAGTCCCAAAACCAGAAGCATAATGCTTATCTGAAATATCTGACTGTTGATAATGCTTTTTGTGGAATCGAGCGGCTCGAGGGACGTGTTCAGGAAGATATATCCGCTGGGGTCGGCGCGGTCGCCCAAAACCATAACGAACAGCATGGTGTCGTTGTTGAAGCGGGGATTTTTCACTTCCGCGTAATAAATGCCCGAGCTGCTCTCGACGGCTTTCGCCCTGTACTTGTAAAGCTCGACCGAGTAAATGCCGTGGACAAGGCAGTTGTTCGCCATCATATCGTAGGAGTAGACCTTGTTTCCGTAAGCGTCCTGAATGAGAATGCACATATCGTTGTCGTAAGCGAGGCGGTCGAGACGGTCTGTGGTGAACTCGTCCATGCTCCAGCCTGTGAGGATATAGCTTGCGATCTCGAAAATGTTTTTTGTTTTCATGCGCTTGTAGGTGGATTCCAGAGACACCCCGAAGCTGAACCACAGCAGCGCCAGGATACTTACTATAAATATGGTGAAGTATATCCATACCGTGGTGCGTATGGTCTTGAAATTCTTTTTCACATAATTTCCTTTCCTTTTAGAGGGCAGAGGATAGACTGCGTAACCGTAAATCGACGTATAATCTCATTTTATTCCGTTCTTTGGGTGTCAAATTTGTAGCCCATTCCACGGAGGGTGACGATAAATCTGCGGTACTCTCCCAGCGAGCTGCGGAGCATTTTTATATGCGTGTCGACCGTCCTGTCGTCGCCGTAGAAATCGTATCCCCAAACCTCTTCGAGAAGCTTTTCCCGGGAGAGAGCGATACCCCTGTTCTTCACAAGATAGAAGAGCAGGTCGTACTCCTTGGGCGTGAGCTGTGCGGGAACGCCGTCGATGGTGACCTCCCTGCCCGCCACGTTTATTTCCAGACCCTCGAAGCGGATCTTTTCTATCTTGTTTTCTTCCGCAGACGCTCCCCGCTTCAGCACAGCCTTTATGCGTGCGAGCAGCTCCTTCGGCGAGAAGGGCTTCACAACGTAATCGTCCACGCCTATCTCGAAGCCGAACAGCTTGTCGTACTCCTCGCCGCGCGCGGACAGCATTATCACGGGTATCTGCTTGGTTTTGCGTATCTCCTTGACAGCCGAATAGCCGTCCAGCCTGGGCATCATTATGTCCATGACGATGATGTCGTAATCCTCTTTGCGGCACATTTCCACCGCTTCCATGCCGTTCTCGGCTTCGGCGGTCTCGTACCCCTCAAATTCGGCATATTCCTTTACAACGTTGCGTATCATTTTTTCGTCGTCTACGATCAAAATTTTCGGCATATAAATCGTCCTTTCTTTTTGGGGCGGTTTTGCTTTGCGGCGCGGGAATATCGTGGAAAGCGTAAATTGGTGTTTGGCGATGTATAATTTTTGCGGACATCGTAGGGCGGAGGCTTGCTCCCGCCTATCTTGTCCCAATCGAATACGTTCGTAGGGGCGGGGTTTCCCCGCCCGCGGGATATGTAACCAACGGGACGGGAAACCCGTCCCCTACGGAATTTTACCGCAAACCTATTCAGGCGGGAGCAAGCCCCCACCCTACGAACATTACGCCGCCAAACACCAATTTACAGCACCGCCGATTCTTCCCGATAATGTTATTTTACCATTAAAATGTGTCGGAATTGTGAAAGTTTATCCGCTTTTCAGTGTTTATTTTTTATAAATATTGACAAAAATAAATTTAGTTTGTATAATATATTTGTAAGGAATACTAAACCCTGATTTCGCGTTACGGCTTTGTCGGTCTGCGGACGTGCCAAATAAAGCGTCATCGGAGCTGTCTTAGCCGTTTTATATATGCCAAAGTCCTCGGGAGGGGTGATTTAAATGCGTAAATACTCAAAGGTGATAGTTATCACCGCTTCATATGCCGCACTTGCACTCACGGCTTTCAATATTGCGCTGAGAATGCCGGATCATATGGGCGCCATCATGGGCTGCTTTGCCGCCGCCGCTGTGATCTCCATTGCCATACTCGTTTTTTGCCTTGTGAATTTCGAGCGCGAACGCGCCCGAAAAGAACGGGAAAATATTTTCCAAATAATGCAGAGCATCAACGCCATGGCTATCCTTTGGGACGCCGATTTCCGATTTGTCGAGGTGAACAGCTGCCTGACAAATTCCATCGGCTATACGTCACAGGATCTTTCCGATATCAAAACCCTTAAAAAGGTTCTCCCCGCGGACGCTTTCGCTCCCAGTCTCCAGGCTGTCGTAAACAACCGCGACGAGGAATTCTACGTTACCGCCAAGGGCGGCGCAAAGGTCTGCACCATATGGAACACCTCCATAGTCAGCGTAACCTCCGACCGCAAACGCTCTCGCTACCTTATGCTCTCGATAGGTCTCGACCTTTCCGAATCCATTAAAATGAAAGAGGATCTTATCAAGTACTCGAAAGAACTTGCCGAATCCGAAACACGCTACAGCCTTTCCATGGAGCTTTCCGAGATAGGTCTGCTCCTAAAGGCTTCGGGAAGTTCAAGCTACTATGTTTCGGAACAGCTCAGAAATATGCTGGGACTAAACTCCGAATATATTTCCGATGGCGTGCTGAGAGCGCGTTTCCACCCGTCGGACGTTATGACTTTCGACGCTTTGGGCGGGGCAATGCTTAACTGCGCCATGCAGGACGAGGAAACCGCCCGCGCCGTTCACTGCACCGAATTCCGGCTGCTTTCCGCAGACAACACCTACCGCTGGTATCAGTTCCGCTATAAGATCAATCCCGGCAAGACAAAGCTTTTGGCGGACATCGGCGGCGCTATCCTCGATATCACAAAGGATAAGGAAAAGGACAGCCTTATCGAAAAAATGGCGTACATCGACGACGTTACCCAAATCTATAACAGAAACAAATTTATGCAGATCGGTCAGGAAATATTCGACTGCTCACGGGATTCCGAGCTTAATTACTGGGTGATTGTTCTGGACATCGACAATTTCCACATTATTAACGACACCTGCGGCTATACTAACGGAAACAAGCTTCTTAACGAGTTCGGCAAGGCTGTGCAGGACGCGCTCACGTCCGGAGGCTTCGGCGCAAGAATAGGCGGCGATAACTTTGCCCTGCTTATCAAGGACAACGGCGACGAGCAGCTCCCCGTTCACATCATACAAAGGATACAGGACGAATTCAAAACCATCTGCGCGGACAGCTTCTCCTCGCAGGGAATGACCTGTTCGGCAGGTTACTGCAAGATGTCCGACGGCGGCGAGGATTTCGCTCAGATACTCGACCACGCGGAATTTTCCCTCAGTATGTCCGACGGCACGAAAAGCGATATTATCCGCTACGACAACGCGGTGCATGACAAGATCATCAAGAGCGCGGCTATCGAGAACGAGCTTGTCAAGGCTATCGAGAACAACGAGCTGGTGCTTTACTATCAGCCTAAGATACATCTTGTCAACGGCACGCTTATCGGTATGGAAGCGCTTATCCGCTGGGTAAGACCGGACGGTACGGTTGTTCCTCCCGCCGACTTTATTCCCGTGGCTGAAAGCTCTCTCCTTATAACCAAAATCAGCGACTTCGTTCTGTACGAAGCCTGCCGCCAGAACAAGGCATGGCAGGATATGGGTCTGCCGCCCATCACGGTGTCCATCAACCTTACAGCGGTGGACTTCTACCAGACCGACGTCAAGGAATCCATTATCCGCGCACTGGACGCCACGGGTCTCGACCCGCAGTGGCTGGACGTGGAGCTTACCGAATCCCTCGCCCTGAAAGATATCGACCACGCTATCCAGCAGATGCAGGAGATAAGGGATTTGGGCGTAAAGCTTTCCATGGACGACTTCGGTACGGGCTATTCGTCCCTCAGCTATATTCAGGTGCTGCCTATCAC
Source organism: Prevotella sp. (assembly GCA_023663025.1). GTDB lineage: Bacteria > Bacillota > Clostridia > Oscillospirales > Ruminococcaceae > RGIG8773. The sequence goes on from JAMPIC010000030.1 coordinate 17,037, forward strand.
GCTGCTTAAGCTTGACCGCTCCTTTATAATGTATCTTGAGGAGGACGAAATATCCCGCGAGATCGTTTCAGCGGTTATCAGAATAGCCAAGTCCAAGAAGATCGAAACTATCGCCGAGGGCATCGAGACCGTCGGTCAGGCGGATATCCTGAAGCAGGCGGGCTGCGACCACGCTCAGGGGTATTTCTACGGCAAGCCCATGCCCAAGGATAAATTCGAGGAATTTATGAAGATGAAAGCCCGCGAGGCGTCTTCGGTAAACGCGTGATTTGGAGGAACGCTTATGATGTATCCGTATATGACGCTTTCCGACGAAACCGAGGTAGTTCATTCGCACTTGATAGACGGCGAAAAGGTTGTTGTGCATTTTGAACGTCCCACCGAGGAGGGTTTCCTGTCCGCAAGGTTTGAACTGCCGTCCTACAGACTGCTGTCCTGCGAGGGATATTCCCGTGAGGAAACCGATTTCTTTAAAGAGCTGCTTCGGCATAACGCTCATCTTATCTACAAATACGCGGAATGCGGTGGTGTGAAAATTGCCTAATTTATTTACGGTCTGCGGATACAAGATATATTTTTGGGCAAACGAAAACAACGAGCCGATTCACGTTCACGTTTCAAAAGGAAAGCCGTCTCCGTCAAGTACGAAAATATGGCTGACAAAAGAGGGCGGGTGCATTACCGCAAATAATAACAGCAAAATCCCCGCTTCTGAATTAAACGAGCTTATGGAATTTATTTCCGCACAGTTTTTTCTTATCTGCGACGCGTGGAAAAAATTCTATATAATTGACGAAATAAAATTTTACTGCTGATTACAGGGTACGGTGAAAGGAGTACGCAAAAGCCGAAAATCAAGCTGCGCTCCTTAGCCGCGCCCTTTGTTTTCGATCTATAAATTTGAACGGAGGTCATTTGTTATGGCAAAAAGAAGAATAGGTATCCTCACAAGCGGAGGGGACTGCCCAGGACTTAACGCTACCATCAGAGGCGTTGCAAAGGCGTGCTTCGAGCGCATGGGCGAGGACAATGTGGAGATCGTGGGTATCCAGAACGGATACTACGGACTTATCAACAATATCGCAAGGGAAATGAAGCCCTCGGATTTTTCGGGCATTCTCACTCAGGGAGGAACTATTCTCGGCACGAAAAGACAGCCGTTCAAGATGATGTCCGTTATCGGCGAGGACAACGTGGACAAGGTAAAAGCCATGAAAGACACCTACAAAAAGCAGAAGCTTGACTGTCTGCTGACGCTTGGCGGAAACGGAACTCACAAGACCGCCAATCTGCTCTCAAACGAGGGGCTGAACGTTATCGGTCTGCCCAAAACCATCGACAACGACATTTACGGCACTGAGGTAACCTTCGGTTTCCACACAGCCGTTGATATAGCCACGGACGTTATCGACCGCCTGCACACCACGGCGGCTTCCCACAGCCGTATCCTTATGGTGGAGATCATGGGCAACAAGGCGGGCTGGCTCACCCTTTACGCGGGTATCGCCGGCGGCGCGGACATTATCATAATTCCCGAAATTCCCTACGATACCAAAAAGGTCATAGAGGCTCTCAACAAGAGAAGCGCGGCGGGAAAAACTTTCTCCATAGTAGCCGTGGCGGAGGGAGCGTTCGATACCGAGGAAGCCAAAATGAAGAAAAAAGAACGGGCAAAGGCTCGTCAGGAGGCGGGAATAGTCACCGCCACGAACCGCCTTGCCGCGCAGATACAGCAGGGAACAGGCGTCGACACAAGAGTGTGCGTTCCGGGACATATGCTCCGCGGAGGAAGTCCTTCGGCGTATGACAGAGTTCTTGCCACAAAGTTCGGCGTAAGAGCCGCGAAGCTTATCGAGCAGGAAAAATACGGCTACTCGGTGGCAATGGTTAAGGGACTTATCACGGAAAATCCTCTGTCCGAGGTTGCGGGCAAGACAAAATTCGTTACCGAGGAGCACCAGCTTGTGGTAACGGCACGCCATTTGGGAATTTCTTTCGGCGACTGAGACGTCTTAAAATCGGGACAAAACCAAGCCGCAGACCTTTTTACGGGTCTGCGGCTTTTTGCGGGAAATTTTCTCCGATTGTATTTTGCGCTTGTTTTACGGAAAAATTGTTTTAATGAGAAAACCTTTCCCGTTTTCCCGCAACTTAAATCAAGATTTTCTCCAAAAATTTTGGTATGCTTAATTTCAGGGAGGCGAACCGCTTGTACGAATGGAACGAGGCAATACAAAAAATGATAGACTGGATAGAGGATAATTTGTGCGAAAACCCGTCGCTTCGGCAAATGTCGGCGCAGATAGGCTATTCGCCCTATTACTGCTCGGTGCGGTTTCACGAGATAACGGGTATGACCCTGAAAAGCTATGTGGCGGGCAGACGGCTCAGGCTCGCGGCGCTTGCCATACGCGACACCGACGAGCGTATCATTGATATTGCCGTAAGGTGCGGTTACTCTTCGCAGGAGGCTCTGACGAGAGCTTTTCGGGCGGCGTTCGGGTGCACACCTGCGTCCTATCGGAGAGAACCCGTTCCCATACCGCTTTCCGTGCGGCAGGTGGTTTTAAGTCCCGAATACTACAAAAATCAAAAAGGAGAAAAAGCTATGAGCAATACTATTCTTACCGAAGCCCATGTCAGGGTGGAATTTATTCCCGCCCACAAGTACATCGGCATATGGGAGGACAGAGCGAAACACTACGGCGAAATGTGGCAGTATCACGACTGCGATACTGTCTGCGGCATTGTCGACAGTCTAAGCAACGTCTCCGACCCCATTGTTACGGGGCACACGGCAGGCTGGTTCAAGACGGACAGCGGGCGCGGGTATTTTTACGGCACCGGCGTACCCCTCGACTACAGCGGCAAAATCCCCGACGACTTTGAATTGAGGGAATTTCCCGGGAGCTACTACCTTGTATTTTACCACCCCGCCTACGACTATCTGAAAGACAACGGCGAGGTTATGGGCAGGGTTGAAAGCCTCGCTTGGAATTACGACATAAGCAAATTCGGCGGCGGAAAGTACGAATGGAACGAGGACGTCTGCCAATGCTACCAGCGGCACTACCCCGAGGTTTTGGGGTATCAGATACTCCGCCCCGTAAAAATCAGGGCAAACCGATAAAATAACGTTTGCAGGGGACGAAACACGTCCCCTGCAAAATTGCCGTAATAACTGTCAACTATACAATGTACACTGTTAGCTGTCAGCTGTTATTCGCAAGCAATATAAATATCCATACTGTCCCCGTCCGTCTCAAAGCAGGGGATAACGTCCTTTGCCGAATGCTCGAGACCGTTCACCCGCATATACTCAAACACCGTTTTATAGCCATTGGGAATTATCACAAACGGGTTCCCAAAAGGCTTTTCGATATGCACCGCCGCGTACTTGTGCGCCGCCTGCTCGTATATCTGTACATTCGGCGGAACAACCCCCTCGGGCAGTACCCAAGCCGCCTCGTAGCCGTGCATATTGAAAACGTTTATCTGCTCCTGAGACACATTGGAAAAATCCCAGCCGATGACTTGCGGCTTGTCGATGCCGCATTCACGGGCAATGCCGAACATTCTGTTGATAGCGTCGCCCTCGGGGTCTGCACTTATAACGGCGTACTTTACATAACGGAACGCGGGGACTGTCTCAACCCGCAGGTTTGTGTATGCATCGCCGCAGGTCGCCATATCGCCGCGGAACAAGTCGTCAAGGGAACAGGTAAAAAAGCCGCAGATTTCCAGCGCCTTTTCCATTTCGGGGTACGCCGCATCAAGCTCCCATTTTGAAACGGTCTGGCGGCTGACGTTCATTTTCTCGGCAAGCTCCTCTTGGGTCATATTTCCCCGAAGATGTCTTAAAAACTGCAAATTTTTTCCGAAACTCATAAAAATTTCTCCTTAAAAATTATTGCGATCGCATTATCAGTATAGCATTTTTTCCGCAGGCGCGCAACCAATTTGAACGTGCAGTTTTTCGGCGAGCCGCAACTTAAAGGTGCGGAAAACCGTACCATAAAAATGTGTGAAAAAAATTTGTCATTTGAGCAAACCTTTCCCGGTTTCCTGCTGAACGCGGATTTGTACAAGTGCGGCAATATCGCCGACGCCCAAGATTTGGCGCAGGATACATTGCTGGCGGGTCTGCCCGCTCTCGCGGCGGGGAAGTCCGTTGACAACCCCAAAGCATGGCCGGAAAACAACCGAGTGAAATTGATTAAAAATAAAGCCGCTGTACTGTTAATTTAAACAATACGGCGGTTTCTTTGCAAAAGCAAAACATACTTATTTTCTCAAATGTCAGCAAAAACAGTCAAAATTTAAGGTATGTACTTAAACCCCCACTCAGTCATCTCGTAAAAAACAGGCAAAAGAGCCTTGCCCTTTTCCGTCAGCGAATATTCAACGTGAGGCGGAATTTCGTTGAACTGCACGCGGGAAATTAAACCGTCTCGCTCCAGTTCCCGCAGGGAAGCCGTCAGCATAGTATTTGTGATACTGCCGATATTCTTTTTGAGTTCGCCGAAACGTATGGGGTCTTTTATGGATAGATTTACACCCCAAGTGCACCAAAATTCACAAAAAGTTAAGAAACAGCTCAGCGGGAGAACGAAAACCCAAGCGTTTCCGGGGACGGTTGTTAATAAGGTCAACAACAGCCTGAAGTTCCTCATCGGAAATGCCGGCAAAGGAAGTGCCCTTCGGGAAAAACTGTCTGAGCAGACCGTTGGTATTTTCGTTAGTACCTCTCTGCCAAGGCGAATATGGGTCGCAGAAAAATACCTTCATTCCCGTCCCCGCGAGACGTTCATGAATTGACGTCCTATCGGAAATTTTGCCCCGTTTTTCCGTAGTTTTGTACTTCTTATGTTTCAGCTTGAAACGCATAATTTTTTCAGACGTTCAAGCAGTATACCCTTGTCAATAGCCCTTAAATGGTTGGATAGGAAATGCTGAACGGCTGCTTTTCAAGCTTTGCGCGTCCTGCGATTTGCTCGGGAGTCTACCTCTGTTCAAGCTTTTCGATGACATAATTTTTTGCGGTTTCGTCTTTAAGAATGGGTTTACGCCCGCAGTTTTTCCTGCGTTCGGCATATTGCTTGTCAGCGTAGTTTGCGGAATATG
>JAMPIC010000031.1 GCA_023663025.1 Prevotella sp.
ATGGCTTAAATACGTCATTTGTTTGAACTTCACTAAAAACCGGAAAAGTTAAAAAGCAGTAAGGGATTAGTATTACTTACCATCCGTTTCCCCCCAAAAATGTATTATATCGGAACGCTCGTCATCGCCGTGAAAAATCGCGCGGAGATGGTTTTTCTTTTTCCCGAAACCGTATTTCATATACGCAAACTTTATTTTGCCGCTGTTTACGTCGCGCAGATCGCGGTATATATCGCAAAAGTCGGGATGCCAGTGGTATGTGCTGTCAAAATCAACAGCGTCCGCCGCAGGGTCGAAAACGCAAATAGTTCCGTCGTAAGCGTCAAGAGAAATTTCAATGCGCAGGTCGTCGGAAATATTCCATACAATGTACTCGCAATCGCCGTTTTCAATATGAATTTCACCGCGAAGATTTTTCCAAGTTTTCATAATATCGAATACGTCCTTGACGGACTTAGGGGCGTTCAGCGGGTCGGGAACGCCGTTCTCCGCAAACGCCGCCGCCCTGTCGCGGCAAGTGCCGCATACGCCGCAGGGCACGTCCCCGCCCTCGTAACAGCTCCAGGTCAGCTCGTAGGGCACGCCGAGCTTTAGTCCCTTTTTCACCACCTGCGCCTTGTTCATACCCACAAACGGCGCGGAGATTTTCACCTGTCCGCCGCTGCCCTCAAAGACGGCTTTGTTCATTGCCTCGTTGAACGCGGGGGAACAGTCGGGGTAGGCGTTCCCTGCGCTGTCGTCGGCATGGGCGCCGTACAGAATAACCCCGCAGCCTTTTGACAGAGCCACGCTTGCCGCCGCCGCGATAAAAAGACCGTTCCGAAAGGGCACGTATGTGGAGACGGGTGAGCCGTCCGTTTTTTCAAGCTGGTCGGCATAGCTTTCGTGGGGGATCTCCTCGGTTGAACCTGCCAAAAGAGAGCAGTTGCTGTACCGAAAAATCAGGCTTAAATCAATTTTAATGTGCTCGACGTTGTAGTGCTTTGCAACGCTGTCCGCCGCCGCAATTTCTTTTGTATGCTTCTGACCGTACGCCACGGAAAGGGCAACAACGTTTTCCGCGCCGTACTCCTTAACCGCCAGCGCGAGACAGGTGGAGCTGTCAACGCCGCCGCTGAATAAGACAAGTGCTTTCATAAAAATTCCTCCATAAACAGTGTACAGTGTATAGTGTACAGTGTACAGTGTAAAGTGTATAGTTGATAATTATTTAACTATTAACTGTCAACTATACACTGTCAACACACTGTCAACTGTAAAAAAGCTGTATCGTAATCAATCTTCCCCCGTGAGATACCTCATCATCTTTTCGGGATTTTCAAGAAACCGCCGCGTTACGCGGTAATGCTCCGTGTCCCTGTAGCCGACCTGTTCTATGCCGCTTTCGGAAAGCTGCATTACCGCCGCGCCGGGAAACGCAAGCAGTATCGGCGAGTGCGTGGCTATGATAAACTGGGAATCCCGCTTCACCAGCCTGTCGATCTCCGCGATAAGGGTCATAAGCCGCATGGGGGACAGCGCCGCCTCCGGCTCGTCCAGAATATAGAGACCGTTTCCGAAAAAACGGTTTTGCACAAGGGCGAGAAAGCTTTCCCCGTGGGACTGCTTGTGCAGCGATACGCCGCCGTAGCCGGCAATAATGGGCGGACTTGCTCCGGGCAGCCTGTCAAGCTCGTCAATATGGGTCGCAAGGTTAAAGTAGCTTTCCGCGCGGAGGAAAAATCCGTCCTTGGGATATCTGCTGCGAGCGACCGTAATATGCTCCCACAGCTCGGAGTGAAAATCATCGCCGTCCCCCGATGTGGAAAAGCAGAAATTTTTCGTCCCGCCCTCGGGATTGAAGCCGCACGAAATCGCTATGGCTTCGATAAGGGTGGATTTTCCGGTACCGTTCTCGCCCACCAAAAAGGTCACGTCAGCGTTAATGGGTATCGATCGGTTCTTCTCCAGAAAACGGACGATTGGAAGTCCCGCCAAATAGGAATTTTTATCGACGGGCTTTTTCAAGATTATTTCTTCTGCGTAACGGCGCGTCATTTCGCGTTCACCTGCAAAAATAATTTATTCTGCAAAGAAATATCCGTCTCAAAACGTCCGCGGAGCGTAACCGTTTCCGTCTTTGCCGACGACTTTTTTATGCCCCTTGCGGTCATACAGCTGTGGCTTGCTTCGATAAAAACCGCCACGTCCTCCGAGCCGCTTGCAAGCCGCATAATTTCCGCAATATCCGCCCCGAGACGTTCCTGCAATTGGAGACGTTTCGCCGCCATATCCGCGATACGGGCGATTTTGGAAAGCCCCAGCACCCGCCCTTTGGGGACGTACGCCACGGTGACTTTCATACCGTACATCAGCGCAAGGTGGTGCTCGCAGTAGGAAAAAACCTCGATGTCCCGCACGACGACAATATCGTTTTCGGCGTACCCCGTTTCAAAGGACTTGCCGAACATCTCCGCAATTTCGCGGTTGGTGTAGTTCATTCCCTCGAAAACCTCGCCGTACATCTTCGCCACACGGGCGGGGGTTTCCCGCAGACCCTCCCGGTCGGGGTCGTCCCCCAAAGCCGCCAGTATTCCCCGAACGTGCTTTTCTATTTCGGCGTAATTTATTTTATCCATTTTAAAAATCTCCTTATACGATTTCAACGTTAATTCCTCTTGACTGCAATTCCTCAATTTGTTCATCTGTCAGATTTAAATTAGGAGTATCAACATTCAAAGTTTTCAGATTTTTAAAATGCTTTAAACAATCAATATCAAAATACTGATTACCAATTATTTCAAGCGTTTCTATACTGTCAAAATTATATTCAACATCATCGGACAAAGTAAAATGCGTTTCATAACCTTTAAATTTGAGGTCACCCAGCAATAGCGTTTTTAAATTAGGCAAATCGGGCAAAGTTTCAAGCCGTATGAAGTATTTGTCAGAATATAAAATTTTAAGCTCGTCTAATTTATTCATTTCGGAAAGATAATTCAAATTCATATTTTCATCTGCAACAAGTTCTAATTTTTCAAGTTTTGTAAGCCTTTTTAAACTCGGCGTACATCTTACGTAATAGTCCCGCTCGCCATCGAAATAATCTTCCCTCAAAATTCTTTCAACATCAACACGAACAACAAATTTACTTCCATGTTGTGTTTCGAGTATAACATAATTTAAATTAAAATAAATTACACCGGCAATTGCCGCCAAAATAACAATACCCAAAATAATTTTTTTACGCATAAAAATTCCTCCAAAACTATCAACTATCAACTGTCAACTGTACACTGCCTACACTCCCCGGGCGTTGGGCTCCCAAATAAATTTGTGCAATTGCAGCTGCAAATTAACCCCGTTCAATTTATTTTTTATCATAAATTCCACAATTTCGGCGGGGTCGATTTTGCCGAAAACGGGACTGATAAAGACAGCGCATTTTTCCGTCAAGCCGTACTCACGAATTATTTCAAGAGCGCGCTCCAAATCGGCGGGACTTCCCGCAACAAATTTTACCGTATCGGTTTTTTGCAGGTGCTTGTAATTCTCCGTAAGCATATGACTTTCCATTCCGCTTGAGGGGAGCTTGTAGTCCAGCGTGAAAATCGGTCTGAACGGGTCGCCGCCGTACCCCGAAATATCAACCGAACCGTTTGTCTCGATTTCAACCGACAGAGAATTTTCCCCCAGCAAATCAATAAGGCTTTTTATATTCGGCTGCAAAAGCGGCTCGCCCCCCGTGAGGGTGACGTTCTTAATGCCGCTTGATAAAACGTACCCCAAAATTTCCGCCTCGGTAAGACGTTCGCAGGGGCAATTCCCGGCGTTTGCCCAAGCCGTGTCGCAGTAGGAGCAGCTCAGATTGCACCTCTTAAAACGGACGAAAACCGCGGTCTGTCCCGCGCGTCTGCCCTCGCCGTTTATGCTGACGAATTTTTCCGCAACGCTGTATGTACTCATAATTTTTCCTTTCAAAATATATATGCATTGGTACACGTAATGTAGGGCGGGGGCTTGCTCCCGCCTTGGTGTATCGAACGTGTTGGAAAGGCGGGAGCAAGCCCCCGCCCTACAGGGTTTTAATTAATCCGAAAACGTGGCGCAATTATTCGGCGTTTCGTACACCGTCACCGAACCCACGTTGTACCCCATTTTTGAAAGCCTGTTGTAAAAATACTCGGCGAAATTTTCGGCGGTGGGACGGAAATCCACTTCCACAAGACGGAAATTTTCCTCTTTCAAGGCTGTAACCGTGGCGCTTTTCAGGGAATTTTTTTCGTAGATAAATGCGTGGTCAAGCTCGTCCGCAAGGGCTTTTAAATCACGCTTTATGTCGCCGAAGTCCGTCACCATACCCCGAAGCTGACCGTCCCCGATAAGCTTCTCGGAGACTATCTCGGCGGAGACAGTCCACCTATGCCCGTGGAGATTTGAGCATTTTCCCGAATAGCCTTTGAGAAAATGTGCGCTGTCAAAAGCGGCTTCGGCTTTTAATATGTACATAAAAATTACCGTCCTTTAAAAAAATAGAGGATAGACGATAGAGCACAGAGACGAAATTTCTATCTTCTATCCTCTATTTTCTGACAATCTAAAAGGGCGCAGTCAGACTGCACCCTTGATAACAAGATGTAGTCCCGGTTTTGTTTCAAAAATACATAGTATTTTTTACGCAGGAAGGTACAAATGAACTGCGTTTATGTATCGTATCAGAAAAGTCCCGATATGCTGCCGTCGTTGTCGCAGTCTATCTTCAGAGCCGCGGGAGCTTTGGGAAGTCCCGGCATTACCATGATATCGCCGGTCAGAGCGACAACAAATCCCGCGCCCGCCGAAAGCTTTACGTCCCGGACGGTTATCGTGAAATTCTCCGGCTTGCCGAGCTTTGCGGGGTCGTCCGAAAGGGAGTACTGGGTTTTCGCCACGCAGACGGGAGTTTCGCCGAAGCCGAGAGCTTCTATCTCCTTGACAGCTTTTTCGGCTTGCGCGGTGAAATTCACTCCGTCGGCGCGGTATATCTCTTTGGCGATTATATTAATTTTTTCCTTTATGGGGAGCTTCTCGTCGTACAGCGGTTTAAAGTCCGTCTGACAGCCGCCGCATTTCTCAATGACAGCGCAAACCTTTTCCGCAAGGTCGACGCCGCCCTCGCCGCCCTTGGCGAAAACCTCCGCAAGTGAGACCTCAACGCCCATTTCCGCGCAGAAGTCCTTTATGACCTTGATTTCCGCCTCGGTATCGGTGTGGAAACGGTTTATCGCCACAACCACGGGAACGCCGAACTTGTGTATGTTCTCTATATGGGTTTTAAGGTTGACAATACCCTTTTTCAGAGCCTCAACGTTTTCGGAGGTAAGCTCCGCTTTGGGCACGCCGCCGTTGTACTTCAAAGCGCGTATCGTAGCCACCAGAACCGTACAGGACGGTTTCAGCCCCGCGAAACGGCACTTGATGTCGAAGAATTTCTCCGCGCCCAGATCCGCGCCGAAGCCAGCCTCGGTAATGCAGTAGTCCCCCAGCTTGAGAGCAAGCTTTGTGGCGCGTACCGAGTTGCAGCCGTGGGCAATATTTGCGAAAGGTCCTCCATGCATGATGGCGGGGGTATTTTCCAATGTCTGGACAAGGTTAGGCTTCAAAGCGTCCTTTAAAAGAGCGGTCATTGCGCCGTGAGCGCCCAGGTCGCGGGCGTAGACCGGCTTGCCGTCAAAGCTGTAGGCGACGAGGATACGTCCCAGACGCTCCTTCAGGTCGGTAAGGTCGGAGGCAAGGCACAGAATAGCCATTACCTCGCTTGCCACGGTAATTCTGAAACCGTCCTGACGGGGAACACCGTTGACCTTTCCGCCCAATCCCACCACAACATTGCGGAGAGCGCGGTCGTTCATGTCGAGACAGCGGTCTATCATGATCCTGCGCTGGTCTATGCCGAGAGCGTTGCCTTGCTGCATATGGTTGTCCAGCAGCGCGCAGAGGAGATTGTTCGCGGCGGTGATAGCGTGCATATCCCCCGTGAAGTGGAGGTTGATGTCCTCCATGGGGACTACCTGCGCGTAGCCGCCGCCCGCAGCTCCGCCTTTTATTCCGAACACGGGACCGAGGGACGGTTCGCGCAGGGCGAGAACAGCGTTCTTGCCGATTTTAGCCATAGCCTCCGCAAGACCTACCGACATTGTAGTCTTTCCCTCTCCCGCAGGGGTGGGGTTTATGGCTGTGACGAGTATGAGCTTGCCGTCGGGATTTGAAGCGGTTTTGGTGTAGAGAGCTTCCGAAAGCTTAGCCTTATAGTGCCCGTAAGGCTCGACGTCGTCCTCGGAAATGCCGAGATTTTCCGCTATTCTGCCTATTTTCAGCATTTTTGCCTGCTGAGCGATTTCAATATCCGATAACATGGAAAATTTCCTCCCGATAATTATAATAGATACAGTATAGCACAATTATCGGAATTTGCCAATAGTTTAATTGTTAATTTATTTCTTAGCCACGGGTTTAATGTTTTCACAGCGGTCTGCCGTCTGACCAACCGTGATTTTGCCGTGTATTTTTTCAAATTCCGAAACGCGTTTTTTCATCATTTGTTCTATTTCCTTGTTTGCGGAACGTCCCTCGTACTCCGCCGCATATCGGAATTTCGCGAATAAAACCCTGTCCATGCGAAGCGTGTACCTAAGAAGCTTGTCCTCAATATTTTCACCTCGTCTTATGCAAGTATATTTATTTCGCTGCTTTTTTCATTACTTCGATAAGATCGTTTATAACCCTGCGCTGGTCTGCGGAAAGCTCGGTAACATCTATATAAACACGGGAATCGTCATCATGACTTTTACCCAAAAGATAATCAACGCTGCAATTGTAAATATATGAGAATTTCAAAATTGTCAGTGCGTCGGGTGTACGCTCTCCGCGTTCATATCCGGATATTGTGGTGGAAGCAACACCGATACGCTCTGCGGCTTTACGCTGTGATATCCCGCACTTTTTCCGCAGCTTCCTGAGTTTTTCGGACAATCCGTATATCATGCCGCACACCTCGTACAAAAATAAGTATTATCCGTCATTTTTTCAAAGTCTCGCTCATCAAAAGTAAAGCCTCACGCTTTTCTTCGGATAATATCCTGAAATTTTCAATAAGCTGCTTTTCCTTTTCCGAAAGATACGCAGCTTCTCCGTCGTTAAAAAGCTCGGAAAGATTTATACCGAGAGGAACGATCAGCTTTTCGAGAGTTTCTATAGTCGGCTGACGTGTTCCTTCTTCTACGCCTTTAACGTGATGACCTGATATACCCGTGATCTGCGTTACGCGGTACCGCGTCATACCCTTAGCTTCACGCAGTTCCATTATACGTTTTCCCAAATTCAAACCGTCTCCACACCTTTCTATGCCAATTATAATACTTTGAAAAAAATAAAATAATCTCCGAAAGGTATTGAAATTATTGACATATAAGTCTATAATATAAATATAAACTTTTTAGGAGGAACACCGATGAAAGCCAAAAACGCAATAAGCAAAATAGCTCTCGAAAACGGCATGAGCGCAAGAGAGCTGATCGAAATAATGCAGAGCGCCATCGACGAGGGACTGAGCAGCGGCGACCCCGCCGTAATAAAGCTGTGGGAAAAAGTCCCCCGAAAAGGCGAAAAACCCGATCCGGAGGAATTTATAGATTATATCGCCGGAAATATACGCGGAAAATGATATAATACCGTCATTCAAATTCTGCGCTCCCAAAACGCATATGTTTGTAAAAAACTGTTGACAAAACGGGAAAACAGTGGTATACTGTAAGTACAATCAAATAACCTTATCAAGAGCGGCTGAGGAACTGGTCCTGTGAAGCCCGGCAACCTAATTACAGAAATGTGAGAAAGGTGCTAAATCCTGCGGAGTTTTCCGAGAGATGAGGAATTTTTAAGGAATTTCACGGCGCTCGGAAAAGTCTCCGGGCGCTTTTTGCAGTCTCCCGTCTCCCGGCCCTCTTCAATCTTATATCTTATCAAGAAAGGTGATTTTTATGTCCAGAATGCTGTTTACTTCGGAATCCGTTACCGAGGGACACCCCGACAAAATATGCGACCAGATATCCGACGCGATACTTGACGCTATCCTCGTCCAAGACCCTATGGGACGGGTCGCCTGCGAGACCGCCGTAACTACGGGTATGGCTATGTGCATGGGAGAAATTTCCACAAGCTGCTATGTGGATATCCCAAAAATTGTGAGACAGGTCATCATTGACATCGGCTACGACCGCGCCAAATACGGCTTTGACGGTCATACCTGCTCTGTGCTCCAGTCGATAGACGAGCAGTCATCCGACATCGCCATGGGCGTGGACGAGGCTCTCGAGCACAAGGAGGGCGAGGCTTCCGACAAATTTATGACCGGCGCGGGCGATCAGGGTATGATGTTCGGCTACGCATGCAGCGAAACTCCCGAGCTTATGCCTATGCCCATCTCGCTTGCTCACAAGCTTGCGAAAAAGCTTACCGAGGTGCGCAAAACCGGCGTGCTGCCCTATCTTCGTCCCGACGGAAAAACTCAGGTCACCGTCGAGTATGAGGACGGCAAGCCCGTCAAGGTGGAGACGGTGGTGGTTTCTTCCCAGCACGCGGCTGAAGTTCCGCTGGAAAAAATCCGCGCGGACATTATCGAAAAGGTCATCAAGCCCACTATTCCCGCAGAGCTGCTGGCGGAGGACACCAAGTACTACGTGAACCCCACGGGACGTTTCGTTATCGGCGGTCCTCAGGGCGACAGCGGTCTCACGGGACGTAAAATTATCGTCGATACATACGGCGGCTACGCCCGTCACGGCGGCGGAGCGTTCAGCGGAAAAGACCCCACAAAGGTTGACCGCAGCGCGGCTTACGCGGCAAGATACGTTGCCAAAAACATCGTCGCGGCGGGACTTGCCGGCAAGTGCGAGGTTCAGCTTGCCTATGCCATCGGCGTTGCTAAGCCTGTTTCCGTTATGGTGGATACGTTCGGGACGGGCAAGGTTTCCGACGGTAAGCTTGCGGAAGCGGTGGAGAAGGTGTTCGACCTTCGTCCCGCGGCTATCATCGAAACGCTGGAGCTTCGCAAGCCCCAGTACCGCAAGCTTGCCGCTTACGGACACATGGGACGCGAGGAGCTGGGCGTTGCCTGGGAGCGCACCGACCGCGCGGACGACTTGAAAAAGGCTGTGCAGTGATATCGAAAAATCAAAAGACGACGGCAAGGGAAAAATCCCCTGCCGCCTTTTTTTCGGCTATCCGACCGCCGCAAGGATACGCTCGGCAACGTCTTCCGCCGAACCGTCTCCGCTCACGGTGACGGACGCGTTTTCGCTGTAAACCGGTGCTCTTCCGTCGTAAATTATCTCAAGCTCCTCTTTGGTGTTGTTCATAACTATGGGACGGTTTTTGTCCCCGGAAATGCGGGAATAGCATGTCCCGAACGGAACGTCTATATAGACCACAGTTCCCGCTGAGGAAGCGATTTCCGCGTTTTCCTTTTTCAGCATCGCGCCTCCGCCGCAGGCAATAACCCCGCTTTTGCCGGCAAGCTCGCGTATCGCCGCCGTTTCCGTCTCGCGGAAATATTTTTCTCCTTTTTCCGCAAATATTTCCGGTATTTCCATTCCCTCTTTTTCCGTAATGTAAGCGTCCATGTCGTAAAATCCGCAGTCCAGCTTCTTTGCGAGAATCTTTCCCACAGTTGTTTTACCGCAGCCCATAAAGCCGCACAAATAAACAGTTTTCATAGTTATAACCGTTTTCCCGCAGGGAAAAACTTCCCGCAGGGGAAAACGCGTCCTCCTTTCCGGCGGTGTTTTGCGGTTTTGCGTTTTGTGATTTCCGTTTCCGTGAAGCTACTTCGCTTCCGTTTCGGAAAGGTTGTCGGCGGTGTACTCCGTCATCTTGTTTCTCAGTTCCTCCTCGAGACAGGAGTAAAACATGGCGAACAGCACATCCGCAAAGCCGAGCAGGAACATATTCTTGTTGGTGATCTCCGCCAGCGCCGGGACATTTGTGTAGATGTAGGTTTTGTACCAATCCGCGGTAAACGGCTGGAGCTTTTTGCCCTTTCTCACCAGGTATTTGGTTTCCAGAAAAGTTTCGGAAATCATATCCTTGTAGTTGTCCGCGCCTTTTTCCATCACGGCGTTATAGAGACGGTAAAGCTGGTCGTCGGTCATATTTTCGTCGTTTATTCTGACGTTTTTCAGCGTGGGTATCCTTACCGCCAGCGAATACACCATAAGCGAGAGGACGTGATTGTACTCCTCGCTCTGCATTTCCGCGCAGGTGCGGCTGTCAATGTGCAGCCCCAGACCCTGCAGGCAGTCGGTGTCGGTAATGTTGTTGAGGACCACCTTGAAAGCGTCCTTTATGCTGATGTTGTAGAAATCGTCCTCGGCAATTGAGTAAATGTACTTCATGGCGTTATAGAGGCTTACGCCGCCCTTGATTATAGTATCCGCAAGACCGTTTATCGCGGCGGCTTCATTTATAAAAAGCATTTTGCAGCTCCTTTCGGGTCAGTGACCGTTATTCGTCCTTGTCCTTGAAAGCCTCTTCGCGGCTGATACGCTCCCACTTCGGCTTTTTGATCTCAACGTGCTTTTCCTGTTTTGGGGAGGAATCATCCCCGCCGTCCTCGCCGTTTCCCGCGTTCATCGCGTCGTACAGCGAATCGAAAGCCTGCGGTGTAAACGGCTTGACATTGACGTTTTCGCGGGAAACCACCGTTCCCTCCACCTGAGGCACAGAGGGAGCGGCTTTCGAGCCGGCGGATTTTTTCTCGATCCTTTCGGAAAGCTCCGCTATTTCCACAAATTCCTCTTCGGATATTTCGTTTGCGGAAGCTTTTTCCTCAGACGGCGTTTCCGCTTTTTCCGGATCATTTCCGGAATTATTTCCCGAGCCGCTCATATCATAAGGCTTATCCACGGGAGCGTGGGTAGTTTTGTTTTTGCCCGCCAGCTTGACCTCGGCGGCAAGCCTGTCCGAATAATCGAGAAATTCCTCATACTGCTTCAGGGTGGCGTCGCCTATCTTCAGATTGCGTTTCATATTGGACAGATACTGCGACCATTCCTTGAACTCGTTTTCGTCGATACCCTTGTTGACCCGTTTGTACAGCGCGTTGTAGAGCTTCTGGGCGCGTTTTTCCGTTTCTTTCGGCACAGCCACGGGTTCGCGTATTTCGGGAGGCGGAACGACTATGGAAACGGACGACGTTTCCGCAGCATTTGCCGTTTCCGTTTCCGCCGCGGAGGCGTTTCCGTCCGTTTTCGGCAGGGAGGCATAAGCTTCTCCCGTAATGCTTTCCACAAGCTCCTCGTACTGACGGCGGCAGGTCTTTCCCGAGCTGTTCACCCTGTCGCAGCGTGTGTTGTCGTCCAGCGCGGCGAAAAATCTTCCGCAGTTTTCGCATTTGCGCATATATATCTTATCGCGCACCATAAGCTCGAATTCAAGGTCCAAAGCTGCTTTGAGACTGTCGGGATAATAAAGCTCGGCGGGATTTTCCCGTATGGCTTCGAGAGCGAAATTCATTTCTATTTCATTGGGACGCGTCATGCCCTTGACGTAGGAGTACGCCTCCATGGCAAGCTGATCGCGTATTTTTGAGCAGTCCCTCTTTTCCATGGCGGACAGGTCCCTGCCCTCGGCAAGCTCGTCGGAAAAACGTCTGTAGATGGATTTGGAGACCTTTCCCACCACGAAAGCCGCGTTCGGCAGCGTAGAGGGGGTGCAGAGCTTTACCGACGGCAGCGACGTGCCGGGGCAGCCGAGCTCGTTTGCCGCCACGGAGAGAGCGAGGTCGAAATATTCTTTTCTCGCCCGAACGGCGTCGTCGCTTAGGACTGCGCCTATATCGTCCGTGTCGAAAATGAAATTCATTTTGTTTTTGGCGTATTCCTGCAAGCGCACGATACTCGTCCAGCGGTTCATTGCGCGATTGGACTTATAGTCGGAAATGCGCCTGAAAATGGCTTCCTCATAGGGATTTTTCGGAGAGATGCACCTTGCCCACAGTTCTTCCAGACCTATTCTTTCGCTGTGACAGATATACTCGATAATGCAGTCCGTAACGATCTCGGAATAATCTGTGCCGATACAGGCTTCGATGTACGGGTGGGCTCGTCCGATCACGGTTTTTGCTCCCGAAACTATATTCTGGGGCAGTCTTCCTGTTTTGCGGGCAGTTTTTCCCGCCTCTATGCACTGTTCCCAGAAATAGGTAAAATCAAATTCCGTGAAGTGCAGAAGCGTCCGCGACAGATCTATTTTGTAAAAATTGGTATTATCGTAAACGGCAAATCTGACAATGCTGTTATCCATTTCTCCATTTCCTCTCCGCAAAAATTCAACATACATTATATTATAACACATCGGTTTACAATTTTCAATTATTTTGGAAAAAAAACTCGGAAATAGGTTTTTCCGTTTCCGAAGCCCGTTGGAAAAAGCAAAAGGAAAAAAATTTTTAAAAGTGCTTGACAAAATCTTCGCCGCGTGATATAATAATATGCGTTGGTAAAAGCGTTGCTAGCTCAGCTGGATAGAGTGACTGGCTACGAACCAGTAGGTCAGGGGTTCGAGTCCCTTGCAGCGCACCAGCGGGGCGTCCCCGCAGCCGGAAAGGCTTCCGTAGAAATACGGGAGCTTTTTCTTTTCCATTTTCTGTAAAAAAATTATGAGCAAATTCATGCAAAAAATCCTGCGGGGAAATGTTTTCCGCCGCCCGCGGCAGTAATTGACAAATCCCGAAAAATATGCTATACTGTTTTCCAATAAAACATCGGAAAGGAGTATTGTCACAATATGGATATCAAAGCCAAAATTGAGGAGATCGCCGACAAAATCAAAAACGACAAGGGTTTTGCCGACGAATTCAAGGCAAGTCCCGTAAAAGCGGTTGAAAAAGTTATCGGCGTCGATCTTCCGGACGACCAGATCAACAAGATCGTTGACGGAATCAAGGCAAAAATTTCCGTTGACGGTGTTAAAGACAAGGTCGGCGGTCTGCTCGGAAAACTCGGCAAGTAAATTAAGCGGCGGGAAAAAAAGCGGTATTTCACCACGGAAATGCCGTTTTGTCCCTGCTGCTGTCCCGATGGAGATTAATTTTTACGCCAATGCCCATTTACCTATTGCAATTGCGATAAAAGTATGCTATACTGAACTTGTGAGCGGGAGGATCAGTCCGACTGCAAACATTTTGTAAATTTTTTGTACTGACTTCCAAAGGTTTTCCTGCGGAGAAAGGCAAGGTGATACGCGTTTTTATGCCTGCTGTCGGTACGTCAGCAGGCTTTTTGTATATTTTTGGAAAGGAGCTTTCTATGGAAACAAGAGTTGCGCTTATAGGCATTGTGGTGGAAAACCTTAACTCGGTGGAACGGCTGAACGGGCTGCTCCACGATTTCGGGCAGTACATAATCGGCAGAATGGGCATACCCTACGAAAAAAAGGGGGTCTCCATAATCAGCGTGGCGGTGGACGCCCCCCAGGACGTTATCAGCGCGCTGTCGGGGAAGTTAGGCATGATTGAGGGGATTACCGCAAAGACAATTTATTCCAAATTGGGTGAGGGAAAATGAGTAAAATTTTGGGACTTATTGACAGGCTCGAAAAGGAACATATTCTCACCAAAGCCGAGCTCGCGGAAATTATTTCGGGGCACGACCCCGATACGGACGAGTACCTTTTCGCAAAGGCGAGAGCCGTCCGCGAAAGGGTTTACGACAGGGACGTTTATATGCGGGGACTCATCGAGTTTACCAATTACTGTAAAAACGACTGTCTTTACTGCGGAATACGGCGCAGCGCAAAAAACGCGGAGCGATACCGTCTCACCGAGGAGCAGATTTTGCAGTGCTGCGAAACGGGCTACGGACTGGGTTTCCGCACCTTTGTATTACAGGGCGGGGAGGACGGTTTTTACACGGACGAGAAAATTGTTTCCATTGTTTCTCAAATAAAGGAAAAGTTTCCCGACTGCGCCGTGACCCTTTCAATCGGGGAGAAGTCCCGGGAAAGCTACGAAAAGTACCGAAAAGCGGGGGCGGACAGGTATCTCCTGCGGCACGAGACCGCCAATGACGAGCATTACCGAAAGCTCCACCCAAAAGAGCTTTCCCTCGAGAACCGAATGAGGTGCCTGTACGACTTAAAGGAACTGGGCTTCCAGACGGGGTGCGGGTTTATGGTGGGTTCGCCCTTTCAGACGGCGGAAAATCTTGCGGAGGACTTGCTGTTCATTCACAGGTTACAGCCGCAGATGGTGGGGATAGGTCCGTTTATACCCCACCACGACACGCCGTTCGCGGAGGAAAAGGCTGGCACGCTTGAAACGACATTGCTTATGCTTGGGCTGACACGGCTTATTGTTCCCAACGTGCTTCTGCCCGCAACAACCGCGCTGGGGACGATCCACCCAAAGGGGCGGGAAAAGGGCATTTTGGCGGGGGCGAATGTTGTTATGCCCAATCTTTCGCCCCGTGATGTGCGGGAAAAGTACCTGCTGTACGACAACAAAATCTGCACGGGGGACGAAGCTGCCGAGTGCATAGCCTGTCTCGGGCGGCGGGTGGAATCCATCGGGTATAAATTGGTTACAGCTAAAGGAGATTACATAATGTAGGGGCGGGGTTTCCCCGCCCGCAAAATGCAATTATCGGTTACTGCGGGACGGGAAACCCGTCCCCTACGAAATATATAAAATGAAAGGAAAATGAACTATGTACAATCCCAATTCACTTAAAGCCGAGGAATTTATTGACAATTCCGAGATACTGGAAACTCTCGACTACGCCGAGAAAAACAAGGACAACGCGGAGCTTATCGACAGCATTATCGAAAAAGCCGAGAAGAGGAAAGGGCTTTCCCACCGCGAAGCTGCCGTACTCCTTGACTGCACCCTCGAGGACAGGAACGAGCGCATTTACGAGCTTGCGCGGCAGATCAAAAAGGATTTTTACGGCAACCGCATTGTAATGTTCGCGCCGCTGTACCTTTCAAACTACTGCGTGAACGGCTGCGTGTACTGTCCCTACCACCGTCAGAACGGGCATATTCCCCGCAAAAAGCTCACGCAGGAGGAAATCCGTCAGGAAGTTATCGCTTTGCAGGATATGGGGCACAAGCGGCTTGCTATCGAGACGGGCGAGGATCCCGTCAATAACCCCATTGAGTACGTCCTCGAAAGCATTAAGACGATTTACGACATCAAGCACAAGAACGGCGCGATACGCCGTGTGAACGTGAATATCGCCGCCACCACAGTTGAGAATTACCGCAAGCTGAAAGAGGCGGGTATCGGTACTTACATTCTTTTCCAGGAGACCTACCACAAGGAAAGCTACGAAAAGCTCCACCCGACGGGACCTAAGCACAATTACGCCTACCACACCGAAGCTATGGACAGAGCTATGGACGGCGGTATCGACGACGTGGGACTTGGCGTGCTGTTCGGTCTGGAGCTGTACCGCTACGAGTTTGCGGGTCTGCTTATGCACGCGGAGCATTTGGAGGCGGTTCACGGTGTTGGACCGCACACAATAAGCGTACCCCGCGTTAAGAGGGCGGACGACATCGACCCCGATACGTTTGACAACGGCATTGACGACGACACTTTCGCGAAAATTATCGCCTGCATCAGAATTGCCGTGCCATATACGGGAATGATTATTTCCACCCGCGAGAGCGAGGCTTGCCGCGAAAAGGCTTTGAGCCTCGGTATTTCCCAGATTTCGGGCGGTTCGCGGACTACCGTGGGCGGTTACGCGGGCTACACCCCCGAGGTCAGACCCCACGACACGGAGCAGTTTGACGTGTCCGACCAGCGTTCGCTTGACGACGTGGTGAACTGGCTTATGAAACTCGGCTACATACCCAGTTTCTGCACGGCGTGCTACCGCGAGGGCAGAACGGGGGACAGGTTTATGTCCCTTTGCAAAAACGGTCAGATACAGAACTGCTGCCACCCCAATGCGCTGATGACCCTTAAGGAGTACCTTATGGACTACGCAAGTCCCGAAACGCGGGAGGTTGGCGTTAAGCTTATCGAAAGCGAGATAGGGAACGTGCCCAATGAAAAGGTGCGGGGTATCGTTGTGGATAACCTTGCCAAAATTGAGCAGGGGAGCAGGGATTTTAGGTTCTAAACGCGGCGGTAAATCGGAATTTAATTTCTCTACGCTCCGTAGATATGCAGAACTCTACGTTCCGTGTGTGTTCATCAAATCATTTGTTATGTATAATAGAGGCAGAAAGGAGGAAACCGAGTGGATCAAATTAGGATTGGCAAATTTATTGCTGAAACAAGAAAATCACAAAATATGACGCAAAAGCAGCTTGCCGATGTACTGTCAATTAGCGACAAAACTGTTTCCAAATGGGAATGCGGAAAAGGACTTCCGGAGGTTTCTCTTATGCTGCCGTTATGCAATGTGCTTTGCATAACTGCTAACGAACTTCTCTCCGGCGCAAAAATTTCCCAAATTGATTATCAAGAGAAAGCAGAGGAGAATATTATGAATTTGATGAAAGAAAATGAAGAAAACAAGAAAAAAGCGGCATTGAGCGTTATTTGCGCTTTAATAACGGTTATTGCGGTTTGTTCGCTGATTGCAATTGCGGCATACTTTGAAATTCCTGCGATTGCGCGGATTGCAGTAATTGTGCTGGCTATTGCAACAGCGGCAACGGGAATAGGCGCTGCGGCAGTGCTTGACGCGAAAGCCGGATATTTTGAGTGTCCGCATTGCCAAGCTCTTTTTGTCCCTGAAACGGGCGATTATGTAAAAGGGCATCATACCTTGACAAAACGTAAACTGACGTGTCCCGAATGCGGCAAATCGGGAATGTGCAAGCACCGCATTTTAAGATAGTTATTTCGGTTTATCGGTCATTTACCTGCGGCAGATTTTTCGGCGGACAAATTCTAACCTCTTACCTCTATCCTCTAATCTCTAAAAGGAGTGATTTTATGGGACTTAACGAAACACCCTCCGCAAACCGTGTGCATATAGGCATTTTCGGCAGGCGGAACGCGGGCAAGTCAAGCGTTATGAACGCCCTCACAAACCAAAGCATTGCCATTGTTTCCGACGTTCGCGGCACTACCACCGACCCCGTTTTAAAGGCTATGGAACTTCTCCCCATAGGTCCCGTGGTGATGATCGACACCCCGGGCATTGACGACGAGGGAGAACTTGGCGCGCTGCGGGTGAAAAAAAGCTGCCAAATGCTGAACAAGACCGACATTGCCGTTGTCGTCCTCGACGGTGAAAACGAGACCCCCGAAGATACCGCTCTTATGGAAAAAATCCGCAAAAAAAATATCCCCTTTGCGGTTTTCTGCAACAAGGCGGATCTGCTCCCCGAGGGCTTTGCGAAAAAAGAGGGACGTTTTTACGGCAGCGCACTTAACAACGTCGGCATTGATGAGCTGAAAGCCGAAATTGCACGGCTTGCGCAAATCGCC
Source organism: Prevotella sp. (assembly GCA_023663025.1). Lineage (GTDB taxonomy): Bacteria > Bacillota > Clostridia > Oscillospirales > Ruminococcaceae > RGIG8773. Next base: position 17,468 of record JAMPIC010000031.1, read on the forward strand.
GAGCCTGACAAAAAAATCGTGGGGGACTTGCTCTCCCCCCTCGATATTGCGGTGCTTGTTGTACCCATAGACGCCGCCGCGCCAAAGGGTCGGCTTATTCTGCCACAGCAGCAGACCATACGGGATATTTTGGAAGCGGGCGGAATTTCCGTGGTTGTCAAGGAGACCGAGCTTGAGGAAACCTTGCATAAACTGGGTACGCCGCCGAAAATCGTCATTACCGACAGTCAGGCGTTCGGTACGGTAAGCAAAATCGTCCCCGAGGACATTTTACTGACATCTTTTTCCATACTGTTTGCGCGGTATAAGGGCAGCCTCGAAACAGCCGTCTGCGGGGCAAAGGCGTTGGACGGCATTAAGGACGGGGACAAAATTCTCATTTCCGAGGGCTGTACTCACCACCGCCAATGCGGGGATATAGGTACTGTCAAGCTGCCCGCTTGGATTAAAAAGCACACGGGCAGGGACGTTTCCTTTGAGTACACCTCCGGGACGGAATTTCCCGACGATTTAAGCGGCTATTCGGTAATCGTACACTGCGGCGGCTGTATGCTCAACGAGCGGGAAATGAAATACCGATACGCCTGCGCCGAAGAGCAGGGCGTGCCTATCACAAACTACGGAATAGCCATAGCCCATATGCACGGCATACTGAAACGCAGCGTTGAGCCGTTTGAGGAGATACGCAAACTGCTTGAATGATTTCGGATATGACGATATGACATTGCAGACAAGTTTGCAGTCCAAATGCAGAGGAATTTAAGAAACCAATACAAAAGGGTACGCACCAAAGGCGCGTACCCTAAAACTATCAACTATACACTGTAAACTGTCAATTGTTGATGAGCTTGTCCTCGTCGCTCCAGCTGTAAAGCTTTCTGATCTCCGCGCCCACAACCTCGGCGGGGTGCTCGGAAGCAAGCTTTCTCATAGCCTTGAAATGTACCTGCGAACCTGCGTCGGACATGTCAAGCAGGAACTCTTTCGCGAAAGAGCCGTCCTGAATATCGGAAAGCACTTTCTTCATTGCCTTCTTGGTTTCCTCGGTGATTATCTTCGGACCCGTTACATAGTCGCCGTACTCCGCAGTGTTGGAAATTGAGTATCTCATTCCCGCAAAACCCGACTGATAAATAAGGTCGACAATAAGCTTCATCTCGTGAATACACTCGAAGTAAGCGTTCCTCGGGTCGTAACCCGCCTCGCAGAGGGTCTCGAAGCCCGCCTGCATAAGTGCGCAAACGCCGCCGCAGAGTACAGCCTGTTCGCCGAAAAGGTCTGTTTCGGTCTCGGTGCGGAATGTTGTCTCCAGCACGCCCGCTCTCGCGCCGCCGATGCCCAGAGCGTAGGCAAGACCGATGTCGGTTGCGTCGCCCGTGGCGTCCTGCTCAACAGCGATAAGGCAGGGAACGCCCTTGCCCGCCTGATATTCGCTTCTTACGGTGTGACCGGGTCCCTTGGGGGCGATCATAATAACGTTGACATTCTTGGGGGGAACGATACAGCCGAAATGAATGTTAAATCCGTGAGCAAACGCAATTGTCTTGCCCTCAGTGAGGTAAGGCGCAATGTCCTCCTTGTAGAGCTTAGCCTGCTTCTCATCGGGGATAAGGATCATGATAACGTCCGCAGCCTTTGCCGCCTCGGCGACGGAAAGAACTTTCAGACCCTGCGATTCCGCCTTAGCCCTTGATTTCGAGCCTTCGTAAAGTCCCACAACAACGTTTACGCCGCTGTCCTTGAGGTTGAGGGCGTGAGCGTGACCCTGCGAGCCGTAGCCGATGATAGCGACGGTTTTGCCGTCAAGTCTGCCCAGATCGCAGTCCTGCTGATAATAAATTTTGTTTGCCATTTTGATTTCCTCCATTTTGAATTTATTTTATTTGGGAACAGAGAATTTTGGGTAATAATTCTCTTGTTTATGGAACTGAATTTTGCTTGCGGGGGGCGGATTCCATATCCGCACTTGCATATAGTTTATTTTTTTGTAATAGTATCCGCGCCCTTTTGTATGGCAATAACCCCCGTACGGACGATTTCCTTTATGCCGTAGGGACGGATAAGCTCCTCAAACCTTGCCAGATGTACGGGCGTGTCGGAGATCTCGATGGTCATGGTGTTTGCGGAAATGTCGATTATCTTCGCGCCCATTATCTCGCAGACGGTAAGTATTTCCCCACGCTGCTGGGGATTTGCGTTTATCTTGATAAGCTGAAGCTCTCTTGGCAGCAGTTCCTCGGGAGCGAGAGTTTTTACCTTAATGGTGTCTATAAGCTTGTTAAGCTGCTTTTCCAGCTGCTCGACGGTATGGTCGTCCCCGTCGGCAACTATGGTAACTCGGGAGGTTTCGGGATCGTCGGTCTCGCCCACGGCAAGGCTGTCTATGTTAAAGCCGCGGCGGGAAAAAAGTCCAGATATCCTTGACAGCACGCCCGCGTGGTTCTCCACAAGAATAGAAATTGTATGTTTCATGGAACAGCTCCTTTACCTTGACTTTTAGCTACAGTAATAGTTTACCATATTTTTTGCTATGCGTAAAATATATATTTTTTATAAAATCCATAACCGGGCGTTATAGAGTAGTTTCATTCCGCCAAACGTTACACTCCAGCAGATACGCTTCCTTGGAGCTGCACAGATTATTGATCGCTTCCTCGGCTTCAGCCATGGTGCGGACGCGCTCCGCTCTTATACCGTAGGACTGCGCAAGTGCCACAAAATCGGGGTTTCCGTCCGCTATGTGGACTGCCGTCTGGTTGTCCTTATAGAGATTTGTCTGAAGCTCCCGAACCATTCCCAGGCGGTTGTTCCGCATAAGAATTATCTTTACGGGAATTTTTTCCTGCACAATGGTTGCAAGCTCCATCATCTGCATCTGGAACGAACCGTCCCCGCAGATCGCCACGACCTCGCAGCCGGGAGAAGCGAACTTCGCCCCTATCGCTGCGGGAATGGAGTAACCCATCGTCCCCATGCCTCCGCTTGTCAGGAAACGTCCGCCCTTGAATTGGAAATTGTTGCAGGTCCAAATTTGGTTCTGACCCACGTCCGCAACGCAAATCGTTTCCTCGGGGAGCTTCGCGGAAAGCTTGCGTATAAACATTTTCGGGTTGACGTACCCCTCCGTCTCGTCCTCTTTGGGGACGGAATTTTTCACCTCGGACAGCTCCGCCAGCCAGTCGGCGCGTTCCGCGCTGCCCAGCTTTTCGGAAAGCTCCCGCAGAATGTGTTTGCAGTCGCCCACAAGGGGAATGTCGACGTGCATATTTTTTCCTATCTCGGCGGGGTCAACGTCTATGTGGATAATTTTGGTAGTCTCCGCAAGAAATTTCGGCGAACGGACGGCTCTGTCGCCCACTCTCGCGCCTATGAGTATCATAGTGTCGCATTTGGACACCGCCTCGTTGGCGGTCTTAACGCCGTGCATACCCAGCATGCCCATATAGAGCGGGTGCTCCGTGGGGAAAATTCCCAATCCCATCATAGTGGAGACAACGGGAATGCGCGTCTTTTCGGCAAGCTCCCGAAGCTCTCCGCAGGCTTTTGCGGAAATAACTCCTCCGCCCGCGCAGATAAGGGGTCTTTCCGAGTTTTTGAGAGCATCGCAGACTTTTTTTATCTGAAAGCTGTTTCCCTTGACGGTAGGCTTGTAGGTGCGAAGCTCGACCTTTTCGGGGTACTCGAAATCTATCGCCGTCTGCTGGATATCCACGGGAACGTCGATAAGCACCGGACCATTCCGTCCCGAACCCGCGATATAGAAAGCCTCCTTGAAAATTTTGGGAAGCTTTGAAGCGTCCTTTATCAGGTAGCTGTTTTTGACGAAAGGCTCGGCCGCGCCCGTGATGTCCGCCTCCTGAAAAACGTCGCAGCCTATCTGGTCTGTGGAGACCTGTCCCGTAATGCATATCAGGGGCACGCTGTCGGCGTAGGCGGTGGCTATGGCTGTGAGAAGATTTGTCGCGCCGGGACCGGAGGTGGCGATACAGACGGCGGGCTTGCCGGTTATCCGCGCGTAGCCGTTTGCCGCGTGACCCGCGTTGTCCTCCCGCCTTACGAGGACGTGACGTATATCGGAGCGCGTAAGCTCGTCGTAGAACGGACAGATCGCCGCGCCGGGATATCCGAAGACGACCTTTACGCCCTCGTTTTCAAGACATTTTACCATTGCTTCAGCGGCTTTTATCAATCCGATCGCTCCAATCAATAATTTATTGTAAAAAAGTATACTTTTTAATAATACCTCTTTTTGCGTTCAAAGTCAATGGGTATTTGAAAATTTTTACGGAAATAAGAGCTTGACGGTAATAGTTTCGGTTTGGCGAAAAAAAGCGGTAAATTGTAATTTAGCGCAAAACAAAACGACAGCGCCCCGCGCGGCGAAGCCGCGACTAAAAAGTTCGCCAGCCTTTCAAGGCTGCGAGTTTCCAAAGGGCAGAGCCCTTTGGTCGCCCTCCGCAGAGGGCGAAATTCCCCTCGCGCCGCAGGCGCAAATCGTTCAAGAGCTCCGCAAAGGGGTGAATTGAAAACATCACTGCGTGATGTTTTCAAGAGGGGAACGCCCTGCGATAGAGGGCGTTCCCCTTGGTATGCGGCAAAGCAACTCTCCAAAACGTCCCGGTGGGACGTTTTGGACGAAGCAGACCTATAGTTACG
>JAMPIC010000032.1 GCA_023663025.1 Prevotella sp.
CGAACTTTTTAGTCGCGGCTTCGCCGCGCGATGCGCTGACGTTTTGTTTTTGCGCTAAACAACAATTTACCGCCTTCCCAAACAAACCGAATGTCTCCGCGTTTAATTGTCACTATTGCACATATAAACATATCCGCTTTTGTGAAAAAAACAGAAAATTTTAACTTCGGTTGACAACATTATCGGACAGAGTTAAAATTACTGTAATTAAAGCTTTTACGGAGATGCAGTCTATGAGCAATTATGATTTTTTTATTATCGACGTCTTTACGCTTGCAGGTACGGTCATAAACACTGCTCTTTTGGGCGGATTGATATTCCTTTTCGTAAGGACTGTCAAAGCCGTACTTAAAAATAAAAACAAAAAGTAAACGAAAACATTTTTCCCGGCTGTACGACTGCACTGTCCGAAATGCCTGAAAACGCAAAATACCGAATTTGGAGGGGTCTGTATGAACATAAGCGCAATCCCGGAGCAAAGCAAATTCCAATACAGCCGCGCTGCGGCGAAACGGAACGGAAATGTTCCGGCGTTTACCATTCCTTGGGACAATAAGACGGTATCCGATACTCAGTCCGTTCAGAACGGCAGCGGCGCCGATCCGTTAAGCGCGATGGAGGTCATGACCGGAAGAACGTCCGCCGGCAAGCCGAGCTATGCCGTCACCGACGAGGAGGCAGAGTATTTCCGCGAAAAGTACGGAAACGCCTACAGCGAAGAGAAAGCCGCAGAGCTGTTTTACGAACTTGCCGACAAGGGCGTCATTTCGGAAAACGACGCGGGCAGTTCTTCGGGAATGCTGGCAATACGATGCGTTGAGGATTTTGACGGAATGTTTTTCGGCGGCGCGGGAAAAGTCCCTCTGCGCGTTAAAGAAAGAGTGCTTGTAAAGGACTTGTCCTTTACGGACGAAAACGCTTACAAAAAGGATTGGGAAAGCTTCAAAGAACAGCGCGGCGGCGAAATTCTCACATGGGAGGACGCTGTGCGGGAAAAACTGGACTTCCTGACCTATCGCATGAACAACGCAGACAGCGGCAGTCCCGACCGGTGGAATTTTGAAAATATGGTAAAGAACCTTGAAAAAACAAGAGACGTTATTTTTCAAATATTCGGCTGATACGGGAGACGTTTCCGCGTATGTAAAACAGACCGAGTTTTTGCCCTTGCCGCTGTGCTGTGACAAGGGCAATTTTGTTTCCGGAGCGGAACTTGCAAAACTTACGCAAAATTCTTGACAAAATCGGTTTTATGGTGTATCATTATTCCATAAGCTTAAAGGCTGCGATTGGGAGAGTAACAATTTTTCCGCGCCAAAGAGAGGACGTGTGCGAACTGTGTTCGCTATGCTGAAAGCGTCTGCGGGGGGATTTTGCCAAGGACACCCATGAGCCGCCGTCTGACCAAGGACGGACGTTTCCCGCGTTAAGGGGCAATGAGGTTTGTAAAGGCTGTTGCCTTTATAAATGAATTTGGGTGGTATCACGGTCTGCACCGTCCCTTTTATAGGGGCGGTTTTTGTTTTTTGAGGGTTGTTTTATGAAAATTACCGATACATTTGACGATATTTGGCAATGTTATCCGAACGGCAGGTTTGATATGTCCTGCTGGGAACGGTACGCGGGGAAAATTTCCCCGGCATTTGCGGATAAAATAAAAAACGATACTTCCGATTATGATTTTGAGCGTGAGGTTCTGCCCGTTTTGCAGGCGGCGTATGCCGATAAAGACAGGGTTTGCGAGGCTCACGGCTCATTTTGCAAAGCCGTCTGCGGACTTGCGGAAAAGGTTCGGGAAAAGCTGGGCTGCGATTTGGACGTGCATATCGTTCTTTATTTGGAGCTATGCAGCGGCGCGGGCTGGGCGACCGAGCTTGACGGAGTTCCTGCGGTTTTGCTGGGGATAGAAAAAATCGCCGAGCTGCGCTGGACGGACGAAAAAACCGTGTCCGCGCTGATATATCACGAGCTTGGGCATATTTGGCATTACCGCGCGAGGAACGTCCGTACCGAGCCGAAAAATCCCGCTGAAAAGGCTCTTTGGCAGCTTTACGGCGAGGGCGCTGCAATGTACGCGGAGCAGCTTATTTACGGCGCGGAAAATTTTTATCATCAGGACAAAAACGGCTGGCTGAGGTGGTGTACCGAAAACCGTGGGCGGCTGTTCGGCGAGTTTCTGAAGCGCGTTAAAAGCGGAGAAAGCGCGGGACGGTTTTTCGGCGACCGCAACGATTTTGAGGGGTATTCCGACGTTGGATATTATCTCGGCTGCGAGCTTGTGAGGTCTATGGCGGAAAGCCGTTCGCTTGACGGGATCGCCAACGCGGAGCTTTCGGAAATCGAAGCAGAACTGGAAAAATTATCCTGCGTTTGAAAGGAGTACCTATGATTTTCGACAACCACGACGAAAGAATAAAATATTACGAGCTTATGCTGGAGGGAAGTCTTGAAAATATTCCTCGGTATGAGCTGCCGGAGGGATACCGTTTTGCGATGTACAAGGCGGGGGACGAACGGCATTGGATCGATATTGAAATATCCGCAAAGGAGCTTCGGGACAAAGTTCAGGGCGGCGAGGTCTGGGAAAAATATTACGGCGGGCGCGAGGACGAACTGTCCCAAAGAATGGTTTTTATCGAAAACGAACGGGGCGAAAAAATCTCCACGGCGACGGCGTACTATGACGTTTTCGGCAATGATAAGTCGGGGGACGGCTGGCTGCACTGGGTGGCGGTGCGGCGTGACGAACAGGGCAGGGGTCTTTCCAAGCCGCTGATCGCCCGTACCCTTGAAATAATGCGGGAACTGGGCTACAGCCGCGGGAAAATTCCCACGCAGACCACGACGTGGCTCGCCTGCAAGATTTATCTTGATTTCGGGTTTTTGCCCGTACCCGAAAACGCCGTCCGCAGCAGGGCGGGGTGGGAGATTGTGAACGCGCTTACGGGACACCCTGCTCTTGCGGGGTTTGGGAAAGCGGAGATAAACGAGATTATAGGCGGTAAAAATAATTTATCCCTCTAATAACAGCGCAAAAAGGGGTAAAAGTTTTTTCGCAAAATAAAAAAATTGTATGGTTACACAAAAAAGACGCGCAACGTTTATACACACTATACAAACATTTTGCAGGAGACGGGTTTCCCGTCCCGTTGGCGCGCAGCATCGGGCGGGGAGACCCCGCCCCTGCAAAATGGGTTGTTTATTGGATTGCTATAAAAAATTTACAAAAATTAAAAAGGAGAATGAAAATGTCAATCATCACAAACAGACCGAAAGGCACGCAGGACGTTGTTCCCGCAGAGGCGTACAAATGGCAGACCGTAGAGAGGTGCGCTGCTGAAACGGCGGAGTGTTACGGCTTTAGGGAGATACGTTTCCCCACCTTTGAGAACACCGCCCTTTTCAAGCGGAGCGTTGGGGACACCACCGACGTGGTGCAGAAGGAAATGTACGGCGTGACCGCGAAAAGTCCCGCCAACGGCAAAGACCCCGACGATTTTACTCTGCGCCCCGAGGGTACGGCGGGAGCGGCTCGGGCGGCTATCGAAAACGGTTTGCTGAACGACGCTCTGCCCCAAAAGGTGTACTATATAATTTCCTGTTTCCGCCACGAAAAGCCACAGGCGGGACGTTTGCGGGAATTTCACCAGTTCGGCGCGGAGATGTACGGAAGTCCCGACGCGTACGCCGACGCGGAAATTATCGCGCTTGCGAAGTCCCTGCTTGACCGTCTCGGACTTGACAATGTGGAGCTGTTCATAAATTCCATAGGCTGTCCCGCCTGTCGGGCAGAGTACCACAAGGCTCTGAAAGAATATTTTGAGGGCAGGAAAAGCGAGCTTTGCCCCACCTGTCTTGACCGCCTTGAGCGCAACCCTATGCGTATTCTGGACTGCAAAAGTCCCATTTGTCAAGACGTTGCAAAAGACGCTCCCGTTATTCTGGACTTCCTTTGCGAGGAATGTTCCGCACACTTTGAAAAGCTGAAAAGCAGTCTTGCCGCTATGGGCATTGACTTTAAAATCAACCCGAAAATCGTGCGGGGGCTGGACTATTACACAAAGACGGTTTTCGAGTTTATCACAAACGACATCGGCGCGCAGGGTACGGTCTGCGGCGGCGGACGGTACGACGGGCTTATCGAGCAGCTTGGGGGAAATCCCACTCCCGCGCTGGGCTTTGCAATGGGTCTTGAGCGGCTTATTATGACTATGGAGAACAAGGGTGCGGAGTTTGCCCCCGAGAAAAAGTGCGACATCTATATCGGGGCAATGGGGGACAAGGCGCGGGAGAAAGCGATTGTGCTGACGAAACAACTCCGTGACGAGGGCTACCGAGCCGAGTTCGACGCAATGAACCGAGGTATCAAGCCGCAGATGAAGTACGCCAACAAAATCGGCGCGGCGTTTGCGGTTGTACTTGGCGACAACGAGCTTGAAAGCGGCACGGCTAAGCTGAAAAATATGTCAAGCGGCGAGCAGGTTGATATTGCGCTGGACGACGGGTTTATTGATAATTTTTCCAATATTTTTGTTGCAACGATGTTTGACGATGTTGAAATTTGACGGGGTGTCGGCGTGATAAAAATTGAAAAGGTTGATAGGTCAAGCGTTTATTTCGGCAGACTTACAGATTACGCAAAAAACTGTTCGTGGGCTGCGGGAAATCATCTTGCGGCTCTGCTCGAAAACAATGCTTTTACCGATTGGGAATGTGCTTTTGCGGCGGTTTGCGATGAACAAATTATTGGCTTTTGCACATTTATGAAAACCGATTATTATCCCGACAATAAATATTCTCCGTGGATAAGCACGGTTTTTGTCGATGAAAAACATCGGGGAAAACGCATAAGCGGGCAAATGATAGAAACCGTAATCGAATACGCAAAAAGCTGTCGGTTTTCCGCTGTATACATTCCGTCTGATATGACTGGGTTCTATGAAAAATACGGTTTTGAAAAAATTGATACGTTGGAAAATTACGGCGGAGAAATTGATAATATTTATATGAAAAATATTTAAAAAGGAGTAGTTAAAATGGATAACATGAAAGGTCTGAAAAGAACACATTACTGCGGAGAGGTGCTTACGGCGGGGGAAACCGTCACCGTGGGCGGGTATGTGGATACCGTCCGCGACAAGGGGGGGATTATTTTTATCGTCCTCCGCGACAGAACGGGCGTGGTGCAGCTGACGTTCAACGAAACCACCGACAGGGCGGTTTTCGAGAAAGCCGCCGCCTGTCACTCCGAGTATGTGATTATGGCTAAGGGCGAGGTTCGGGAGCGCGAAAGCGTCAACGACAAGATACCCACGGGGCACGTTGAGATTTTCGCGGACGACCTGCGTATTCTCGCCAAAGCCGAAACCCCGCCCTTTGAGATCGTCGACAACACCAACACCAACGAAGAGCTGCGGCTGAAATACCGCTACCTCGACCTGCGCCGCAAGCCCTTGCAGGACAACATCATTATGCGGAGCAAAATCGCCAAGACCGCCCGGGATTATTTCTACGAAAACGGCTTTATCGAAATCGAAACGCCGATGATGATTAAGTCCACCCCCGAGGGTGCGCGGGACTATCTCGTGCCGTCAAGAGTACATCGGGGCAAGTTTTACGCCCTGCCACAGTCGCCGCAGATTTACAAGCAGCTGCTTATGGTTGCGGGGTTTGACCGCTATATACAGCTTGCGCGGTGCTTCCGCGACGAGGATCTCCGTGCCGACCGTCAGCCCGAATTTACGCAGATAGATTTGGAGATGTCTTTTGTGGACGTCCCCGACATTATGGAAATGGGCGAGGGCTTTGTAAAGCGGCTTTTCAAGGACGTTATGGACGTTGACATTCCCACGCCCCTGCCGAGACTGACCTACACCGAGGCAATGAACCGTTTCGGCTCGGACAAGCCCGACACCCGCTTCGGAATGGAAATTACCGACATTTCGGAAATAGTCAAGTCCTGCGGCTTTGGAGTGTTTACTTCCGCAATCGAGAGCGGCGGCTCGGTACGGGCAATTACCGCCAAAAACGGGGCGGCTACCCTTACCCGAAAAGAGATAGACAAGCTGACGGAATACGTCCGGGGCATAGGCGCAAAAGGTCTCGCCTATATCCGCTGGGTTGAGGATGCGCCCAACTGCTCTTTTGCGAAATTCCTCGCCGAGGGAGAACTTGAAAAAATCCTCTCCGCCGTGGGCGCGGAAAAGGGGGACGTGGTACTCATTGTCGCGGATAAAAACAGCGTTACCCTGCCGACGCTGGGTGCGCTCCGTCTGAAAGTGGCGAAACAGCTTGACATCATTCCCGCAGACAAGTTCAATTTCCTGTGGATAACGGAGTTCCCGTTCTTTGAGTACAACGAGGAAACCAACCACTGGGACGCAATGCACCACCCCTTTACAATGCCTATGGACGAGTGCTTGCAGTACCTTGACACCGCCCCCGAAAAGGTTTTCGCAAAGGCATACGACCTTGTTCTCAACGGCACTGAGCTGTCAAGCGGCTCGATACGTATCAACGACTATGAATTGCAGCAGAAGATGTTTAAGGCACTGGGTCTTACCGACGAGGAAATCGAGGCAAAATTCGGCTTTTTGGTTGAGGCGTACAAGTACGGCGCAGCCCCCCACGGCGGTATGGGAATAGGTCTTGACCGCCTTGCAATGATAATGTGCGGCGCGGACAGCCTGCGGGACGTAACCGCGTTCCCAAAGGTGCAGAACGCCTCGGAGCTTATGTCGGCGTGTCCGTCGCCTGTTGACAAAGAGAGCCTTGACGTTTTGGGGATTGAGATTAAAAGTACGCAGGGCAATGACTGACCGGGGGACAAAATGGAAAACAAAACAGAACTTGATACGGCATTGGAAAGGCTTAAAAATATAATTGAAAGCAAACCGCCGAAAACAAAGAAAATTTTGACAGAATGGATAAATACATGGAGTAATTTCCTTTTAAGGGAAGGAAAGTTTTCACCGAAGTTTTTGCCGTATTGCAAACGCGGCGACGTTGTATACGTGGACTTTGGCTTTAATGTAGGTTCAGAATACGGCGGCGTGCATTACGCTGTCGTATTGGAAAACAACAACAATAAAACCAATGGGAATATTATTGTTGTTCCGCTTACTTCTCTTGATCCCGAAAAAAGTATTGACGATATCTCCTCCGTTGACGTTTACATTGGAAACAATGTTATAGAGTGGACAAATTCGGCTACTGTCGCTAAGCCGAATCAGATACGTTCCATCTGCAAAATGCGAATACTAAAGCCGGTAACGTCAAAGGATAAACGCGTGCGTCTGACAGGCAAACAGCTTCAAGCTATCGACGAAAAACTGCGGCAGTTTATTTTTCCTTATAAAGAAAAATAACATGAAAAAACACTTGACAAGATCGCAAAAAAATAGTATCATAATATTATAGCAACTGAATATAATATAGTTGTTATATAATTTTACCCCTTGCGGGTCTTACAAATTATATTTTACCCTTATGGGTCGAGCCGGGAATTTTATGTTCCCGGTTCTTTTTATAAAAGTTCAAAAGAGGAATGACGTTTACATGCTGAAAATGACAGAGGGCTGCACAGTCCCGAAAGCGAACGGGCTTTCGGAGCAGTATGAAATACTCGGAAACAAAATCATCGCCAATGTGAACGCGGACAAAATCGAAACCGTTATTCGGGATTATGTACGCATACACAGTGCGCCGATGTTCTTTTTCCTCGAGCTTCCGACAAATCGGTTCGACGAGGAAAAACTCCGGAAAAGCAGCGCCGACCCGTACCATACCGACGTTTACTATATCGACGGGCTGAACGCGGAACAGGCTCTCGGTATTCTTTCGCGGTACGGATATCTGCTCGTCAACGACGGAATGAGCAAATTCGGGTTCGGCGTACACGGTCGGGGCACGGAGATAATGCGGGACAAATATAATGTTGTAACGCTTTTGGCTGACAATATTGAAAAGTATGCCGGTATTTTTAACGCGCATAATATTCCGCTCACCGAAAACTGCGTAACGGCTTGGGACACGTTCAGCCGTGAGCTTCCAGGCGAATGCGGCATGATAAGGGCAAACGGCATAACGGTCTATGACCTGCCCGGCGAACTCAAAGGTTCGGGCATATATTTTGCGGAACGGCGCGAAAATGTCTGAAGCCGTCCAAACCCCCGGGCAGATTATCTGTCCGAGGGTTTTTCTTGACATAAATGCCGAAAATTGCTATAATTTATCTATACCATTATAAAGGAGTGACCGCCGTGAACCCGCAGGCTATAATTTTCGATATGGACGGAACACTGCTTGACAGTCTTTCCGTGTGGGCGGATTCCGACCGTGAGTTTATCAACGGGCTCGGTTTGGAGTACGACGGCAGGCACTCCTTGGCAATGAAAAAAATGCACTTTGATTCCGCCTGCGAGTATCTTGTGCGGGAGTTTGACCTGCCGGTTTCAGCCGAGGAAACGGGTAAGAGAATACTGGAAATAGTTGAGGAACACTACATAAACGGCGTACCCCTGAAAGAGGGCGTTTCGGATTTTCTCGCCGAAGCGAAACGTGCGGGAATAAAAATGTGCGTTGCCACGTCCAACAAAAAAGCCCTTGCGGAGGCGGCTCTGAACGCAAAGGGAATTATGAAATATATGGAATTTGTCATAACCTCGGACGAAGTGGGGGGCGGAAAAGAAAGTCCCGAAATTTTTCTGAAAGCCGCCGAAAGACTGGGTGCAGCCCCCGAGCAGACCGTTGTTTTCGAGGACTCCATACACGCGGTTATGTCCGCGAAATCGGCGGGGTTTTACGTCGTCGGGGTACACGACCCCCTCAGCGAGGAGGAATTTGCCGAGATTGAAAAGTGTGCGGATATGTCGGTGCGGTCGTTTAATGAACTGATTAATACCGCAATGAAAGAGGTGTAAACGCAATGACGGGCAAAACCAAAATTATATTAAAAATACTCGCGGCGGTTGTCATAACATTGATTTATTTTTATGCCTCCTGCTTTGCGGGAAATATTATCGCTCTCATATTCTTGCCTCTTTCAAGCGTATTTGCCGACGGAAATGACGTGCTGACTTGGGTTCTTTTCTTTGCGCCGCCTGTTTTACTTTTTACGGTGATCGACAATCTGCTTTTTGACCCGCTTTGCAGACTGTTTGAACGTCCGATTTGGGTCTATACGGTTTTAAGCGGAAACTTTATGACGCTCTACGGCATTTTCGCGATGATTGACGCAACTGTTTCGTCCGGGGAACGTTATTCCGGTTTTAAAGAACTTGGCTCAATACTGCTTGTAATTCCCGTAATAAGCCTTTTGGGCGGAACTCTGTTCTGCCTTCTGGTACGGCTTTTCAAAAACCGCAAAGCGAAAAGGATTTCCGACAGCGAAAGCGCAAAGGAGTACACAAAATGAAAAAAATTCTCGTGGGAATGAGCGGCGGCGTTGACAGCTCCGTTGCCGCCCTGCTTTTAAAGGAACAGGGCTACGAAGTAAGCGGCTGTACCCTAAAGCTTTTCGACGGCAACGACGACGATATTCTGACCCGCACCTGCTGTTCCCTCTCCGACGTGGAGGACGCCCGAAGCGTTTGCTGCAAGCTGGGTATCGACCACCACGTTTTCAATTTCAAGGACTTGTTCCGCACCGAGGTTATGGACAGGTTCGCCGACGGCTACATTAACGGCGAAACGCCAAACCCCTGCATTTTCTGCAATCGGTACGTCAAGTTCGGCAAAATGCTTGAACGCGCCCTCCTGCTGGGCTTTGACGGCATTGCCACTGGGCATTACGCCAAAACCGAGAGGGACGAAAAAACGGGGCGCACTCTGCTGATACGTCCCGCGGACAGAAAAAAAGACCAAACATATGTGCTGTACAATATGACCCAGTTTCAGCTTGCCCGCACGCTTTTCCCCCTTTGGGACAGGGACAAGGAGCAGAACCGTACTCTTGCGGAACAGCACGGACTTGTCAACGCCCGCAAGCCCGACAGTCAGGACATTTGCTTTGTCCCCGACGGGGATTACGCTAAGTTTATAGCCGAGTATACGGGCAGGACATTCCCCGAGGGTGATTTTATCGACTTGGACGGGAATGTTATCGGCAGGCACGGCGGAATCATACGCTACACCGTAGGGCAGAGAAAGGGCTTGGGAGTGACTTTCGGCAAGCCCGTGTACGTCTGCGGAAAGGACGTGCATAACAACACCGTAACGCTGGGCAACAGCGAGGATTTGCTGACAACCGTTGCTGTCGCGGAGGACGTTAATCTGATAGCCGTCCCCGATATATCCGCGCCTATGAGGGTGACGGCGAAAACCCGCTACAATATGGCTGACGCGGCGGGAACTCTCGAGCGGGTGGGCGACAGCAGAATAAAGGTGACCTTTGACGTCCCCCAAAGGGCGGTTACAGAGGGGCAGGCGCTTGTTGTTTATGACGGGGATATTGTTGTGGGGGGAGGGAAAATCATATAAAACGCAAAACAATTACAAAAATTATACTTGCGGTCGTGCTTTTGGCAATACTTGCCATTCTTTTCCTGCTTATAATCGGAGAACGTTTGCAGCAAAAATACGATTATCAAGCCTATCATTGGGAGGAGGCTTTTTTCGGCGAGGAAACCTATGCCGAACTTCAAATTGTACCCGATTTTGAGGACAGAACCGCCGTTCAGCCAGTTCTTGATTTTGCGGACGAAGCGTTTTCTTATCTTGGTGACGGCGATAAATACGAACTTTTCGGCAAACTTGGGGAGTATTGCTATAACGACCGCAAAGGCGTTGTTTCGGAAAATCACGTCATTGATTTGCTTACCGTAAAACTTGACGGCGGCAAGGGGTATTTGTGGGTAAGATATTATCACGAGGGATACGACGAAACAGGCGAACGTGCAACAGGCGCGTGGGAAATTAAATCAAGGTGGGAGCTTGAAAAAATAAACGGCGAATGGGTTGTTGCCAATATACTCGAACACCCGTGAAATCATATAAAAATTTTTCCCTAATATAATGTATGGCGGGGGTTTTGTGCGTGTACCTGCGGAAAACGGCTTTTCAAAATAATTTTAAAAAAGTATTGCAAATTGTATTTCAAAATGGTATAATATAAATGAGGGAGAGAATATAATGCGGTTTGAGTGGGATAATCAAAAAGAAAAAGCAAATATAAAAAAACATAAAATGGATTTCACAACAGCGGCATTCGTTTTTGACGATGATAACCGACTGGAAATTTTTGACCGTGAACATTCGGATGATGAGGACCGTTACATAGCAATTGGATTGGTTGACAAAACACTTGTTATTATAACGGTTGCTTACACCGAAAGAGGACAAAAAATAAGGCTTATTTCGGCACGAAAAGCTACCGCTAAAGAAAGGAGAATGTACTATGACAATTTACAAGGATATTGATTTCAGCAAGGGTCTTACCGAAGAGCAACTCGCTATGCTTAGGGAGGTGGAGGCTTCTCCCGCCGTTCCCGACGAGGACTGTCCCGAGGTTACGGAGGAACAGCTGGCGAAATTTGCCGTGGCGGCTCGGGAAAGGCGGCAAAAGTTACAGAACAAGCAGACGGTTGCTATAAGGCTGTCGCCGCAGGCTCTGCAAAAGGCGAAATCGCTGGGCAAGGGCTACACCGCCGTTTTGAGCCGTATTCTTGAGGCGGCATTAGCTGATAACGAGACTATCAAGCATTATTTGTGATAAAATACGGCGGAAACAACCCCGCCTTGCAAAATATAATTTGAAAGGACTTGATTGTATGAAAGAAATTTCGGTGGAAACCCTCAGCTTCAACCCTTGGACGAAAATCGGCAAGGACTGGTTCCTGCTCACAAGCGGGGATGAAAACGGCTACAACACAATGACCGTGGGCTGGGCTTCTATGGGCATTATGTGGGGGAAAAACGTCATCTCCGCAATGGTGCGCCCAAACCGCTACACCTTTGAGTTTATGGAGAAAAACGACCTTTTCACCATCAGCTTTTACGGCGACGAGTACAAAAAGGCTCTCGGGTACTGCGGCTCTCACTCGGGACGTGACTGCGACAAGGCTAAGGAAGCGGGTCTTACTCCCGAATTTACCGACGGCACAACCACGTTCAAGGAGGCTAAGCTGACCTTTGTCTGCCGCAAAATTTACGCGCAGGATTTCGACCTCGCACTCGTTGCCGAGGATGTAAAGTCCGCCAACGGCAGCGACCCTATGCACAAGCTGTTTATGGGAGAAATTGTTAAGGTGTACGAAAATTAAAATCTTTGCAGGGGCGCATTCTATATGCGCCCGTTTTACGGTTACACGATTTGCGGGCGGATATTAAATCCGCCCCTGCAAAAGTCATAATTAACAGCTTGTACACATAAAATGTATTGACAAGCTGTTAAATATGTGCTATAATGTTAGAATAATTTAACACTGTGAGGGAGTAGTCGGCATTTAAAAATGCGGTATTATCGACATAATGGCGGTTTTCCGTCCGGTAATACCTTAATCGGCGAGACTTACGGACAGCTTTTGTTGTCTGTAAGTCTCTTTTTATTTGAAAGGAACGGGAAAATATGGGTTTTTTAGAATTATTTTTAATAGGCGTTGGGCTTTCCGCGGACGCGTTTTCGGTGTCGGTGTGCAAGGGTCTGAATATGCGCAGGCTTAACCTTAAGCACGCCTACGTTATCGCGCTTTTTTTCGGGGTTTTTCAGGCGGTAATGCCCCTTATCGGCTATTTGCTGGGGACGGGCTTTTCCGAGTATATAGAGCGTTTCGACCACTGGATTGCCTTTGTGCTGCTTGCCTTTATCGGCGGTAAAATGGTGGTTGAAGCCGTCCGCAAAAAGGAGGACGAGGAGGAGGAAAAAACCGACGTCCTCAAAATCGGGGAGCTGTTTGTGCTTGCAGTGGCGACGAGCATTGACGCCCTTGCGGTGGGTATCACCTTTGCTTTTTTAAAGGTGCAGATTCTCCCGTCGGTACTGCTTATCGGGGCGACCACCTTTGCCCTTTCCCTTGGCGGGGTACTGCTCGGCAACCGTTTCGGGGCGAGGTACAAAACCAAAGCCGAAATCGCGGGCGGGGTTATTCTCGTTCTTATCGGGGTGAAAATTTTGCTGGAGCATTTGGGTATTATTAATTTTTGATTTGTAAGCTTTTTGTAAAAATTTAATTCCGCCTATAAAGTTCTGCCGTTTTCTGACGATATATGTTTTAGGAAGCATAAGCTTTTAAGGAGTAATTTTTATGATAACAAGTATGAACTCAAACGAACTTTATAAAACTTTGGTTGGACATTACAAACCTAACTGTCAGCCTCCCGTAAGCAGTGAGCCTGTTAAAGCTGTAAAGGCGTATTCAAGCGTTCCCGAAAATGCCATAAAGATCGGAGATATGCCCGTTTATAAAGACTTTGCCAACGAACCTAACATAGACCGCTTTATACTTACCGACAAACTTATTGATATGGCTGATGTATTGGCGGAAATCGGCAAAAACGAAATAAAAGAACTGCCCTATGAAGCTTCGGACGTTATTGATTTCGGCTATACGGATATTCGCACCGAGTTGAGAAAAGGCTCCTCTGACGACGTTCCGACCAAAGAACGCATTGCGGAATTTTACGGTGATATGGCGAAACGTCTTGACGAAGCCTATGCAGAGGGAAAATTTACCGAGGAAGAGTACAAAGAGCTTGACGAAATGATATTAAATCGAGCAAAAAAAGACGCAGGGGTATTTGAACTCAAAAAAGCGTCTTATGCACTTTATAAAGAAACGGGAAGTCTTTTTAATGTTAACGATAATGAAACAATTTCAAGGAAACAAAGTGAGATACCCAAAGAATTTAAGGCTGCACAAGAAAAATTGATAAATAAGGTGGAAAAATATTACAAATATATTGATCTCGCGTCGCTTATGGAGCTGTTCAACAGCATAAGGTTTGGCAAATAAAATTTAAAACATACATAAACCCGCCGTACCGAGAAATTCGATACGGCGGGTTTTGCGCGGTAATGCCCCTTATCGGCGGCAAACCTTCACAAAAAGGCGTTTTTCGGCTGAAGGAACACGCGGCAAAAGTCCCGCATATAATATAAAGCACGGCTTATAAAAACATACCGCCGTGAAATTCGCACCGCGAAAGGACTGAATATTATGTGCAGCAGCTGCAGCAACAGCAGCGCCGGCAGCGTAAGCAATACCGGCAACGCCAATAACAGCAATAACAACAGCGGCTGTTCCTGTAGGATAGCCGTTACCGTTGAGGATAATTTCGCCCCCTGCACTTTTCCCGAAAGGTACTTTAACGTAACGGTCAGAAGCAGGGACGGCAGCACCACCCTGACCGGCAGAGTTGCGGGCGGCGGTTCGGCAATATTTACCGCTCCCTGCGGAGAGTATGCCGTTACCGTTACCGGAAACGAGTATTCTTCTCCCCGCGCACAGACAAGACGAATCAATTGCTGCAGCGGTCAGACCGCCGGCGTTACGTTCATCTTCATGACGTTTGAGCCTGACTGTCCGCCTAAGTTCTGCCCGCCTTGTCCGCTGCCCTGTCCTCCCGGACCGCCGATATGTCCTCCGCCTCCCTGCCCCCCGCGTCCGCCTCAGCACTATCCTCAGCCTCACACCGCTCCGGACGTTCCGTCTCCGCAGATAATGCAGGAAGCTTTTCCCGACGGTCTGTTAAACGGTCTCGGCGAGATAATTGCCGGAGGCTAATCTCAAAGGACAGCAAGCTTTTCACAGCAACCGGACGAACAGAAAAACTGCCGTACTCCCATTGGGGGTACGGCAGTTTGTTTAAGTCTTATCCGCGGACAAAAGTTGTCCGTAGTCCGATCCGTCTTAAAGATCTGCGCATAATCTTCAAGGACGGCTCGCGCTGTCCGCAGTCGGACGGGGTATTCCCCGCGTTTCGGATTTACGCTCTTACGTCGAGAATGCTTCCGTTAGCGCCGGGAAAATGGGGGATAGAATCAGCCATGTCGAGCACGCCGTTGATCATGTCAACGCTTGTTTCCATGGTTTTTTTCATCATGGTCAAGCCCAGATCCTGCTGAAACTTAACGGAACTCATAGCCATTGACATATCGGCAATGGAAGTTACCAGATCCATACACAAGCCTCCTTTGACATTTCCTGACGGCAGACCCGCGTCCGCCGTTCGGGATCAGTATAAATTGGGATATATGCTATTCCGCAGACATGGTTTTCAGATCCCTGAGCAGACCGGAGAATATCTCCAGCTCGTCAAGACACTGATGAACCGCGTCCTTGGTACGGACAACCTCTTTGCTCATATCTACCGAATACTCGTTTATGCGTTTTACTGCGCCTTCGATCTTGTTGGCGGCGTTTTTGCTGGTTTCGGCAAGAGTTCTTACCTCCTGAGCGATCACACCGAAGCCCTTTCCGCTTTCTTTCGCGCGGGAGGCTTCGATCGAAGCGTTAAAGCCGAGTATCTGCGTATTGAGTGCGATATTCTGAATTATCTTTACCGTACTGGTAGTATCCGCCACTTCGTGAGCGGTGCGGTCGGCGATATGGTCTACCTGTTCAAAAGCTTCCGTAAGCTCCTGAATACGCGACGCGCTGTCTTTAAGGGCTTCCTCGGCTTCGTCCACCTTCATAAGCAGCGAGCGGTTAAGCGTGGTAAGACCCGAATTTGACATATTTGTAAGATAGTTGTTATAAGCCGTCTGGGACAGTACCTTTGCTATGGTGCAGAGAAAGTCCGCGGCGGCGTCCACCTGTTCTTTGTCCACGATCTTTACTTTTTTGAGAGCCTTTATGTACTCTGCGGGATTAACGCCGATCTCCTTGGCGATCAGACGGAACTTTGCCTCGTCCGGCTCTGCTGTAAGCACCTGGCCGCCGATAAACGAACCGATAAACGTTCCGTTGAGCATAATGGGCGCGGCGAAGTCAACAAGACCCGCGTGGCAGAAATACGCAGACGCGCATCCCGAACGCATAGTCTGTTCTCCGCCCTCCTTGTCGCACCTTTCGCACCTTTCGCAGCCTGTGGGAGAACGTCTGGTAAAGTTCATGCAGAAGTCGGTAAAATTACTTCCCTGCGTAACAGCGTTTCCTCTTTCGTCCGTGGTGAGGGCAGCCATTCCCGTAAGTCTGGCAAAGCCGTCCTGTATTTCCTGCAGTGTGCCGATGTCGATAAGATCGGTAAGCTTCACATCGCTCATAATAATACTCCGTTCCCCGTCAAAGCATAACGCCGCAAGGCGAGAGCCGCGGATATATTTTTCATGGATTATATCTTTCTACAATAATGATACACTATTTTAAAAGTTTTGTCAAGGCAAAGCTCACATTTTCCGTAAAAAACATCAAAGCAGCCCCGCCGGCGAAAGAACGCGTGCGGAAAAAAACGGCAAAATCCGGTATCCCAATTTCCCGCAGCCTTCGCCGATAAAAGAAAGTGCCCCTGTCGGGGGGACAGGGGCGAAGATCATGATATAGGATTATTGGGGGTTACCTCGGACTGTAGGGGTAAACAGTCCGAGGCTGAGGTCTTTTATATGGTTTTCACCTGACAGACTTACGGGGTAAATAAGCCTGCATATAAAAGCACTTTTGGGGGAGTACTCATTTCCTGAGTACGGTTATATAATAACCCATGTTTGTGTAAAATATGTGAAAAGACGCTGAAATAAAGGCGAAAGAATTGTGCAAAAATCAGAACCGCACCGGCAGCCCGCAAAAGCCGCCGATACGGTGTTTAACATTATTCTCAGTTTTGGGAAACGTAATCAAGGGGATTTGCGTATGTTCCGTAGCTTCTTACCTCGAAGTGGAGGTGGTTTCCCGTGGAATCGCCCGTACTTCCCACATAACCGAGAAGCTGTCCCTTTACGACGTAGTCGCCGTAGCTTACTGCGATGGAGCTTTGGTGAGCGTAAACGGTAATATTTCCGTCGTCGTGCTGAACTCTTACGCAGTTTCCGTAGCCGCCGTTCCAGCCGTCGCCGGTTTCGATAACTGTGCCCGACTCTGCGGCGTAGATGGGAGTTCCGTAGGGAGCGGCGATGTCGATGCCCTTGTGACCTCTTCCGTCGCCCTGATAAGCGGATATATAACCGCCGTCAACGGGCCAGAAGTAATCGCCCGAGCCGCCCGAACCTGTGCTTACGGGAGTGGTGGTCTCTCTTGTGCCGACCCTCATATACTTTGTGACCGGTTCGGAAAGAACCGTCTCTTCAACGATCTCAGACGAAACGGGAACGTCTCCTCTGTAGGTAACCATTGCGCGGACTTTCTTTTCACCCTCGACGCCGGCAACATCTACTTCGGAATCGCCCTTGTACATATCGGGATCCTTTGTCTTTACGATCTCATAGTCGATAGATTCGGTATATTCAACTTCTTTTGTTGTAAGCACCTGCAAATAGGGGACTTCCTCGCTGAGCTGCACGATCGCGCCTACGGGGCAGTACTGAGTAAGATCGTCGATCTTCTCGCCCTTGAAGGTGATGTTGCAGTCCACAAGCTCCTCGGTGGTCATGCCGTTGTTATGGGCAATGTTCCAAGGGTTGTCGCCCTCGCGTATCTCATAGTAAACCGGTTCGGAAACATTGGAATCAAGCTTGCCGATGATATCATTCTGATCCACGATCTCCTCGGGATCGACGTACTGCTCATAGGTATACTCGATATCCTTGTCAAAGGAAACGTCGATGATATCGCTGTCAAGGTATTCCTCTTTCATTCCCTCAAGGAACTCCGCTATCTCGTCGTTTGACCTGACCGCGCCGATGACCTCTCCGTCGACGGTAACGACGAAAGCTCGTTCTCTGCCGTCGCCCTCAACGCCTATAGCGTCGGAAACGGTTTCTCCGTAAAGCTTGAGTTCGTCCTCGGACGCGCCCGCTTCACCGCTCTGCGCCTCCTCGGCACTGTCGGCCGAAGCAGCCTGTTCCTCTGCGGAAGCTTCCTCTGCGGCGGTCTGCTCCGCAGGAGCTTGAATGTCTATCTGTTCCTGAATGGCGTCGGCAAGGGTCTGCTCGTTGATCACCTCGTCCTGTGCGCCCAAAGGCTTCAGGGAAAGCGTTGCGGTAATATAGGTATCGCTGTTGGTATCGTAGTAAGCGGCTCTCTCGTAAATGACCTCCTGTGCGCTGTTCAGGACAGCCTCCTCGGACACCACGCCGATCTCCTGACCGTTATATTCCACCGTAACTCCGTAATCTGCGGAAGCCTTATCGGCAACAACGCACACAAGGAACGTCAGGCACACTGCGGGAACCGCGTAGTTTACGACGGTAGCGGCGAATTTTTTGCTGTTTTTCACAAAATCGGCAATATCGGAAAGCTGGAGAGCCACAGCTTTTCCGAAGCCTGCCTCCGCTTTTCTTTCCGAGAATTTTCTTCTGCTTTCCGCAAGCTGTTCCCTGCGGGAAACAAAAGCCCGTCTGACCGTAACGACCCGCTTTACCGCAGATCTTTTAATACCTCTGCCGAGGGGCACAGCGCCGTTTACAGCCTTTGCCGCAGCTTTTTTAAGGAAGAAAGCCGTTCTTCTGACGGCGGCGGCGGCAAGATATGTAACCAGCGAACCCACATTCACCATAGCCGACTCGAAGCTTATATTTTTTTTGTCCGAAACGGCGGCGTTACCCATTCGCTTTTCGGGAGCGGTTGGCAACAGGTTCATTTTGATCTCTCCTTTCGTATTGTTTCAGTTGTCCACACATTATATCATATCAATTTTGACATAAAATCACATAAACCGCAAAACAGTTACAAAACAGTTACATTACTTATATTATAACTCTTTTTTCACAAAAAGCAACACCTAATCCTTTTTAGTCACATTTTCTTAATCTTTTTTGTAGAACCGCACAAATTTCACCTGTATCTTAGTGTATTTTTCATATATTTTTTGGCTTATTTTGTTTGTAAAATTTTCCTTAAAAAAATTTCCCGTCATATATTTACATAATTTTACAGTTACAGTCTGTAACCTTTTTCGGACAGGCTGTCTCGCAAAGCGTTACGGCAAACCGATCCGACGGTTACAAAAAAGGTTACGGAACGGTTACAAATTTTATTCGGACAGTTACTTTTGCGCCAGCTCCCTCACGGGACGTCAAAAAATGTCGTTCCCGCCGTAAGCTTCATCGGACGTTCGGAACATGAGCATTTCCTTTCTGAGCGGACAGGAAATCTCAATGATTTTACCGTCCGCAGGTCTTGCGAAACGCATTTCCCCGCAGTGCAGTATCTGTCCTTCAGACAGCATCTGTCCTTCAGACAAAATCTGCCCTTGGGACAGAGCCTGTCCGCCGGACAGCGCGGAACCGCCGTAAAGACCGTCCCCCGCGAGAGGGTGCCCCACAGAAGAAAAATGCACCCTTATCTGATGCGTCCTGCCCGTTTCGAGGATCACTCTCACAAGACAGTGACCGCCGTTTTCCTTTAATATAGTATACCTTGTAACGGCGCGCTTGCCGTCCGCCCGAACCGTCCGCCGCACAACGGAAGCCTCCTCCCTGCCTATGGGAGCGTCGATGACAAATTCTCCCAATGAAGCGGAGTACCAATTTACAAGGGGATTTCCGACGGCTTCCGGGACGGGCGTCCCCTCTGTCACCGCATAATAGACCTTGAAAATTTTTCCGTTCAGGAGACTTGCGGCATAGGCGTTTTTGGCTGCGGCGCAAAGTCCGGAGGTGTATCTGTCCAGCCTGTTTATCGGACGGAAAGTCAGATCGGGATAAAGCGAAGCGAAAAAGTTTCCCAATGTGTCCTCCCTGTGTCCCGCCGACGGATGGACGGGCATTCCCGCAGGCTTGTCAAAAACGATAATATCACCGTCCTCGTAAATGACGGGAGCAAAAAGTCCGCCGTTAGGCTCTGTGAGACGTTCGTCCTCGATTTTAAGGGAAATAACGTCCCCCGCGTGAACGGTATCGACTGTGCGTATGAGCCGCCCGCCGCGGGTAATGCCGCCGGGAACGCGTTTCAGCCGGGCAGTCAGCCGTCTCGAAACGCCCCTGCTCCGCAAAAGACTGCCGCAGGTCTTTCCCTCGTCGGAAACGCCGGCGGCAATATCAACTGTGCGCATATTCTTCATGACGTCCGTCCTGTTCCGGAGAGGTTTCTCCCGACAGTATAATCTCGTTCACCGCCGCCGTATAGACCATCTGCATATACGGGATAACGAAAACAGCCGGGAAAATGAGCACGCACAGCGGCAGGCATTTTGCCGAGGACAGTACCGCCTCAATGAGATAATCGGTTTTTCCCTTTGATATTTCCGCGCTTTTGCGGATAAGCTCTTTGGGAGGCGAATCGGGATCAAGAACAAAAAGGTATGTAACCGCCGCGTATTTGCAGTTAAAGAGCGCAGCCGCGCATATCAGGCTTCCCGCAAGCAGGAACACAAGCGTTTCCGCCGCGCTGTAAACGACGCTGTTCCCGTTTGCGCCGATTTTGTCCGCAAAAAATATGCCCGCGCCCAGCAATGCGGCAAGGGGTACGGTAAAGTAGAGCCGTCCCGCGAAAAGATACGCGCTGAGCCTGAATATCTGTCCCGCTCTTTTCCATGAGCCGTAGCACGAAAACATACTTCTTGCCTGAACGGATCTTCCGCGCACATGCTGAAGCCTGTACCATTTCACGCCGTACACAAACGGGTCGGCGACGCAGAACAGTATGACGAGAGCTGCGGCGGTAACGGCTATGACCGTTCCGTTTGAGATATCGATACGGCTCGCGGCAGGATCGGTCACGCCGAAAATTTTCAGCATATCCGTGGCAATATACCAAGCCAAAGCAACGGCAGCCGCTCCTCCCGCAGTTATCAGGAATATTGCCGCGTTTTCTCCCCAGCAGCTTCTCATCTGCTGCAAAACGCTGCGACGGAGTTCTTTAACTGTTTTCACGTTTCTTCTCCTTTACGGTAATTTACGGCTTTTACATTTTTTAATATTGGTGAAAAGCTGCTGTTTGCTGTTTTACGGAACTTTATTCACCGTCGGCTTCGTTTGCGGGGACTTTCCCCAGTATCTCAAAGGTATTGCCGTTCTGCCACATCATGGCTGTGACGAGTATCTCGTAACCCTCGCCCGGCTCGCAGGAAAATTCCATAGGCTTCCTTTTTGGCAGACCGAAGCAGGACAGCATATTCATCAGAATGCCCGAATGAGTGACCGCTCCCGCGTGGGTGAAGCCCTCTTTCATCATGTCCAGTATCATCAGGTTCAGGGCGGAATAGCACCTCAGCATCATGCTGCGCAGGGTCTCGCCGTTGGGGGGAGGGTTGTCAAGTCCGCCTTTGAGCCATTTTTTGAAGCTGTCCAAATGGACGAGCTCCTCGGCGGGAAGTCCCTCGAACACGCCGAAATCCATTTCCCGCAGGTCGTCCACGATGACGATCTCCCTGTCGGGGAAAATGATCTCCGCAGTCTGAACGGCTCTTTCAAGGGGACTGGAGTAGACGCGCTGCACCTTGGGGTAATCGAGCTGATCATACCTGTCCTGTAAGGCTTCTCTGCCCGCTTCCGAAAGGGGGAGATCGGTTTTTCCGATGTAAACGCCGTTTTCATTGGCTTCGGTGAGACCGTGGCGGAAAATGCTTATGTGGTAACCTTTCATAGTAAACTCCTTTTCAGATGTAAGAGATAAGAGAAATAAAGTCGACGTAAATTGTTGTTTGGCGCAAAAACAAAACGTCAGCGCATCGCGCGGCGAAGCCGCGACTAAAAAGTTCGCCAGCCTTTCAAGGCTGCGAGGTCCACGGGGCAGAGCCCCTGGTCGCCACTCCATTCGCAGAATGGAGACCCGCAGGAGAGCGAAATCCCCCCGCGCCCGCAGGGCGCAAATCCTCCCGAAACGGGGAAGAGGGTGAGGAATG
>JAMPIC010000033.1 GCA_023663025.1 Prevotella sp.
AACCTGCCGCCTTTGAAAAGGCGGGCGAAACTTTTAGTCGCGGCTTCGCCGCCAATACACTTTACTCGTTCTGTAAATTACAATTTATAAGATATGTAATGTCATGTTTCCTTAAAATTTTTGAAAGCTGTCACAGCGTCGACCGGACTTCTTCCGCCCACTTTCTGCACTGCTCTATCCTTGCGCCGTGAGGATCGTCCCCATGCTCGGGATCGCAGGAATACTTCGTCAGAAGCTCGCACGGAATATCGGGACATTCCCCGCAGTGAACAAATCCCTTGTTCTGACAGCACACAGCCACGGGACATTCCCCGTGGAAAGGCTTTCCGTTCGTTTCGATACACCCTCCGCAGCCGCAGCTTTCCTTATAATCGCACCCCGTGCAGTGCAGTCCGCAGCGTGAATCAATGATATTTTTTTCCATAAAAGGCACCTCCGTTTTTATTTGAAACTATAATATCACACCGAACATGACAGCTGTATGTCATGTTTCCGTAAAAATTTTAAGTGTTTTCATAAATTTTCAACGTTCTTTTAAGTTCGTCCAAAAACGTTTGCCGGAACTCTTCGGGGGCGACTATCTCGACCTTGCTTCCGAAGCCGAGAAACCACTGAAACGCGCTTTCCTCGGAGCGAAACCCGAATTCCGCAAGCAGCCTGCCGTCCTCCGAAACGGTAAAGCAGTACGAACCGTATTCGTCCACAAGGCGGAATTTTTCGCTTGCTTCGTACAAAGCCGTAATCATGATTTTGTTCTCTGCCGCGCCCTCGAAGCGGAGCGTGTCCTGCGGGATAACGCGCGGCTCAAAGGTTTCGCCGGTAACGGACAAATCCCACAGCCGCGTGAGCTTATACATTCTGAAGCCGTCTCGTTCGGGACAAAATCCCAAAACATACCAGCTCGACCATTTGAACACCACAAGCGCGGGTTCGATAAGCTTGTCCTCCTCGCCCTTTTCGTAAAAGTAGCGGAATGTCACCCGTCTGCGGCTGTCTATCGCGTTTTGCAGAAGCTCGATCTTTTCCGAAAGGCTGTCCTTGTGGAACGACGACAGGTCTATCAGCATATTTTCCGAAACGGGGATAACGCCGCCGATTTTTTCTTTCAGCAGCGCGGCTTTGGAAGTACGCGAAACGCTGTCGATCGATTTCAGTCCCGCGAAAATAAGGGACAGCTCGTTTTCGGTAAAAACGGTCGTGTCAACGGAAAATCCCTCCGCTATGGATATGCCGCCGCCCGCGCCCTGCTCGGTGACAATGGGTATTCCCGCAATGCAGAGAGCCTCGACGTCGCGGCTTATCGTGCGCTTCGACACCTCGAATTTTTCCGCCAGATACGGCGCGGTGACTTTTCCTTTCTGCTGGAGGACGGTTATTATTCCGATAAGACGTTCTATTTTCATATAATGTTCCTTCGATGTTACTTAGGCTTTTTTCGGTTGCGTATATTCGCCAGCGGGGAAGCGTCCATAGCTTCCTTGACGGATTCGTTGGAAATATGAGTGTAGATCTCGGTGGTGGAAATGCTTTTGTGTCCCAAAATTTCTTTCAGTATAAGGGTATCCACGTTGCCGTGCTGATACATAAGGGTGGCGGCGGTGTGGCGCAGCTTGTGGGTGGAGTAGCCCTGATTGTCCAGATTGCTGTCCCGAAGCGCGTTGTCCACTATCTGCTGAACGCGCCTGTTGGTGATACGCGTTCCCCGTTTGCTTAAAAAGAGCGCGTCCGGCTCCACGGGAGATTTACCCCTTTCTTTCACATACTGCACTATAGAATCGGCGCAGGCGTCGTTGATGTGGATTATCCGTTCCTTGTCGCCCTTTCCCAGCAGGCGCATGGTGCGCTCGTCAAGGTTCACGTCCTGGAGGTTAAGTCCCACAAGCTCGCTCAGACGCATACCGCAGTTGAGGAAAAGCGTTATTATGCAGTAATCCCTGAAGTAGTAGGGGTCTTCCTTATTCATATTTTCAAGCAGCTTTATGCTGTCGTTGAGGGTGAGGAACTTCGGCAGATGCTCATGCATTTTCGGATAGTCGATATCCTTCGTCGGATCGTTCGGTATAAGGTTGAGATCGCGGTAAAGGCACTTGTAGAACACTTTCAGGGAAGCAAGCTTGCGGTGTCTTGTTTTTGCGGTATTTCCCCGGTCGGTGGCGACGTAGCTCAGATAATTGAGTATATCCAGCTTTGAAAAGTCCCGCACCCATTCCAGCGGGACGTCCGAGATGGTGATGTCCTTCATGGGCGTGCCGGGACGTACATCGCCTTTCGTGATCTTAACGTACCTTAAAAAAATTCTCAGGTCGATATAGTACGATTCGAGAGTCCTCTCCGCTTTGATCTTTACGACCCGCTGAAAGGTGAAAAATTCGTTCAAATAATGAGGACACTCCTTGGGATTGATTTTATTCGACGCCATAATACCCTCCGATATCCGCATAATGCGGTCAAATCTGTGTACATTATAGTGGGAACGGCACATCCGTCCCCCCAAAAGGTAAAAAATGAAAAAAATGTATAATATAATTGTAATCCTTAACTTTTTTTTTGTCAAGGTATAGAATTATAAAAAAAAATATGTTATAATAAAAAATATGTTACTTGCACATCATTCAAGAGGAGTTGATAAGATTGGCAATAATGTACAATCGTGAAAAGATCGCCGACGGAATACACTACAGCACTATTATTAACAAAAGGCTGAAAACTAACAGTGTTTCCGTCAATATTCTTACGGAGCTTGCCGAGGAGACAGCCTCGCTGAACGCCGTCATACCCACCGTTCTTGCGGCGACAAACGCAAATCTGCCCGCCATTACGGCTATGAAAAAAAAGCTGGCGTCGCTTTACGGCGCGTCAATGAACGGGTATTTTTCAAAGTACGGCGACAGCCAGCACCTTATGCTTTCGGCGGCGTGCATAAACGACCGCTATGCCTTTGACGGCGAAAAAATTACCGAGGAGCTTGCCCGTATCACAGCTGACTGCCTCACCGACCCTCATACGGAGGGAGAGGCGTTTTACGGAAATGATTTCGCCCTCAAAAAGCAAGAGCTGCTGGACGAGATAGACGCGGAGATAAACGACAAGCGTTCCTACGCCTTTAAGCGGGCTAATCTAAGCGTTTTCAAGGGCGAGCCTGCCGCAGTGCCTCACAGCGGAAACAGAAAGCTTGCGGAGAAGATAACCGCCGCCGAAGCCTTTGAACAGTATAAAAAACTGCTTAAAACCGCCCAGATAGAGATATTTTTTGTGGGAGCGGAGCCTAACGACGGCTGCAAGAAGATAATTTCCGAGGCTTTGTTAAAAATTGACAGGGATTACGCGGGAGACTGCTCGTCGAAAAAATCACCCGCAAAGCCCGAGGTATGCCGAGTTACCGAAGTTCATGACGTCG
Organism: Prevotella sp.; assembly: GCA_023663025.1. Lineage (GTDB taxonomy): Bacteria > Bacillota > Clostridia > Oscillospirales > Ruminococcaceae > RGIG8773. The sequence goes on from JAMPIC010000033.1 coordinate 3,398, forward strand.
CCCAAAGCAAAATGGTTATGGCTTTTAAGTCGGGCTTCGACAATCTGGAGGCAATGAGTGTTATGAACGCGGTTTACGGCTCGACACCCATATCGAAGCTGTTTATGAACGTCCGCGAAAAGCTCAGCCTTTGCTACTACTGCTCGTCGGGCTGGAACGACAAGGGAGTTATGTACGTTGACAGCGGCATCGAACACGCCAATGCGGGTAAAGCCGAGGAGGAAATACTCAATCAGCTTGAGGCTATGAAAAAGGGAGATTTCACCGGCGAAGAGCTTGAAAACGCAAGACGATCGCTGCTGAACGGCATAAAAGGCGTAAACGACAGCTCCAATTCGCTGGTGCATTGGTATTTCCGCAGAATGTACAAAAAAGAAATTTACACCCCGGAGGAGTATATGGAGCGGATAAAAAAGGTCACCAGGGAGGACGTTACCGCCGCCGCGAATTCGCTAAAGCTGGATACCGTCTATGTTCTCACGGGAAAGGAGGCTGAATGATATGGAAAAGAAAATTGTAAAAAACGAACGCACCGGGGAGCAGTACACCTACGTCAAGCACCCAACGGGGCTTGATATTTTCATTTGGAAAATGGAGAACTACAGCACGACCTACGCCCTGTTCGGCACGAAGTACGGCTCGATAAACACTAAGTTCAAAACCAAGGACGAGCCCGACTTTATCACCGTCCCCAATGGCATTGCCCACTATCTTGAGCACAAACTTTTCGAGAACGAGGACTGCGACGTGTTCAGCCTTTACGCAAAAACGGGGGCTTCCGCAAATGCGTATACCTCCTTTGACAAGACCTGCTATCTGTTCAGCTGCACGGACAATGTGTACGAATCCCTTGAAATCCTGCTAAGCTTTGTACAGAACCCCTATTTCACCGAGGAAACCGTCCGCAAGGAACAGGGCATAATCGGTCAGGAAATAAGAATGTACGACGACGACGCTAATTGGCGGGTATTCTTCAATATGCTTCAGGGTATGTACCACAGCCACCCCGTAAAAATCGACATTGCGGGCACGGTGGAGAGCATTGCCCAAATCAACGCGGATTTGCTGTACAAGTGCTACCACACGTTCTACAACCTTAACAATATGGTTTTGAGCATTGCGGGAAACGTGGACGAGGACAAAGTTCTCGAAATGTGCGACAAGCTGTTGAAGCAGGGCGGCAATCCCGAGCTTGAAACTGCTTTCGAGGACGAACCGGAAACAGTCCTCAAAAAAGAGGTAGTCCAAAAACTGGAAGTTGCCACGCCCATATTCAATATCGGCTTCAAGGATAAGCCCGAAAAGGGTATCGACGCTCTGCGGGCGGAAACGGAAATGGATTTCGTACACAACGTGCTGGCGGGCAGCGCCTCGGAGTTTTACAAAAAGCTTTACGATGAGGGGCTTATCAACTCCACGTTCTCGTATGAGGTTTTCAGAGGGGACGGCTACTTCTGCTCAATTTTCGGGGGAGAATCCCGCAATCCGAGACTTGTCCGCGACAGGCTCGTCGAGGAGATAGAGCGGTGCAAAAAAGAGGGTCTTGACGAGGATATGTTCAATACCATCAAGAAATCCTACTACGGCGGGCTTGTGGTGGGGCTTGACAACGCGGAATCCATTGCCACGAAAATGCTTAACGCGGGTATGGAAAAGCTGTCCGCCTTTGACGCTATCGAAACCGTTGCCTCCGTCACATTTGAGGACGTTACAAGGCGGCTTCAAAATATGAATACGGAAAACGTTACCCTTTCTGTCATAGAACCCCTTAACGGCAAGGAGGAACAGACTTGACGAACGCAGAATGGAACACGGTATCTTTTCCCTCGCTGAATATTGAGTTTCCCGTCTATAACACTGCGTTTACGGTTTTCGGCTTTGAGATAAAGTGGTATGGTCTGGTAATTACGGCGGGACTTCTTTTGGCGGCGTTCTACTGCTTCAAGAGAATGAAAAAATTCGGCATTGACGACGACAGAGCAATTGACGTGGTAATGGTCGGTTTTGTGGGCGCGATAATATGCGCGAGACTTTACTACGTTTTTCTGAACTGGGACGAGTACAAAAACAATTTAATGCAGATATTTTCCGTTCACAGCGGCGGACTTGCCATATACGGCGGACTTATCGGCGCGGTGCTGTTCGGCGCAGCGGCGGCGAAGATACGCAAGGTGCGGCTCATGCCGCTGCTTGACTTGGCGGGACTCGGTTTCCTGATAGGTCAGGGCATAGGCAGGTGGGGAAACTTTTTCAACCACGAATGCTTCGGCGGCAACACGTCGCTGCCTTGGGGAATGACAAGTCCCAAAATACAGGCGCAGCTTAAGGCGAACATGGAGGACATACTGGCGTCAACGGGAGTGACCGTTGACCCGTCTCTGCCCGTTCACCCATGCTTTCTGTACGAATCGCTGTGGTGTCTGATCGGATTTCTGATTCTGCATTTTTACTCCAAACGCCGCAAATTCGACGGCGAGGTTTTCTTTATGTACATCGGCTGGTACGGTCTGGGACGTTTTTTCATAGAGGGTCTGCGGACGGACAGCCTTATGGTGGGACATCTGCGTATCTCTCAGCTTGTGGCGGGACTGTGCGTGATAGTATCGATAGCGGCGGTATTCTTTATGCGGCACAAGATAAAAATGGACGGGGAGTATGTTTTCTACAAGGACACCGAGGAGTCAAAGCGTCTGATAGCCGAGACCGAGGAAAAGTACAGGGAATACGACGAGAAAAAAGCCGCCTCCAAAAGCGCGAAAGCGGCAAAAGCGAAGCGGTCCGAAGTCGAATCCGCCGAGGAGCTTGCTCCCGAGGACAGGCTGACCGACTGCGCTGACGAAGAAGAAAACGAACAGGAGGAAATTTCCGATGGCGAAGATAATTGACGGTAAAGCCGTTTCCGCAAAGGTAAAGGAACAAGTCCGCAGGGAAGCGGAGGTACTTAAAGAAAAAGGCGTTGAGATAGGTCTCGCGGTGGTGATTGTGGGGGACAACCCCGCTTCACGGGTATACGTAAACAACAAGAAAAAAGCCTGCGCCGAGGTTGGGTTTAACTCCTATGAGTACGCCCTCCCCGAGGAGACGACCGAAGCGGAGCTTCTGGAGCTGGTGGAAAAACTTAACAATGACGATAAGGTAAACGGCATTTTGGTGCAGCTGCCGCTGCCGAAGCAGATAAACGAGAACGCGGTCATAAACGCCATACGTCCCGAAAAGGACGTGGACGCGTTCCACCCGGAAAATGTGGGACACATTATGATAGGGGATTTCAGTTTCCTGCCCTGCACTCCCGCAGGCGTAATGGAGCTTATCGCCGAAACGGGCGTGGACGTGTGCGGCAAGAACTGCGTTGTTATCAGCAGGAGCAACATCGTGGGCAAGCCTATGGCAATGCTTCTGCTGCACAAAAACGGTACAGTGACGATATGCCATTCCAAAACAAAAAATCTCGGGGAGATATGCTCAAACGCCGATATTCTCGTCGCCGCTGTGGGAAAAGCGGGCTTTGTAACTCCCGATATGGTAAAGGAGGGCGCGATTGTCATCGACGTGGGAATGAACCGAAACGCGGAAGGCAAGCTCTGCGGCGACGTGGACTATGAGGCTTGCTTTGATAAGGCGGGGTACATAACTCCAGTCCCCGGCGGCGTGGGTCCAATGACTATCGCTATGCTTATGAGGAATACGCTGACCGCCGCGAAAATACGGCACAATATCACAAAGTAAATGCGGCAGTACGCTTGACAAGGCGGTAAAACTATGATACAATACAACTATAAAGCAAATTTCGGGAGGTGTATCCAATGGGTGATACCGATAAGCAATTTATCGCGAGGCTTATAGAGGATTATTATTACTATTTAGACTTGCGTAAATCCGCTAAAGATGAGGGTGCGGTTGAAACGGTTAAAAAAATTGACAAAAAGCTGAAAATTCTTAAACTGCAATTACAGCCGCTGGAACTTCCCGATGAGTAATCCGACAGAGATAATGAGCTAACACTGTGGCAAAGGCAGCGTTATTGCCATGGCAGCCGTTGAAAACGGCATACCGATAAGTAATCCCGCATAACACCCCGCGAATGTGTCAATACTATTCGCGAGGTGTTTTGTTTGAAACGAACTGTTTTTGTACCCGTTATTTCCGCAGCGGTATCCGCTCTGCTTACCGCAAGGCTTGCGGCGCTTATCAACGACAGCGGCATTGCGGCGGTGTCCGCCCAAAGGGGAACTTACACGCTGAAAACCGCGGGGGAGTACGCGGGTATTTACGACTGCAACCTTGAACCGCTGGTGAACCTCTCGGAAAAATACGAGGCGGTCATAATCCCGAACCACATAAGCTCGATAAGGATACAGCCATATCTGCTTGACCCCGAACGCTACTACGAGGGGATTGAAAATAATCTTCCCTTTCTGTGCCGCGTAAGCGAAAAAGCCCGCGAATTTGACGGGGAAAGCATAATTTTCCGCTCGGCTGTGCGCACCGACGGCAGTCAGCTCGCTCCCCATATTATCGGCTATACCTCCGACGGAGCAGGGGTCTGCGGGATAGAGAAAGCCTATGATGATTTTTTGAGAAGCAACTGTACCTATAATTCCGTCACGCTCCATATCGACGCGGTGGGAGAAGTCCTGAACGGTCTGGGAAGTCAGACCGAATTTGCCGAAGAGCTTCGGTGCGGCGTAGTTACCACTCTTGACAAAAATATCCAGCAGATATGCGAAAATGCCGCCGACGAAAACGGACTGTCCCTCGGCGCGATAGTGGTTATGGATCCCCGCACGGGCGAGATAAAGGCTTCGGTAAGCCGTCCCGATTTCGACGCTTCCAACGTTGCCGCCTATATGGACGACCCAAATTCTCCCTTTGTGAACCGTGCAGCGTCGGCTTACAGCGTGGGATCGATATTCAAGCTTGTTACCGCAGCGGCGGCTCTGGAGCAGGGGATAAGTCCCGAATACAGCTATACCTGCACCGGCTCGGTCAACGTGAACGGACAGGTTTTCAACTGCCACAAATGGGGCGGTCACGGCGAGATAGACATGGAGACCGCCATGGTAAAGTCCTGCAACACCTACTTTATCGCGCTGAGCGAATACCTTGACAAGGAGGACTTTATCGGCACCGCCGAGGCTCTGGGCTTCGGCGAGGAGATACCGTTGTGCGGCGATATTGTTTCCGCTGCGGGGACATTGCAGACCGTCCGCGATATCGGCGTGGCGGCTGAGAGGGCGAATATGTCTTTCGGTCAGGGAAAGCTTACCGCCACGCCTATGCAGATATGCCGCATGACGTCCGCCATAGCAAACGGAGGAGTGATGTACCGACCGTCCCTGATAAAAGGCATACGCGACGACAACGGCACCGTGGACTACAGCGGCGTAACGGCGGGAAAGCGCGTGCTATCCTACGAGACGGTCAGGAAACTGAAAAATTTCATGTACTATACCGTGCGGGCGGAAAATTCCATGTCAAATCCCGAAAAGACCATCGCCGCGGGAAAGACCTCTACAGCCCAGACGGGACGGTTCGACGAAAACGGCAGCGAGATACTCAACTGCTGGTTTACGGGATATTTTCCCACATACAGTCCCCGGTACGCGGTGACGGTCATGTCCGAGGGGGGCGTGTCGGGGAACGTCACCTGCGGACCCATTTTCAAGCAGATTGCCAACGAGATCGCGGATTATGAAAAATCAAAATAATTTTTCCCGAAATGAAAAATTTCGCCGCTTTGAATTGTATTTAATGTAGAATAACTTTTGGAGGGATCTCTATGTTTAAGAAAATAACAGCATTGATCGCCGCAGCCGTTTCGGCGGCAGCGGCGCTGTCCTGCACGGTATCGGCGGGCTATACGGACGGCTGGGAGACCGTTGTTGACAAAAGCGGGATTGTTCAGGCGTACCGTGTGGAATTGCCCGACGAAAACGACCCGAATATAAGTACGGTTTATTATGCCGATGAAAGCGGCGAAAGGCTGGACGGACTTCTGTACGCGAATTTTTCCAACAGGGACAGCATTGCGCCGAATTTCAGGCTGACGGAGTTCGACGGCGGAAAGGTCAGCCGGTATGTGACGGGATTTACCCAAAGTGCAAAGGGAAAGCGTTACTACATAAGGGGCGAGAGAGCCTACGGCTGGCACAGGATAAAAGGATACTGGTATCATTTCAACACCCGAAACGGCTATATGGATACGGGAAAAACCGTCATCGGCGGTTCTGTCTACAGCTTTGATGAAAAGGGGAGATGGACATACCGCGTGTCTAAGGACGGACTTGCTCCCGAGGATTTTTCCGTAAGGTTTATCAGTAACGGCGGCAGAGGCTTTGATACCGACGAAAAGAAAATTTATTACGGCTATAAGGAAAACGGAGAGGGCGCAGCCGAAGCTTCCGTGAAAATATCCGCGCGGGACAGGCAGATACTCTGGTGTATGTACCTTGAAAGCGGCTTCGAGCAGGGCTGTGAGGAGACGTTCGATGAGGACTATACCGTCGGCTTCTGCGAAAGCTTTTTTAAGCCCGATACCGAATTTGAAGTATATTCGTCAGAACCCGAAACGGTATGGAGCATTACGGTGAATATGGGAGACACTTCCTCGAAGCTCGGCTTCAATACCGACGCTGATCAGATAGCTCTCATCGACGAAAAGACCTTCCGCGCCGATCTTTTGTACAGCGGATACGGAAGATACTTGTCCGAGCTTGAAGAAAAGTATCCCTACGCGGGAGAACCCTTGATGACATATGAATGATCCGTAAAACGTATATTACGGCGCAAAACCGCTGTTCGGTCCGATAACCGAGCGGCGGTTTTGTGTTTTGCAGACTGTGCTTATTGTTAGTCTGTTCGGAATATCGTTTTGTATTGGAGTAGGTTTTATGCGGCAAACGGAAAGTTTTTCAAAAAAACTATTGTAATTCGGAAGATTTTGTAATATAATAAATATGTATAGTTTTATTTGGAAAGGAAGATATGTTTCCGCAATGAATATTCTGGTTATAGGCTGCGGTAACGTAGGAGCGGCTCTGTGCGGCGCTTTGTCCGCTCAGGGACACGATGTTTCGGTCATAAGCGCCAGCAAGGAACAGTTTTCAAATCTTTCGCCGGACTTTAACGGCTATACTACTTTCGGTGTTCCCATAGACAAGGAAGTGCTGAAAAAGGCGGGAATAGAAAACTGCGAGGCTCTTGCGGCGGTGACGTCCGACGACAACACCAATTTAATGGTGATACAGCTTGCGAAAAAATTTTTCGGCGTGCCAAAAGTCTTTGCGAGGGTCAACGACCCCAAGAAAAATGACGTATTCGCCGAATTCGGACTTGAAACGATCTGTCCCACAAATATGACGGTAACTTCATTCTGCGCGGCGATAAACAGTTCCGCTTCATCGGAAACTGCGGTCGGAGGTCATTCCGTAGTTATGGAGCTGATGGAGATACCGAAAGACTTCGTCGGCAAGCGCATAAGCGAGATAGAATTTGAGGAAAACGAAACCCTTGTCGCGGTCGAGCACAGCGGAGGCGCAGTCAGCAGGATACTGCTGACAAACCTTGAGCTGCAAAAAGGGGACAAGCTCATTCTGGCAAGATTTGCGGACTAAAATACGGGAGAGAGATCGGTGAAAGTTACAATTATAGGCGGAGGCAAGGTTGGTTATTATCTTGTGCGGACTTTGATAGAGCACGACCACGAGCCGACTGTGATAGAACGGGATAAAACGGTATGCGAACACATAGCGAACGAAATGGATATCCCAATCATCTGCGGCGACGCGACAAAGCTTGAAATACTCGAAGCTGCCGAGGTGCAGGAGTCGGGCGCACTGGTCAGCGTTACCGGTTCGGACGAGACAAATCTTATAGTGTGCCAGCTTGCGAAAAAGAAATTCGGCGTGGCAAAGACGGTGGCTAAGTCCAACAATCCCAAAAACGTTGCGGTAATGCAGGCTCTCGGGATAGACAACGTTATCAACAGCACGGACAGTATCGCGTCCCTGATAGAGCGCGAGGTGGATACTTCAAGGATAAAGCAGGTGCTGTCGCTGGGCGGCGGAGAGGTAACTCTGTTCGAGGTGCAGATTCCTCCGGACTATATTTACGACGGGAAAATGCTTATGGAGATAAAGCTTCCCGTACTTTTCAACATCGTCTCCATAACCCGCGGCGGCTGCATTATGATACCCCGCGGACAGTCAATGCTGAAAAGCGGCGACAAGCTTCTTGTGATATCGGAAACAGACGCGGTCAAGGAGCTTAAATCAGTGCTAAAAATCAAGGATTGAACCGATATATTTTTCAGTAAAGGGTGGTAACCGAAATGGCAAAACAGTCGGAAAAAAATTTGGCTGAGGGCAGCGCGGCAGGAGTTCCCAATACTTCAAAAAAGAGAGGACGTCCTTCAAAGACGGAGAAAACCGTACCGGCAGCGCCCGAAACGCAGGAGATCCAAGCAAATCCGAAATCCGCGGAGCAACCGGATAAATCCGAGAAAACAGTTTCCCGAAAGCTGAGACCTCAGGAGGAGAACGAGCTTTTCGCACTCGATATCGGAACACGCACGGTCGTCGGTATAATCGGTCATATGGACGATAATATTTTCTGCGTGGACTATGCGGAATCCATTCCTCATAAAAGACGCGCCATGATCGACGGTCAGATCGAGGACATTCCGGTGGTGTCTTCGGTGGTGAAACAGGTCAGGGAAAAGCTGGAAGCAAAATCGGGAATAAAGCTGTCAAGGGTCGGCATAGCTGCGGCGGGACGGGCTTTAAAAACATGCAGAACGGAGATGTCATTTGACATAACCGAAAAGGACAGCGTTTCCGAGGACGACGTTAAGTCCTATGAGCTTGAAACCACTCTGAAAGCTCAGGACGAGCTGGATAAAGAGATCGCGGACGCAAAGATATCCTTTTACTGCGTGGGTCATACTGTCGTGCAGTATCTTCTTGACGATTACAAGATAGGCTCTTTGGTCGGACACAAGGGCAAAAAGGTATCCGTCGAGCTTATCGCGGCGTTCCTGCCAAGTCCCGTTGTGGAAAGTCTTTACGCGGTGACGGACATGAACGGTCTGGAGGTTTCGAGTCTTACGCTGGAGCCTATCGCGGCTATGAACATCGTTATCCCTCCCGAAATACGCCTTATCAATGTGGCGCTGGTGGATATCGGCGCGGGTACTTCGGATATTGCCATTGCCCGCAACGGAAGCATTGTGGCATATGCAATGTCCACAACGGCGGGGGACGAGATCACAGAGGAGATAATCAAAAAATATCTTGTGGACTTTTCCACGGCGGAGGAAATGAAGCTCAGCAGTTATCTGGAGAAAATTGACTATACGGATATTCTCGGCTATAAGCACACCATTGACAGGGAGGAATTTTTTTCAAGCCTGTTCCCCGTGGTTGACGCTCTTGCCGATGACATTGTTAAAAATATTCTCAGCTCGAACGGACAGGCTCCCGCAGCGGTTTTCCTCGTCGGAGGCGGAAGTCTTATTCCCGACCTGTCCAAATATATCGCGGAAAAGCTTGATATACCCGAGAACCGTGTTGCTGTCGGCAAGAACGAGGTCATGAAAAACGTATCGTTCGGAAACAGCAAAATAAGCGGCCCCGAATACGTTACTCCCATAGGAATAGGCGTTACCGCCACATATAACAGCGGATACGATTTCTCGGTCGTAACGCTTAACGACAAGAAAATGCGCGTATTCGACACAAGAGCGGTGCGCGTCCTCGATCTGCTGACGTCGGCGGGATACAGATCCACACAGATAATCGGGCGTTCCGGAAGAAACCTCAACTTTACCCTCAACGGCGAAAAACAGATACTGAAGGGCGGTCATTCCACTGTTGCCGAGATAACCCTTAACGGCGAGACCGTTTCACTGGAAACCATTGTAAAACAGGGAGACAAGCTGGTATTTAAGCCTGCCGAAAGCGGCGAAAACGCGGAGGTAAAAATTACCGACATCGCGGGGGACGTTTCTCCCCACAAGGTGTTTATCGACGGCACAGAGTATCTTTTCGGCGTGATAGCCCGCGTAAACGACAAGCTCGTTTCGGGGGATTACCGCATACAGAACCTTGACGACGTTACCGTTTCCGAGGTGGAGACCCTCGGCGACCTTATGCAGACTTTGCCCTTTGATACGTCCATGCTGAACTTTTACAAGTCGGGCAAGCTGCTTACGGTGGACTATTACCTTAACGACGGCGACGATATAATAACCTCCGACAAGGTCATTGACAAGAATTCCAGGGCGGGACGTCTTGCAAAGGCGATAGCGGAAGGATTTTCCGATAATACCGACAGTGATGAAGCGGAGAAAACCGATACGGAAGCTGCTCCCGCAGCAAATGCCGTTCCCGAAACGGCTGCTGCGCCTGTTTCCGAAAACGCCGCTCAGCCGCAGGAACAGCAGGCGGTTTCCGTTCCCGAAACAAATCCGCCGCTTGATCCGATACCTGTTCCGATAACGGAAACTCCGAAACCTGACGCCGAGGAAGAAACGCCGGAGGAAGAGGAGATACCGGTAATCGAGGATTTCTATATTACGCTGAACGGAAAGACTATCAAGCTCGAACCCCGTCCGTCAAATTTGCAGCATGAATTTATCGAGCTTATGGCTCTTGCGGATATCGACCTTGAAAATCCTCCTGCCGACGGAAATATGATACTTACCCTTAACGGCAAGGACGTTAACTTTATGGATCCTCTCAATAACGGCGACGTTGCAGTCATAAGATGGGCGAATAAATAACGTTCAAAAGGACGGATATGATCCGTCCTTTTGGTTTGTCAACAGCATTCGAGAGGATATTCGGCAAGTAAGCTTATTGCGCTCGGACTGCTGTATTCGGGTGAATTTTCATCATTCTATCACAAAAAAATGCCGCAAAGCTATACACAAACGGTAAAAAATATGGTATAATCAGTAATGTTTATTAAATTTTGAGAGGAATGTTCCGATGAGCTATGTTGAATTCAAGGACGTTTACAAGCGTTACAGAATGGGCGAGGTAACTATATCAGCTTCCGACGGCATAAATTTTGAAATAGAAAAGGGCGAATTCGCGGTAATTGTGGGAGCGTCCGGCGCGGGCAAGACGACTGTGCTGAATATGCTGGGCGGTATGGACGCCTGCGACGAGGGACAAATTCTGGTGGACGGAAAGGATATCGCGAAATTTTCCAAAAAAGAGGTAACCGCATACCGCAGACGGGATATCGGGTTTGTTTTCCAGTTCTACAACCTGGTGCAGAACCTTACCGCAAAGGAAAATGTGGAGCTTGCCACCGAAATATGCACAAACGCCGTCGACGCAGAGGAAGTCCTGAAACAGGTGGGACTGGGGGAGAGGATCAACAATTTTCCAGCTCAGCTTTCGGGCGGCGAGCAGCAGAGGGTCTCTATCGCGAGGGCGCTGGCGAAGTCTCCCAAGCTTCTGCTGTGCGACGAGCCTACGGGCGCGCTGGACTACAACACGGGCAAGAACATTCTCAAGCTTTTGCAGGACACCTGCCGCGAAAAGGGCATGACTGTGGTGGTCATCACACACAATCAGGCTATCACGCCTATGGCGGACAGGGTGATAAAGATCAAGAACAGCAAGGTCTCTCGAGTAACGCTGAACGCCGAGCCTGTGTCGGTAGACACGATAGAATGGTAGGCGCCCATGAATAAAAAACTGTTTTTGAACACGCTCAGGAGCGTTAAAAATACCAAGAGCCGCTTTATAGCCATTATGGCGATAATTGCCATAGGAAGCGGATTTTTCGCGGGAGTAAAGTCCGCAAGTCCCGATATGAAAATGAGCGCGGCAAAATATCTTGCGGAACAGAACCTTGCCGATCTTCACCTTATGTCCGAGCTGGGCTTCGATGATGAGGACGTATCCGCTGTCGGCGATACCGTTGAGGCGGACGGGCTGTACGCGGGATATACCGCCGACCTGATGATGTCGGGGGCGGAGGACAGCGACTGCATTGTCAAGGTCTATTCCTACGACCCGGAAAGCGGGATAAATCTGCCCTATGTCACGGAGGGACGGCTTCCCGAAAACGAGGGGGAGGTCTTTGCGGACAACAGGTTTTTCTCGGCGCGAAACCTTGAAGTGGGGGACGTTATTTCACTCAGAACGGGCGACGACCGCGAAATGGAGGACATTCTCGGCAGAACGGAATACACCGTTGCGGGAAAAGGCATACTGCCGGTATACGTTTCCATTGAGCGGGGGAGCACCACTATCGGAAACGGTACGGTGAACGGCTGGCTGCTTGTCCCCGAGGAAAATTTCACCTACGATATCTACACGGATCTGTACATAAGCCTTGCGGAAACCGACGGTCTCGACCCTTACGAAGATGAGTACGGGGACGTTGTTTCCCGCGTTTCCGATACGCTGGAGGACTTCGCCGAGGTGCAGATCGAGCACCGCAAGGGCGTTATTTCCGACGAAGCCTACGGGGAGATCAACGACGCGAAAGCCGAGCTTGAGGACGGAAGAAAGGAGCTTGCCGAGGCGGAAAAAGACCTTGCCGACGGCAAACGGCAGCTTGCCGAAGCGGAAGAGGAGCTTGCGGACGGCAGACAGAAGATCGCCGACGCGGAAAAAGAACTTGCGGACGGCAGACGGCAGCTTGCGGACGGTCAGGCTGAATATGACGAAAACGCCGCTCTGAAAGCCGATCTGGACGAGACCGTTTCTATCCTTGACGGCGTTGTTTCGGGATATGCGACGGAGGCTTCCGACGCCGGCGGGGTGAACGCTGCGGTTTCCGATATCCGCGCTTTGGGCGTTGTTGACGTTGACGAAACGCTGGAGCAGCTTCTTACGGGATATATGACTATCCCCGCCGCTTACGACGACGGCACGAAAGCCGCTTGCGGGCAGGGTCTGGAGCAGTATCTGGCGGGGCTTCGGGCACAGTCCGCACAGGCTGAGGCGGGACTTTCCGCCGCCCGGACGGAGCTTGACAGCGCAAGAGCCGAGCTTGAAAACGGCGAGGCGGAGCTTGAAGAAGCCCGCGCCGAAATATCCGACGGAGAAGCGGAGATCGAAAAGCACAAAAAGGACGTCGAGGACGGCGAGGCTGAAATAGCCGACGCTAAAAAAGAGATCGCCGACGGAGAAGCCGAGATCGCCGACGCGGAGCGGGAGCTTCACGACCAAATAGACGACGCGGAATGGTACGTTTTCGACCGAAGCTTTAACCCGTCCTATTCAAGCTACGCCGAGGACTGCGAAAGACTGGACGCTATCGCGGCTGTTTTTCCCATATTCTTTATTTTGGTGGCGGCTCTTGTGTGCTGCACCACTATGACCCGAATGGTGGAGGAGCAGCGTACCCAGACCGGTACGCTGAAAGCTCTCGGCTACAGCAGATACTCCATTATTTCCCAGTACATAATCTACGCCCTTGCGGCAAGCATACCCGGTTCGTTTATCGGACTTTTGATCGGATTTTATACCTTGCCAACGGTATTCTTTAAATGTTATCAATCTATGTACAACCAACCCTATCTTATGAGTCCGTTCAAATGGGACTACGCAATAGGCTGCACTGTCGTTGCCTGTCTCTGTACGGGACTGTCCGCGCTTTACGCGAGCAGGCTGGAGCTTGTTTCCTGTCCCGCGCAGCTTATGCGCCCCAAGCCGCCGAAAAACGGCAAGAGGATACTTCTCGAACGCGTGAGCTTTATATGGAAACGTCTCAAATTCACCACAAAGGTAACGTTCCGCAACCTGTTCCGCTATAAGGCGAGACTGCTTATGACGGTGGTCGGCATAGCGGGCTGCACGGCTCTGCTGCTTGCGGGGTACGGTTTGCAGTACTCCATATCGTCTATTGTGGATAAGCAGTACGGAGATATTTTCCGCTACGACGTCCTCGCGGCGATGGACAAGGACGCGGACAGCGGCGAGTACAGTGCGGTGTGGGAGGAATGCTCCGCGGAAGGTCTTGTCTCCGACAAAATGTTCGCCCTGCAGGAAATGGTCGATATACGGAGCGGCGGCGATACGCTGGAGACCTATTTGCTTGTCCCCGAAAATTCGGAGGATATCGAAAGGTTTATCGACCTGCACGAGCGCAAAAGCAGGAAAAAAATAACTCTCGGGGACGGCGTGATACTGGGCGAAAAGCTTGCCCGCGTACTGGGCGTGACGGTCGGGGACAGCGTGTACTTCAACGATAATTTCCCTGTTACGGTTGACGGGATATGCGAGAACTACACCTTCAATTACGCCTATATGACTGCGGAGGCTTACGGAAAAGCAGGCTTTGACGAAGCTTTCGGCAGCAATATGATCATTATGAATATGAACGAGGTTTCGGACGAAACGGAGGACGCGCTTTCGTCAATGCTTGTGAAGCGGGATTCCGTTTTGGCGGTGTCGTTTTCGTCGGGCGGGGGAGACAAGTTCCGCGATCTGGTTTCAAGCCTTTCGCTCATTATCGTGGCGATAATCGTGGCTGCTGGAGCGCTGGCGTTTGTGGTGCTGTTCAATCTGTCCAACATAAACATAAACGAGCGCGTACATGAGCTGGCGACGATAAAAGTCCTCGGTTTTTACGACGGAGAGGTGGCGGCGTATGTGTACCGCGAAAACGTCCTCCTGACGGTTATGGGGACTATCGCAGGCTTGGTGCTGGGAATTGCCTTGGAAAAATTCGTCATCAAAACCGCCGAGGTGGATTCTGTAATGTTCTCGGCGGAGATACCTTGGTACTGCTTTGTTGAAGCGGCTGCGCTCACGTTTATATTTGCGCTTGCGGTAAACATTACGCTTTATTTCAGGCTGAAAAAAATCGACATGGCGACTTCGCTCAAGGCTATAGAATAAAAACGGCGTCCGATATTGTAATCTGCATTAAAAAACGTACCGAAAAAGACTGAGCCTTTACCCTTATTGGCGTACTTTACCAATAAAGATAAAATGCTCCCACGGGTAACAATACTTCTGTACCGTTACCTGCCTAAACTCGGTACGTTTTTTATTTTGATCAATAATTCTCTTTTCTTACCTCAAAATAGCTCTGCGGGTGATTGCATACGGGACATACGTCGGGAGCTTTTTTGCCCATAACGAGATGACCGCAGTTTCTGCACTCCCACATCTTCATTTCGCCCTTTTCAAACACCTGCTGCATTTCGATGTTGTTCAGCAGTGCGCGGTAACGTTCCTCATGAGCTTTTTCGATAGCTCCCACCGCTCTGAATTTTTCGGCAAGCTCCGTGAAACCCTCCGCTTCGGCGTCCTTGGCGAAGCTTTCGTACATATCGGTCCACTCGTAGTTTTCGCCGTCTGCGGCAGCAGCAAGGTTAGCCTTTGTGCCGCCTATGCCGTTCAGAGCCTTGAACCACATTTTAGCGTGTTCCTTTTCATTGTCGGCAGTTTTCAGGAATATTTCCGCTATCTGCTCATAACCCTCTTTTTTTGCCACGCTTGCAAAATATGTATATTTGTTTCTTGCCTGGCTCTCTCCCGCAAACGCGGCGAGAAGATTTGCTTCTGTTTTTGTGCCTTTAAGTTCCATAACAGGTACCTCTTTCCTAAATATTTTTACAATTATACACCGTCCGGACAGTTTTGTCAATGACATTTTATGGCAGATTACAATTTGGAAATTAATATTACAGATTGGTTAATTCCATTGAAATAAGATGTTAAAATTTATATAATATAATCAACTCACATGGATATATGAGAAAAGTAATTCCATTAAGAGAAATCCTGACCCCCGAAATTTTTGAGGAAATGACCGAAAATTATCCGCTTATTGCTATAGACGGTAGAGAGTACAAGCAAACGCTCCAGTATTATTCTGTCCCGTATGATTTTGACTTTTTTCAGTTTCGTTTCGATTGTGAAGATAACGGCTTGAATGTTTTTGAAGCCTTTAGCGTATGGTCTTTCCTTATGGCTCAGATGTGCTCCGAACACGCTATTATTGTGACTATGTGAAGTCTTTGGTTCATAAGATATCTTCTGCTTACGGTCTTACCGTAGAACGGTGTAACACAATAATTGAAACGCTTGTTGAAATGCGTTATTTGTACAACTTTGACGGTCGTTTGACTTGTATTCCCGCTGTGAGGAATTTTGAATGTGTACAGTCCACGCGTATAAGCAACAGAACAAGAGGAAAAGTCTCCAAAACGAACGAGAATGCCCCTAAAATTGACGAGAAGCCTATCGGTAAGGCGATTACCCTAAAACAGTCAGACCCCTCAAAAAATGCCGCTACAGTCGTTTCTGAGACAGAAGAAGCCGAAGAGCCTTTATTCACTCCAGAAGAAATAAAATTTTTTCAAGAACAGGCTAAGAAGTCAAGTAAAACATTAGACGAAATAGCCGCCAAATACGGTATAGAAGTTGAGGATATTGTCGAAATAGCCGCCAAAGACATTGTAGAAGATGAGGATATTGCCGACGAAGATATTAAGTGGTTTTAAGGGTTCGCGAAGCGACATCGAAGCATGACCCCCGAAGCCCTGACATCAGTCTTTAACTGGATCACAGCACGAAGTCCAAACGTTTAAAATAGTCTATGAACGTAGTTCATAGGCTGTTTTTTTACATGAATGATTACAAGATGAGTAATTTCGCTAAACCAAAGTTTTGCGAAATTAGCCTCGTTACGAAACCCGTGAGTTACGTCCACCAGTTAATTTTATTCGTTTTATCCGCTTCATCTTCTTTAAGCAGATCATCATATTTCGCCGCTCTTGCTCTCTCGCGAACCATAAGCTCTCTGACGGCTCTTTGAACCTCTGCGTTAAAATTACTCGCGAATGTTTAAAGTCTCTTCTCGGGCTTCTGAGGCGGCTTCTCGTTCGTTTAACTCTTTTTCTTTTGCTTGCTTGTATTTTTCAAACTGTTCCTTTTCGTCTCTTAAATCGTCAGCTTTCTTTTGCAGAACCGCGTTTCGCGTTATCGTATCGCTTTGTAATCTCTGCGCGGCTTCTCTTTGCTTTGTGACCTCTTCCATAATCTCATTCGCTTCTGAAAGCTTCTGCTCGGCTTCTGCTTGCTTCTTGTAAGCCGCTTTGTAAACTATGTCAGTTTCGTGTTTCTCTTTGTCTAAATTCTGTTTATATTTGTCTAAATTTCGTTTATATCTGTCTAATTCTGTCTCTCTGCTTTTTAGTTTCTCTTCGTGAGTTTCCAGCGTTTCACGGTAGTGATCTAACTCGATTTCTCTGCCTATCAGTAAATCCTCTTTACGCTCCACATCGTCAAGCTGTAACTCGAGACTATCACGCTTTAAACGCTCAACTGACTTTCTTGATTTCTTTTTGCTTCCGTCCATAAATTTTACGCCGAATGTTTCTTGACACATCTTGTCTACTGCTTCGTTTATCTCTGTAAAATTCGGTTCGTGACAAATGGCTTTGGCATTGAGTTTTTCGTCTTTCTCGGGAATGAATATAACGTGCATATGACGCATTGACGTTCGCATTTGTTTCGTTTCAGCGTCCTTATATTCGTGAACTTCATCGACGTGAACATAACTTGCGATCATATTCTTAACACCGAATTTCTTCGTGAATATTTTATTACATCTGTTCGCAAAATCGCTTACGTCCCAATCTTCTATTTCGTTAGGTATCGGAACGATCAGACTAATCGCAGTAACACGATCTTTACGTTTATTCGCTTTTTCCTGTTGATCTAAATGTTCTATTCGATCGTCATATCGTTTGCAAGCCGTTTCATAGTCAACATTCTGTAAATTATATTGCGTTAAATCTTTATTGATATGTTCGTTATTATGTTCTGTTTGCAATCTTTTTTCTTGGTCGTTGTGAAACATAATTCGTTTAACTTCCGCTGGTTGCTTTAGTTTTTTCCAGTCTACACTTGCCATAGTCTAATCCTCCCAAAATGCTTTAGCATACTAAAGAAAGTGAAAATACACCATCTGACTATCACGCTTTCGCGTGTAGTCCGATACCCTCTCTTTTATAGCAGCCCTCTTAATTATCACTCAAGAAGCAGGAATTAAACCAGCCCAAA
>JAMPIC010000034.1 GCA_023663025.1 Prevotella sp.
CTTCGTTCCTTGTTTTTACTCGTGAACCGCGAGCTTCTTTCGTTCTCCGCATTCCTAACTTTCGTCGGAAACGCTCGGAATTTCAGGGTTCCTTTTTCAGGTTTGTGTTCTTTCTGTTGTTCAATTTTCAAGGTTCTGTGTCCCGAACAATTATCCGGAACTGTCCCACGGTTTTACTTAACCTCTTGCGGAACTTTTTAAGTATATCACACATCTCCGCATTTGTCAAGTACTTTTTCAAATTTCTTTCAGGAAATTTTTGTTGTTCCCGAGGCGACTTAAATATAATAACACATTAACTGCGGTTTGTCAACACCTTTTTTCAAATTCGTCGAATTGTCCATAAAAGTCAACACTATCCGACATATTCAAAGCAATTTGCACAACAAAACACAGTTCCTGCAATTATTCCTCGCCCTGCAAAATCATTTTCAGATAATCAAGCTGCTCGTCGCGAACGTCCTTGACCTGATTGTCGACGTCGCTCACAACAATGTAAAAATTCTTGACTATCGTATTGCCCGACTCGCCGTCAACATAGTGGTAACGGTACACATAGGTCGAAGTGTTGGACGTGCTTTCTTTTACAATAGTATACGGTTTCAAACCCAGCGTCCGTTCGGCGCTTTTGAGCGAAACGCCGAAATTGACCGCACTCGTTTCAAGGTTGCCCGCAGTCTTGCTGCCCATCCAGTTGTGCTTGATAACGTAAAAATTATACAGTACAGCCTCGCCGACCGCCCCGCCGTCATTTTTTCTCAGCAGCACAGCCCATTCGGGAACTTCTATACCGCCCACATTCACGCTTTTCTCGGATTCGCAGATGTAGTCGTAATCCGCAATATGGTTCAGCGCACCGTACTGCGAGCTTTCGCCGCCTATAAACGCCGTCTCAACGGTAGATTCAATGATGTCGATGTCTCTGCCGAGCGGTATCTTTTCAAAAATTTTCCGTCCCTCGGAAGCTTTCATCGACGCCGATACAAATACTATTATAATGATTACCGCGGCAATGATGACCGCAGCACCGATTATCCTCACGATAATTTTCAGCGTTTTTTTCTTATCGCTGTTTTTGCTTTTGGAAGATCGCCTGCTCCTCTTTTCTTCTGCGGCTGTTTCGTTTGATACCGCTTCGCCGTTATTGATAATTTCCGCGCCGCAGTTTCCGCAGAAAACATCGCTGCCGTTTATCTCGTTTCCGCATTCGGGACAATTCATCGGTTCTGCTCCTTTCAAAGCGTTTTCCTCAGTATACCATGTTTCCCGAAATTTGTCAACCTCGGCCGGCGGATAAGAGCGGTTTACCCCAAATATTCGGTTGACAGCCGACGGTTCAAAGTTATTTCCCGGGAAAGGAAGAAGCGTACCGTAAACGTCTGATAATTAAAGAACCGCCGATCAAATCTTGCCAAGTCACGGAAAATATGGTACAATAGAAAAAAAACGGGAGAAAAGGAGAAAAGACAAATGGAAATTAAAAAAATCATAGTAATCGGCAGTCCGGGCGCGGGCAAAAGCACCTTTTCACGGCGGCTGCGGGACATAACCGGTCTGCCGCTTTACTACCTTGATATGATAAATCACAAGCCCGACAGAACCACCGTTACAAGGGAAGAGTTTGACAGTCGGCTGAACGAGATTTTGAGTACCGACAGCTGGATAATCGACGGAAACTATCAGCGCACCGTCGAAACGCGGCTGAAAAAGTGCGATACCGTCTTTCTTATGGACTTTCCGCCCGAGGTTTGCCTTGCGGGGGCGGCGGCGCGGGTCGGCAAAAAGCGCGAGGATATGCCTTGGGTAGAGGAGGAGCTTGACGTGGAGTTCCGCCAATGGATAGAGGATTTTCCCGAACAGGCGCTGCCAGAAATTTACCAAATGTTGGAAAAATATAACAGTAAAAATATTACGGTTTTTAAATCAAGAGCGGAAGCAAACGAATATTTACAAAAATTAGAAAAGGAGTTACAAAATGGTTAAGAAAAAAATTGACAGAATTAACGAGCTGGCGAGGAAATCCCGCACCGCGGAGGGTCTTACCGAGGCGGAAAAAGCCGAGCAGACCGCCCTGCGGCAGGAGTACCGCGACGGTGTGAAAGCCAATTTGGAGGGTCAGCTGAAAAATATCGAAATTGTTGACCCAAATAAGGAGTAAAATATGGAAATTATTGACTATTTTAAGTCCGACAAACCCGACTACTGGCTTGCCGAAATCAAAAAAAGCGACTGGCGGGCTTCGGAAACCTTGGCGCGGTTTATCGCCGAAAACACCTTTCACGAGAACCTTGGCGAGGGCACGCTGCTGCTCCTCACCGACGGAGGCAGACTTGTTTCCTTTGTGACGTTCGCCCAACAGGACAGCTTTGATAACTGCGAATTTACCCCTTGGATCGGCTTTGTCTACACCTTTCCCGAGTACCGCGGGCACAGGCACGTCGGCAAGCTGATCCGCCGCTGCGAGGAAATTGCGGCAGAGAACGGCATTCCCCGGGTTTATGTGTGTACCGACCACATGGGGCTGTACGAAAAATACGGCTTTTCCTACATCGAAAGCCGCGACGACATTTACGGCGGGGTCAGCAGAATTTACAGCAAAAATATTTCTGAGGAGTAAATAAAATGTTAAATTTCGATGTATCAACACTTCCCACGCCCTGCTATGTTGTGGACGAGCGGCTTTTAAAGAAAAATTTGGAAATCCTCAAATCCGTTCAGGACAGGACGGGCTGCAAGATTTTACTTGCGCAAAAGGCGTTTTCTATGTACAGCGCCTATCCGCTCATCGGCGAGTATCTGTCGGGGACAACCGCCAGCGGTTTGTTTGAGGCACGTCTCGGGCGGGAGGAGATGCCCGAGGGGGAAGTTCACGTCTACTCCCCCGCTTACAAAAAAAGTGATTTTGAGGAAATTGTTGGAATTGCCGACCACATTGTTTTCAACAGCTTTTTCCAATTTGAGAGGTTCTACCCCGACATTTTGAACAGCGGGCGGCACATTGAAGCCGGTATCAGAATGAACCCGGAATACTCCGAAATCAAGACGGACATTTACAATCCCTGTTTCAAAAATTCCCGTCTGGGAACGGTTTTGGCGGAGTTCCCCGACAGACTTCCCGAGGGCGTGAGCGGACTGCATTTCCACACAATGTGCGAGCAGGGCGCGGACGTGCTGGAGCGTACTGTTGCCGCTGTGGAGGAAAAATTCGGCAAATATTTCCACAGCATAAAGTGGCTGAATTTCGGCGGCGGACACCACATAACCCGCGAGGGATACGACATAGAAAAGCTTGTGGAAATTATTGACAGGGTTCAGAAAAAATACAGCATTCGGGTCTACCTTGAGCCCGGGGAGGCGGTTGCTCTCAACGCGGGATTTTTGGTGACGGAGGTGCTGGACGTCCTCAAAAACGGTATGGATTTGGCAATTGTTGACACTTCGGCGGCTTGCCATATGCCCGATGTGCTGGAAATGCCCTACCGCCCCAACGTTATCGGCGCGGGTATGCCCGAGGAGAAGCCGTACACCTATCGTTTGGGCGGTCCCACCTGCCTTGCGGGGGACGTTATCGGGGACTATTCCTTTGACGAGCCGCTGAAAATCGGGGACAGACTTGTGTTCTGCGATATGGCAATTTATTCTATGGTAAAAAATAACACTTTTAACGGTATGCCCCTGCCCGACATAATTTGGCGCGGCGGGGACGGCGCGTTCAGAACCGTGAAAAGCTTCGGCTACGAGGATTTCAAGCGCAGGCTCTGAGGCTTTGTTCGGAAAGGAAAATTAAAATGTTCGGAAAAATATCCGCGATGCTTTCGACTGCCGCAATACTTGCGGCTGCCGCAATGTGTCTGACATTCTCCTCCTGCGCAAAGGGCGGGGAGGAAATTCCCGAACCGGCGGCGGTTACGGAGGACGGAAAGAAAATCATAAAGGTGTACGCGTGGCTTGTAACAGACGACGGTCTGTACAGTGCGATCCGCGATTTCAACGCGAAAAGCTCCGAATATAAAGCCGAGCTTACCGAATATGCAAGCACATACAAGGAAGAGCCGCTTATACGCCTGAACACCGACCTTACAACGGGAAACGCGCCCGATATACTCGTCGTCAGTCAGGCAATGCCGGTCAAAAGCTACATAGACAAGGGTTTGTTCGCGGACATTTACGAATTTATCGACAGCGACCCCGATATGAAGCGGGAGGATTTTTTAGAAAGCGTTTTCAGAGCCTACGAAAGAGACGGCAGGCTTTGCGAGATCGTACCCGAATTTTACATTGAGACCGTTACGGGAAAAACGTCTTTGGTTGGGGATAAGCAGGGCAGAACGGCTGAGGAATTTATCGCGCTTGCAGAGACTTACCCCGATAAGAAGATAATGAACGGCTCCACGACAAAAAGCGGGGCGCTCGATATGTTTGTGCGGTACAGCTTCGGGAGCTTCATTGACCGAAACACGGGGAAATGCAGTTTTGACAGCGAGGAATTTACCGCGCTGCTGGAGTTCTGCAACCGCTTTCCCTTTGAGATACCGGACGGTTATTTTGAGAACGAATACAGCCCGGTCGACGAGGACTACGACCTGTTTAACGGGAACACGCTGTTTTCTTCGGAATGGACAATAAGCAGCTTTACGGCAATACGCCTGCTGGAACGCGCGGTTTACGGAGAGCCTGTGACATTTATGGGTTTCCCGGGAGCGGGCGGGAACGGCGCGGTGATACGTCCGAAAAGCGAATACGCGATTATTTCGGACTCGGCAAACAAAGAGGGCGCGTGGGAATTTATGAGATATTTTTATTCCGAGGAGTATCAGGACGGCATAATTTCCTCGCCAAGTCCAAATTTCCCCGTAAGAATGTCGTCCCTTGAAATTTTGGCTGAGAACGCCAAAAAGGGCAGATACAACCCGCTCGAACGTAAGTATGAAGAACCCGTGGCGAATTTATTCGGCAAAGAAGTAACTGTAGGCGTCAACACAGACGGGGACAACCGCAGGATATACGACCTTATCGGATCAGCGGCGGGGGTCATGGAACAGGATAACTATATTTACCAAATTATTTCCGACGAAGCCGCAGTGTATTTTTCGGGACAGCGGCCCGTCGGGGAGACCGCCGAAATAATCCGGAACAGGGTGCAGAATTATCTTGACGAGAACCGCTGAAAAAATTGCAAAAAATAAAAAAGGAGAAATAATTATGCCGAATTTAAAAAAAGTTTTCGCGGCTTTATTTTCCGCCGCTTTTTGCCTGACGTTTTCCGCCTGCGGGAAAACCGAGCCGCCGCTTACCGAGGAGGGCAAGAAAATAATCTCGGTGTACACTTTGTATATTGACGACGGTCTTACTAAGGATATAAACGATTTCAACAAAAAAAGCGCGGAATATCACGCCGAAGTCACGGTGTACGGAGAGGATTTCCCCGACAATCCGCTGACACATCTCAACAACGATATTATCGCGGGGAAAGTTCCCGACGTTGTTATCCTGCACCCGCTTATGCCCGTTGACAGCTATATTTCAAAAGGATTTCTCGCCGACCTTTACGGCTTTATGGAGAGCGACGAGACCGTCAGCCGCAGCGATTTCCTTGAAAGCGTTTTAAAAGCCTATGAAATAAACGGCTGTCTTTACGAAATAGTGCCAAGCTTTAAGTTAAACACTCTCGCGGGCAAGGCTTCTCTGACGGGAAATTCTTCAGGCTGGACTGCGGAGGAATTTATCGGTTTCGCGGACGAAAATCCCGGCAAAAATATTATCGGCGGCGAGTATACTGTAAGCATTACCGCCGAGGAATTTTTCTCATCGGTGACAAACTTGTGCCGCGAAAATTTTATCGACAGGAAAACGGGAAAATGCAGTTTCAATTCCGAAGCGTTTGCGGAACTTATGGAATTTTCGGGGAGTTTTCCGAGCGAAGTCGACCTTGAACAAATGGAAGCCAACAGCAATAATTACTGGAGCGATTTTTATGAATCTTACCGCGACGGCGGAACACTGCTGAAAGCGTGCAGTATAGGCAATTTTGACGATATACGGGTAATGGAAAAAAGTGTGTTCACAACCCCCGTCGCATTAAAGGGCTACCCCGAAGTTAAGGGAAACGGCGCGGTTCTGAACTCGCATTTCGAGCTTGCGGTAAGCACAAAGGCGGCAAACTCCGAGGGCGCTTGGGAGTTTCTGAAATTTTTTCTTTCCGAGGAATATCAAGAGCAGTACGCAAAAACAGACAGCGAGTATTTCCCCGTAAAGGTTTCGGCGGTTGAAAAGGCGGCGGAGGCTTCAAAGGAGCTGCCTTTTTACGAGGACGAAAACGGCAGAAAGATATACGAGCAGAAAACTGTTTGGAACGGAATAACGGCGGTGAACGTCGGTGTAAATTCGGACGGGGATATTCAAAGGGTACTTGATTTTATAAACGGCGCGGAAAGTATCAGCCGCAAAGACAACGGCATAAACAGCATTATCGAGGAAGAAGCGGCGACGTATTTTTCGGGGCAGAAGTCAGCGGAAGAAGTTGCCGGAATTATACAGAACCGCGTAAACAACTACATCAAAGAAAACCGCTGATACCCTGAATGACTTTTTTGCCCGTTTTTTACGAAAATATGACAAAATGCTTGACATTGGAGCCGCATTATTATAAAATAAGTATGTAACTGCATTTTTTAGGAGGATCTGTAAAGTGAAGAAAAATTTATTCGGACGGTTTGCGGGCGCGGGAATTTCGGTCTGCATGGCGGTCTGCATGGCGGTCTGCATGGCGTTCGGTTCGGCGGGATTTACCGCTTTCGCGGAGGAGATTGAGGACGAGGATACCGTTTTCGTCGAGGAAAACGAGATAGACGAGGACGCCGAAGCCGAAGCGGACAAAGACGGCGCGGATGTCGATGCCGTTACGGAGGACGATGATCCCGGAGATTTTACCGGAGAAACTCCAACCGTCGACGACGACGACGCTGTTGCGGGCGGCTTCGCGGACGATTATCACGAAGTGACCCTCCCCGCGAGAAATATCCGCCTTAAAGTGAAGCAGACAAACAATCTGGAAATCGGAAAGACCTTTCAGATAAAGTACGCGTTTACTCCGCTGAAGTCGGACGACTACGTTACATACAGAAATTTCAACAAAAGCATTGTAAAGGTAGACCAGAACGGTCTCGTTACGGCCGTGGGATACGGCGAAGCCAAGGTTCAGCTTGAGACCTCGGGCGGAAAGAAAAAGAACGTTTACTTTGTTGTAACCGGTTCCGACGGCGACGAAAACGCCGAACCCGAATTGGGCGAGGTAACGGATATTGAATTTGCCGACAGCTTTATCATGCTCCGCGCGGGAAAAAGCTTCAAGACAGACGTTATCTTCTACCCTCTCGGACTTTACGCCGATCTGACCTACAGCTCGGACGATACGGGCGTTGCCAAAGTCTCGGCGGACGGAAAGATAACTGGCGTCGGCGCGGGAACGGCTGTGATAACGGCTTCCGCACCCAATGGGGTAAAGGCTGTGATGAACGTTACCGTGTATGACGACGTTCTGCGCGGGATAGACGTTTCCAAATGGCAGGGAAACGTAAACTGGAAAAAAGTGTCCGTTTCGGGAATAGATTTCGTTATGATAAGAAGCTCTTTCGGCAGCGAGCACACCGACGAAATGCTGGACAAAAACGTTGAGGGCTGCGAGAAATACGGCATTCCCTACGGCTTCTATCACTATACCTACGCGGCGACCCCCGAGGAAGCCAAAAAGGAAGCGAAGTATTTCCTGAAGCAGATACGGGGATACAGTCCCGAATATCCGATCGTGCTGGATATCGAGGAGGAGTTCTACAAGAAAATGGACCGCAAGCAGGTCACGGCTATAATGACGTCTTTCATGGACGTTCTGGAGGACGCGGGTTACTACGCCATGGTTTACAATTCGCCCAACTTTATCAAGGCGTGCCTGAACGAGTCCGCGCTGAAAAAGTACGACATATGGATCGCCTGCTGGGGCGACGAGGAAAGACTTAACTCGCTGTACGACGGTCAGTACGGAATGTGGCAGTACTCAGCCACGGGCAGAGTGAACGGCATAAACGGCGACGTGGACTTGGACTACTCCTACAAAGATTATGCCGAAATAATCAGGGAGGGCGGCTACAATAACCTGTGACGGATTTGCGGCGGCTGAAAAATTTCCTATTTCGGGAAACGCTTGACAAACAGAGGAAAAATGTTAAAATACTTTTAATTGAAAACGGCGCACATAACGCCGTTTTCGCTCTTTTGAAGTTCCCCCCGTCACGCCGTAAAACGCCGAGGGAGCGTCCGGTGCAAATTTCGTCGAAAAAAACGCCGATTTCGCCGAATGCGGTTACGGTGTGCGCTTTTGCTGTATAATTGTTCACGGTCAAAGCGGGGACGGGTATAAAAGTCCCGTTTTTGCTGCGGTCAAATCTGTTTTGAAAGGATATCCGTATGAATAACAATTCAGTATTAAATTCAGCTCCGCTCGATACCGGAAAATATCTTGCGATTCAGTCCACTATCATCAAATGCGTTCATACCCTGCATATCAGCGAAAATATCGACGAAGCCATAAACGAGCTTCTCTCCATTATCGCGGACTTCTACAAAGCCGACAGAGGCTACATATTCGAGTTCGACGACGACAATGTGATGATGCACAATACCTACGAGTGGTGCAGAGAGGGAGTAGAGCCTGCCATCGAGCTTCTCTCCGACGTGGAAATAAAGACCATCGACCGCTGGCTCGGCTACTTCAAAGAGCGGGGCGAGTTCTACATAACCTCCGTGGGCAAGGAGGTGGCGGAGGATTCCGTTGAGTATATGCTGCTCGTCCAGCAAGGGATAGAATGCCTTATGGCTGCCCCGATCACGCTGAACGGCAGACTTGTGGGATTTATCGGCGTGGACAACCCAAGGGACAACACGGATACTCTGCTGCTGATGCAGGCGGCTTCCGCGTTTGTGGTAAACGACATCTGCAAGCGCGAGACCGTCGAGGAGCGGATAATCAAGTCCATATCAAAGATATACATTTCAATGCACCTGATAAATATTCCCGAGGACAGCCACAGGGAGCTGCGCGGCGGAACTAAAATAAAAAAGCTGCTGAAACGTCCCGAACACGCGGCTTCGCAGATCAAGTCCGCCATGACGGACTTCACGGACAGGGAGTTCCTGCCGGGAATGCTGAGCTTTGTGGACTTCTCTACGCTTAACGAACGTCTGAGCGATACAAACGTTATAAGCTACGAGTTCCTTTCCTCGGACGGTCGTTGGTGCAGAGCCAATTTCATACTGATGAGCCGCGACGACGGCGGCAGTCCGGTACAGGTCATCTTAGCGGTGCAGTACATCGACAGGGAAAAACGGCAGGAGCTGGAGTACCGCCGCGCTCTGAAAGCCGCTTTGGAAAATCAGAACGAGATATACGCGGAAATGCTCCATATACAGAAATGCGGAGTTATCGCCTCAAACGCCGAGAGCGGGAAAATACTTATGATGAACGACGCGGCTCTGCGGCTTTTCGGTCTGGAAAAGCCGGACGGTGTTTACAGCGATATTTTCGACAGGATAATTTCCGACAATAAGGAGGAAATACGAAGCAAGCTTGCGTGTATGAACGAGACCCTCGGCAGCTGCGACTACGAGTACGCCATAAAGCGGGAGGACGGCGAACTGACCTACATAATCTCCCGCGCGAGGACGGCAGTTCTGGCAAGCGGTGAAAAGGTCATGATAAACTCGCTTATGGACATCACGGAACAAAAAAAGCTTGAAAACGAGCTTCTTGTCCTTTCGGAGACGGACGTTCTTACGGGCATATGCAACCGCCGCAGCGGCGAAGCCAGAATCGAGGAGCTTATCGGGAACGGCGCAAAGGGTATGTTCTGTCTGCTGGATATAGACAAATTCAAGTCCATCAACGACAATTACGGTCACATAGTCGGAGACAAGGCTTTGACCGCGGTTGCCGAGTGCCTTAAAAAGAGCTTCCGCAGCAGCGACGTTACGATGCGCCTTGGCGGGGACGAGTTCGCGGCATTTGCCGCAGGCGTCTCAACCGAAGCGCAGGGGGCGGAGTGCATAAACAGATTTTTCGCCGAAGTGGAAAAGACAGACATTCCCGAGATCGGCAGGGGCGGCGTTTCGGTAAGTCTGGGCGCGGTTCTGTTCGGCGGGAAAGAAAATACGAAGTTCGACAAGATATACGCTATGGCGGATTCGGCAATGTATGTATGCAAGAATGACTGCGGAAACCGTTTCGGTTTTTATCACGCTAAATGATCGGGGCGGCAAAGCCGCAGTATCGGACGGTCGGGTATACCGGCTTTCGATACTGCGGTTTCGCTGTTGTACCGAACGGCGGAGCTTGTCCCCAATCGTCATATTTAACAAAAAACACGCGCAAAACGGCAAATATTTTTACCCTAAATATTTCAATACGGTTACAATTGTAACAATGCGGGAGAAAAATTTAAAAAATGATTACAGTTTTCGATTATGATAGAAAAAACGGAAATTATATGCTATAATGATAATCAGCTTAATATGTTCGGAA
Source organism: Prevotella sp. (assembly GCA_023663025.1). GTDB lineage: Bacteria > Bacillota > Clostridia > Oscillospirales > Ruminococcaceae > RGIG8773. The sequence continues at coordinate 10,571 of JAMPIC010000034.1, forward strand.
AGGAGAAACTCCGCGCCGAAGCGGAAACGTCAAATTATGAAACTTAAAGAAAAGCAGTCCCGCAGCGGCGGGTCAAAGGTCAAAAGAACAAAGGAAAAAAGACCGAAAGGTTCGTTCATAAAAACTCTGAAACGGGACGGAGCATTTCCCTATCTGTGCTTGCTGCCCAGCCTTATCGGAGTTCTGATCTTTTTCATAATCCCGTTCTGCGTGATAATTTACTACTCATTGGTAGATAATCCCATTAACAAGGAATTCGTATTTTTGCAGAACTACATAAATATAGTTAAGAATACGGCGTTCAGGCGGGCGGCTGTGAATACGTTCACGTTTTCGCTGACGGCTGTGCCGCTGGCTGTGGTTCTGTCCCTGCTTCTGGCAATGCTGCTGGACTGTAAGATACCCTTTGTAAGCCAGTTCCGCACAAGCTTTCTTTGTCCGATGATGGTGCCCGTCGCCTCGGTTGTGCTCATATGGCAGGTTATTTTCCACTACAACGGCGTGCTGAACGATTTCCTCGCCAATTTTGGGGTGGACAAGATAGACTGGCTCAAATCCGCAAAAGGGCAGATCGTTATAGTCGTGCTGTTTTTGTGGAAAAATTTGGGCTATAATATGATACTTTTCCTGTCGGCGCTGAACAATATCCCCAAGGATATCGTGGAGGTAGCCACTCTCGAGGGCGCGGGAGCTTTCTACAAGTTCTTCCGCATAAAGCTCAGGTATCTTTCGCCGACCATACTGTTCGTGACGGTGCTTTCGCTTATCAATTCGTTTAAGGTTTTCCGCGAGGTGTACCTGCTCACGGGGGACTATCCCTACGACAGCCTGTATATGCTCCAGCACTTCATGAACAACACATTCCGCAACATCGACTACCAGAAGCTGTCCTCGGCGGCTATACTTATGGCGATAGTTATGGTGGCGATAATAGGCGCACTGTTCATTGCGGAAAATAAATTCGGAGAGGACGTTGAAGGGTGATCGTATCTAAAACTGCCGCCGGACAGACGGTCAAGCCTCCCGCCGGCTCCAAAGCGGGCGCGAAGCGGCGGCGCGGATTTTCCAAAAAGGGACAGAAGCTGCTGATGGCGGTGCTTACGGTGTTTGCCGCTGCCGCCGCAGTGATATTCCTGCTGCCGACCATACTTACGATGGCGAACTCCTTTATGAGCGCGTCGGAGATAAACGCCAATTACGGAGCAATATTCGCCAAAACCGAAGAGGGCGGCAAGACCTTTATCTCGGAAAAAATCAATCTGAAATTCATTCCGGACATGGTATCGTTCAGCCAGTACTATACGGTGCTTTTCAAAAGTCCCGACTATCTGCTGAAATTCTGGAACTCGGTGATACTGGTAGTGCCGATAGTTATTTTCCAGCTTGCGGTGGCGTCCTTTGCGGCGTATGCTTTCGCAAGGCTGAAGGGCAGGCTGAAAGAGCTTATCTTCTTCGTTTATGTGGTGGTAATGCTCATGCCCTATCAGGTAACGCTTGTGCCCAATTACCTTGTGTCGGACTGGCTGGGAATACTCAACACAAGGGCGGCGATAATCCTGCCGGGAATTTTCACGCCGTTCGCGGTTTTCCTGCTGTCGAAGATAATGCGCCGCATACCCTTTTCGCTGATAGAAGCGGCTAAGCTGGACGGCGCGGGGGAATTTCAGATATTCATACATATATGCATGCCGCTGTGCAAAAGCGCGCTTTTCTCGGTGGCGATACTGGTCTTTATAGATTACTGGAACATGGTCGAGCAGCCGCTGATACTGCTTTCGGACACGAGCCTTTATCCGCTGTCGGTGTTCCTGTCCCAGATAAACACGGGCGAGATAGGACTTGCTTTCGCGGTGGCGACCATCTACATGATACCCACCCTGCTGATGTTCCTCTACGGCGAGGACTATCTTGTGGAGGGCATTGCCTACTCGGGCGGCATTAAAGGATAATTATTCAACGAAAGGAGAATACCGCAAAATGGAAAACGGTACTAAAAGAAGAGAATGGGTCAAGAACGCGATAATTATTTTTCTGGTCGTAATGCTGTTGCTGACATTCTTTTCCAATACAATAATGAACTACTCGCTCCCCGAGGTTTCGGCTCAGTATGTCAGAGGAGGAACTCTTTCGGAACAGATACGGGGCAGCGGCACCGTAGAGGCAAGCCAGAGCTACGAGGTGAAGATCAGCGAGACAAGAACCATCGCGGGCGTCGAGGTCAAGGTCGGCGACGAGATCGAAAAGGACGCGACCCTTTTCACCCTCGAGGACAAGGAGAGCGCCGAGCTTGACGAGGCAAAGAAAACCTTGGAGACCGAACGGCAGAAGCTTGACGACCTGCGGCTCGACTACGACAAGGCTCTGCTGAAAACGGGCGTGGACTACAGCAAGGAAAATCTGAACATTGCCAATCAGGAGGACGATATCGCTCTCGCAAAGGAGGATCTGTCCAAGCTTGCGGATTATCAGACGGAATACGAAAAGGCGAAAACCAAAACCAAGGACTGCGAAGCCGCCGTAAAGGATATTGAGGAACAGCTTTCCGCGTTTTCTTCGGAGGACTACGTTTCGCTGGGCAGCGGATACTACAGCAAAATCAGTTCGGCAAAGGATTCCGTTGACAAGTCGGAAAAGTCCAAAACCAAAAGCGAGGACAAGATAAAGGAATATGAGTCCGATATAGCTTCCGGCGGAAATCAGGACGCTATCAACGCCGCAAAAAAAGCAATGGACGACAAGCAGCTCGAAATAAACCAGACGATAGAAAATATGAACATGGAAACCGATTACGAAAAGCAGGTCGCATACCAGCAGACTATCGAACGTCTTGATCTGGAGCTTGCCCATCTTCAGGAGGACTACAACAATGAGCTGTCAAAATCCTCGGCATATTCCCGCAATGTGCAGCTTCTGAAATCGGAAAAAAACACTCTCGACCTCAGGACAAAAGAATACGACAGCGCAAAGAAAAAATACGACGATACTCTCGCCGCGGTAAAATCGGAGCTGAGAGACAAGCAGAAAGAAGCTCAGGACAAACTGGACGAAGCAAAAGCGGAGGAAGAAGCTCTCGCCAAAAAAGCGGACAAGACCGTCGAGGAGGCGGAAGATGAAATACGCAAAATGGAGCGCACTCTTGCGGAAACCAAAATAGACCTGGAGCTGAAACAGCGGCAGGACGCTCAGGCGGCGGGCGAGGACAGCCTTGACATGAAAGACAAGCAGTCCAAGATCGCCGATCAGCAGAAGGTCATTTCCGACTGCGAGGAGAATATCAAAAAGCTGGAAGAAAAATCCATCGGGGCTAAGATAACCGCTCCGGTGGGAGGAAAGATAACCGAGATCAACGTGGTCGCCGGCGAAGAAGCCGAGGCGCAGAAAACCGTCGCCAAAATCGAAATGAGCGAAAAAGGCTACACGATGGAAATAACCGTTACCACGGAGCAGGCGAAAAAAGTCAAGATCGGCGACGAGGCGGAGGTGCAGTATTTCTGGTACGGCGACGCGTCGGCAACGCTCCAGTCCATTACCACGGACGCCCAAAATCCCGCCAGGAACAAGATACTGAAATTCGCCGTCAAAGGCGACGTTTCTCCCGGACAGGAGCTGCAGCTCGCAATGGGTTCAAAGGGACAGAATTACGATATGATCGTTCCCAACAGCGCGATAAGAGAGGACAACAACGGCAAGTTCGTTCTTTCCGTCGTCGCCAAGAGCAGTCCCCTCGGAAACCGCTATGTGGCGGAACGGGTGGACGTTGAGGTGCTTGCTTCGGACGATACCTCGTCGGCTGTGTCGGGAGCCGTCTACGGCAGCGAATTTATCATAACCACGTCCACAAAGCCTATCGAAGCGGGTATGCAGGTCAGACTTGTTGAATGATCGGAGGCTGCTATGAGATCCAAATACATAGTTCTTGCTGTTATTAACTGCGCTTCGCTGCTGATATTCGCGGTGTTTTCCGCTATGGCGGCGGCTGTGGGAAATTCCCTTCCCGACCAGCGGGCGGCTGAACGGTGGGCGGCGGGGGAGACGCCGTATTCACAGACAAGCGTTTTTACGGATTCGGCTTCTCCGCTTAACATTAACAGTATTTTTATGGCAAGGGTAAACGTGGAAAAAAAGCTTACCGAAGCTTCGTTCTCTCCCGAAAAAGAGGGGGCGCGAGTGTGGGCGGACGCTTTTTCAACTAACCAGAGGAAGATGCCCGTCACGTCCGACAGGGCGGCTGCGGAGGCAAACCTTATCGCAACGGGAGGAGATTTTTTCCTGTTTCACCCCCTTGAAATAATTTCCGGGTACTATTATTCCGACGGCGACGTTATGCACGACAGGGTGCTGATAGACGACGTGCTGGCTTGGCAGCTGTACGGCTCCTCGAACGTGGCGGGAAAACCCGTCAAGGTAAACGGCACATACTACGTCGTCGCGGGAGTTTTCAGACAGAGCGGAAATTCCGACATGGAAAAGGTGTACGGAGCAAGTCCGCGAATATTCATGCCCTATGAGGGTTACAGCCTTATGCGGGACGGCGAGGCGGTCTTTACCTGCTATGAGGCGTGTCTGCCCAATCAGGTTACGGGACAGGGCAGACAGATCGTCACGGAGGCGCTCGATATTCAGGACGGAAGCACGTCAATGCGCGTTGTGGAAAATTCCGCAAGATACGGCTTGAAGCAGCGGTTTGAAATAATAGCCGACTTCGGTATGCGCTCGGTGGTGGACAGCGCGGTGGTGTATCCTTTCTGGGAGAACGCCGCAAGGATAACCGAGGACAGATCCGCTCTGCTGCTGGCGTTTCAGATACTTTTCCTTGTTTTTCCAGTCGTTACGGTACTGTACCTGTTCAGACTGCTGCTGAAAAACAGGAAAAAGCTTGTGAGAAAAGCGATAGACGCGGCTGTCCGCGTTTCAGATAGATCGCGGAGCATATCCGCGCAAAGAAAAAGCCAAAAAGCCGCGGCAAAAGGCTGAGACTTCCAAAGCAAGCCGCGAATTAAGAAAGGAATGGTCACTGAATGAAGAAAACAGCGTTAAGGATCGCTGCGGCGGCATTGGCTGCGGCAATGGCGCTCGGTCTGTCCTCCTGCGGAGGAACGGCGGGGAAGTCGGCGATAGCTTCCAAGGAGCACATCTTTTCCGCAGAGAAGATCGAAATGCCCGGCGGTCTGGACTACATAAACAGTCTTCTTTACGCGAATGAAAAGATATTCGTTATCGGAGACAAGTCCACTCAGGAGGGCGAGGGCGATAACGTCACCTACACCAGCGAGACGAAAATGCAGATAATCGGTCTGGACGGCACTCTCGAAAACGAGATCGTTATCTCAAAGGACGACGGCAGCGGAAATTCGGAGCACAGGTATATCTCCTCAATGACCGTCGACGGAGACGGAAATCTCATTTCCATCGAGAACACCTACTCCTGGAACGAGACTACCGGCGAGTCCAACGAGGCGTGGTATCTTGTAAGGTACGGCAGCGACGGAAAGCTGATAAGCGAGACGGATCTGAAAGATGTTCAGGAAATCGTCAAAAAGGAGACCGGCAACGATTATTTCTACGCGGACACCTTTATTATCGGCGACGACGGACTTCTCTATATAAGCTTCAATAACGTTATTATCCTGCTTGACGGAAACGGCAAATACAAATGCATGATAAAGAACGAAAACGCCTCCGACAACTCATGGATGGGCGGTCTTAACAAGACGGGAGACGGACGTATCATCACTTCCGTCTCGACAAGCCGAATGGACGGCGACAACTATGTTTCCGAAACAAAGCTTTACGAAATAGACACGGCAAATCAGAAGCTGGGCGCGGAATACCCGTACAATCAAAGCGGAAGAATGATGAACGGTACGGATAATTACGATCTGCTTATTTCCCGCGATTCGGGACTTTTCGGCTACGACATCGAAACGGAGACCATCGAGCCGATCATCGACTGGATAAAGTCCGGCTTCGACAATACAGCCATGAACAACAACTGCACCACGGTTCTTAAGGACGGAAGAATACTCTGCGTTACCTATAACTACACCATGCACGGCGGCGGAGGTTACGGCTGGTCTGACAACGACCAGATAATCAACATTCTCAGCGAGGTGGACGCTTCCACCCTGCCCGACAAAAAGCTTATCAAGCTTTACGCTATGTACCTCGACGTGGGCATAAAGCGTCAGATACTCGAATTCAACAAGAACAACCCCGAATACGAAATTGAGCTTACCTCCTATGAGGACTATGCGCAGAACAGCTACAACGACGCCATAACAAAGCTTAACAACGACATGATCGCGGGAAATCTTCCCGACATAATCGTGCTCAACAGCAGCATGCCCATTGACAGCTACATATCAAAGGGACTGCTCGCCGACCTTTACGAGTTTATGGACAACGACGAGACCGTGAACCGTTCCGACTACATCGAGGGCGTATTCAAGGCGTATGAGACCAACGGCAAGCTTTACGAGCTTATCTCCAGCTTCTCCGTATCGACGATCGTGGGCAAGTCCTCCATTGTGGGAGATACCCCCGGCTGGACTATGGAAGAAATGATGCAGCTTGCCGACAAGTACCCCGACAGCTCTCTCCTGGGCGGTGAAGTCAGCAGGAGCGACTTTTTCTCGGGTATGATAAGTATTTGTTTTGAAAACTTCATAGACAGAGATACGGGCGAGTGCAGGTTCAATTCCGACGATTTCATAAAGCTTATGGAATTTTCCATGCGTTTCCCCAAAGAGATAGACTACGACCAGCTTTACTCCGACCCCAACTACTGGGACGAGCAGCAGAGCGCGTACCGCGAGGGAAGAACGCTTATCAACACCTACGACATCAACCGCTTCATAAACATACGCGAAATGGAGCAGGGAATGTTCGGCGAACCCGTTACCCTGAAAGGCATACCCGGAGTAAAAGGAAACGGCGCGGTGTTCAATTCCTACACCGAGATAGCCATTACCTCCAAGGCTGCCAATCCCGACGGAGCGTGGAACTTTGTCAAGTATTTCCTTTCCGACGAGTATCAGGATATCTATGCCACCAAGGACAGCTATGAGTTCCCCATAAAGAAATCCTCCCTTGAAAAGCTTGCTCAAATCGCCAAGGAAAGACCTTACTGGGAGGACTCGGACGGCAAGAAAGAGTATTACGACAACACCTACTGGAACGGAAGCTCCTCGGTAAATATCGGCGTGAACACCGACGAGGACAACCAAAGGATAATCGACTTCATCAACAGCACCGAAAACATCAGCAGAAGAGACGATCAGGTATTCAACATAATCAGCGAGGAAGCTTCGGCTTTCTTTGAGGGACAGAAGTCAGCGGCGGATGTTGCGGAAATAATCCAGAACCGTGTTTCCAACTATCTTGCGGAAAACAGATAACCGAACAGGCGGCGGGGAAGAACAAACTCTTCTCCGCCGCCGATTTTTCGGTCAAAGATTATTTTACGGTAAAGCAGCTTATACTAATCCCTTATTGCTTTTTTAACTTTTCCGGTTTTTAGTGAGGTTCAAACAAATGACGGTTTTAAGCCATTTGATTTACCTCTCACCTGTGCGATTATTGTATTTTACTGTGACTTTTTGAATTTTTTCGCAAAGTTTTCTATCTTTTAAGGACCAAATAAAACCCAATTTTATTAATGGCATATTCCTGCATTATCAAAATTTATGGCAATTTTTGTCATGCAAACAACTATATCTCAAATATGGGACGTTGGTGCTGTGCCGTGGAAAAGTTAAGCGATACTGTGATAACTATACAACAGTTTATCACAGTATCGTTTTTTTGTCAAGCTTTTGATTTAAGACATTAACCTATTAAAGTTTGCTTGCGGATTTAGACGAGTTTCCAAAAAGAAGTCGGCTCGCGTCGTCGTGGGGTTATTTTAAAGCGGTAAAAATCATACTGCTAATAAAATTCAAGGAGCTGGTATTATATGAAATCATAAAAGGGGGGTACGGCGTTTACGCCGTAAGCGTCAAATAACCTCCACCTTGCATAGTAATAATAAACCCCCCCTTAAT
>JAMPIC010000035.1 GCA_023663025.1 Prevotella sp.
GCAGCCTTGAAAGGCTGGCGAACTTTTTAGTCGCGGCTTCGCCGCGTGATGCGCTGTCGTTTTGTTTTTGCGCTAAATTACAATTTATCAATCAAAATGTTTTTCCGGTATTGACAAACTTTTCCTCATGATTTATAATTAAATATGTGTATACTACAATTACCCCTAACTGTTCGGACAAAGAAATTCTTTCTTACAAAATATGTAATACGCGGATACGATTGATGACAAAAGTTTGTTATAAAATTAACAATATGTTCATTGACCCGCTGTGCCGGTTGTGGTACAATAAGATTGTTATAAATTTAACAAACATTTAGCGCACGCTAAAATAATAAATTAAATGAAAGGCGGAATCAATAATGGCAGGCAGACCCAGAAAAAACAAGGCTGAAACAGCCGCAGCCGAGCAGCAGACACCCAAAAGGAGAGGCAGACCTCCCAAGGCGGAAACGGCGGCAGCCGCTGCGGTAACGGAGGTCAAGGAAGAAAAAGCGGTTCAGACCGCTCCCGCTGCGGTAACGGAAGTCAAAGCGGAGAAACCGGTTCAGACCGATCCGAAGGCTCAAGCCGCTCCCGCTGCTCCCGCTGCGGAAGCTCCCAAAACCGAAACTGCCGAGATGATCAACACTCTTGTAAGCAATGCCAAAAAAGCTCTCGAAGAGTATATGGCTCTCGACCAGGAGCAGGTGGACAAAATCACGGAGGCAATGGCTCTGGCGGGACTTTCCGCCCAGATGGAGCTTGCCAAAATGGCTGTCGAGGAAACGGGCAGAGGTATCTTCGAGGACAAGGTCACCAAGAATATCTTCTCCACCGAGTATATCTGGCACTCCATCAAGCACGAGAAAACCGTCGGCGTTATCGAGGACAACATCGATGAAAGCTATATGGAGATAGCCGAGCCGGTAGGTATCGTCTGCGGCGTAACTCCCACTACCAATCCTACTTCCACCACGCTGTTCAAGGCTATCATCTGCGCCAAGACGAGAAACCCCATTATCTTCGGTTTCCACCCCTCCGCCCAGCAATGTTCCAAGAGAGCCGCGGAGATCGTCCGCGACGCCGCTGTCAAGGCGGGCGCTCCCAAGCACTGCGTACAGTGGATCGAGTATCCCTCCGTTGAGGCTACGGGACTTCTCATGAACCACCCCGACGTTGCGACTATCCTCGCGACGGGCGGTCCCGGAATGGTTAAAGCCGCTTACTCCGCCGGCAAACCCGCCCTCGGCGTAGGTCCCGGCAATACCCCCTGCTATATTGAAAAGACAGCCAATATCAAGCAGGCTGTTCACGATCTGGTTCTTTCCAAATCATTCGACAACGGTATGATCTGCGCTTCCGAGCAGGCCGCCATCATCGATGCCGAGGTTTACAACGAGGCTGTGGACTTCATGAAATACCACGGCTGCTACTTCGCCAAGCCCGACGAAATTCAAAAAATTCAAGACGTTGTCATCAACGTTGAAAAAATGGCTGTGCAGCCCTGGGTTGTTGGTCAGTACCCCTGGCAGATCGCCGAAAAAGCGGGTATCGCCATTCCCAAGGAGACCAAAGTCCTCTGCGTGGAGCTGCCCGGTACGGACGCAAACAAGTACCCCCTTGCGCTTGAAAAGCTCTCTCCCGTTCTTGCGGTCGTAAAAGCCAAAAGCACAGATCAGGCTTTTGAAATGTGCGAGGAAATGCTCAAGCACGGCGCGGGACACACTGCGGTCGTCCACTCCTCAAACGAAGAGATCATCGAAAGATACGGCGGAACTATGCAGGCAAGCCGTATAGTGGTAAATTCCCCCGCTTCTTTCGGCGCGATAGGCGACGTTTACAACTCCATGGCGCCCTCCCTTACGCTGGGCTGCGGCTCTTACGGAAAGAACTCCGTTTCGGAGAACGTTACCGCCAAGAACCTTGTAAACAGAAAGAAAGTTGCAAAGAGGAGATTGAATATGCAGTGGTTTAAGGTTCCCGAAAAGATCTATTTTGAACCCGGTTCCGTTCAGTATCTGGCTAAGATGCCCGATATCCACAAGGCTATGATCGTCGCCGACCCCGGCATGGTGCAGTTCGGCTATGTTGACAGGGTAATCTATCAGCTGGAAAAGAACGCCACCCAGCCCGCTATCGAAATTTTCAGCGAGGTTGAACCCGATCCCGACCTTACGACGGTGCGCAAGGGCGCGGAGGTAATGAACTCCTTTAAACCCGACGTTGTTATCGCCCTCGGCGGCGGCTCGGCTATGGACGCTGCCAAGGCTATGTGGCTGTTCTACGAAAATCCCGACGCGGACTTCGTGGGTATGGCTCAGAAGTTTATGGATATCCGCAAGAGAGTTTACAAGTTCCCCAAGCTGGGCAAAAAGGCTAAGATGGTGGCAATTCCCACCACCTCGGGAACAGGCTCGGAGGTAACGTCCTTTGCGGTAATTTCCGACAAGTCCAAGAATATGAAGTACCCTCTCGCGGACTACGAGCTTACCCCCGACATCGCCATCGTAGATCCTCAGTTCGTCTACACGGTGCCCAAGTCCTCAACGGCGTTCACGGGACTTGACGTTCTCACCCACGCTATCGAGGCTTACGTTTCCATTCTGGCAAACGACTACACCGACGCTCTCGCTCTCCAGGCGATCAAGCTTGTGTTCAAGTATCTTCCCGACTCCTACAACACCGCAAATCCCGTTGCGAGAGAGAAGATGCACAACGCTTCCTGTATCGCGGGAATGGCGTTCACCAATGCGTTCCTCGGCGTGAACCACTCGCTTGCTCACAAGCTGGGCGGAGAGTTCCACATTCCTCACGGTCTTGCAAACGCTTACCTGCTGCCTCACGTTATCGAGTACAACGGTCAGCCCACGCCCACAAAGTTTGCGGCATGGCCTAAGTACGACCACTATATCGCTCCCGAGCGTTACGCGGAGATCGCCAAAATGATGGGCTTCGTTCCCCAGGACGCTTCCGATCGGGAGGGCGTTAAGGCTCTTGCCGACGCGGTAAGAAAGCTCATGAAAGAGGTCGGCATACCTCTCTCCATCAAGGAAGCGGGCGAAAAGGATAAGCGTTCCTATATCGACGAAAAGACCTACAACGAGGCTCTTGAAAGTCTTGCCTACAAGGCGTTCGACGATCAGTGTACCACCGCCAACCCCAGACTTCCCAGAATTGACGAACTTAAAGAGCTTTACAGAAAAGCATACTACGGCAAATAATATCACCGCCGGCAGAAAACGTCCGCATAGCTCCCGCCTTGCGGACGTTTTTCGGAAATTTGTACGAAAGGACGATACTTATGTTTATTGCGGACGACAAACGCTACGATACAATGGTGTACAACCGCTGCGGCAAAAGCGGACTGAAGCTTCCCGCAGTCTCGCTGGGACTGTGGCACAATTTCAGCAGCGCGGACAGGTTCGACAACATGGAGAATATCTGCCGCACAGCGTTCAATCTTGGCATTACGCATTTTGACCTCGCCAACAATTACGGAAGTCCCTATAACGGCTCAGCCGAGGAAAACTTCCGCCGCATACTTGACCGCGGCTTGAGAGAATACCGGGACGAGATCATCGTCACCACCAAAGCGGGTTATGATATGTGGCCCGGACCTTACGGGGACAAAAACGGTTCCCGCAAGTATCTGACCGCTTCTCTCGATCAGAGCCTGAAACGTTTGGGATTGGAATATGTTGACATTTATTACCACCATATTTTCGACCCCGACACTCCCCTTGAGGAGACCGCTCTCGCATTGGACAACGCCGTCCGCCGGGGAAAGGCTCTCTATGTGGGAATTTCCAATTACAGCAAAAAACAAACGGCGGATATCCTGAAAATTTTCCGCGAGCTGAAAACGCCGTTTGTGGTAAATCAGCCCTCTTACTCCATGCTCAACCGCTGGATCGAAAGCGACGGACTTTACGACTTCGCCTCAAAAGAGGGTTTCGGACTGGCTGTGTTCTCGCCGCTTTATCAAGGACTTCTCAGCGACCGCTATCTTAACGGCATTCCGGAGGATTCCCGCGTGGGCAGAGGAAAAACATGGATCGGCAGCGAGCTTGACGAGGCTATGCTGAAAAAGCTCCGCGCACTGAACGGGATCGCCGCCGAGAGAGGTCAGAAGCTTTCCCAGATGGCATTGTCATGGATACTGAGGAAAGGCAAGGTCACGACCGTGCTTGTGGGAGCGAGCCGTCCCGAGCAGCTTGTTGAAAACGCGGGAGCTGTGAAAAATCTCGAATTTTCGGCGGAAGAACTGGAAAAGATAGAGAATATTCTCGGTATGCAGTAAATTCCCGTACAGCCGTACTGCCGTGCTGCCGTACTGCCGCAATTTTTTCGCGGCTTTAAAGCCTTATCTATTGACAACAGGCTGAATTTGGAATATAATTATCTATATGTTCCGATAAATTTAAAAGGTGGTTTCTGAAATGACTGAAAAATCCATGGACAAAATCGTCGCGCTCTGCAAGGGCAGGGGCTTTGTTTACCCCGGCTCGGAAATTTACGGCGGACTTGCCAATACCTGGGACTACGGTCCGCTGGGCGCGCTTCTGAAAAACAATATCAAAAACGCGTGGCTGAAAAAATTCGTGCAGGAATGCCCCTACAACGTGGGTCTTGACAGCGCAATTCTTATGAACCCCCAGACCTGGGTTGCTTCGGGGCATTTGGGCGGCTTCTCCGACCCGCTTATGGACTGCCGCGAGTGCAAGACCCGTCACCGCGCCGACCAGCTTATCGAGAGCCAGACCGACGAAAACCCCACGGGCTGGACTAACGAGCAGATGTCCGATTTCATCGAGAAAAGCGATATAAAGTGCCCCAATTGCGGCAAGAAAAATTTCACGCCCATAAGGCAGTTTAATCTTATGTTCAAGACGTTTCAGGGCGTTACCGAGGACAGCAAGGCGGAGCTGTATCTCCGTCCCGAGACAGCGCAGGGAATTTTTGTAAATTTCGCCAACATTCAGCGCACCACCCGGAAAAAAGTTCCTTTCGGCGTGGCGCAGGTGGGCAAGTCGTTCAGAAACGAAATTACCCCCGGCAACTTCATTTTCCGCGTGCGTGAGTTTGAGCAGATGGAGCTTGAATTTTTCTGCAAGCCCGGCACGGACTTGGAGTGGTTTCAATATTGGCGGACATACTGCAAAAACTTCCTGCTGAGCATCGGCTTGAAAGAGGAACACCTCCGTCTCCGCGACCATTCCCCCGAGGAGCTTTGCTTCTACTCAAAGGCGACAACCGACTTCGAGTACCTGTTCCCCTTCGGCTGGGGCGAGCTTTGGGGCGTCGCCGACCGCACCGATTACGACCTTACCCAGCACATTAAGACGAGCGGCAAGTCCCTTGAATATTTCGACCCCGAGACAAACGAGAAGTACGTTCCCTACGTCATAGAGCCGTCTCTCGGCGTGGAAAGGCTGTTCCTGTCGATCGTCTGCGAGGCTTACGACGAGGAGGAAATCGGCGAGGGCGACGTGCGGACGGTTATGCACCTGCACCCCGCCCTTGCGCCAATAAAGGCGGCGGTTTTGCCCCTCACCAAAAAGCTTAAGGAACAGGCAACCGAGGTGTACACAATGCTTTCAAAGCATTTCAGCGTGGACTACGACGAGGCAGGACAGATAGGCAAGCGTTACCGCCGACAGGACGAGATAGGCACGCCGTTCTGCATAACCTACGATTTTGACACGCTGGAGAAAGACGGCTGCGTGACGGTTCGCGACAGGGACACTATGGCTCAGGAACGTGTAAAAATCGAGGAGCTTGTGGATTATCTGAACAAGAAGCTGGAGTTTTAACCGTGAAAAAAGTATCGGAGCGCTCACCGCTCCGATACCGTTATTTCGTTTATTTTTTTCAGCAGCTTTACCGCGAAGCAGAAGCCCTGTTCAAAGGAGCAGCACCGCGCCTCCATTGAGCAGGAAAGGGCGGCGGATTCAACCTTTGAGCGGATAATGTCGTCCGCTATGTACTGTTCGATAACGTCGTTTAATTCCTTGTATGCCGAAAGCAGCGCTTCCGATTCGTAGACTATGAATTGCTCTGTTGAAAACAGCGCGTCAAAGCTGAATTTGTTACAGTCCATAAGCATTTCCTTTCAAGTTTTTTTATAGCAATACTGTAAAAACGCCTTTTTGTAGGGGCGGGGTTGCCCCGCCCGCAGGGTTAAATACAGTGTACTGTTACGGCGGGACGGGAAACCCGTCCCCTACAAAATTTGTCATATATTTAGAGGATTGCTTTAATATGATTATAACATAGTATACGGTTGCTGTCAATATGATTTTGAGGGAAAATATACACAAAAATATAATAGTACAATGTTATCGGATTGTACATTTTAGATAAATTGCAAAAGGAGCTAAATTTTAATGGCTGTCAGCAAAGCACATATAAGGGCAAGCAATAAATATAACAAAGCAAATTATAAACAGTTAAAAGTCAATGTGAAGCCCGAGGATTTCTCTATCATAGACGATTACTGCAAAACCCGAAACATCAGCAAAGCAAAATTTATCGTGGAAGCCTGCAAATTCTACATCGGCAGTCACAGCGAATAGGCATCGGCTTCTAACCTCTATCCTCTAATCTCTAATCTCTAAAAACGAAAGGACCTGTTATGACGGATAACGAAAAGAACGAACCGCTCGGGGACAGCGGCAAAAAGCAAAAGGGGAAATCCTTTATGGACGTCTACCGCGAGGTGAACGAGCGGGAACGCGCCGAGGAGCTGAAACGCCAAAGCGAGCTCGAAGCGGCGAGAGCCGACCGGGAACGCAAGGAAAGAGAACGCTACGCCGAAAAGCTCAGGCAGGAAAAGCTGGAGCTTCTAAAGCTGAAGCAGGGGGTAATTTCGGAGGAGGACGTGCCGAAGCCCGAGGTTGAGGTACGCCGCTACACGGTTTGGGAAAAAATAAGCAACTTCTTTTACCACAATAAAATGTACATCATCATCGGTACGGCGCTGTTCCTTATATTGGCGTTCCTGATCTACGACATCGCCACAAAGGTGGAGCCGGACGTTTCGGTTATGATAATCGCCAAGGACGACGCTTTCCAGTTCTACACCGAAAGCTTCGAGCAGCTTTTCGAGCGGTACTGCGAGGACTTCAACGGCGACGGCAAGGTGGACGTGAGAGTGTTTTACGCTCCCGCGGTGATGGGGGACGACCCCAATGACCTTTACACGCGGCAGTCCGACCAGACGAAGCTGGTGGCGGAATTTCAGGCGGGTGACACCGTTATCATCATCGCCGACGAGGAAGCCTGCGAAGCCGTGGGCATTGTCGACGGGGTTTTCGCCGACATAAGCGGGGATTTCCCGGGCGACGGAAACGTGGGCGAACTGGGCTACAGCCTGGACGGAACGGGCATTGCCGAGGATATTGAGTACGCGGCTTTCCCGAGCGGGCTGTTCGCCGCTTTCAGAGAGCCTCACGGCGGCATAGGCATGAACGAGGAGAAGTTCCGCCGAAACTACGAAAACGCCGTTGAAATGTGGACGAACTACGTCTCGGGCAACGAGATAAATCCCGTCCCCGAAGAGGACGGAAACGGCGGCTGAACGTCCTCCGGCGCGGACGAAAGGAGAATGCGCAATGAGCAGGTTTAAGTTCGAGATAAACGTTGAACCGAAAGATATTCCCTCTCTGGACGACGTTCACAAGCGGGACTGCGCCGACGCCATACGCGGGAGCATTGAACGGGTATTCAAGTACACTCTCGTTATGTCAATAGGAATATTGGCTTTTTTCGGGCTGTATTCTTTTTTCGGCGTTCCGTATATGATACGCATGGATAAAGCCCTTCCGCAGATTTCGGTCATACTTCCGGCGTCTGCGCTGGCGGTTTTCATTCTGGAATTTATCGCGGGAACAATGAACAGGTTCGCGCTGACCGCCGAGGCAATACTCCATGTCCTGCTGATCTTTATCTCCATAACGACAGTGACTACGATATGGATAGCTCCGTTTGCTCTTTACGGAACGGTCCTACATCTTAAGCTGCTGCTTATGATCCCATTTTACAAGGTAATTTCCGAGCAGGCAGGGTATCCCGAATTTACGCCGCTTCCGTCCCCCGCGGACGCTGCCGCGAAAAAGGCTGACGTCGGCGGAACTGACCTCAAAAAAGAAAAAGCGGACGGGTAACGTCCGCATACAAAAATCCTCCTATGGCTTTTATTTCACCATAGGAGGATTTTTTTACTTCAAAGCAGCGGCAAATTCCTCCGCAAGCTTGTCGATTTGGTTCAGGTCGTCCTCGGTGGGTTTGAGCAGCCATCTATAAGCGTCGTGAACTTTTTTCAGTCCCAGACCGTCCGCTCTGGCTTCAAGCATTGCGCAGGCTTCGCCGCTCCAGCCGTATGAACCGAACACGCCGTAGGGCTTGCCCCGGTTGGTGATGGCGTCCACAACGGAAAGCACGTCCCAAACGGGTTTAAGCGCGTCGCGGTTGATCGTGGGCGAACCGAAAACAAGTCCCGCGGAGCTGCCTATCGCCGCAGATATCTCGCTCATGTCGTGCTCGATAACGTTGTAGCATTTGGCGGAAACTCCCAGTTCCTCCAGCTTTTTGGCGTAACGCTCCGCAGCCGCTTTGGTGTAGCCGTATGCCGAAACGTAGAAGATCGCCGCCGTTCTGCCCGTATCCTTGGACGCGGAAAATTCCGCGTACTTTTCCATAGCGCGCTTGACGCCCTTTTTCAGCACGGGACCGTGGGAGCAGCACACCATGTCGAAATCCAGCGCTTCAAGCTTCGCCAGACCGTCGCGGACAAACTTGGGGAACGGTCCGAAAATAGCCGCATAGTAGTACGCGAACGCCTCGCCGTAAGCTTCGGGATAGGTTATATCGTCGTCGGTGATGAGCGGCTCGCAGTAGTGCGAACCGAGGAAATCGCAGGTAAACACGGTCTTTAACGCGGGGACATAGGTGAAAATGCTGTCGGGCCAGTGAAGATTGGGCGCGGAAATAAATTCCAGAACAATGCCCTTGCCCAGGTCGAGAGTATCGCCGTTCTTGACGGTCATGCTCTTAAATTCGGTATTGGCAACATTGGAGATGTTCTTCACCGCCGCCGCCGAACCCACGACGGTAACGTCGGGATTGGCTTTCAGTATCTCGCCGATCGAGCCGCTGTGGTCGGGTTCGGTGTGGTTGAAAATAACATAGTCTATCTCGGAGGGGTCGCATATCTGACGGATATTGTCCGTCATAACGTCTCCGAAGCGGTCGTGCACCGTCTCCACAAGAGCGGTCTTTTCGCCTCTGACGAGGTACGCGTTGTAGGTAGTGCCGTACTCGGTTTTCATAATGATGTCGAACACCCGCAGATTTGGGTTGACCGCGCCCACATAGTAAAGATTTTCTTTCAGCTTCAGCATGATTTTTCTCTCCTTTTAATAAAGTGCGGGCAGTCCGCACTTATGTGGACTGCCGCCGCTTTTTAAAGCTTGGTGAATTCGCTTTTGCTCAGACCGCATACGGGACATACCCAATCCTCGGGGATATCCTCCCACTTTGTGCCGGGAGCTATTCCTCCGTCGGGATCGCCTTTAGCCTCGTCGTAAACGTATGAGCAGGGACACTCGTATTTGTCCATACTGATCACTCCTTTGTAAAATATACTGATTTGGTACAGTTTCGATTATATCATAATCGGTGTTTTCTGTCAAGTATGATACCCAATTTCAGCGGAAAAATTTATCCCGCTTAACCCTTATATTCTTTGTGCAGCAGTTCGTTTTTCTTTTCCCAAAGCTGCTGAGACAGATCCACATAGTACTTGTGCGGGTGCTCGAAACGCTTAACCTCGTCCCAGATGGTGTTAAGCTGAGCGGCGCAGTATTCGCGGATATCGTAGGCGGAGGGTCTTTCGTAAACGCAGCCGCCGTCCACAAAAATAGGCTCGAGAAGCCGCACCGCGCTGAAATGCTCCAAAAGCTTGCGCTTGTAGGTGTGGTCGGGGTCGAATATCTCATACGGCTTGGTATCGTCGATTATTTCGCCCCGGCAGGTCAGCACGTCGGCTATCGCCATTCCCGTGGAGGTGTCGAAAAGTCTCCAGACCTCTTTGAAATCGGGGTTTGTTATCTTGCTGACGTTTTCGGAAAGCTTTATTTTTGGGATTATCCTGCTGTCCCTTTCAACCGCCACAAGCTTGTAAACGCCGCCGAAAACAGGCTCGGACTTGGAGGTGATCATTCGCTCGCCCACGCCGAAGCTGTCTATCTTAGCGCCCTGAACGAGAATGTCCCGAATGATGTATTCGTCCAGCGAATTGGAAGCAACTATCTTCACGTCGGGGAAACCCTCGTCGTCCAGCATCTGTCTTGCCCGCTTGGACAGGTAGGTTATGTCGCCGCTGTCGATGCGTATTCCCGCGGGCTTTTCGCCCCTTGCCCGCATTTCCTTGAATACCGTTATGGCGTTGGGAACTCCCGATTTCAGCACGTTGTAGGTGTCCACCAAAAGCGTTGTGCCATTGGGATAGCATTTCGCATAGGCGCGGAAAGCTTCAAGCTCGCTGTCAAACATCTGTATCCATGAGTGAGCCATAGTTCCCAGCGCGGTAACGCCCATTTCCTTGTCGGAGATCGTACAGGCGGTGCCGCAGCAGCCCGCGATGTACGCAGCCCGCGCCCCGTAGATCGCACCGTCGCAGCCCTGCGCCCGTCTCGAGCCGAACTCCATAACGGGTCTGCCCTCGGCGGCGCGGACGATCCTGTTCGCCTTTGTGGCGATAAGGCTCTGATGATTTATGCAGATGAGAACCATTGTCTCCACAAACTGCGCCTGAATTGCGGGTCCGCGGACGGTCACCACAGGCTCTCCCGGGAAAATGGGCGTGCCCTCGGGGACTGCCCATACGTCGCAGCAGAAACGGAAGTCCCGCAGGTACTCCAAAAATTTTTCGCTGAAAATTCCCTTTGCCCGCAGGTACTCGATATCGTCGTCGTCGAAGCTGAGATCGTTCATATAGTCGATCATCTGGTCGAGACCGCACATTATGGCGAAGCCGCCCTCGTCGGGAACGCTTCTGAAAAACATATCGAAATAGGATATCGTATCGCCCATGCCGTTCTCGAAATAGCCGTTAGCCATTGTCAGCTCGTAGAAATCGGTGAGCATGGTAAGATTTCGCGCTGTTTTGTTCATAGCAAACGCCCCCTTCTCATTTGATCTCGGAAACAAATTTTATGCCGCTGTCTTTCATCAGCTTATAGGCTGCGATGTTCATAAAGTCCGCGTTGTGATCGGGACTGTCGTAGGTCTCCACGCAGTTCAGCGGAACGATTATCTCCGACGTTCTGTTCTGCGCCGTGAACCATGTTTTAAGGGTCAGGCAAAGCTGCATAACGCAGATATCGGTGCAGTCCCCCGCGATCACAAAGGTGTTTATTTTGTGACTGCGGACAAGCTCGTGCATAAAGTCCTTTTCGTGAAATCCGTTTGTGGAATTTTTCTTTATGAGATAGTACCCTCCCACGGCTTTCAGCTCGTCCACAAGCTCGCTTTCGCTTGTTCCGTTCAGGCAATGGGGCGGGAAAGACGCGAACTCGGCGCAGTCCTCGTTATGGCAGTCGGCAAGGGCTGCGATGGGAATGCCCGCGTCCCTGCATTTTTCGGCAAGGCTGACCGCATGGGGGATTATCCCCTCGATAAGGGGGGAGGACATTGCTCCCTCGCGGATAAAGCCGTTTACCAGGTCGACCGCTATAAGCGCGGTCTTTTCGGGTGAAAGTTCCGAAAAGTCCATGGACGGAAGCTCACGCATTTCGGTTATCAGTCCGCATACGGTTTCACGGCAGATATCGGGCGTTTGGGTGGAAAATTTTCTCATTATGACCGCGCTCCTTTTGATAGAATTAGATAAAGCTAACTATTTTGACGTATATATTTACATTATATAACATAATCCCTATCATTTCAATATATTTTTATGAAAATGATTGCAATTTCCCGTAAAATATTTTATAATGTAATTGACAAATTTGTGAAAGGAGCTGTGCTTTTTACCTTGTTTTGGTTAAAGTATTGACAATATATGAAAAAAATAATCACCTTGATAATTACGGCGGGAATATTCCTTGCGGGCTGCTCGGACGTGAACCGCGAAACTCCCGTCATGGAAAATATTCCGGCGGACAGTCCGTCCCTTTCGGAAGCCTCGGAAACCGTCCCCGAAACGTCCGCGCCGACGGAAAGCGTTTCCTCCGAGGAAACAGCAACGGCGAAGTCCGAACCCGAATTTGCCACCGTGAGCGTGGCAGCCGTGGGGGACAACCTTATACATTCCAGCATCTACAAGCAAGCCGCCGCCCGCGACGGGAACGGAGGCTACGATTTCGGGTACGCCTACAAAAACGCGGAAAATCTTATCCGCCGCGCGGATATGGCGATAATAAACCAGGAGACCCTTATCTGCAACGACGAGTTCGAGCCGTCCACATACCCGAGGTTCAACAGTCCCAAGGCTTTGGGGGATCATATGCTTGATATGGGCTTCGACGTGTTCACCATCGCCAACAACCACACCCTCGACAAGGACGAGGCGGGACTTATCGCCTGCCTTGACTACTGGGACAGCCGCGAAAACGCCGTGGTCTGCGGAGCTTACCGAAACGCCGCCGACAGAGCGGATATCCGTACAGCCGACTTCGGCGGGATACGGTTCTCGTTCCTGTCCTACACCGAGTCCCTGAACGGTCTGAGCCTGCCCGCGGGCAGCGAGCTTTCCATAGGGGACGCTTACGACGTCGAGACGATGAAGTCCGAAATAGCCGCGGCGCGGGAAATTTCCGACGTGTGCGTGGTTGCTCTCCACTGGGGCGTGGAAAATTCCGACGTTATCACCGACTATCAGCGCAATACCGCGAAAATTCTCGCGGACGCGGGCGCGGATATCATCATCGGCAATCACCCTCACGTCCTGCGGGATATCGAGGAGATAGAGTGCGAGGACGGCTCGACCGCCCTGTGCGCGTATTCTCTGGGGAACTTCATTTCCGCCCAGAGCGTGGGGCAGAACCTTATCGGCGGTGTGCTGAAATTCAACGTTTCCATACGCACCGACGAGGGCGCGGAGGAGGATCAGCAGCCCGTCATAGGCAACATAGAGCTTGTCCCCGTGATCACCCATTACGACGGGAACTATCACGACGTAAGGCTTTACCCGCTTTCCGGCTACAGCCGCGAGCTTGCGGAGTCCCACGGAGTGAAGAATATGAGCCGCTTCGGGTACGACTACATTTTCGAGGTGCTGGAAAAAAATATCAGCGAGGAATATTTCGACCCCGACGATTACTATATCGGCGAATAATTACAATTTGGTACAAATACTCAAAACCTCTTGAAATGCGGCGTCTTATAAGGTATAATATTCGGTAGACAACATGAAGCCGCCGCAGCCTGAGCGGCGGGAAAGGAAATCAAATGATAAAAACCGTTTTCGGGGCGCTGCTCCGGTACTTCCGCAAGCTTGACAAGCCGCTGTTTCTCGCGGTCTGCGGCGTGGCAATGTTTTCGGTGACGCTTATGTACTCGCTGGTGCAGAACGAAATAGTAAGCCTCCAGCACCACGGAAATATGTATAAGCTGCAATTCGTCTGCTTGTGCGCGGGAGCGGCTGCCGCGCTGATAATGTCGGCGATGGATTACCATAAATTTACAAAGCTGTGGTTTCTGTACGTCCCCGCCGCCGTGGGACTTACCCTGCTTACGTTTACCTCCCTTGGTTACAGACCCAGCGAAAGCGCGGACGACATAGGCTGGATAAAGTTCGGCCCCACAACGCTTCAGCCCTCGGAGGTGCTGAAAATAGCCTTTGTAATGTCCTTCGCCCTGCACCTTTCAAAGGTTGGGGACAGGATAAACCATATCGGACACGTTGCGCTGCTGTGCCTTCACGGAGCGATCCCCACGCTTATTGTTGTGGCGCAGGGCGACGACGGAACGGCGCTGGTGTTCTTTTTCATGTTCGTGTGCATGATGTTCGCGGCGGGAATTTCGTGGAAGTACATACTTCCGTGTCTGATCGCCGCGCCGGCCGCGGTGTGGGTGCTGTGGGAGAAGATAATGCTCCCGCACCAAAAACTGCGGTTTCTGGTGCTGTTTCAGGAAGATCCCATGAACGACCCCGAATTTGCCGCCATCGCCTATCAGCAGTATTGGGGAAAGCTTGCTCTCGGTTCGGGACAGCTTTTCGGCAAGGGACTTTTCGCGGACGAATACGTCGCCGTCCCCTACGTTCAGAACGACTTTATTTTCACCTATGTGGGACAGTGCTTCGGCTTTCTCGGCTGCATCGCGCTTATCGCCGCGCTGTCATTTATATGTCTGAAAATCGTTATCGACAGCAGGATCGCCAAGGACGATCTGGGGAAATTCATGTGCATAGGCGTGTTCTCCATGATATTTATTCACTGTATCCTTAATTTGGGAATGGTGCTGGGAGTAATGCCCGTTATCGGCGTTCCCCTGCCGTTCGTAAGTCAGGGCGGAACGAGTATGGCGAGTATGTTCGTCTGCATAGGACTGGTTATGAGCGTGTACTCCCACTCGGAGAAAAATTACCGTCTTTTCTATGACGCGGATTAGCCGATCAGCGGGAAATTCCGCAAACAGAAAGGAAATATCCGAAATGAATAATATTTCCGCTTTTGCGGCAAAGGATTACGATGAGGAAATAAAACGCACCGTTCCTTTCTGCGATTATCTGTACAGACAGATCGCGGAAACGGCGGAAATTTACGGAAATAAACCTCTGTCGTGGCTGGATATCGGCTGCGGCACGGGAAAAACCGCAGAAGCGGCGTTTGGGAAGATACCGCTTGAAAGATTTGTTTTTGCGGATATTTCCGCGGAAATGATCGAGATTTCCAAAAGCCGTTTCCCGTTTCCCGAGGCGGAATTTCTCATTTCCGATATTTCCGATACGGATTTTTGCGATGAATTTGATGTTGTGACCGCCATTTTGGTCAATCACTATCTGAAAATTCCCGAAAGGAAAACCGCTCTGCAAAATTGTTTCCGCGCCCTGAAAAAGGGCGGGATGCTGATCACTGCGGAAAATTTCGCACCGTCGGGAAAATCCCTTGAAAAGCTTTATCTGAAACGCTGGGAGAATTTTCAGCTTAAACGGGGACGTTCTCCCGAAGCTTGCCGCAAGCATTTGGAAAGATACGGAAAAAGCTATTTCCCGATAACGGTTTCCGAAAGCCTTGATCTGCTCCGCGAATGCGGATTTGCGGAAGCGGAGGTGTTTGCGCTGACCTGCTGTCAGGCTGCTTTTATAGCTGTAAAATAAATCCAAAAGGAGATCTTGTATATGAAAAACATCGACGCCGCACTTGAAAAACTGTATGGGAAAAAAGCCTTGTCCGCCCAAAGAGAACGTTTCCAAAATGCCGAAAAATCCTTTGAGGAACTGTTCGGGGACGCGTCCGGCGCAATGATCTTTTCCGCTTCGGGACGTACCGAAATAGGCGGAAATCACACCGACCACAACCGGGGAAAAGTCCTTGCGGCGGCGGTGAGCCTTGACGTTATCGCCTTTGTCGTTCCCACAGACGATGGTATCATCACGGTAAAGTCCGAGGGTTTCCCGCAGGACGCTGTCGATACCGCCGACCTGTCCGTCCGCGAGGAGGACAGGAACACCTCCGCCGCGCTGATAAGGGGCGTCGCCGACGGTATGAGCAGAAACGGCTGCGCGGTGGGCGGCTTCAAGGCGTACACTACGTCGAGCGTGCTGAAAGGCAGCGGAATTTCCTCCTCGGCGGCGTTCGAGGTGCTTATCGGGACGATCCTTTCCCACCTCTACAACGGCGGGAACGTCAGCGCGGTAAAGATCGCCCAAATCGCGCAGTACGCCGAAAACGTACACTTCGGCAAGCCCAGCGGTCTTATGGATCAGATGGCTTCGTCTGTGGGCGGATTTATCGAGATCGACTTCAAAGACCCCGAACAGCCCGTCATCAAGTCCATAGACTACGATTTCGCCGCAAGCGGACACAGCCTTTGTATTGTGGACACAAAGGGAAATCACGCCGACCTTACCCCCGAGTATGCGGCTATTCCTGTAGAAATGAAGTCGGTGGCGGAATTTTTCGGAAAATCCGAGCTGAGGGACGTTTCCCCCGAGCAGCTGTGGGAGAATATCGCCGCTGTCCGCGAAAGCTGCGGGGACAGAGCCGTTTCCCGCGCACTGCACTTCTGGGACGAAAACGAGCGGGTAGACCGTGAAGCCGCCGCGCTGGAAAAAGGCGATCTTAAAGCGTTCCTGCGGGATGTTTCGGCAAGCGGAAACAGCTCGTTCAAATATTTGCAGAACATTTTCGCCGCGTCCGACCCGCGCGGACAGGGCATGGTTTTGGGACTTTACACCGCCGAAAAGCTTCTTGCGGGACGGGGCGCATGCCGCGTCCACGGCGGAGGCTTCGCGGGAACGATACAGGCGTTCGTTCCCAACGATATGCTGGACGGATTTGTTTCGGGCATGGAAAAGCTTTTCGGCGCGGGAAGCTGTTACTGCCTGTATATACGTCCCGTCGGCGGAACTAAGATATGCTGAGAAATATCCTCCGTGCGTTTTGTGCGGAGGATATTTTTGGGAGAGGTTAAATTGTAATTTACAGCAGAACGAGTAGCGGTTTTTTCTGCGGCGGAGCCGCGGCATAGCTGATCCAGCTGAGCGCAGCTGGCGAGGTTTCCAAAGGGCGAGAAGCCCTTTGGTCGCCCTCCGCAGAGGGCGAAATCCCTTTCGTCCCGAAACGGGGAAGAGGGTGAGGAATGGCGACAGCCATTCCGAGGGGGAGCGG
>JAMPIC010000036.1 GCA_023663025.1 Prevotella sp.
CCAAAAAAGAGAACACCCACAAATGCGAGTGTTCGTCTTTTGTTAATTCTGGTGACCCGTACGGGAATTGAACCCATGATTACGCCGTGAAAGGGCGTCGTCTTGACCTCTTGACCAACGGGCCGAAACGAAGCCGCCGATGTTTCAGCAGCCTGTCTGGTAGCGAGAGTGAGACTTGAACTCACGACCTATCGGGTATGAACCGATTGCTCTAGCCAGCTGAGCTATCTCGCCGTATTATATTATTATATGCTGCTTAAGCGACTTATATATTATATAACATTATTTTACTTTTGTCAATAGTTTTTTAGAAAAAAATCATATTTATATATTTTTACCTGATATAATGTCTGAATGCATGGAAAAATAAGATATTTTTAACAAATTTATATTGTCCGAAACAGATAAACAAAATTATTTGAATATTTGTTGCAGGAGGTAATTCCATAATATTTGTGCAAAAATTGTAATGGTTTTTCGTTAATTTATACAAAAAATGTGTAAATTAGCGAAAAATATTTGACAATTTTGTCTCTCGGTGGTATAATGATTTTAATAAATAATTAGGGGGATTTTTATGCCCGGACGCAAAGAATGCCTTATTTGCCGTTCAGTTGACGGAGACGGCAGAATAGTATTCCTTACATATGACAGAACCGACGAAAAAATTCATGAGTATTCAAACGATGAGATTACCCGGAAAATCGTGGACAGACAGATCGTCAACGCAAAACTTGAAAATACTGTGGTTAAAATTACCGATACCAAAACAACAATGTCAAAAATCAGGGCGGATGAAAAAAAGTCCTCCAATGTTTTTTATATTCTTGACAGCTATACCTCCGTCAACGGCAGTGCCATGTTTTTGGCTGTAAGCAACTGCGGGGAAAAATTTGAATTCTCCGAAAATCTTGCCGCGGATTTCTGCGGCGGACGACATATTGTAAACGGTTATATGACAAAAAATGGACTTAAGATGATAAACGTTCCCGCTTATGTAACGGCTTTGAATAAGTCGCTGGAACACGCTGAAACCGACTGAACTGCCGCAGCAATGCGCCTTAGTCAGAAAGGGGAGCAAACAATTATGGGAAAAGCTATTTTTCAGGCTCTGAACGACTTTATTTCGCGTACTCATGATATGGGAGCTTTTGTTGCGGATTTTTCCGACGACAGCTATGACGTTCTGTCCGGCGGCGCTTTTTCCGCAATCATTGACGGAAGCGTAAATCCGCTTGAACAGCTTGCCGGAAGCGCGTATGTTCATGAGGCGGACAGAACAGTCCTCGGCGCGTTTTGCCGCGATTTGCTCAGTGCGGACAAAATCCGGATACAGGAGGATCACTTTGCTGTGCCTTTCCGCGCGGTTACGTCGGGCGACCTTTCCGATACCGAGTATAAGTGGATCATCCTCACGGTAGTGATCGACCGCAATGAGGATCTTACGGCAAAATGCATTATCGGACATCTCAGAATAATGAACAACGCCGAAATACTCAACAAAATAATTACCGACAGCTTTACCAATGACAAGCACCCGCAGGTATTCAACAGTCAGGCAAAGCGCATTATTGAGGACGAGAGCCGTAACGCGGCGATCGTGCAGTTTGACATTGAAAATTTCAAGCTCATCAACGTTAAGTACGGCGAGGAAAAGGGGACGGAAATACTCAACTATATCAAGAACGGTCTCGACACAGTCTGTACCGACAGACAGGTCTACACGCGCCTGTCTGCTGATGTTTTCATGATCGCCATGTCCTACGATAAGCCGGAAGAGATCGAACGCCTTATCGCCCGTATCGAGGAACGTCTCGGCTGTTACGGAGACATATCCTATAAGCTCGTTTTCGGAGTGTATATTGTCACAGACCGAAGCATACCCATGCGCAAAATGGGGGACAGAACAGCTATGGCGCGCCAGAGCATAAAAGGCAGCGCGCTCAAGAATGTGTGCTACTACACGGATAATCAGGAAAGCCGTCTTGTCACGAAAAAATTTATCGAGGACAGAATGGACTACGCCCTCGATCACGGCGAGTTCGTTATGTATCTCCAGCCGAAGTACAGCATAAGCACAGACGGAGTTGTCGGCGCGGAGGCTCTGGTGAGATGGATACACCCGGAAAAAGGAATGCTGCCGCCTGCGGAGTTTATTTCCGTATTTGAAAAGAACGGCTTTATTATAAAGCTTGACCGTTACATCTGGGAACAGGCGTGCAAAGCGATACGCGGCTGGATAGACAGCGGCGTTCAGCCAGTTCCCATATCGGTAAATATTTCAAGAGTTCATCTTTCCGACGATAAGTTTATCGACGTTCTTGACAGCCTTGTGGAAAAATACAATATACCCAAGGACATGATCGAGACGGAGATAACCGAAACCGTGGAGAACGCGGGAGACGCCGACGTAATCAAAAAGCTGAAAGAGAGAGGCTATATGCTTCTTATGGACGACTTCGGTTCGGGATATTCTTCCCTCAATATGCTTAAAAACACGCCCTTTGACGTTATCAAGATAGACAGGGACTTTTTCAGCGAGTTCATGCTTTCGGACAGGGGAAAGAAGATAATTTCCCATACCATTTCAATGTCTAAGGATATCGGTCTGGATATGGTAGCCGAGGGTGTGGAAACCAAGGAACAGGCGGAATTTCTGCATAACTGCGGCTGCGATGTTGCCCAAGGGTACTATTACTCCAAGCCCATATGCGTGGACGATTTCCGTCATCTTGTGTACGACGATTGGATTGCCACGGACTGACCGTTAAATAAAAAACAAAATCGGCGGAGCTTTCCCACATGGAAAACTCCGCCGATTTTACTGTGCGGAACGGTGCTGATCTATCCTCAAAGAAAATCATACGATGTCCACAGCATTCTCTTTGTACGTCTTGCCTGATTGCTTTTTTTATTATTCTTGACAGAAATAATGCCTTGGTGTATAATAAATTCGGAAATTGGAAAAAATGGAACAGAGTACATTAAAATAATTTCCGGAAACCGCCCGAAACGAAAATAAACCGATATTGCACAGAATTGCGGAAGGGAATATAAGTATATGAACGAAAAAACGCACAATGAAATGTGGGAATTTGAACCTATAAATGGATTTCCTATGCTTTTTTGGAAGGGAAAACGCCCGTTTAAATCCGTGCGGTACTACCCCGCACAGCTTAAAGAAAGTTATGGAAAAGATAAGGACGGTTGGTTCAACAAGATACTTTGGGGTGATAATCTTCAGGTTATGAGTTATCTGCTGAAGGATTACCGCGGTAAAATTGATTTGATTTACATAGATCCGCCGTTTGACAGCAAGGCTGATTACAAAAAGAAAATATCGGTAAAAGATTACGGCACGGCGGAAACGGACAGTTCGTCGTTCGAGGAAAAACAGTATGGAGATATTTGGACAAATGACGAATATCTCCAGTTTATGTATGAGCGAATTATAATTATGCGGGAGCTGCTTTCGCAAAACGGAGTGATCTATATCCACTGCGACCACAGAAAGGCGCCGCATATTCGTCTGCTGTGCGACGAAATTTTCGGCGCCGATAATTTTCTCAATGAAATTACCTGGCGCAGGCAGGTTGTCAGAGGAATGAAAGTTTATGCAAAGTATTATTCTTTCAGCTCGGATTATCTTATTGTTTATGCCAAATCTCCGGAAAACGCAAAATGGAACAGACAAGTAAAAACCGTTCGCTTAAGCATTGAAGAAGCGGAAAAAAAATATATGAAAGACGAGCGTGGATATTTCAGAACGTCTGATCCGGGCAGCTACACTTTTGAAAGCCTTTGCAAACTTAACGAGCAAGGACTTCTGTACGCGCCGAAGAACGGCAATGTGGTTATTGATGAAAAAAACAGGCGCGTATACGCCTCCAATGGCGGAAAAGTCGCTGTAAAGTATTACCGTAAACAAGAGGGGAACGATATTCTTGAAGAAATAACGGTTGATAATATTTGGGACGATATTCCCGGCATGGGCGTTGTTTCTTCCGAATTTATAGGTTACCCTACGCAGAAACCGGAAGCACTGCTAAAACGTGTAATTGAAGCGTCGACAGACCCCGGCGATATAGTTTTCGACTGCTTTATGGGCAGCGGCACAACTCAAGCGGTCGCAATGAAACTCGGCAGGCGGTTTATCGGCGCGGACATCAACCTCGGCGCAATTCAAACCACCGCAAAGCGGCTTATCGGCATTGCGGAGGAACTTAAGGACGATGAGGAGAAGTACACGGGCTTTGAGGTATACAATGTCAATAATTACGACTTTTTCCGCAACCCGCTTGAAGCGCGGGATTTGATTATTGAAGCGCTTGAAATTGAGAAATTCGGCAGCGGGAACGTCTATGACGGCGAACTTGACGGGCGTATGGTTAAGATCATGCCCGTAAACCATATAGCGTCAAAGGCGGATTTGGCGGACTTAATCGCGAATATGCCCTACAAGACCTTTGAGCAGCGCAAGCAGGATAACCCGAGCGAACCCGTAGAGCGTATCACGCTGGTCTGTATGGGGCACGAACCCGATTTAAAAGATTATCTCACTGCCCGGGTTACGGATTTCAATCTTGATATTGAAATTGTTGATATTCTCCGCGACAAGGCGGATTTGCAGTTAAAGCGCGAAGCCGAGGCGGTAGTTGAGCGTAAGGACAACAGGCTGGTAATCAAGTCTTTCTACCCAATGAATTTAATGAAAAAGCTGTCGTTGGAGAAGGAAACCGTTGACGATTGGAAACAGCTTGCAGAGAGCGTTATGATTGACTTTAACTATGACGGCGCTGTTTTACAGCCTGCCGTAACGGATATTCCCGCAAAGAATGAGTTTGTTGCCGGCGAATACGAGATACCCGACGACGCGGGAAATATAAGAGTGAAGATTACCGATTTGCTGTCGGAATCTCTTGAAATTGAGGTGAAGTGATATGGTTAAAACGCAGGAAATGGAGTTAGAGTATGCCTTTTTCAATATTTTGCGCGACTACTACGAACTCAACAAGGGCAGGGTAAAGCGCAATTACACCGACCTTTCAAGAAAGTTCCTCAAAAACGCGGGGATTTTTTTCTGCGTTACTTCTTTTTCAGAGTACTTTTCAGCCTTTGGACAAGCGTGGGTTTTACGCGTTTTCCTTTTCCCAAAGCGGCAGCCGAAGCGTTTTCGTACGCCTCGCGGATAAACGCCGCCTGAGAATCCACAGGTTCACAGTCGTTTTCAACGTGAACGTAGCTGCTGTCGGGGAGCATTTTCCTTGCCTTTACGTTGTCCTTTGTCAGGACGCTGAAAATGTGCATTATCCTTTTTCGCACATGGGTATCGTAGATAGGCGCGGCGACCTCCACCCGGCGCAGAGTGTTCCTTGTCATAAAGTCTGCGGAGCTGATATAGAGCTTCATACGCTCGGGCGTGCCGAATATGTAAATGCGGCTGTGTTCAAGGTAACGTCCCACAATGCTGGTGATCTCGATATTGTCGGTGTAATCCTTTATACCCGCCACAAGGCAGCATATGCCGCGTACCACCATGCGTATTTTCACGCCCTTTTGGGAGGCTTCAACAAGCTTGTCGATAAGTATTTTATCCGTAAGTGAATTCATTTTCAGCCCGATAAAGGCGTCCTCGCCCCGTTCGGCTGCGGCGATCTCACCGTCGATCATCTCAATGATCCTGTTTTGCAGACACAGGGGAGCGACCAGAAGCTTGTTTGTATGTTCCGCAAGGGTATTTGTGGACAGTGCGTTGAACACCGTAAGAGCGTCCTCGCCGATCTCGCGGTTGGCGGTCATAAGGCAAAGGTCGGTGTAGAGCGCGGAGGTTTTTTCGTTGTAGTTTCCCGTACCTATCTGTGTGATGTACTCTATCTTTCCGCTGCCCGTTTTTCTTGTGATGAGCAGCAGCTTGGAGTGAACTTTCAGGTTCTCGGGACCGTATATAACGCTGCACCCCGCGTGCTCGAGACGTTTTGACCAGCCGATGTTGTTTTCCTCGTCGAAGCGGGCGCGCAGCTCCACGAGGACGAGAACGTCCTTGCCGTTTTCGGCGGCGGCGATGAGAGCGTCCACCACCTTCGAGTCGGAGGCTACGCGGTAAAGGGTTATTTTGACGGACACCACCGAGGGGTCGTTTGCCGCCTCGTGAAGCAGCCGCAGGAACGGCTTTATTGTCTCAAATGGGTAGGAAAGGATAATGTCCCGCTTTTGTATCTGTGAGATCATGGAAGCGTTCTTGTCCACCTCGCGGGATGGCTGAGGGTCGGCTCTGCCGTAGAAAAGAGTGGGCAGACTTTCCTCCAGACGCGCTCTGAGCGGGTACACAAAGGAAAGGTCGAGGGGCGATTTCATATGGAAGATACGGTCGTGCTTAAGCTCCAGCTTTTCGCAAAGGTAATCCACAGCCTCCGAACCCAGCTTGCGGGAAAGCTCCATACGCACGGGAGAAAGCTTCTTCCGCTTTTTCAGCAGCTCGGACATAACGTCGCGCAGGTCAACGTCGTGGTCGTAGAGAGCTTCTTCCATATTGATGTCCGCGTTGCGGGTTATGCGCATAAGGGACTTGTCGAGTATTTTGTAGTTCTCGAAAATAAGCGGCATATAGTGGAGAATAAGCTCCTCCACAAGCATGAAGCGGCGTTTGCTTCCGGGCAGGAAAATTATCCGCTGAAAAGCTCCGCTGGCGGGAACGAGACCTACCGTTACCGACGAGGACTTTGATTCCAGATGCGCCGCCGCGTATATCTCCTTGTTTTTGAGGAACGGGAACGGGTGTCTTTTGTCGATGACCTGCGGAGAGATGAGGGGCAGTATCTCGGCGGTGAAGTAAGCTTTAAGGTAGCTTTCCTCCTCCTTGGAGAGCGCCTTGAAATCCACCTGTTCGACCCCGTAGCCGCTCAGCTCGGACATTATCCCGCTGTACGCCTTGTCCCGCATGGGGGTAAGCTCGGCTACCCGTTTGAAGATAGCGTCAAGCTGTTCCTTGCAGGTCATGTCGGTCTTGTTTTCACGGTCGTCCGCGTCGACGAGGGTGCGGTCGTAAAGAGAACCCACCCGTATCATGAAAAATTCGTCCAGATTGGACTGGAAAATAGCCGCGAACATGAGCCTTTCGCAGAGCGGGACGTTTTTATCCACCGCTTCTTCAAGAACTCTTTCGTTGAATTTGAGCCAGGACAGCTCCCTGTTGTCGTAATATTGTTTCATAGGTATCCCCCTGATTTTTTACTGTTACTATAATTATATTGTCATTGGACAAAAAAGTCAAGGGAATAGGAAAAATCTCACGGAAAAAAACGTCCCCGCCGAAGCCGGGATAAGGAATTTAAAATACTTCCATATCTCCGGCTGTCACGCGCGGGGACGTTTTTACTGTTTTTGTTCCTCTGTTATCGTCAGGTCGTTTCCGTCGAAGTCCACTTTGAGCGTAGAGTACGGCTCTGCGCTGTCGCTGATGATCTTCCGCGCGATCATGGTTTCCAGTTTTCGCTGGATAAACCGTTTCAGCGGACGGGCACCGTAAACGGGATCGTAGCCCTCCTTGACAATGTAGTCCTTAGCCGCGTCGGTGACGGCGACGTCAAGCTGCTTGCTTTTCAGACGGCTTCTCAGATCGCCCAGCATAAGGTCGATAATGGGGTAAATTTCCTTTTTTGTCAGCGGCTTGTAGAAAACAATCTCGTCAAGACGGTTCAGAAATTCGGGACGGAAATGTCCTTTCAGCACGCGGTTTACCTGCTCCCGCGCTTCGTCGGAGATAACCCCGTTTTCGTCGATGCCGTCAAGAATGTAGTCCGAGCCGAGGTTTGATGTCAGGATAATTATGGTGTTCTTGAAATCCACCGTCCTGCCCTGTGAGTCGGTAACTCTGCCGTCGTCCAGTATCTGCAATAGCACGTTGAACACGTCTGGGTGAGCCTTTTCCACCTCGTCGAACAGCACTACCGCGTAAGGTTTGCGGCGCACCGCTTCGGTGAGCTGACCGCCCTCGTCGTAACCCACATAGCCCGGAGGCGCTCCGATAAGGCGGCTCACGCTGTGCTTCTCCATATACTCCGTCATATCAATGCGGACGATGTTGTGCTCATCGTCAAAAAGCGACTGGGCAAGCGCCTTGGCAAGCTCGGTTTTTCCCACGCCCGTGGGACCCATAAACAGGAACGAACCTATGGGGCGGTTCGGATCTTGAATACCCGCCCGTGAGCGGAGTATCGCCTCGCTGACCTTTTGCACAGCTTCGTCCTGACCGATAACCCGCTTGTGCAGGATATTTTCAAGGTTGAGCAGCTTTTCACGCTCCCCCTCCATGAGCTTTGAAACGGGAATACCCGTCCACCTGCCGACTATGCGGGCGATCTCCTCGTCCGTAACCTTGTCGCGGAGCAGGCTGTCCGCTTTTCCCTTTTGCTTTTCGGCGGCGTCCTCCGCTTCCTCAAGCTCCTTTTTGAGGGCGGGCAGCCTGCCGTATTTCAGCTCGGCAGCCTTGTTCAGGTCGTAGCTTCTCTCTGCGGCGGCAATGTCCGCATTGGTCTGCTCGATGTCCTCACGCAGCTTCTGCAAACGGGTTATGGAGGTCTTTTCGTTTTCCCAGCGGGCTTTCATTTCGCTGAACTCGGCGCGCATTTCCGAAAGCTCCCTTTGTATCTCCGCAAGCTCCTCGGCGGCAAGCTTGCCGTCCTCCTTTTTGAGAGCAGTCTCGGCGATCTCCTGCTGCATGATTTTTCGGGACAGATCGTCCATTTCCGCAGGCATGGAGTCCATTTCCGTGCGTATCAACGCGCAGGCTTCGTCCACAAGGTCGATAGCCTTGTCGGGCAGGAAACGGTCGGAAATATACCGATTGGAAAGCACCGCCGCCGTTATCAGCGCGGAATCCTGAATTTTCACGCCGTGGAAAACCTCGTAACGCTCTTTCAGCCCGCGGAGTATGGAAATTGTGTCCTCCACCGTTGGCTCGTCCGCCATAACGGGCTGGAAACGCCGCTCCAGAGCGGGGTCTTTCTCGATGTACTTTCTGTATTCGTTAAGTGTGGTTGCGCCTATGCAGTGCAGCTCGCCCCGCGCAAGCATCGGTTTGAGCAGGTTGCCTGCGTCCATTGCGCCGTCGGTCTTGCCCGCGCCGACAATTGTGTGCAGCTCGTCGATAAACAGAATTATTCTGCCGTCCGACTTTTTCACCTCGTTAAGGACGGCTTTGAGACGTTCCTCAAACTCGCCCCGAAACTTCGCGCCCGAAATAAGGCTGCCCATATCAAGGCTGAACAGCTTTCTGTCTTTGAGATTGTCTGGCACGTCCCCGCGGACGATACGCAGGGCAAGTCCCTCCACGATGGCGGTTTTGCCCACGCCGGGTTCGCCGATTATAACGGGGTTGTTTTTGGTTTTGCGGGACAGTATGCGGACGACGTTCCGTATCTCCGAATCACGCCCGATAACGGGGTCGAGTTTGTTTTGACGGGCAAGCTCCACCAAATCCTGACCGTATTTTTTCAGCACGTCGTAGGTGTCCTCGGGGGTATCGCTTGTGACCCGCTGGTTGCCGCGGACGTCCTTTAAAACGTCAAGAAAATTTTCCTTTGTCATATCGAAAGCCTTGAACATCTTTTTCAGCTTTTCATTGGCAGTGTCGAACAGGGCGAGCATAATGTGCTCCACGGAGACAAAATCGTCACGCATATTTTTCGCCGCGTCCTCGGCAGCGTTCAGGCACTTGTCAACGTCCTGGGAAATGTAGACGGTATTGGCTTCCCTGCCGCTTCCCGTGACTTTCGGTATCTCGCCAATAAGCTTGGAGAGATAGTTTGTCACCTGTTCGGGATCGGCACCCAATCTCGTCATAAGCTGAGGGATAAGTCCGTTCTCCTGGGACGTCAGCGCGTAAAGCAGGTGCTCCTGTTCCACGTTCATATTCTGATAGTCGATGGCGGTGCTCTGCGCTTCGTTGATTGCTTCAAGAGATTTTTTGGTAAATTTCTGAGGATTCATGTACATACACCCTTTCTGTAAAGACCCGTCCTTTTTTAGGACAGGAGTACCTCAAATAATATCTGACGCGTTCGGCAAGGCAAATGTGCCAAAAACGCGCGATAAAGTTTATCAACTTTACACACAAAAAATTTTTTGGTGATTTTTCATTGACATCGACAAAATTTATCGGCATATTCCACAAAAGACTGTCGGATTTTGTCGAAAAGCGTCGTTTAATGTCGAGAAAAATTCGTTGCCATAATCAGGAAAAATAAATATAATCTAATTGTCGGCGAGAAAAATAGAAGCCGAAAATTGCACTTAAAGAATAGGAGATTTTCAAATGAAAGCGATCACAAATGTCGAAGCCGCAAAAGGCAAGGTAGTCTACACGCTGTTCAGCGAAGAGACGGACGAAACGGTTACATACGGAATACGGGTAAGGTCGGAGCTTTTCGGAACTCCTGAGACGTCCGAAATAAAGGACATAACCCCGGAATTTGAATTTGCGGGAAAGCTTCTTTTCCTGCTCGCGGACAACCTCGTTCTTCCGTCAACGGCAGAAGAAGTCGTTGAAGAGTATCTTGCCGCTGCCGCTACTCTGATGTAAACATTCAAACTTTTTTATTTCCCGAATTGATGATCGGCTTCAGCCGTATCACAGATGCCGGTCATCAATTTTTCTTTTTACCACTTGACAAATCGTTAAAAATGATGTATAATAAATTACTACCCAAAGAAAAGGACGTTTGCCATGGATAAGACTTCTTTCAAAACCATAGCCGAAAACCGCAAGGCAAGGCATGAATATTTTATTCTTGACAGCTTTGAGGCGGGTATCGAGCTTGTGGGTACCGAGGTCAAGTCCATACGCCGCGGAGGGGTAAACCTCAAGGACAGCTGGTGTTCCGTGGACGGCGGCGAGCTTTGGATCAAGGGTATGCATATTTCCCCCTACGACCACGGCAATATCTTCAACCGCGACCCTATGCGCGTCCGCAGGCTGCTCATGCACAAAAAGCAGATAATGCAGCTTTTGGGCAAGGTCAAGCAGGAGGGGCTGACGCTGATACCGATTTCGGTGTACTTTAAGGGGTCAAGGGTCAAGGTGCAGGTTGGCTTGTGCAAGGGCAAAAAGCTCCATGACAAGCGGGACGATATGGCTGCAAAAGCCGCTCAGCGCGACATAGAGCGCGCGGTAAAGGAGCGCAACCATTAAACAGAGGATTTTATGAACTGCGGCGGAAGCCGGTTTCTAACCTCTATCCTCTAACTTCTATCTTCTAAACGGGGATGTAAAGGTTTCGACGGGGATTTTGAAACATGATAAGCGAGCAGAGGATTGCGCCGTCTCTTTAAAAGGCGCCGTTTTAAAATTAGACGACAACAATAATTTTGAATTAGCAGCTGCTTAATTGCTGCTCGTCCTGCCGAGGAGTACCGCGGCTTCGGTTTGGGCGTCGATCAGCGGTGAACGCATTGGAGAAGCGCCTGCGTCTTCAGTGTGTATTGCAGGCTACTGAACCGTGTTGGGTGTTTGTCCCCGGCGCGGCGAGGGAATGTTAATGACAAACTACGCTCGTAGAAAGTTGTGCGGATAGGTTTTCGGACACGGGTTCGATTCCCGTCATCTCCACCAGGCGGGGTGTCCCCGCAGCCATAGTCACCCCCAATAAGGGTGACTATTATTTTTTACCGTATCAAGCCCCCTCAAGGGGGCGGGTAATATGTGAAATACCTTTTTATCATCTTTTACATTTATAGTATAACTGCATACTATGTACATTTTATATTATTTATATGGATATAGTGTAAAAATTAGCACTCAACTGTTGTGAGTGCTAATTTTTTATTGGTTTATGTTTAGGCGGAGGCAATCTATGACGAGTACACGGAATTTGGTTGTGAGGAATTATTTGAAGCAATTAAAATCCGCCGTTATTTCCGCAATGGAAAATCCGGAAAAATCCGAAGATAGGGTATTCCGTAAAAAGAAATTCTTAGGAATTTTTATCAATCATTTTTTAGAAATTAGAGGGTTAAGAACAGAATTTGTCATTTGTAATTATCTTTAAAATACTCAGTGTAATCTTCAAA
Organism: Prevotella sp.; assembly: GCA_023663025.1. Classification (GTDB taxonomy): domain Bacteria; phylum Bacillota; class Clostridia; order Oscillospirales; family Ruminococcaceae; genus RGIG8773. The sequence goes on from JAMPIC010000036.1 coordinate 12,067, forward strand.
ATAATCTTCGGGATCAAAGCAAACTATTTTTTTGCATAAAAAGATATACAAAACAAATATTGCGGAAAAAAGCACAGTATCTAACAATATTTCCCCCAAAGAAGGTCCCGAAACTATGAACCATGTCTGGCTAATATATATACAAAGGCATACAAATGCAGTCGCTGCCAACAGTACAAGCATAACAACAAATTTAATAAACCATACAAAAAGTTTTTTCATAGCCGCATCCTCCTCCGTTTTTACAATTATACCACATTAACCCGATTATGTCAAGTTATGATTTTAAGAGGGAATTTAGTCCATTGTTGTGCTGCAATAGATATTGGACAAACAAGTGATAGATTTACACCCCAAGTGCACCAAAATTCACAAAAAGTTAAGAAACAACTCAGCGGGAGAACGAAAGCCCAAGCGTTTCCGAGGACGGTTGTTAATAAGGTCAACAATAGCCTGAAGTTCCTCATCGGAAATGTCGGCAAAGGAAGTGCCTTTCGGGAAAGACTGTCTGAGCAGACCGTTGGTATTCTCGTTAGTACCTCTCTGCCAAGGCGAATAAGGGTCGCAGAAAAAGACTTTCATTCCCGTCCCCGCGGGACGTTCATGAATTGACATCCTATCGGGAATTTTGCCCCGTTTATCCTCGCCTTTGCACTTCTTATGTTTCCGCTTGAAACGCATAATTTTTTCAGCTGTTTAGGGAGAATTCCGCTGTCGATTGCCCTATAAATGGTTGGGGACGAAAAGCTGAACGTCTGCTTTTCAAGCTTTGCGCGCCCCGCGATTTGCTCGGGAGTCCACCGCTGTTCAAGCTTTTTGATGACATAATTTTTTGCGGTTTCGTCTTCAAGAATGGGTTTACGCCCGCAGTTTTTCCTGCGTTCTGCATATTGCTTATCAGCGTAGTTTGCGGAATATGTACCGTTATTTCATCGATTGTAATATCGGGATTTTGGCTTACGAGGTTATAAATATTTTTCCTGTCGTCTTCCGTTAAAGACGGTTTCCGTCCCCGTTCGTGCGTACGAAGTTCATAGGAACCTGTTTCCTTATATTGCCGGATTAATGTATTTACAGTGCTCACATCTACTTCAAATATATCCGCAAGTTCCTTTGACTTGTATCCTTTTTCATGCGCCTTTATTATTGTTCTTCTTGCTTCATTGCTTAACATTTTCTTCACCTCTTCTTTTATTTTACCATATTTGTCAAGGGGATATTTAGGAGTATTGCTATAAATAAGTAGTTTTGACTATGCTTATATTGTATCAAAGCGTATTGCGGAGTTGGACAGGCTTTTCACTCGGCTTTACGAGGACAATGTTTCGGGAAAGATTTCCGATAAGAGATTTGGAATGATGTCCAAAGGCTACGAAACTGAGCAGACGGAACTGAAAGTTAAGATTTCCGAATTGTCCTCCGTTATTGAGGCTAAGGAGCAGAAATCTGCGGATACTTCTCAATTTTTGGAAATTGTTCACAAATTGATTGAGAGGATTGTGGTTCACGCTCCCGATAAATCCAGCGGGCATAGGGTGCAGCAGGTTGACATTTATTATCGGTTCAATATTGCGGTTTCCACGGCTATTGCAGACTGGAGAGGGTATGACAGAAAGAGAAAGGCTGCTTGATTGCAGCTTTTCTCAAAATTTTGCTTCTTTACTGCGGTCAGCCTTCGGCAGACCGCTTTTTTTATTACTGTCCCGCAATCGACAGTTTTTTCCATCAGACAAGATATATAATTAAATCACAAAAAGGACAAAGCAGTTGGTGATGCAATGTACATATATGTGGATATTCTGATAATTACAAATATTTACGCGAACTTTTTCCTGCTGAAAACAACGGCGAGACTTATACATACTCCGCTCAGAAACGGCAAGTGCATTCTCGGTGCGCTGGTCGGGAGTTTGTTTTCGCTGATAATTCTGCTTCCGCCCATAAATTCGGTTATGCTGCTGATGATACGGATACTTTCCGCAGCGGTGATGATACTGGTCTCGTTCGGCGGCGGGAGATCTCCCCGCGAGCTTTTGGGGACAGGCGTGGTTTTCTTTTTCGTATGCTTTATTTTTGCGGGCATAGAATACGGTCTGGCTGTCCTGTCGGGCGGTAAAAATATGATCTGGCACAATTCCACGCTGTATGTGAATATCTCGCTGCTGACGCTGGTCATCTCGACGATAGTCTCATACGCGGCAATATGCTTTTTCCGCTTCTATCTGGACGGGAAAAATTCCGCCGACGTTTCGTACGACGTTATCATAACGAAGGACGGCAGGACGGTATCCGTCAAAGCCGTGGGAGACACCTGCAACAATCTTACCGACGCGTTTACGGGAAAACCCGTTATCGTTTGCGGCAGGAACAATATTTCCGAGCTTTTGGACGTCGCGGTCTATGCTTCGGCGAACGGCTGTATGCCAAGCGGCTGGAGGCTTATCCCCTTTTCCACGATCGATTCTGAAGGTATGCTGCCTGTTTTCAAACCAGCCTCGGTCATTGTGAGGAACGCGGAAAACGGCTCTTTAAAATCGGTGGACGTCTACGTCGGCGTGTCGGACAGAGACATGGAGCACGCTGTTTTCAACCCCAAAATACTATGATAAAATTTTGAAAGGAATGACCTGTAGTGAATGCCCTGAGAAAAATAACCAATATGCTGAAACGGTTCCTGCGCGGAAAAAAAGCGAAAAACATCTTTTACATAAACGGTCCGGAAACTCTCCCCGCTCCCCTGTCGAAGGAACGGGAGGAAGAAATCTTCCTTATGCTGGAAACCGACGAGGAAAACGCGCGGCGCATTCTCATTACCCACAATCTCCGCCTTGTGGTATATATTGCCAAAAAGTTCGAGTCCACGGGCATCGGTATCGAGGATCTTGTTTCCATAGGCACTATCGGACTTATCAAGGCGGTAAAGACGTTCTGTCCCAGCAAAAACATCAAGCTTGCCACATATGCCTCACGCTGTATCGAGAACGAGATACTGATGTTCCTGCGGAAGTCCAGCCAGTACAAAAACGAAATTTCCATCGACGAGCCTCTCAACATAGATTGGGACGGCAACGAGCTGCTGCTGTCGGATATCCTCGGAACGGACGAGGATACCGTCAACGGAAACATCGAAAACGAAGCGGAAAAAAGCATACTCCTCGAGGCGGTGGAAAGACTTCCCGAACGGGAAAAATGCATAATGAAAATGCGTTTCGGGCTTGCGGACGGCAAAGAAAAAACCCAGAAAGAGGTCGCCGACATCATAGGCATATCCCAATCCTACATATCCCGTCTGGAAAAACGCATCATCAAAAAGCTGCGGCGCGAGCTGGAAAAGGTCATTACATAATTTCCAGTTTTTGTATTGTCCCAAAATGAATATTAAAAACAGCTCCTGACAATAATTTTAGTAATATTATTGTCGGGAGCTAAAATTATGTACTATAATAAAGTTGATATAAGCGGCGTGGACACGTCCAAGCTTACGGTGCTGAAAGAGTCCGAAAAGCTGGAGCTGCTGAAGCTGTGCAAAAAGGGCGGCGCGGAGGGCAAGGAAGCCCGCAAAAAGCTTATAAACGGAAACCTGCGTCTCGTGCTGAGCGTTATCCAGAAGTTTATCGGACGGGGCGAAAACGCCGACGACCTGTTTCAGGTAGGCTGCATCGGGCTTATGAAAGCCATCGACAACTTCAATACCGAACTTGATGTAAGGTTCTCCACATACGCCGTACCAATGATCTGCGGAGAAGTCCGCCGCTATATGCGCGACAATAACCCGATCAGGGTGAGCCGTTCCCTGCGGGATTTGGCGTACAAAGCCATGCAGGCGAAGGAACAGCTCATCAACAAAAATCAGAAAGAGCCTACAATAAAGGAAATTTCCGAGCTTATCGGAGTTAAGCAGTCGGACGTCGTGCTTGCACTTGAAAGCATTACCGATCCCATTTCGCTGTACGAACCCGTGTATTCCGACGCGGGAGATACGCTTTACGTCCTCGATCAGGTGGGAGACAAAAACGACGATTCCAACTGGCTGGACGAGATATCGCTGAAAGAAGCGATAAATCTGCTCCAGCCGCGGGAAAAGAATATTCTGTATCTGCGTTTCTTTCTCGGCAAAACGCAGGTAGAGGTCGCGAACGAGATAGGCATATCGCAGGCGCAGGTGTCAAGACTTGAAAAAAATACTTTGGGGAAGATCAAAGGGCAAATATAAAAGAGCGACAAATAAATTGTAATTTAGCGCAAAAACAAAACATCAGCGCCCTGCGCGGCGAAGCCGCGACTAAAAAGTTCGCCAGCCTTTCAAGGCTGCGAGGTCCA
>JAMPIC010000037.1 GCA_023663025.1 Prevotella sp.
AGACATAACCGGTTTGCTATGGCTTTACCGACTAAATTTATTGTAACAGGAGATGATATTATGGCAAGCAGCAATCTTAATATCCGCATCGACGCAGATGTAAAAGCCGCCGCACAGGATCTGTTTTCGCAATTGGGCATGGATTTAAGCACAGCGGTAAACATCTTTATCCGTCAGGCTATTGACTTCGGCGGAATACCGTTTACAATTCAGCAAAGAAGATACAACGCCGAAACCGAAGCGGCAATACAAGAGGGAAAAGATATTCTCGCAGGAAAAATTCCCGCAAAGCGATACTCGTCATTTGACGAATTTCTTAAAGAACTTGACGAGGAGACTGAAGACGAATGTTAAAATTTGTAACTACTGCCAAATTCCGCAAAGATGTCAAGCTTGCGGAAAAACGCGGACTTGACAGAAATCTTTTAAATCAGGTTATAGTGACACTGCTTGACGGGAAAAGCCTCGACCGCAAATATAAAGATCATATTCTGCACGGCGAATACGAAGGGTGCAGAGAATGTCACATAACAAATGACTGGCTTTTAATCTATGAAATAAACGAAGAAGAAGCCGTTCTGGTAGCTATGCGAACAGGAACTCACAGCGATTTATTTTAACATTATGCCGTCCTTACGGACGGTATTTTTTTGCCCGTTCAGTAAATATTTATTTTCAGCGGAAAACCGCCGCCGAGCATATGCTGTGTCTTGTCGTATTTCTCCAGTTCGGAGGAAAAGCACATACCCGCAACAAACGCCTTGAACGGGTCTGTCTTGCGGCTTTTCGGTTCTATCTTGCCGTAGGTGATATTGCCGTTTGCAGACATTACAAGCTTGCTGTTATTCGCTGCCCACCGCATAAGCGGATTGTCCCCCCAGACAAAAAGGTTATTGAGGAAACCCGACGTTATAATCGGGGAAATCATCATCTCGTTTGACGGACGGACAAGCATAACCTTGCCGTTTTTCCTGTCGCCCGTAATGTTTACCGTCTCAAGCGCGCGTCTCAGCCACGCGAACCGATAACCGTCAATTGCGAATTTTATTATCACCGAACCCAACCTCGCCGCCTCGTTTGCTATCCATACCGCATTGCAGGATCGGTTATTTCCTCCTCGCTTTCCACATGGCATAAAAACGGCAGCGTTCCGTTGTCTGGGACTTCGCCGCGGAGTATCTTTCCGCACTTTTCAAGAAGACCGTCAAGATACCCGCCCCGAACGTCGCCGTCGGTGGTGCAGGTAGTACGCCGCGGCTGATCTACCTTTCCGAGACCCGTTATGCTTGTTGTCAGTGCGGAGGTATCTTCAAACTCGTGAACTTCATCATGGTTGACCTTTCCGGGACGGTAACTGTCGCCTGTTTTGGCGTTGTTCGCCATATACCGGTATTCCGACCCCGTTTTTATATTTTTGATATATTCTGAATTCCATGTGAAAAACCGCGATAATTTCGCCTTGTTCCTTTCGGCGTTCATCACCTCGTAAACGTCGTTCCAAGAACGTTTAGCCTGTTTTTCGGAATTTGCGTAATCGTAAATATTATAATTTTTCACGGGATTTGCCGACGTAAGCAGACAGAAATTTTCAAAAGCCAAATATCCGTTTTTGCCAAGTCCGCGCCCGCCGTAAATAACCAAATGACTGAACCTTGGGAAACCGTCCGCAGTGTAGGTGCAGTTATGCAGCGCGAATAAAAATTTCTCCCAAGGGAACAGATCGTATGGAAAATATTTTTGATAGCTAAGATATTTTTCAAGCTGTTCACCGTCGACATAAACCCCGTCCTCGTCAAGAACCCGCTCCGCCAACCCGATAAGCTGCACCTGCTCTGTACAGACGGGATATTTCCCGTTTCTGACAAGCTCGATATATTCGAGAATATGAGGGTTACAGAGTTCTTCATTATCGCCGCCGATGACATTCGTGGTCTTGAAGTCAAGCTGTTTCAGAATGCACATTTTTCTGTTGCTGACATTGAGAGCGAGTTTTTGATATGTTTCCCACTCCTTAGACCCGACCTCAGATTTTTTCAGACAGCTCCAGATGTTGCGTTCCGCCTTTTCCCAGTTGCAGTAATCCTCGACCAGCGACACAAAAAACGGAGAAAAACCGCCTCTTTTTTCAAGCTGTTCAAGCAAGCTTTTTTTGATTTTATCAACAGACGGCTTAGCCATACCGTAACATCTCCTTTCCGAAAAAAATCCTTTTCCTGTCTGAATTTCGTCTGACCCTAACTTTCCGAAAATTTTACATATACGCGCGTGCGCCCGTGTGTGATACGCGCGACCCGCTCCCGAACTTGTCTTGATTGTCCCCTGCGGTGTACCGCCCCCTCTTGAAAGCCTTTTTTTCGGGAGGGGGGATATGGTTTTCAGAATTTTTCCTCGTTGGTGTAGCCCTTGCGGGGACGCGTGCCGGCTTTGAACGTTCTGCCGTGGAGTTCCTCATGGCAGCGGAAGCATACCGCAAGAAGCTGTCTGTGCCGTACTCCGTTTTCATCGGTGCAGTATCTGCTGTAGGCAAGGTCGGGACGTTCCCGCAAATGCCTGACGTGATGCAGTATTTTTGCGGGTGAATATCTTCCGCGGGACTTGCATATCTGACACTCGTTGTTCTGCTCCCGCCTGACCTCCCGGGAAAACCTGCGCCAGTATTTGGAGTTGTAAAAAATATCAAGCCTGTTGTCCTCGATAAGCTTTTTGATCTGCTCGGTCGTAAGCATTGCCATAAAATCACCAAAATGCCGAAGCGAGAAACGGCAGTTCCGTCCTCGCTTATAATCATATCACAAATTACGAACCCACTACTGACAACTTTTTCAGCCGACGGTCAGACCGCGGTACTCGGCAAATTTATTCCGCGCCGCTTTTAAGTCGCGGTAAACGGAACGCTCGTCCGTATGCTCGGACAGCGCGTATTCGCGCACGCGCAAAGAAACCGTGTTCTTGCGAAACGGCTGACCCGCGCCGGTAAAATACACAGCTTTGACCGCCGAAACAACACACGGCTTTTTATCCGCAAAATATTTCAGCATTTTTTCCACCGCCGCAATATCCATACGCTGCGGTTCGGATATGTCACCCGATGATTTAAGAGAAAGCGCATAATCGCGGAACGCTTCGGTTGCATAATCCCGTACCCTGTCTTTTTTCATTCAGACCTCACCCTCCTTTTTCCGTACTTTTTAGCCTCCTCCGTATGCAGAATATCCACCGCCGCATACAAACACCCGTTGATCTCGTTGTCAAGCTCGTCAATGCCGAGAAGCTGCGCCCCGTCCAGAACCTTATGCGCCGTGAGCTTGTCCCGAAGCGCGTCGAGAAATTCTTCCGCTTTGCGGCGCGATACGGTTTTCACCCGCTCTTTCGGCTTGTCAAGATTTTTTGAGGATATCCACCGCCTGCTCCCAAGCGGAGACTTTGAAACATATCCCGCCACACGGTCAAGTCCCTGATAATAATCGGGCTGCAGTCTTTTGCAGTTTGCACAGCCCCGTCCCCATAAGCTTTCGATTTTATCGCGGTCAAGTCCGCCGCTCAAAAAAATATGCGCATGATAATTGCCCCGAAGTTCTCCCGCTTCAAAAACGATTATGTACTTCAAGGTCTTGCCGTTTTTTCTGCTTAGATTTACAATATAAGTGCAAGGGCGAAGATAAACGAGGCAAAATTCCCGATAGGACGTCAATTCATGAACGTCCCGCAGGGACGGAAATGAAAGTATTTTTCTGCGGCTCTTATTCGCCCTGGCAGAGAGGTAATAACAAAAATACCAACGGCTTGCTCAGACAGTTTTTTCCGAAAGGCACTTCCTTTGCCGACATTTCCGATGAGGAACTTCAGGCTGTTGTTGACCTTATTAACAACCGTCCCCGGAAACGTTTGGGCTTTCGTTCTCCCGCTGAGTTGTTTCTTAACTTTTTGTGAATTTCGGTGCACTTGGGTTGTAAATCTATCGTTTCCGACGGAATGTGCGCCGACGCTGCAATTCACGATACGGACCGGCATAACCCTCACGCTCATATTATGCTTACCGTTCGCCCGCTTGATATTTACCTCCCCGCTCCATATTCCCTCGGAGTACAGCGATACATCTCTTTAAATGATTTCGCAAAATAACTGTCGTCGCCGAACCCGCACAGTTCGCATATTGTTCCTATGGAATAGCTCGTATTCCGTATCAAATACGCGGAGGCTTGCAGACGGTAATTTTTCAGATACTTTATGGGCGGCTGTCCCACGATATTTTTGAAACAGCGCAGTACCTCGCTTTTGCTGACGGATATGCAGGCGGCAAGGTCGTCCAAGGTTACGTTCTCGGAATAATGGCTGTGGATATAGTCAAGCATAGCCTGCACGCGGTTTTCCTGCACAAAATCATTTTCGGCGGGAATTATTATACTGTTTTCGGGCATATGCAAAAGTATTCTGAAAAAATCCGAAAGCTCGTTTCTGACGATAATCTCATAGTCGGGAACTTCCGCCGAAACCGAGTCCCATATATTGGTCAGAATTTTCATAAACTTGCCGTGGTAAACGTTTCCGCACTTTACTGTCAGCTCCCTTAAGTTCGGATTGCTCACTATAGGCAGAAGATATTTATTGTGAAACACGCTGTTCTCGTTTCCACCTATTATCGAACCGTGAAAAACCACCGACTTAAAGGAACTTTTCCGCGGCGGGTCGCCGTTGCCCATAAAATGCAGAACGCCCGAATTTACGAAAAAAATATCCCCCTCGGCAAGAGTATATTTGCAGTTTCCGCAGGCAAGCAGAACGCTCCCCTTTGTGACGAAACCCGCCTCAAATTCATCGTTCCAATGCCAGTTTACCCATTCCTCGGTAATGTCGTCATCGTAAATTGCGGCGGGAAAATCGGGCGTGCCGTGCATACCCGTTTCGTCAATTCTCGGTATGGGGTTTGCCGCGTTATCGCCGACAAAAACATTTTTTGATAAAGAAAAACATTTTGATACAGCCATAATTTCTCCTTTTTGACGATTTTGTCATACTTTTTGATAGTTTTATTATAATACTCAAAAAATTTGTATGATATAATTATACCGTACCGCGCAAAAAATTCAAGAGAAAGGACGATAATTACGGAAATTTCAAAAAAATACGGCAAGACAAAACTTGCCTGCTACTTAGGCTTTGTAACGCAGGCTATCTGCGCGAACTTCGCGCCGCTGCTGTTTCTGCGGTTTCACGATATGTACGGCATTTCCTACGGCAGGCTTGCGCTTATTTCCACATTTTTCTTTTTTACACAGCTTATTGTGGACTTTATCTGCGCCAAATTTGTGGACAGAATAGGCTACAGAAAATGCGTTATAGCCTCCTCCGCGTCCTCGTTTTTGGGTTTGGCTGGACTTGCTTTCCTGCCCGATATTTTTCCGTCGCCCTTTGCGGGAATACTCGTCTGCGTAATAATTTACGCCGTCGGCAGCGGACTTATAGAGGTGCTGGGAAGTCCCATAATAGAGGCGTGCCCCTTTGAAAACAAGGACAAAATGATGAGCCTGCTCCATTCCTTTTACTGCTGGGGTTCGGCGGCTGTCGTACTGGGTTCAACCCTGTTCTTTGCGGTTTTCGGAATAGAAAATTGGCGTATTCTCACGTTTATATGGGCGGTTCTGCCGCTGTACAATATCTATAATTTCGCCGTATGCCCCATTGAAAAAATCACCGAGGAGGGCGAGGGTATGACGGTTATGCAGCTGCTGAAAACGAAAATTTTCTGGCTGTTCATAATACTTATGGTCTGCGCGGGGGCGTCCGAGCTGTCAATGGCGCAGTGGGCGTCGGCGTTTGCGGAGGCGGCTCTTAACGTTTCCAAAACCGTAGGCGACCTTGCGGGTCCCTGCGGATTTGCGGTGTGTATGGCAATAAGCCGCACCGTATACGGCAAATTCGGCGATAAAATGAATTTGACGGTTTTTATGGCTTTTTCGGGAATTTTATGCCTTGCCTGCTACCTTTTGGCGGGACTTGCAAATATCCCTGTTATGGGACTTATCGGCTGCGCGGTCTGCGGCTTTTCCGTGGGAATAATGTGGCCCGGCTCGATAAGCATATCCTCGTCTGTTCTGCCCGCGGGAGGAACGGCAATGTTCGCCCTGCTCGCCCTTGCGGGGGACTTGGGCGGCTCGGCGGGTCCCGCTATCGTCGGCGCGGTTTCCCAAAGCGCGGGGGACGACCTGCGTTCGGGAGTGCTTGCAGGGGGTGTTTTTCCCGTTGCGCTGACGGTATGCGCGTTTATCCTGCGAAAAAAGAACGTTAAAACATAAATTTATTTTTTATACGCGGGTTAATCATTGCAATTAGGAAATTTTTATGCTATAATAATATAAATTTGCAATTAATAAGGAGTTGTTTCTATGATAAGATTTTACGAGGAAAACGGTGCGCTCGTCGCCCGCCTGCGGAACGAGACCCTCCGTATCGAGGGCTGGGGCAAAAACGCGCTGCGGGTGCGGTCTACCCTGCTTAAGAAAATGCCCGAGGAGGCTCACGCCCTCACGGAACAGGTTGAGCATACCGCAAAGGTAGCTATCGACTATGCAAAGGAAAAAGCCGAGATCGTCAACGGCAAAATCAAGGCGACGGTAAACAAGGTGGGCATAATCCGCTTCTACAAGGACGGCGAGCTGATTTTGCAGGAATACTACAGCAGCTACTACGGCTCTGTCCGCAAGGAGGCTATCTGCTACAAAATAGTTTCCCGCGAGTACAAGGGCATCGCTTCCGACGGCTTTAAGATCACCGCACGCTTCGAGTCCGACCCGGACGAAAAGCTTTTCGGTATGGGTCAGTACCAAATGCCCATTCTCAACCTCAAAGGCACGGTTCTGCCGCTGGAGCAGAGAAACTCGCAGGTTACCGTGCCGTTCCTCGTTTCAAGCAAGGGCTACGGTATGCTTTGGAACAACCCCGCAACGGGCGAAGCCGCTTTCGGCACGAACATCACCAAATGGATCGCCGACGAAAGCGATATGCTGGACTACTGGATAACCGCCGACGATACTCCCGCCGCCTTAGTGCAAAACTACACCGAGTGCGTTGGACACGCTCCCGTTATGAGCCGCGATTATCTCGGTCTGTGGCAGTGCAAGCTCCGCTACCGCACCCCCGACGAGGTTCTCGAGGTGGCAAGAAAATACAGGGAGCTGGGCATTAAGCTCGACGTTATCGTTATCGACTTCTTCCACTGGCCTTATCAGGGGGACTGGAAATTCGACGAAAAATACTGGAGCAAGGACGCCGTAAAGGCAATGACCGACGAGATCCACGCCATGGGCACGAAGATTATGGTTTCCGTATGGCCATCGGTGGACAAGCGCAGCGAGAATTACTACGAAATGGAGCAAAAGGGTCTTATCAGCACCACCGACATCGGCTCTCTCCAGACCTACGACTATCAGGGCGACTGCGGAACTGTGGACTTTTTCAACCCCGAAGCGCAGGAGTTCGTGTGGGGCAGGTGCAAAAGGAATTACCGCGAGCTGGGCATAGACCTGTTCTGGCTGGACAACTCCGAGCCGGACAGCGTTTGCTACGATTTTGCGAATTACCGCTACTACACGGGCAGAGGCTCGAAGGTTGGCTGCGAGTACCCCAAAAAATATGTGGAGGCTTTCTACAACGGACAGGAAGCCGAGGGCTGTCACGACGCCGTGAACCTTGTCCGCTCCGCCTGGGTGGGCAGCCAGAAATACCGCACCCTCGTCTGGACGGGAGACGTTCAGGCAAACTTTGAGTCCTTCAAGGATCAGGTCATCGCGGGACAGAATATGGGTCTTGCGGGCATACCCTGGTGGACTACCGACATCGGCGGATTTATGACGGACGACTGCCGCACGCCCGAGTTCAGAGAGCTTCTTGTACGCTGGTATCAGTACGCGGTGTTCTGCCCTATTCTGCGTATGCATGGCTCCCGCGGACCTTACGACATTCCCGCCCTCGACGACAGGGATTTCGGCGGCGGATACCTCTACACGGGACACCCCAACGAGCTTTGGAGCTACGGCGACGAATGCTTCGATATTATGAAAAAGTGGCTTGATATCCGCCTTTCACTGAAAGACTACATAGCGGGGCTTATGGAAGAGACTTCCAGAACAGGTGCGCCCCTTATCAGGACGATGTTCTACGAGTTCCCCGAGGACGAAAAGTGCTGGGAGCTTTCCGACCAGTATATGTTCGGCGGCGAGTACCTTGTTGCGCCCGTTTTGAGCTATCGCGCGAGAGAGCGGGAGGTTTACCTCCCCGCGGGCAAGTGGGAAAGTCTCGAGGACAAAAAGGTCTACGGCGGCGGACAGACGGTAACCGTACCCGCGCCGCTGGAGGAAATACCCGTATTTAGAAAACTGTAATCTTTGCCAATAATAGTCAAAAAGGCGTAAGCCGTTCACCGACGGTTTACGCCCTAATTATTTTTTATCACCCGCCTGTCAATTGCCGCCGCGCGGACAAATGCGGCGACAAAGCTGAATACAAGCGTTATCCAAATAACGTCGTTTTCCTGTCTCGACAAGTCCGCATATATACGCAAGATAGTCAATAAAATGTTTTTTTGCAGACCCCCTGACAAATCACGTCTCAGAAACAAATCCTTTCTGCATACGCTGTACAAAAGGGTTTGTCAAATTATCAATTCTACGTTGACGACGGTATAAGCGGCACGACCTTTGAACGCGAGGGATTTCAGAAAATGATTTCCGATATTGAAGCGGGAAAAGTCGGTACGGTAATCGTTAAGGATATGTCCCGTTTCGGGCGCGATTACCTTAAAGTCGGATATTATACCGAGGTTATGTTTGCCGAATACGACATTCATTTTATCGCAATCAACGACGGAGTTGACAGCGAGCGCGAGGATAATGATTTCACTCCCATACGCAATTTGTTTAACGAGTTCTACGCAATCCTAATCTCCAATAAAAAACGTACAAAAAATCAAGCAAAAATTTACGTTTATGATTTTTGTGCAGATTTTTTGTTTACGTTTTTGTTGGAGATTAGGATAAAGATACAAGCAAAAAAATACGCGCCGTGTGGAAAGCGAAAGGCTCTGCGGGAGAACGAATTGCAGCCGTACCTGTTTACGGTTACAAAAAAGACCCCAACGATTCAAAGTACTTGATAATCGACGAGGAAGCCGCTTCCGTTGTACGCAGAATTTACGATATGTGTTTATCGGGAATGGATCCCGCTCAAATTGCAAAGAAGTTGTCGGAAGAAAAAGTTCTTCGTCCCTCATACCATATAAATAATATCGGTATGAGCCACCGTACAGACCTCGGCAAAAATCCATACGGCCGGAGCTGTACGGGCGCTGCGGCCATTCTTGAGCGCAGGGATTATCTCGGTCACACCGCAAATTTCAAGTACAAAAGAAAGTCCTGCAAATGCCATAAGGCGGTTAAACGTCCCGAAGCCTTTTATTTCGGGCTTCGGGACGGGTTTTGTTGTATTTCCTGCTTGCCTTGCTTACTCCGTATTTTGCGGCGCACTTCATTAGGGACTGACGAAACTTCATCTTTTGTGTTATAATATTCATGAGAGATTGACGTCTTCTTTCTGTGAATTGGTGCGGTAACTTTATTCTATCAGATTTTCGTCTTTCTCTCAACCTTTTTTGCTTTTGTACAACTTCTATTGTTGTCCACGATGTAAACGCAGCTATATGATAACCTTGTGCCAAATCAAAATAGCCTTTCACTTATTGTGCATATCATATAGAATTACCTCCAATATGATGATGTTAAACCTTGGATCGACTGATGCGAAAATAGATTTAACTGTCCATAATCAAAATAGTCTTGTAATTTGCGCCCACACGTTCAACAAAGTTCAAATCACAAAGTTTTTTCAAATAGTTGCGTTTCAAATACTTCGGCTTCAAATGAATATGCTTGGCAAGTTCATCGGCACCGGATTCGGTTCTCAAGTATGACAATATATCATCATAACGATTATATACCGCGTCTCGTGAGTTTCCTTTGATTTGGAGAAGGCGGCACTTTTGCTTTTTGTTCAAGCTAAGATAACCTTTAAACTCGTCATCACTGTTCATCAGTATGGCGATACTGCAGTCGTCGGTTGTCTTATACCTTATTGTGTTCTCAAAATCCCGCTGTAAATGCTCTTGGATCTTATCTAAGCGGATATAAGTACACATATCCATAACTTTTTTCAACGCTTGAGCAGGAACTTTTTTTCGCTTATCATACAAACTTGCCTCCGACCCGTCGGACATAAGAACAAACCCCTTTATATCACCAAGTGTGCCTTTGAGCATTTTCATAGACGCCATAGCATTGCCGGAGGTTGTAAAAACAGTTGTATTGGCATATTCTCCATTGTTGGGTTGAGAGGCGATATTTACCTCACCGTTTTTATAATATCCTATCACTCCATCACCTATGTGAGATAAAATGTAACGGTCATCTTTCACAGCGGCAAACAGCAGAGTCGATGCCAGCTCTTTCACAGCGCATTCAAGCTCTTTAGCTTTTTGATCGAGCGTATTTTCGATCCCGGACATTAATTGACGAGCCGCGTATTGGGCATTAGCCTGTGTATAGTATTCGTCAAACTGCTCGGCCATTTCACAGCAGATGAATTTTGTAACTGTCTCCGCGCCAAAATGCGACAGCTTTTCCGATCCCGCTCCGTCTGCCAAAGCAATCACATTTATACCGTTTTGGCTATACGAAAAAGTTTTATCCTGACAAGGCGTTTTCGATGCGATGTGACTCCGTCCCTGCACTGCACATTGAATTATATTCCACATATTTCCCTCCATAAGTTTATTTCGGGAAACCGAGGTTTCCCGAAATATTGTCTTTTGTCGTTAAATCACAAAGTATCCCAGCCCAACGAGCCCCATTCCTTGACGCCTTCACTATCAAGGGGGATTTTTTCTCCGGGCATTGACTGCGATGTTCTGGATACACTTTGACTCAGCCAAGCGAAAAACTCACGGAATTTTAATCCTTGAAGTTTGAGCGGTGAGCGTTTGGGCGACAAGGATTCCAATGCCGATTTATCCGCCTCATTCCCGATGCCTATCGGAAACACAGTAAGTTTTTTCGCGTTTACCAGTTCCGCGATCCTTTGTGAAGCACGAGCAAGTTCGCCGGCGCTGCCGTTAGGCGCACCATCAGTCATAATAACCAGCCATGGCTGAAAATAGTCCACACCGCTGTCCTTATAGCGCTCCTTACGTTGGTCAAGCAAATCAAGCGCAAGGTTAACGCCCTCACCCATACAAGTTTTATCTCCCGTTGTAAGCTTAGGTATATCGGTCTGATTTTCAACGGTTCCGAAATCCATAACACAAGTCGCTTTGTCATCAAATGTGACGATACATATTTCGGCAGAATACATTGCGATCTCGTCGTCATGTATCGCATCATAAAACGCCTTGATACCCTCTTGAAGTTCGTTAAGCCTTGTTGTGCCTCCCGTAACGACATTCCACGTCCTGCCGTCTCTGAAAACCGTCTCGCCCGTCGCTTGGCAGTCTCCCTCGACCGCATCCATCGATCCGCTTGTATCAAGGCAAAGGCAGATGGGAACTCTCGGAGTAGGATTGTCCACCAAATCCGTATTGTCCAAAATGCTGTTGTAACTCATAGCTTAATCCTCCATTAAAAGTTAATGTTATTTTGTTCCGGCAGCCTTTCAAAGTATGCCATGTGCTCTCAAACCTTTGAGTGCGAGACGAATAAATAATGTCCTATCTCATTCCGGATCTCATCAATTGTGTAGAAAGAGAACGTCTGACTTTATCTATTACTCTTTGGCATATCTCATCGGAATGCCTATCATCTGAGCGCTTACTAATGCTATTGGTTTCACTCATAAAAGCACTCCTTAATCTAACGTTGCCCACCCCTTTATTCCCTCGAAATCCAGAGGAATAGCTTCATCGGGAACGGACTGAGAGGTTGTAGATACGCTTTTGCTGAGCCAGGAAAAGAACTCGCGGAATTTAAGCCCTTGCAGTTTTAACGGAGAACGTTTAGCCGAAAACTGAGCCAAGGCATTCATATCCGCACTGCTTCCGATACCTATCGGGAAAATAGTGAGCTTCCTATTGTGCTCCATATCAACAGTGCGCCGTATTGCTCTTGTGAACTCGGATTTCTCGCCATTCGGTTTACCGTCTGTCATAAGTACAAGCCAAGGCTGAAAATACTCAATACCGTTGTTCTTGTATTCACGCTTCCTGCGCTCAAGCATATCCAAAGCAAGGTTTACCGCCTCGCCCATCGGGGTCATGCCGCTTGCGGTTAACCTCGGAGCTGACGCTTGATCGGACAGACCCGTAAAATCCGACACGCATTGTGCTGTGTCACCGAAAGTTACAATACCGATGTCCGCCGCATACATGGCAACCTCGTCGCCGCGGATCGCATCATAAAACAACTGAACGCCTCCGTTTAACTCGTCGATGGGACTTCCGTCCATTGAACCGCTCGTGTCAAGGCACAGAATAACGGGAACTCTGGTGCTGGGGTTGTCCGCAAGATCATTAGACTTTAAAAAAGTATTATTCATAATATTATCCTCCTAAAATTTCAAAATCAAACGGCAATGCCGCAAAACCTATTCTGCATATACCGTACCATATTGATGTACCGCTGTTTGCATTCCTCATATCTGCCATTGGAAATCATAGAAAGACAAGGCAGTATATACTCGTTCCAAAGTTCTTCACAGCACTGTGCATATTGCGGAGAAGCTTTGAGCCGGCTTACAATAAGCGGGGCTATAGTGTAATATTCTTCGATAAGCTCTCGACCGCCCGGCTGATACTTGAGCCAATTATCTCTGAATGCGCGAAGTGCGGCAAGTTCGGGGCAATCGTCGTTTTTCCCCATATACTCGCAAACCGCGGTAGTGATAAAGCAAAAAGTACCGTGCCGTGCTGGTGAAGAATTTGGAGTCTGCCTTGGGGTGAACGGAGTGTTGCTTACAGATGAATAGCTTCGAGACCGTGATGAGCTTTTCTTTGCTTCGCGGCAATTCTTGCAGCGCTTGGGAACATCCCAACCATTGCTCTTATAGTAATCAAGCTCTCGGTTTGTTATATCAAAAGTCCGTCTGCAGTCAACGCAAACCGGTCTCATCCCCACTTGGTTTCCCTGTTCAAAACAGTCTTGACACAGCTCGTGCTTTTTGCTGCATTTGATCAGCTTTTGATAGTTGGTATATACGATCTCTTTCCCACAACGCTTACACCTATATGTTTCACCTTTGTTGAGACAGTCGCGGCAGATCCCGTTTTTGCAATTGCCCTCAGATACTTCTTCTCCGCAAAGCTTACACGTTATGTAAGTCAATTTGGAACTTTTCTTGAACCGAGTGGGGAAAATGTCCTCAGACATTTTGTCTTGCTGCCCGAATTTACCGCTGTCGAGGAGCTTAAGATAATACTTAAACGCCGAGAGCCACTCCTCAGTCGAGTAACGGTTGTTTTCCGTAGAATGATCTCCGCCTTTACGGAATGTGTTATAGAACATTTCCTTAATATCATAGGTGAGATGGCTCCACATAAAACGCCATTTGCCATCAGGCGTTTTCTTGTTGGATTCATCGCCGAACGGATATGAAAAATCCATTTTTACAATATTTTCGATGGGAGATCCGCCGCCTTGCTGAGCATACGGAGATTTGCCGGGGAGCATTATCATAAACAGCAGAGTGGCAACAGCGAAATCTTCATTGCCCATAGTCCTCAGAAACTCTCCGAAGCGTTTCCCTTGAATTTCCGGAGCAGTAAAGGTCACAGTTCCGACAGGACAAGGAAAATCCTCAATCTGATAGCTGTCGGAATCGACAAAATACACCTCCGTTGGAGATACAACAAGAATATTTGCCGGATTGATATCCCCCAGAATAATGTTTCTGTTGTGCAGATACCTGATCTTTTTTAAGATTGTTACACACAGTTCGACGGTATCGCGTTTTTTCCACCCCGGCAAACGTTTGTCAAACAGCATAGGCTGGAAAACGCTTTTGGCGATCTCAATTCCTTTTGCTTTGGGCATTAAGTAACCAACGAACTCCTTTTGTTCGTTATATAATGCGCAAACAGGATAGCAAACACCTTCGCATTGTACTTTCTTAGTGAGCATCAGTTTAATTTTTTCCTGCTTTCTTTTAGTCAGCTTGCCAGCCTTGTATATTTTGGCAACATAGCGCGAATTGGTCTCATATACCGTTCCTTCGCCGCCGTTTGCGACTTCATTTCCTATTCTTATCATACCATTATCTAAATTAATTCCATCCCGTGACGTATACACGGAAGCCCCCGTTGAAGGGATCTGCACTTTGATCGGAGTGTCGGGAACAGCAGTAATCTCAGTGCAAATTTGAAACGCATCAACCGGTTCGGGTTTTGCGTTATCATTGGGCGTGCAGGACTTATCCCAATAAAATTTGCTTAAATACCCATACTGATTTATCTGTCTGACAGCAACATTTTTCCCGTTAACGGACTTGCTCTCGTTCAAAGCTAAAATGTCGTGAGCTAAATTGTTATCCTGCGTTATAAGCAACAGATTGTATTTCATCCTAAACTTCGTAAACACCGTGAGAAAAACGTTATCGGCAAAATTATCGCTTTCTTCTCCGCGCAGTTCGATATAGCCGGCTTTATTCAACTGCTTAAGTTTTGTTAAAGTATCGGCAGCATTGGTCGCCAATTGAGTGTCTGTTGTGTTTCGGGAGTGTTTTTTGAGCTCCTCACAGCATCTTGTCGGCAAAATTATCTTTGCGTTGTAACTTTGAAGAATGGGCAGAACGTTTAAGAAAAACTTCTCCGCAGAGAAATGAAGAAGACTGCAAGTATCAATGAATATTTTATACCCAGCCCTCACAAAGTTTTCCATAATCTCCTGCGCTCTTGCCTCTTTTGAGCTTTGTTCAACAGCCTGCATTTGCAGCACCTCCTATGAAATTACAGTTTCAGATGGTATCCCATCCAAATAATCCATCAGCATTATCGTCCATCGGCATTTCCGGATCATTGAAATCATTCAAGCAATCCGCATCGAATAAACCATCATAGGTATCCCACGGTCTAAACTCGCCGTTTTTATCCAAGAAATAAACCAAAATATCAAATCCTTCCATTGCGGTTTTATTAAGGTTAAGGATTTGATTTGCCAGTTTTTTGCTTTGCGTAAACAAAGCTAATTTGTATTTGGATTTAAATCTGGCAAAGACCGAGACCAATGTATTTGCTGCATTACCGTCATTTTTCTCCCCCCTTACATCAAGTATTCCGCGCTGCTTCATTTGCTTAAGACAATGTGTACCGGTTTCAGAACGCAGTTCATATTCTCCGCGTCCGCAAACGATCTCGACAACTCTGTACGGTACGATGATCGTTTTACCATTTCCTTTAAGCAAGTCAAGCAAAGGTTTCGATGCTCTCTCAAACAAAGGATGTGATAATGCAGTATCATCTGCAAATATGCGGCAGTTTTCAGCAAGGTATTTAAAATCGCATACTGCTTCATTGCCGGTAAAAGCAAGCGATTTCCACGAAATTTCATTAAAACCGCCGTCCTCAACATCATCTTCAAAAAGCGCGAACCATCTTTTTGACAAAGGAATATTGGCTGAACTGTCAATATGCAAAAAAACATTATCAGCATCATTGTCAAGCTGAAGAAATTGGTAAATGATCTGTCGAAGCTGCGAAGACTTCGAGGTATAATGATCAATCGCAGAGCATATTGCAACAAATTGCGTCACGCTCATTTGGCTTTTTTGAGATTCAAGATTATTGACGGTCTGGCGTGTTACTCCGATGAGATCCGCAAATTCCTGAACCCCCAGTTTGAGACTTTGTCTAATAAGCCTAAGAGACTTTTGCAAGGTGCCGATCATTTTCTCGCTCAAAGAATCAAATTGTTCAACCATATCTTTCTCTCCCTTATCTGAAATCATCATAACACACAAAAATACATTTGTCAATATTTTTTACGTTTGTAAATTAAAATTTGTCAATTCAACCAATAAAAAGAAAAATATATGCGGATGCATTGTTTATTATTAACAAAACGTGCTTTTATACTTATTGTTAATATGTTATTTATATTCAAAACGCTGTTCGCTAACATCGGCCTTGCATTGTCAATATTTGTCAATACCCCAAACCCAAAAAACCTCCCCAATCGGGGAGGTTTTTAATCGTATTGTCAGGGTATTTGCCGC
>JAMPIC010000038.1 GCA_023663025.1 Prevotella sp.
CCTTTGCGGAGCTCTTGAACGATATGCGCCTGCGGGCGCGGGGAGGAGATTTCGCTCCCTACGGGTCTCCATTCTGCGAATGGAGTTGCGACCAAAGGGCTCTGCCCTTTGGAAACTCGCAGCCTTGAAAGGCTGGCGAACTTTTTAGTCGCGGCTTCGCCGCCCGGTGTTTCCTACTCGTTCCGTAAATTACAATTTACACTTTTTAACAGACTAAGGCGTACAAATTTTTGTACGCCCGATTTTCGTCCGTTTTTATCTAAATAAAGTAAAATGACTCAGCATAAACATCATAAACGGCGCAACAAACAGCACGCTGTCGAACCTGTCCATAAGTCCGCCGTGACCCGGCATTATATTGCCGAAATCCTTTATGCCGTACTGCCGCTTTATGAGCGACGCCGAAAGATCCCCGATAATGCCAAGAACCCCGCAGACGATACCCATAAACACGATGTACGGATAGTTTACCTCAAAAGTCACTCCCCGATACCCCATGTATAATCGGTACAGAACCGCATAAACGGCAAACACCAGACCGACCGTCAGCACGCCGCCCACTGCGCCCTCCACGGTCTTTTTGGGGGATATTTCGGGACAAAGCTTGTGCTTTTCCCAAAATTTCCAAAACGTTCCCACAAAATAAGCTCCCGAATCGCCCAGCCAAGCTCCCGCAAGACAAAGGATAACATAGCATACTCCGTGAACGCTGTCCAGATTTTTAAGCGAAACAAGACAGCACATTGACAGCGTGGTGAGAAGCGTTACCGCCAGCATACAGCATATTTTCTCAAAAGAGATGTTTTTGTGTTCTGCGATGTAGCCAGCAAAAATAAGAAAAATGCACAGCGTAGACACAATATATTTTATCTCCATGCCGTCAAATTCCACAAGAAAAGGCATTACCGCCGCAAAAGCAAAGCACACTGTACTGTGGAATTTGTGCCGTATGCACCCGCAGGCGGACAGCAGCTCGTACAGCATGACAACTGCGATCGCCGACACGGTAA
Organism: Prevotella sp.; assembly: GCA_023663025.1. Taxonomy (GTDB): domain Bacteria; phylum Bacillota; class Clostridia; order Oscillospirales; family Ruminococcaceae; genus RGIG8773. Next base: position 1,011 of record JAMPIC010000038.1, read on the forward strand.
GGTTATAGACAGGAGTAGCCGACAAAAACAACACGCCTATCGCTATAGCTATTCCGACCACCGCGGTAATTATTCGGGTAACCATTAGTTCCTATCATCCTTTTCCGTAAATTTGCTTTTTATGTAAGAACGCAAAACGTCACACTCCGCCGAAGCGCCTGTTTCTTCGGGCAAAATCCTCAAGAGCCCTGTCAAGCTCTTTGGGAGAAAAATCCGGCCACAGCACGTCCGTGAAGTAAAATTCCGCGTAAGCCGACTGCCATATCAAAAAGTTTGACAGCCGTTTCTCCCCGCTCGGACGTATTATCAGATCCGCGTCGGGAACTCCCTTTGTGTAGAGAAGTCCCGAAATCAGCCGCTCGTCAACGTCGGTGTGCCTGATCTCCCTGTTTTCAGCCATAGCCGCGATCTGCCTTGCCGCGTGGACGATATCGTCCCGCCCTCCGTAATTCATGGCGAGCAGTATCGTCATGCCGTCAAAGTCCCGGGACTTTTCCTCCAGGTCGGACATCTTATCCGACATTTCCTTTCCGAAAGCGGATTTGTCCCCCAGAAAGATCAGCCGCGTGTTTTCCTCGGCGTAGTCCGTCACCTCGTCGATGTACTCGCCGAAAAGCTTCATAAGCTCGTCTATCTCGTCCTTGGGTCTGTTCCAGTTTTCGGTTGAGAACGCGTAAAACGTGGCGTATTTGATACCTATTTTTTTGCAGTAACGCGCTATCTTCCTAAAAGCCGAAGCGCCCTCCCGGTGCCCGAATTTTCGCGGCAGACCGCGCTTCTGCGCCCATCTGCCGTTGCCGTCCATTATAAAGCCTATGTGGACGGGCAGATTTACGTCAGACAAAGTCATTCCTGCCTTTCACCGTTCATAGGCGGGAGCAAGTCCCCGCCCTATGAAATTCTCTCATTATCCTGCCTTTATATGGACATAATTTCCTTTTCCTTGTCCGCAACCACGGAATCCACATTGTCGCAGTACTTGTCGGTAAGCTTCTGGATATCCTTTTCAAGACCTTTCATGTCGTCCTCGGTTATCTCGCTGTTCTTTTTCATTGTCTTGAACTTTTCGAGAGTGTCCCGTCTGACGTTTCTGAGGGTGACCTTGGCTTCTTCGCCGTTTTTCTTTATCTGCTTAACAAGCTCTTTGCGGCGATCCTCGGTAGGCTGGGGGAACGCCAGTCTGAGAGCCTTGCCGTCGTTTGTGGGAGTAATTCCTATATCCGAATTGATGATGGCCTTTTCAATAGCTTTAAGCTGGGAAACGTCCCATGGCTGGATAAGCAGATTTCTCGCCTCGACTACCGAAACGGCAGCCATCTGCTGAATGGGCGTGGGAGTTCCGTAATAGTCCACCATTACCCTGTCCAGAACCGCAGGATTTGCGCGTCCCGCTCTTATCGTGGAAAACTCATGCTCAAGGCTCTTAATGCATTTTTCCATTTTTCCTTCGGCGTTTTTGATCTGTTCGTTCATAAAAATTCTCCTTTTCACGGCAGCGGTTTTTTCGCGGGACAGCTTCTGCCTCGGACTGCGCCCGCATATGTTTATATGTTCGGTTCAGCGGTCGATAACAAGAGTGCCCACGCTTCTGCCAAGGCAAGCGTCGTATATGTTGTCGGGACGTTTAAGGTTGAACACCAGAATGGGAATATTGTTATCCTTGCACATGGAAGCGGCGGTGCTGTCCATAACCGCGAGATTTCTTACCAAAATATCGTTGAAGCTTAATTCGTCGAACTTCACCGCGTCGTCGTACTTGTTGGGGTCTTTATCGTAAACGCCGTCCACCATTGTGGCTTTGAGGACGATATCCGCTTCTATCTCCGCTGCTCTCAGCGTGGAAGCCGTGTCCGTGGAAAAAAACGGATTGCCCGTTCCGCAGCCGAAAATGACTACCCTGCCCTTTTCCATATGGCGGACAGCCTTGTTCCTGATGTAAGGCTCGGCAACCTCCTGCATAGCTATGGCGGTCTGCACCCTTACGTCCACCCCAAGGGATTCCAGCACGTCCGCAACCGCGAGAGCGTTCATTGTGGTCGCAAGCATACCTATGTGGTCAGCGCGTGTTCTGTCCATAGCGCCGCTGGAACGTCCCCGCCAGAAGTTTCCTCCGCCGACGACGATACCGATCTGAATGCCGATATCGGCGCACTTCTTTATGCTTTCGCATATTTTCGTGATAATGGAATAGTCCAGTCCAATCTTCTTTTCGCCTGCGAGAGCCTCCCCGCTCAGTTTAAGGAGAACCCGCCCGTACTTCGGCTGTTCAATATTTTCCGGCATGACCACCGACCGCCCTTTCTGCTGCAATATAGTATCTAATTTATTTTACACCAATTTTAACCGTATGTAAAGAGAAAACGGAAAAAATTCACAAATAAATTTGCGAAGTCCCGTTCATTCCCGCAGCTTCGAGTATATCTCGCTTTTCTTGAAGCCTGTGGACTTTGCTGCTTCCTTGCAGGCGTCCACGGCTCTCGTTCCGCCGGCAATAAGCCGCCGCGCTTCGTTTACCGCGTCGTCCAAAGTAAGTCCCTCAAAGGCTTTTTCTTCGGGACAGCCCTCCACGACAAGGACGTACTCTCCTTTCGGATTTTTTTCACCGTAGTACTCGATCGCTCCCGATATTGTTGTGCGGATAACTTCCTCGTAAACCTTGGTAAGCTCGCGGCAAAGGGATATTTTCCTGTCGCCGAAATATTCCAGCATATCCTCCAGAGTGTTCACAAGCTTGTGGGGAGCTTCGTAAAAAATCAGCGTGCGGGTATCCTTTGCGGCGGACCGCAAATGCTCGAACCGCTGCTTTTTAGTGACCGACAGAAATCCCTCAAAGCTGAAACGGGAAGTTGAAAGTCCGCTGACGGCAACAGCCGAAGCCATAGCCGTCGGTCCCGGGACGACCGTCACATTCAGACCTCTTTCAATGCACAGCCTTACAAGATCTTCGCCCGGGTCGGAAATACAGGGCATACCCGCGTCGGAAACCACCGCGCAGTTCTCCCCCGCCGCAATGCGGCTTACAATGCTTTCGGACACCTGTCTCGCCGAATGCTCATGATAGCTGACCAAAGGCTTTTTTATCCCGTAACGGTTCAGAAGCTTTACGGTGACGCGGGTGTCCTCCGCGCAGATAAAATCCACGGCTTTCAGGGTCTCCACCGCGCGGTAGGTAATATCTCCCAGATTTCCGATGGGAGTGCCCACGACAAAAAGCTGTCCCGCATTTTCAGACATATTATCAATCCTTTTTTCGGTAATCGTTTGTTTTCCCGCCGCCGTAAATACTCAGCAGCTCCTCCGAGAAGCCCTCCGCGCCGTTTATGTAAAGCTGCGGCAGGACTTTCATGAACGGCTTTCCGCCCTTTTTGCCCTCTATCAGAAAAAGCCAAGGCGGGTCGGTCGGGGTCTTGCATACGAACCGAAGCGTTTTCGGTTCGATCGAGTTTGCTTTCATTGCGGAAACAACGTCCGCCAGCCGTTCGGGACGGTTGCACAGGCAAAGCCTGCCGCCGAATTTCAGCAGCCTTGCCGCCGCGCGGCACACGTCGTTTATATCGCACAGTATCTCGTGGCGGGCGATCCTCTGCGCCTCGGAAAGGCTCTGCATTCCCGCTCCGTCCGCTTTGTAGGGCGGGTTGCAGGTAACTACGTCCAGCCGCCCCAAAGGCGCGTCCTCCCAAAGCGTTTTCAGATCGGCGCATACGGGAACGATATTCTCAAATACGTTCTTTTCTGCGGAAATGCGGAGCTGCTCTATAGCCTGTTCCTGAATATCCACACCGTAAATTACTTTAGGGGCGAAGCTTATCTGCATGAGCAGGGGTATTATCCCGCAGCCCGTACCTAAGTCGCAGACCTTATCCTTGTGCCTGGGAGCGGCAAAATCCGCCAGCAGGAACGCGTCCGTGCCGAACTTATGATCCTCGGAAACGCATATCTCAACCTCGTTCCGCAGCTTTTCAAATGTGTAACCGGACATATTGTTTCCTTTCCCGTAATTCCGAATCAGCCCACCATCATTTTTCCCTCGGGGTAAACCTCGTTCCTGCTTCGGCGGTCGCGCTTCACCGACATGGATATGGCGAACGAAACTGGTCCCACACGTCCTATAAACATAGTCAGGCAAAGGACTATCCGCGACAAAGCTCCGCTTGCGGCGGAAACTCCCACGCTTATGCCCGACGTGGACATCGCCGAAGCCGCTTCAAACGCCGCGTCGATACCCGAAATATCCGCCCCCGAATTTGTGTAGAACAGCACTATCCCCGACGCGCTTGTGACAAGAGCCGCAAGAATTATTATGGCAAGGGACTTGTACACGGTTTCCTTGTCAATTTTACGGTTCATTATAACGGTATCCTCTTTGTTTTTTATGACGCTCACCACCGTCATTATGATAATGGCGAACGTGGTTATCTTTATTCCGCCTCCGGTCGAACCGGGAGCAGCTCCTATAAACATCAGAAATATCGAGATAAGCTTGGTTATCGAATACATTGAGGAAACGTCCACCGTGTTGAAGCCCGCCGTCCTCAGAGAGACGGAATGGAAAAAGCTGTTGACAAGCTTTCCGCCCAAACCCATATTTCCGATAGTAAGCGGATTTCCCCATTCGGTGACAAGAGTAAGACCCGTTCCCGCGGCGATAAGTATAACGGTAAAGAGCAGCACTATCTGCGACTGGAGCGTAAGCTTCTTTTTCTTCCGGAAGCCTATCACGTCCATCCAAACCATAAAGCCGAGACCTCCAGCTATTATCAGCAGCGGCACAACGGTCATCACTACGGGGTTGTCCGCAAAGCCGGCAAGGCTGCAATAGGGCGTTTCGACCGCGCCCAGAATGTCGAAGCCCGCGTTGCAGAAAGCCGATACCGCCACAAATACGGAAATGTAAACTCCGTACAGACCGTACCGGGGCACAAACACCGAGGCAAGCAGAGCCGCTCCCGCAAACTCGCATATTACGGATATAACGATAACATATTTTACCAGTACCTTTGCGTCCGAAAATCCCGACGTGTTTACCGATTCCGAAGCCATCTGTATCGACCGAAGCTCCATTTTTTTTCTTATCAAAAAGTTAAAAAACGAGACCAGCGTAACAAATCCCAAACCGCCTATCTGGATCATCAGAAGTATAACTATCTGACCGAAAACGCTCCAGTAAGTCCCCGTGTCGACGAGCACAAGTCCCGTCACGCAAGTGGCGGAGGTCGCCGTAAAAACGGCGGTAAGCGGATCGGTAAAGCTTCCGTCAGCGGAGGAAAAGGGCATTGTCAGCAGAACCGTCCCCACGGCAATAATTGCCGCAAAGCTTAATACAATGGCAGCCGCAGGGTTAACGGACTTGTTTTTTGATTTTAAAACGGGCATAAAGGATCACCTTTGTTTATGAAAATTTCAAATGCATCGAAAATATTGCGGTCAGTCAAAATATTTTGCCTCACCGAAACGTACGGAAGAGGAAAAAGGACAGTACACAAGGTCGGCGGATTTTTCACCGCTGACAAGATACTCGTTTTCAAAGCACACGGGAATAAAGAGATAGTCTCCGATTATTTCGCTTTCGGCGGCTTTGATCCGCTCCACCCCGTCGGACAGGCTTACCGCCCTGTTCAGTTCGCTGATATCCGACGCAAGCTTTGCGTTTCCGGTAAAAAGGTCGTTCCCGCAGAATTTGCCGAGGAAATACTGCGGAGAGTTTTTGTCCGCTCTTATCTCGACCAAAGCGATGTCAAAATCGCCGCTTTCGAGCTTGCTGCCGTATTCTGTCTGCGAGACCGTTTCCACGCCGCAGTCGAACAGAAGTCCGCTCCGCCACTTGTCGGTAATGTCATAGATCGCTTCTGCCGCCGAAAAATTTTCCGAAACGGTTATCTTCAGCCCATCAACGGAATCTATTCCCGCCGAATTAAGAGCGTCCGCCCAAAGCTGAGCCGAATTGACGTCGTAAACCGACAGCAGCCTGTCGGGAGAAAGGTCTCTGTAGCTTTTTCCCTGAACCGTTATTCCGCCCGGAATTATCCCGTATGCCGCTGTGAACTGCTCCGAGATAAGGTGCGAATAGGAATCCCTGTTTACCGATTTTGCCAAAGCCTCCCTCAGGCGCTTGTTCCGCAGATATTCGTTTTTGGAATTGATAAGCAGTCCCGCAGTCTTAACGCTCCTGCCGACGCGGTTATTGTCCGCGAAAAGCTTTTCGTCGTATTTTTCCGCGATAAAGCAGTCCGTATCGCCTGCCGAAAAGCTGTCTCCGTCAGCCGAGCCGTCCCTCGTTATAAAAAAATTTATGCTGTAGGGATAAACATAATCCGCTTCGGAGTATGCCGTGTTTCTTCTCATTATCAAATAGTTGTTGTCCCAGTACGGATCGTAGTTCCACTCTTTAAGGTAAAACGCCCCGTTTGAAGCGCAGGCGTCGGCAGCCATGCCGTATTTTCCCTTTGTCAGTTCAAAAAAAGTACGGCAGCAAGGCATAGCGGGAGTTTCCGCAAGCAGGGTCAGAAAATTATAGTAGGGATATTCAAGGGTGAACTCAACAGTGTGGTCGTCGACCGCTCTTACGCCCAGTTCGCTTGCGGGCAGAATTCCTTTCAGGACAGCGGAACCGTTTTTTATGCAGGTATAGTCCCCGCTGTGAGGAGAAGCCGTATCCGCGTCGAAAAGCCTGCGGAACGCAAACACAAAGTCGTCCGCTGTGACGGGTTCGGAAAAATCTTCCATAAGGCTTTCCCACATACGGTTCTGCTTGAGGTAAAACGTGTAGGTCATTCCGTCCTCGGACATGGAAAAGCACTCCGCCGCCGCGGGAACGACCGCTCCCGAAGCGTCGGTTTTCATAAGTCCCTCCATCATATTGGTTATTATCATGACGGATTCGTCGTCCGCAGCCATCTGCGGGTCGAGGTTCTGCGGATTGTTCTCTATATTCATCTTAAAAATATGACCCGAACCGTCGTCCTCCTTGCAGGACGGCAGCAAAGCCGTTATAAAAATACACAAAAAAAGAAATGCCGTATTACGAATACAAATACTTTTCAAAGCGATCTCCCTTTAAATTTTTTCATATTCTTAATATAGCATTTTTTTTTAATAATTTCAAGAGCTAAAGCTCCGCTTCCGCAACTTTTTTTTCGGCGAGACTTTTTTTAACGTCTATAACTCGCTGATTGGAGCTTCCCTTGAATTTAAGCAAGATATTCCGCTTGCTCAGAACGAACGGACCGTCCACAAGATAGTCGGTCACGGAGAGCAGCTCCCTGTAGTAATTTTCGGGATCGGCGTTTTCCAGAAGATATTCGTACAAGTACCCCGTGTAGGTGACAATGTTCATGCCCGCCTTTTTCACTTCCAGCCCCAGCTCGTAAAGCTGCTTCGCCTGACAGAACGGCTCGCCGCCGCTGAACGTAACGCCGTCCAGCAGCGGATTGCTCTTGACCTTTTCAAGCAGGCTTTCGATGGTAACGTCCTCTCCCCCGTCAAAACCGTGGGTCTGAGGATTGTGACACCCCTCGCAATGGTGAGGACAGCCTTGCGTAAACACAGTCAGTCTTATGCCGGGACCGTCAACTATCGAATCGTTGATAATTCCCGAAATTCTCAATGTATCGGACAACATATGTTTCACCCTCAGACGTTGTGCTTAACGCGGTCGCGGACTTCGGCAAGCTTTGCGTCGTTGAACCTGTCGAGAGTGCCGACAAGATATCCCGTTATTCTTCTTATGCGCTCGAAGCCGAGACCGTCGTCCCCCTCATGCCGTCCGCACTTGGGACACTCCTCGCCGATTATTCCCGTATAGCCGCATACGGGGTCTCTGTCAACGGGGTGGTTTATCGAGCCGTAGCCTATGCCCGACTCTTTCATGCAGCGGACGATCTTCTCAAACGCGGAAAGATTGTTCATCGGATCGCCGTCAAGCTCCACATAGCTGATGTGTCCGGCATTGGTAAGCTCGTGGTACGGCGCTTCTATCTTGATCTTGTCGAACGCGCCTATGGGATAGTAAACGGGCACATGGAAAGAATTGGTGTAGTAGTCCCTGTCGGTAACTCCCTCGATCTCGCCGTAGAGCTTCTTGTCCATGCGGATAAAACGTCCCGAAAGACCTTCCGCGGGAGTTGCAAGGAGCGTGTAGTTCATTCCCGAACGCTTTGTCTCCTCGTCCATGCGGGCGCGCATACGGGAAACTATTTCATAGCCCAGCTTGCGGGCTTCCTCGTCCTCGCCGTGGTGCTTGCCGATGAGAGCCTTTAGGCATTCCGCAAGACCGATAAATCCCATGGAAAGCGTGCCATGCTTTAAAATCTCGCCGACCGTATCGTTTGGCTTGAGCTTGTCCGAATCGATCCATATTTTCTGACCCATAAGGAAAGGATAGTTTCTTACGCACTTCTGAGCCTGAATTTTATATCGAGCCATAAGCTGTTCGCACACAAGATCCATGATCTCCTCAAGACTGTCAAAGAAAGCTCCCACGTTGTGCTTGGCGTTTATTGCCAGACGGGGCAGATTTACCGAGGTAAAGCTGAGGTTTCCCCTGCCCGTAACGATCTCGCGGGTGGGATCGTAAGCGTTTCCGATAACTCTTGTGCGGCAGCCCATGTAGGCAACCTCGGTGTTGTAGTCTCCCGGCTTGTAGTATTTAAGATTGTAGGGCGCGTCGATAAATGAGAAATTCGGGAAAAGTCTCTTTGCCGAAACGCGGCAGGCAAGCTTGAACATATCGTAATTGGGGTCTTCGGGATTGTAATTTATTCCCTCTTTTATTTTGAAAATATGTATGGGGAAAATAGGCGTTTCGCCGTTTCCCAGTCCCGCCTCGTGAGCGAGGAGCACGTTCTTGATGACCATTCTGCCCTCCGTGGAGGTGTCCAGACCGTAGTTGATGGAGCTGAACGGAACCTGTGCGCCCGCGCGGCTGTTCATGGTGTTAAGGTTGTGGATAAGAGCCTCCATAGCCTGATATGTGGCGCGGTCGGTCTCTTTCAGAGTGTTTTTCGCGGTAAAGTTCTGTATCCTTTTTGCGGTGTCGGCGTCAACATATCCGCAGAGCTTTTCAAATTCAAGCTCACGGTATCCGTTGTTGTTGTCGATAACGGGATAAATGTTCTTTTCCTCCCGTATCTCCTTATATATCCTGTCGCTGATTTCCTGACCGTCGTCCAGCTTGGCGATCATTTCGAGGCAGCGGGCGATGTTATAGACGTACTTTCTGCGGTAAGTCTTTTTAACGCCGTCAGCCATGGCGTACTCAAAATTGGGGACGCTCTGTCCGCCGTGCTGGTCGTTCTGGTCGGACTGAATGGCAATACACGCCAGAGCCGCGTAGCTTGAAATATCGTTCGGTTCGCGGAGAAAACCGTGTCCCGTGGAAAAACCGCCGGTAAACAGCTTGATAAGGTCGATCTGACAGCAGGTCGTGGTAAGGGTAAGATAGTCCAGATCATGGATATGGATATCGCCCTGATTGTGCGCCTTTGCATGGCGGGGATCAAGAACGTACATTTCATAGAACTGCTTTGCGCCCTCGGAACCGTATTTGAGCATTGTACCCATAGCGGTGTCGGCGTTGATATTGGCGTTTTCGCGTTTGATATCGCTGTCCTTGGCAGGCTTGAAGGTAAGATCCTCATAAATCCTCATGAGATTGGTATTCATTTCACGGGCGCGCGTTCTCGATGAGCGGTAAAGTATGTAGGACTTTGCGGTTCTTGCGTGTCCCTCCTCCATGAGCACCTTTTCAACAAGGTCCTGAACCTGTTCAACGGTGGGGACATATTTTTTTCCGTACTTTACTTCAATCATATCGCAGACCTTGTCCGCAAGCTCCAGCGACGTGTTGTAGTCGCTTCCTCCCACCGACTGGGCAGCCTTGAAGATAGCCTGCGCGATCTTTTCCATGTTGAACGGCACAGTACGTCCGTCTCTTTTTCTGATTTGAGTTATCATAGTTATTGTACCTCCATTTATACGCACGCCACAATATATAGTGTTTTTAACGTTATTGAATACAAGTATATAGTATTTGGCTGCTTTTGTCAATACAATTTTACAAACATTTCCGTAAAAAAAGAGGCTCTTATTTTGTGCATATTTAACCGTAAGCACAAAAGCTTTACATCAGAATGACCGACGAGCATATCCCCGCACCGTCCTTATGGACGCTTTGGACAAGAACGGTTATCTCGGATTTGCCGGGTTTTACCGCAACGTCAGCAGGCGAAGCCCATTCGTTCAGGAATTCTCCCGCAAGTCCGCCGTTCACATACACGCGGCATTTTCCCCATATGCTGCGGAAGTGAAGCGCGGGAGCTTTACAGTTGATCTCCTCGGGAATATCAACGTTCGTGCGGAACATGACAAATTTCCCCTCTTTGCCGTACAGTTCTGCTGCCGCGCCGTTTTCCGGAGTGAACGGCTGCCAGCTGTTCATGTCGCTGTCGGCGATAACGGCATTGGGATCGGGACATGAATCCGTTACGGGACTTATCCTCCAGCCCGACAAGTATATTTCCTTTACAGATGGCAGAACTTCCTCCGCAGGTCTTGATTTTACCGGAACGGTAACTCTCGCCTGTTTCAGTCCCTCGGTTTTAGCCTTTACAAGAACGTTTTCCGCCTGTCCGTCCGCTGAAACAATTACCATAGCTTTTCCCGCGAACAGGCTTCGGGTCTTTCCGTCGAAGGCTTCGTGACAGTTTGGATCGCCGTTTCCCGTTCCGAGTATCTTTCCGCCGCTTACGGAAAACTTCATCTTGCCGGACGCGTTCGGAACTGGAGTTCCGTTCTCGTCAACAAGATACGCCATAACGGGAATTTCCTCCGTTCGTTCGTCAAAAGCTTCAAAGCATGGCGCAAGAACTATCCTTGCAGGCTGTAAAGCCGTTTTCTTTATATATTCGGCAGCTGCCGCACTGCCGTTATATCCCACAAGCTTCAGCTCCCCCGCTTCAAAGGGGACTTCCCATATGTGCTGTTCATACTTATTAATAGTATATCTGCCGCAGGACTTGCCGTTCAGGAACAGCTCAGCTTCCTCACAGTTTGTACAGCTCATTACCTTTACAGTCTCGCCGTCCGCGAAATTCCAATGGTCGGGAACTGCCGCCGCATACGGCTCGGCGCTGAATACGGCTTTGGACATATAGTACCCGCCCTTTTCAAAGCCGCAGGTATCCATAAGTCCGAAAAAGCTTGAAACGCTGGGATATATGTGAGGAGACGGTTCTCCCAGATAGTCGAAGCCCGTCCACATGAACGCGCCCATGATAAAGCTGCGGGAATTGACCTCCCGCCATGTTTCGCGGACGGTATTTCCCCAATCGGCAGCGTCCTCGTCGTAGCAGGAAAAGGTATGCTTGCCGTAATCGGTAACCGTACAGCCTCTCGTTTGGAACGCGGAAGTTGCTTCCGAAGCGACGACGGGCATTGAGGGATACTTTCGGTGGATATCGTCATAGCTCCAAAGCTGGTAATTTACACCGACAACGTCGAGAGCGTTTCCCGCGCCGCAGTCCTCAAGAATGCCGCCGTTCATCGCGCCCGTAACAAAGCGGGAGGGGTCGAGCCGCCTGATCTCGTCAAGCATATGCAGAGCCATATTCCTGCCCTGCTCTGTGCCTTGAAGCGGTTCTTCGTTGAATATGGAATAAAATACCACAGACGGGTGATTTCTGTCCCGCTTGACCATAGTCCGAAGCTGTTCCAAGCAGTCCTCGGAAGTCTCAAAATTGCGGTTTTCGTCCATAAGGAGCATACCCATTTCGTCGCACGCCCTGACAAGTCCGTTGGGAGCCATTCCGTGTGCGCTTCTGTAGGCGTTGCAGCCCATTGATTTGAGACGGGCGACCTTGTACCTCCATATGCTGTCGGACACAGCCGTACCCACTCCCGCAAAGTCCTGATGATTGCACGTTCCGTAAAGCTTCACAGCTTTACTGTTAAGGAAAAATCCTTTCTCAGCGTCAACCGCAATTGTACGGAAGCCTGCGGAAGATGTAAAGCTGTCTGACATTACACCGTCGATATAAAGCTCCGACGTGACCGTGTAAAGATACGGGTTGTCCAAGTCCCACAAAACGGGAGCTTCAATCACGGCGGAGGCTTCTTCAAATTCTGCGGCGATATTGTTCTCCCTATCGCGGATAATCTTTTTCACGGAAACAGCCTTGCCGTTAGTCCCCTTGCCCGTGATAGAGCCGCTTACGGTCACCCGCCACTTTGAACCGTCAAGCTTTTCACAGGAAACATACGGTTCTTCCGCAAAACGTATCTCCGGGACGATATTCAGCCACACGGGACGGTACAGTCCCGCACCCTCATACCACCAGCCCTCAAATTCCGTGCCGTTTATGTAAACCGCCAGAACATTGGGTTTTCCGCCGAATATGATCCTGTCCGTAACGTCTGCGGTAAAACCCGTATAGCCGGAAAAATTACGCTTTGCGACAGAGCCGTTAAAGTATACCGTCGCTTCGGCGGCAGCTCCCTCAAATTCAATGATAAAACGCTTTCCGCGGTACTTTTCGTCAACGGCGAAGCATTTTCTGTACCAAGCATTGGACTTTGGCTTGTAACCCCAATCGGCGGCGCCGTCGGGATCGGTGTTCCCCTTTATCATGTAGTCGTGAGGAATGTCAACAACTTCCCAATCGCGGGCGTCGAACATACTGTTGGGAGGACCTTGCTTCGCCCCCGCTTTCGCCGCGCCGTAGATGTCCCCGTGCTGCACATATTGGGGAGCTGGCAGATCGCCTCTGTGAAACGACCAATCCTTATTCAGAGAAAGCCTTATTCTTGTTTCCATAGGTAAAATCCTTTCGTTTGATAAAATATTAAAATCAAATCGCTTTTTTCATAATGATACGCGCAAGACGCACTATCGCCGACACCGCAAACACTCCCATAGCAATCGACCCGGCAATGCCGAACGCCGTGGCGAACTGCCGCGTGAACATTTCCACGTCGCCGCCTATCAGGGTTATCATGGTGTTGTAGAAATATCCTCCCGGAACAAGGGGAATAATTCCCACCACAAGATACATATTCACAGGCACATGAAGACGTCTCGCCATTACCTCGGAGTACGCCGACACAGCCGCCGCCGAGAAAAAATAACACAGCATCTCGCTTGTCCCGTTAAGCTCGTAGGCGAGAAAAATAAGCTGCGTGACCGTACCGCCGATACCCGCCGTTATCATGTGCCGAAGCTTTATATTGAACTGCACGCCGAACGCGACCGAAGCCACAAGACTGTACAGACACGGCAGTATTATCTGCTCAAAAACCGACTGTTCCGTAAAAGTCCCTCCTAAATCATTGTAAACAGCGCAATGGCTGAAGCCGCGCCTACAGCCATTCCCACGGCAATAAGTATCGCTTCGATAAGCGTGTAAAGTCCCGCAAGAAAATCCCCCGCGATAAAATCGCGCATACAGTTTGTGAGGGTAATTCCCGGAACAAGGTTCATTGACGAGCCGATGATGACTTTATCAAAGCCGTCGGTAAGCCCCGTTCTTGAAATCAAAACCGCGCATGAAGCTATGACCATCGAACATATAACGCTTTGAAAAAAAACGCTCGGCTTGACCTTATTTACAAATCCGGCGACAAAAAATATCAGCACCGAAAGTATTCCGGAGACAACGGCGTCTGGAAAGTCCCCTCCGAAAAAAAGCGTAAAGACAGCTCCCACAACCCCGAAGCTCATAAACTGCACCGGGACGCCGTAAACGCTTCGTTTGGATATCTCGTCAAGATGACGGGATATTATTTCCGGTTCGGGCTTTTCTGTGCATATCCAGCGTGAAAGATTGTTCAGCTTGTCCACGCGGTCAAGATTTGTGCCGCGGTTCACGATCCTTTTTGTCTGACTGAGAGGAAGCTCGTCACCGTCGTTGAGAGTTATAACAAGCAGCGTGGGAATTGCAAAAATCTCCATGCGCTTCTCCCCCGTCCCGAAGCCGTAAGCCGCGGCGATACGGTTCAGACTGTCCTCCACGCGGTATATCTCCGCACCGTACTCTATCAGCATACTTCCTATACGGGAGGTCATCTTCAAAAGCTCTTTGTTAGTCATATTTTTCCAAAATCCTCCTACAGTATAAATCCGCCGTCCACAGAAAGCGTTTGACCCGTTATAAAGCCCGCTTTGTCGGAGGCAAGGAAAAATATGGCTTCCGCCGCGTCCTCGGGAGTTCCTATACGGTTCAGCGGAGTATCCTCTTTAAGAGCGTTTACCGTTTCGGCAGTGAGTGACGCGTTCATATCCGTGCCGATGACCCCGGGAGCAACGCAGTTCACGGTTATACCGGACAGTCCGACTTCCTTTGCCAGCGCCTTGGTAAAGCCTATAAGCGCGGCTTTTGACGCGGAATAATGCACTTCGCAGGACGCGCCCGATATCCCCCACATTGAGGAAACGCTGACTATCCTGCCGTATTTTTCATGTATCATCGACGGCAAAGCCGCCTGTGTGCAGTTGTAAGCTCCCTTGACGTTTACAGCGAACATTCTGTCCCACATTTCCTCCGAGATATCCGAAAAAAGAGACTGTTCCGCTATTCCCGCGTTGTTGACCAGAACGGATATTTTCCCCAATTCGGCTTCGGCTCTGCGGAACATACCGTCCACCGCAGCTTTGTCGGAAACGTCCGCGCGGTACGCCGCCGCTTTTACTCCGTGTTTTGTAAGTTCGCCGACAAGAGAAACGGCTTCCGCTTCCGATTTACGGTAATTTGCCGCCACATTGAAACCGTTCTGCGCGAATAAAACTGCAGCCGCCCTGCCTATTCCGCGTGACGCGCCTGTTATAAGAACCGTCCCGGCCATTTGTAATTCTCCTTTTAGTTTGTTGTATAAATATTATACCAATAATTGAACTTAATTTCAATAATTTATACATAATTTTTGGATATGTTAAAAATATAAATTGTAATTTAGCGCAAAAACAAAACGACAGCGCATCACGCGGCGAAGCCGC
>JAMPIC010000039.1 GCA_023663025.1 Prevotella sp.
GGCTTCGCCGCGTGATGCGCTGTCGTTTTGTTTTTGCGCTAAATTACAATTTACTTTTCTCAACGATTGCATACAATTTTTCCGTGTGATGTTTCCCGCTTTCTATCTGAACAGAAAACGCGCTTGTCAAGCTCGTACAGCATTACGAAAATAATTCCCGCCATGCTGAGATAAATGACAGTTTCCAAAATCAGTGAGGAGCATTCTGTAAGCTTCGTCAGCGCGGAGGTTAGCTGACAGCAGAAAAAGCACATCGCGAACGGCTTAACGATATAGGCAAACGGGTCAAAACGGATATTGGCGGCGCGGAACACGAATACCACGCGGACGATATTGCTGTACACGTTGCTGGCGTAGTAGGATATGAGCACTCCCGCAAAGCCGTAAAGACGGACGAAAACCATCACGCAGACTATCCGTATGGCGTACTCGCAAAGGCTGTTCAGCGTGGAAAAATTCTGCCTGCCAAGTCCCTTGATGATGCCCTCCAGAACTATTTCAAGGTAGATGAAGGGCACTACGGGGAACATCTTCACAAGCGTCTCGCTGACAAGGCTGTCCGAGGGACAGAGTATCCGCCCGATGTTGTTTCCCATAACAAGCAGCATTCCCGAAATGAAAAAGGAGTACGCAAAAGCGCGGCTGAGGCTCTTCTTTATGAGACTTTGCACCCTTTCGGTGTTTTCCGAGGACTTCGCCCGCGCTATTTCGGGTATGATAATATTTGAAAGACTTGTCAGTATGACCGCAGGATAGAACACCGTGGGGATTATCATAGCCTCGAACATTCCGTATTCGCTCATGGCGCGCTCCGCCGAAGCGTTGTATTTCAGCAGAGCCACTGGAACGAGAGCTTCGTTCAGCGAGGACATTATCATCTGAACGTATCCTCCCGCCGCTATGGGCAGAGAAAGCTTCAGGTAGGAGGATATTTTCACAATGCGGGGCTGTCCCTGCGGCAGAACGGAAAAGCGGCGGTATTCGGGAATAAACTTTATAATATAGTATACGAAGCTGACGGTTTCCCCGATAAGAATGGAAACCGATATCAGCAGGTAAACGCTCAGACCGCGGTCAAGCAGGAACAGCACTCCCGCCGTAAGGGAGACCCACTTTGCGGAGAACTCGATAATGTCCCCGTTGCAGGGCACGCGCACGTCCCGTACGGCGTTGAAGTATCCCCTTATGCAGGAGCCGGCTGCCGCGGGCGGCAGCGACAGGGCGATTATCCTGACAGCGAGGGCAAGCTCGGGAGCGCCCGAAACGCGGTGAGCGATAATACGGGCAAGTCCGAAAGAAGCCAAAGCGAAAGCGGTGGAAAGGATAAGGGAAAATCCCAGAGAAAGCTTCATTATCCTGCGGACGCTGCCGCTGCCCGCGCCAAGTTCCTCCGAAACGAAGCGGCTTGTGGAGATGAAAATGTTTCCGTTGGCAAGCACCATGATAAAGCCGAACAGCGATGTGATAAGGGTCATCACCCCCACGGAGGCAGTCCCCAGCTTATTGGAAATAAAAATGTTCAGCCAAAGCCCCAGTCCCTGCAATATAAGGGAGACTGCGGTAAGCCGTGCGGTGTCTTTGGCGATACGGTTCATAGAAATTTTCAACGTTTATCCCTCATTTCTTAGTAATAATTATGAAAATACTTAAATTTCTATGTCTTTTATTGCTATTTTCGGAAAAATTGGATATAATAAGATATGTATGCAAAATCAGTATTGGAGATGAGTAACTGTAATGACAAAAGCCGAAAAATTTTTCTCGGAAATAAAGGATAAAAAGGTTGCCTTTATCGGTATGGGCGTTACAAACAACGACGTGATAAGGCTTTTCCTTAAAAAGGGGATAGACGTTACCCTCTGCGACCGCAAGGACAAAGCCGCCGCCGGCGAAACCGCCGCAGAGCTTGAAGCGCTGGGAGCGAAGCTTTCACTGGGGGAAAAATATCTCGCCCCGATCTATGAAAGCGACATTGTTTTCCGCGCGCCGGGTGTATACTGGAATATCCCCGAGCTTAAAAGGGCGCGTGACATGGGAGTGACCGTTACCTCGGAAATGGAAGTGTTTTTCGACCTGTGTCCCTGCAAGCTGTACGCAATAACCGGCACGGACGGCAAGACCACCACCACCACCATAACAGCCGAGGCTCTTTCCCGCAGCGGCAGGACGGTACATAAGGGCGGAAATATCGGACGCGCACTGCTGCCGATAATCGAAGAGATAGACGAAAACGACGCTGCCGTCGTGGAGCTTTCGAGCTTTCAGCTTATCAGTATGCGGAAGTCTCCCGACAGCGCGGCGATAACCAATATTTACCCCGACCACCTGAACGTCCACAGCTCAATGGAGGAGTATATCGGCGCAAAGCTTAACATTCTTCTGCACCAAAACGCTTTTTCACGCGCAGTCCTAAATATGGACAACGCCGATACCGACAGGCTTTCGGAGTACGTCCGCGGAGACCTTTACAAATTCAGCAAAACGCGGAAGCCGAGCCGCGGTTCTTACCTTGACGACGACGGCTGGCTCTGCTTCACGGACGGTAAGACTGCCGAAAAAATCGTCCATAAGGACGAAATCAAGATACCCGGTCTGCACAATGTTGAGAACTATCTGACGGCGATATCCCTGCTTCACGGGGACGTCCCAGGCGAAGCCATTGCGGAGACCGCAAGGGAGTTCGGCGGGGTGGAGCACCGCATAGAATTTGTCCGCGAGCTGGACGGGGTAAAGTATTACAACGACAGCATAGCCACAAGTCCCGTAAGCGTGATAGCGGGTCTGAACGCGTTCGGGCGGCGCATTATCGTCATCGCGGGAGGATCGGACAAAAAGCTGGACTACGGTCAGCTTGCCGAGCCTATCAACACTTATGTGAAAACGCTGGTGCTTCTGGGCGAGACTGCGGACAGCATCGAAGCCGCAGTCAGGGCGTATCCTCACTACAGCGCGGAAAAGTGCAAGATAATAAGGGTCGGCAGTATGGAAGAAGCCGTAAACGCCGCCCGCGGGAACGCTTCGGACGACGATGTGGTAACGCTTTCTCCCGCCAGCGCAAGCTTTGATATGTACAAAAATTTTGAGGAGCGGGGACGACACTACAAAAGTATCGTCAACGCGCTGAAATAAGGAAAGGATACTGTATGAATCTGGAAAAAACCGTAATGTCCCTTGCGGACGCGCGGGGAGTGTCCGGCGACGAGACCGCCGCCGCCGAGCTTGCGCTGTCCATGCTGAGGGACTTCACCGACGACTGTTTCATCAAAAACGGCAACGTTATCGGACGGCTCGGCCGCAAAGGCGCGAAGCCCCGCATACTGCTTGACGCCCACATAGACCAGGTGGGCTTTACGGTCACTCACATCACCGACGACGGCTTTCTGAAAATTTCCGGCTGCGGAGGGATAGACCGCAGGCTGCTGCTTGCTCAGCAGGTCACGGTTCTCGGCGCAAAACCGCTTGACGGCGTGATCTGCGCAATCCCTCCCCACCTTGAGACGGACGAGAGCAAGGTTCCCGAAATGGAGGATATATGCGTGGACGTGGGTCTGTCCAAAGCGTGGGCGGAGGAAACGGTCTCCCTCGGGGACAGGATCGTGTTTTCCTCGCGGTGCGAAAAGCTCCTGGGGGACAGGCTGACGGGCGCGGCTCTGGACGACCGCTGCGGCGTGGCGGCGATACTGCGCGCTCTGGAGCTTGTAAAGGATAAGCCTTTACAGAGCGAAGTGACCGTAATGTTTTCCGCGCAGGAGGAAGTGGGGGAACGGGGCGCGAAAATAGGCGCGTTCGATATCGACCCCGATATAGCGATCGCGGTGGACGTAAGCTTCGCCCTGACTTCCGACGATTCCGAGCTGAAATGCGGGAAAATGGGAGGCGGCTGTATGATAGGCTTCTCTCCAGTGCTTGACAGGGAGCTTTCGCAAAGTATGAAAGCCGCCGCCGAAAGGAACGGCTTGCCTTACCAAATAGAGGTAATGAGCGGCACGACGGGCACGAACGCCGACAGATTTTCGGTAAACAAAGGCGGTGTAAAGTCCGTCACCTTGTCAATACCGCTGAAATATATGCACACGCCCGTTGAGGTAATATCCCTTTCGGACGTTGAAAACACGGCGCGGCTTATTGCCGCTTATTTAGAGGAGGCGGCGGTATGACTTTGGAACTTCTTGAAAAGCTCTGTCAGCTGAACGGAACGTCGGGCGACGAAGCTGAAGTCAGGGACTTTATCCTGTCGGAAATATCGGATCACTGCGTCTGCCGCGTCGATCCTCTCGGAAATATCATCGCCGAGAAAAAAGGCGTATCTCCCGCTAAAAACAAAGTTATGGTCTCCGCCCACATGGACGAGGTGGGAATGGTCGTTACCTCGGTAAAAACGGACGGAACGCTTACGGTGTCTCCAGTGGGCGGCATAGACCCGCGCGTTGTCATAGGCAGACCCGTTCTGGTGGGAGACGGCGATATACGCGGCGTTATCGGCGCAAAAGCGGTGCATAACCTGTCCGCCGACGAAAAAAAGACCGCGCCCAAGTTTTCCGCTTTGTATGCCGATATCGGCGCGGAGGACAAGGCTGCCGCCGAAAAGCTTGTTTCCCCCGGCGACTTCGTGCATTTTTCATCGGATTTTTCCGCTTTTGGGGATGGCTTCGTCAAAGGAAAAGCCATTGACGACCGTTTCGGCTGCGCGGTGATGATAGACCTTATCAAGTCAGAGCTGCCTTACGATTGCGTGTTCACCTTTGTGGTGCAGGAGGAGGTAGGACTTCGCGGCTCCCGAGCCGCCGCCTATACGGTCGATCCCGATTTCGCCATCGTGCTGGAAGCAACAACGGCTGCGGATATTCCTCTTGCTTCGGGAGAGAAACGCTGCTGCGAGCTGGGCGGGGGAGCGGTCGTATCCTATATGGACCGTTCCACTATCTACGATAAGGAGCTGTACAGGCTTTCCCGCGAAATCGCAGCGGAAAACGGCATAGGCTGGCAGACCAAAACTATGGTTGCGGGAGGCAACGACAGCGGGGCGATACACATATCACGGGGCGGTGTGCGTACTGCCGCAATATCCGCACCCTGCCGATATCTGCATTCGCCGTCCTGCGTGGTGAAGCTGTCCGATCTCGACGACTGCGAGCGTCTGGCAAGGCTCATGCTTGAAAAGATGTGTGCGCTGTGATAAAACAGATTTTTGACGGCATTCCCGAACTTGTTACGGATTCCTATTACGGCAGGAAAATACTGGCTACGTTCAGCGCATACGGCGGGAAATACGATTTTTGCAGATTTTACAGCTGCGGTTCTTACGGTGGGGTTATTCATATTTATAATACAAATATGGTCATAGATGGAAATATTAATCCGGAAGAATTGAAAATGTTCATAGATATGACAAAACCTGTCGCAATTGAAGTGAAAAGTGATGTTGCTTTACAGCTTTGCAGTGCATACGACTTAAAGCACAGAACACTGTTTCATGTAAAATCGGGAAAAAACGACGTTGATTTCGAGCGTGTAAAGGTAAACTGCTGTACAGACAGATGCTTTGAAATACTGAACGAAAGCTTTGACAATATGCTTTCATACGATGATTGGTATGTGGATATTTCTCACAGAATAAGACACGGGGTATCAAAACTGTACCTTTATGACAGCACGACAATTACACAGCAATTTAATATTAATGGATTTATTTTCCTGTCCCATATAGCTACGGCGAAATCCCAAAGGGGCAGGGGAACGGCGCGCAGTCTGCTTCGGCTGCTGGGCGCGGAGGCGGAAAAGCGCGGGGAGAACGCGTACCTTTTCGCGCTCGACCGCAGGCGGTCGTTTTACGAAACGATAGGCTTCGAGCCTGTCGGTGAAGATATACTATATGAATTGGAAGGTTGATTTCTTATGGCGGAAATTTTTGATCCCAAGCCCGTTGAGGAAAAGGGCTTTGAGATAGACGAAAGGATACTTAAACTTGCGGAAAAGGCTGAGGAGAACTGCTCCGCGGCGTTTGCCGAGGCGGACAGGATAGCCCGTCTGAACGGCGAAAAGGTGCTGAGAGCGTTTATAAACAACAAGGTCAGCGCGTCCTGCATGACGGGCACGACCGGCTACGGCTACGGCGACGCGGGCAGAGATACGCTCGATAAAGTTTACGCCGACGTTTTCGGCGCGGAGGACGCTCTTGTCCGACACACATTTGTGAGCGGAACTCACGCCCTTACCTGCGCGCTTTTCGGAGTGCTCCGCGCGGGCGACAAGCTTGTAAGCCTTACGGGTACTCCATATGACACGCTTGAGGAGGTAATCGGTCTGCGGGGGAGCGGAAACGGTTCTCTGAAAGACTTCGGCGTTGAATACGACCAAGTGGAGCTTCTCCCCGACGGCAAGCCCGACGTTGGCGAGATCTTCAAAAAAGTCAAAGACGCAAAGGTCGCATACATACAGCGTTCGCGGGGATATTCCCTCAGACCCACGCTTACGCTCAATGGCATCGCCGAGATCGTTAAGGCTGCCAAGGGAGCGAACCCGGATATTGTGGTCATGGTTGACAACTGCTACGGTGAGTTTGTGGAAAGCAAAGAGCCTTTACAGTCGGGAGCAGACCTTATCATCGGTTCGCTTATAAAAAATCCCGGCGCAGGTATAGCCGAGACGGGAGGCTACATCGCGGGCAGCAAAAAGCTTGTGGAGCAGTGCTCCTATCGGCTTACCTGCGTGGGTATGGGCAAGGAAGTGGGCTGCTCCCTCAACCAAAACAAGCTGATGTATCAGGGACTTTTCTTCGCCCCCGAAGTGGTTGCCAATGCTGTAAAGACAGCTGCCTTTACAAGTGAGATAATGACTCTGCTGGGTTTTGAGTGTTTTCCGAAAAAGGAAGAAAAGCGGGGGGACATCATCACGGCGGTTCTGATGAAGAACGCGGACAACCTTACCGCGTTTTGTCAGGGCGTGCAAAAGGGTTCTCCCATCGACAGCTTTGTAACGCCCGAGCCTTGGGATATGCCGGGCTACGATTCCAAAGTTATTATGGCGGCGGGAACGTTCAATATGGGAGCGTCTATAGAGCTTTCGGCGGATGCGCCTCTCCGCGAGCCTTTCGCGGCGTTCGTGCAGGGCGGACTGACCTACCCCACGGGCAGAATGGGAATACTTGTGGCATTGCAGGAGATGTTCGACAGGCATTGCCTGAGATTGTTCTGATAATTGAAAGTCCTCCGGATTCAAAACATCGGAGGACTTTTTTTGCGGCAGCTTATCCTTTAGAGCAGCAGTTTAAATTTTTCATTCAATATTTCTGACGTTAATTGGGAAACTCCGTTTTATACATTTTTTTTCTAAATTCTGTTGCAAAACCTTGCAGAATGTGGTATAATATATTCTGTATTATTGCATAACAAGGAAGCGAGGTATTTAATATGGACATAGAAATGGTAAGACATTTGTCAAATCTTGGCAAGCTCAGATTTACCGACGAGGAGCTGGAAAAGGTTGCCAAGGATATGACGGGCATTATCGAAATTATGGATACGATCAAGGAGATCGACATTGTTTATGAGCCGATCAAGGATAACCACAACGTTTACCTGAACGGTCTGCGGGAGGACAAGCCTATGGAATCTTTCCCGACGGAAAAGATACTCCAAAACGCCGTGAACAGCGAGAATTGCTTTGTTGTGCCCAAGGTCGTTGAGTAACTGTACCATTATTATAGAGTTTTGAAAGGATGTAAACCGATGGATATTACCGCGCTCAAAATACGCGATATGCGGTCTATGCTCGACAAAAAGGAAGTTTCCTCAGCCGAGCTTGCCGACGCGTATCTGGAAAGAATAAATAAACTCGACGGAAGTCTCGAAAGCTATATAACCGTTACCGCAGACGGGGCGAAAGCCGCCGCCGAAAAGGCTCAAGCTGTTATCGACAGCGGAAAGGCAAGTCCCCTTACGGGCATACCCCTGGCAATCAAGGACAATATCTGCACCGACGGTGTGAAAACCACCTGCGCTTCTAAAATTCTCGAAAATTTCGTGCCGCCCTATAACGCTACCGTTATGGAGAAGCTGAACGCCGAGGGTATCGTTATGCTGGGCAAGACCTCTATGGACGAGTTCGCTATGGGCGGCTCTACGCAAACGTCCGCCTTTAAAAAGACTAAGAACCCGTATGATTTGGGCAGAGTTCCCGGGGGCAGCTCAGGCGGCTCGGCTGCTGCGGTGGGGGCTTCTCTCTGCGCGGCGGCTCTCGGCTCGGATACGGGCGGCTCTATCCGTCAGCCTGCTTCTTTCTGCGGCGTTACGGGTCTGAAGCCTACTTACGGCAGAGTTTCGCGCTACGGTCTTGTCGCGTTCGCAAGCTCCCTCGACCAGATAGGTCCGGTGGCTAAGGACGCTCACGACTGCGCGATTATCCTCAACGCCATTTCGGGGTACGATTACCACGACGGCACAAGCGCAAAGCTTGACGTTCCCGACTTTACCGCTAAAATCGGTCAGGACATAAAGGGTATGAAAATTGCTATGCCGAAAGAGTTTTACGCCGACGGCATTGACGCGGAGGTAAGAGAAGCCGTTGAAAAGGCGGCGAAGTGGTATGAGCAGCAAGGCGCGGTTATCGTGGAGTGCTCTATGCCGTCGCTGAAATACGCGGTTGCGGCGTACTACCTGATAGCGTCTGCTGAGGCTACCTCCAACCTGTCAAGATACGACGGTATCAAGTACGGTCACCGCTCCGAGGTGGGGGACAGCTACAGCGACCTTGTGTGCAACTCCAGAAGCGAGGGCTTCGGCGACGAGGTAAAGCGGCGTATACTGCTGGGCAACTACGCTCTTTCAAGCGGCTACTACGACGCGTACTACGGCAAGGCTATGGCTCTCAAGCAGAAGATACGTGAGGAGTATGCCGAGATATTCAAGGGCTGCGACGTTATCCTCACGCCTACCGCTCCCACGGTTGCATACGGCGTGAACGAAAATATTTCCGACCCCGCAAAGATGTATCAGGCGGACATCTGCACCGTCACCGTAAACATAGCTTCTCTTCCCGCGATTTCCACCACCTGCGGCTACGACAGGGACGGTATGCCGATAGGTATGTCGATTATCGGAAAGCACTGGGACGAGGCTTCGGTAATTCAGGCTGCCGACGCTTACGAGCGGCAGTTTGAGCGTACTGCGGCAAAACTTTAAAGGAGGCGGTTTACAATGTCTGCATATATTCCCGTGATCGGTCTTGAAATACACGCGGAGCTTCTCACAAAATCAAAGGTTTTCTGCACCTGCTCCGCCGAATTCGGAGGAGACAAAAACACCCGCTGCTGCCCCGTTTGTTCGGGTATGCCGGGCACTCTCCCCATAATAAATCAAACGGCAGTGGAGTACGCCGTAAAGGCGGGTTTCGCTCTCGGCTGCGACATAAACAAGTTTTCCGTGTTCGACAGAAAGAACTATTTTTACCCCGATTTGCCCAAAGCGTATCAAATCTCGCAGCTTTATCTGCCACTTTGCATAAACGGTCTTGTGCCTATCGAGTATGAGGAAAACGGCGAAAAGAAAACGAAAAATATACGCATCAACCGCATACACTTAGAGGAGGACGCGGGCAAGCTCATTCACGACGATCTCAACGGCGTATCCTTGGCGGACTACAACCGCTGCGGCATACCCCTTATCGAAATCGTTACTGAGCCGGACATCGGTTCAGCCGACGAGGCTAAGGCTTTTGTTGAAAAAATTTCCCTGCTTCTTCAGTACGCGGGAGTATGCGACTGCAAAATGGAGCAAGGTTCTCTGCGGTGCGATGTGAATATTTCCATAATGAAGCCTACCGACACCGAACTGGGTACCCGCGCGGAAATTAAAAATCTGAACTCCGTAAAGGCTATCGGTCGGGCTATCGACTTTGAAATATACCGTCAGGGCAAGCTCCTTGATATGGGCAAGAGGGTGGTTCAGGAGACCCGCCGTTTCGACGACAACAGGGGCGAAACCAAGTCAATGCGTTCCAAGGAGGACGCTCACGACTACCGCTACTTCCCCGAACCCGATATTTTGCAGGTGAACTTTACCGACGAGGATCTGGACGCGATACGCGCGAAGCTCCCCGAAATGCCTTATAAGCGGCTGGAAAGATACCTTGCGGAGGGTCTGAACGAGGCGGACGCGAAAATTATCGTAAACAAGAAGATACTTTCCGATTTCTTTGACGACGCGGCAAAGGCGTACAACAATCCCAAATCCCTGTGCAATTTCCTTATCGGCGAGCTTATGAGACGTATCAACCTGGGCGAGATAGAGCTGGAAAATCTTCCCTTTACGGCGGAGGAGTTCGCCAAGCTGGTTGAAATGGCTGATACGGACAAGGTGTCCAAAAACGACGCCAAGGACGTATTCCGCACAATGTGCGAAAAGGGCGGCGACCCCGAGGAGATCGCCAAGGCTGCGGGACTGCTCATAACCAACGACACGGGCAAGGTGCTGGAGGTTATCGAGGAAATGCTTGCGGCAAACGAAAAAGCTGTGGCGCAGTACAAGGGCGGCGACCAAAAGGTATTCGGTTTCCTTATGGGGCAGTGTACAAAGGCTCTGAAAGGCGTATGCACGCCGAAGGTCATCAAGGAAGAGCTTGAAAAGAAGCTGAAATCGCTTTGATAGGAGGTTACAGTCTTGAATAAAAAAACTTTGAACGACATTCTTTCCGCCGCAAGCGCGGTACTGCTGGCTGTGGGAATTATATTTACGGGCATGAACCTGTTCTGCAGCGAGGAAAAGAAAAGCAATGCCAATCCGATAATCGCGCTGCTGTGCGTTTCGGTATCGTATATGCTCAACG
The DNA here is from genome assembly GCA_023663025.1 of Prevotella sp. Classification (GTDB taxonomy): domain Bacteria; phylum Bacillota; class Clostridia; order Oscillospirales; family Ruminococcaceae; genus RGIG8773. Next base: position 10,822 of record JAMPIC010000039.1, read on the forward strand.
TTATAAGGGAGTTCGGCGAGGAGCGGCAGTAACGCTTCCGCGCACCGCATAATTTAACTGAAAGGTTGTTTTGAAAATGATAAAGATCGGCGGAACCGATTTGCTTGAAGAATTTGACCTTGACGAAGCTTTGTCAAAGGTCGGCGAAACCATTGAGCTTTGCGCCTGCGTACACAGCGTGAAGCAGATGAGCGGCTTCGCGTTCGTCTCGCTCAGGACGGCGAGGTACGTTATACAGTCGGTGTACAGCGGCGATGAGTGCGCCGATACGCTGGAGGGCATACGCGAGGGCTGTTTTGTAAAGATAACGGCGGTCGTCAAGAAAGAGGAGCGCGCCCGCAACGGAATAGAGCTTACTCTCAAAACAATAAAGCTTTTGTCAAAGCCCACCGAGGACTATCCCCTCCATGTGGCTAAACGCCGTCTCGGCTGCTCGCTGGACGTTAATCTCGACAACAGAAGCGTCGCTCTCCGAAATCCTTTCGAGAGAGCCACATTCAAGTTCCAGGAGGGCGTTGCGGAGGCTTTCCGCAGGTTTATGCTGGACAATAAATTTACCGAGATACACACTCCCAAAATCGTGGCGCAGGGCGCGGAGGGGGGCGCGAATATTTTCCATTTGGACTATTTCCAAAAGAACGCGTTTCTGAACCAGTCGCCCCAGTTCTATAAGCAGACCGCCGTGGCGTTTTTCGACAGGGTGTTTGAGATCGCTCCCGTGTACCGCGCGGAACGGCACGCTACATCCCGTCATCTGAACGAATATATCGGTTTGGACTTTGAAATGGGCTACATCAACGATATGTACGACGTTATGAATATGGAGACAGCTGCGCTGCGGTATATGATGCAGTACCTGAAAGAAAATTACAGCCACGAGATAACCATTTTGGGCGCGGACATTCCCGAGGTGGGGGAGATACCCTCGATCAAATTTGAGGACGCGATTGCCCTCATCAAAGGCTCAAAGGCGAAGAACAAGTTCGACCTTGAACCGGAAGACGAGGTTTTCCTGTGCAATTACGCAAAGGAAAATTTTGGCACGGAGTTTATTTTCGTGACGCATTTCCCGTCCTCAAAACCGCCGTTCTACGCTATGAACGACAGGGACGACCCACGTACAGCGTGCAAGTTCGACCTGCTTTTCAGAGGGCTGGAGATAACCACGGGCGGACAGCGTATACACGACTACGGCGAACAGCTTGAAAAAATGAAAGCGCAGGGTCTCGACCCCGAGGATTTCAAGTCCTACCTCGAGGTGCATAAGTACGGTCTGCCTCCTCACGGCGGACTGGGCATCGGTCTTGAACGCCTTGTAATGAAGCTGCTGGGGCAGCAGAATATCAGGCAGGCTTCCATGTTCCCGAGAGACTTGAACAGGCTTATACCGTAAGGGTGATGTATGCGCACATTTATTATGCGCACATTTATAAAAAGGCGGCGGAAATTTTGAGGTTCAAAAAGAATATTGACGATTAGAATACTGCACGTTTTTTATAAAAAATCCGTAAATTCGCAAAAGTAATAGTGCAATTTGCAAGAAGTTACGCAAAATCCTGCAAAATTTCAAAAATAGTATTGACAAAACAAAAACGATGGTGTATCATATAAACATAATGAATATTTAAAAGCAATGACGCTTTGGCATACAGACAAGTCTATTGGGCAGTCGTCTGTGTGCTAAAGCGTTTTGCACATTTTAGGGAGGAAATTTTTATGCCGGAAGTTATGAATCAGAACGTGAAAAACGTTCAGGATTATTTTGCCTGCAATGTTTTCAATGAGGAAACCATGAAGAACAGGCTTCCCAAAAACGTTTATAAGGGACTGCTCAAGACCCAGCGGCTTGGCATCGCTCTCGATCCCGACGTTGCCGAGGTTATCGCCTCCGCAATGAAAGAATGGGCTGTGGAAAAGGGCGCGACCCACTACACCCACTGGTTCCACCCGATGACGGGTATCACCGCCGAAAAGCACGACTCCTTTATTTCGCCCACCAAGGACGGCAAGGTCATAATGGAATTTTCCGGCAAGGAGCTTATCAAGGGCGAACCCGACGCGTCCTCGTTCCCCTCGGGCGGTCTGAGAGCCACCTTTGAGGCGAGAGGCTATACCGCGTGGGATCCCACTTCTCCCGCGTTTGTCAAGGACGGTTCGCTTTACATACCTACCGCTTTCTGCTCCTACACGGGCGAAATTCTCGATAAAAAAACCCCGCTGCTCCGCTCTATGGACGTTGTTTCCGAGCAGGCTATACGCGTGCTCCGTCTTTTCGGCAACACCACCGCCACAAGAGTTACCACAACGGTTGGTCCCGAGCAGGAATACTTCCTTGTGGACAAGGCTCTCCACGATATGCGCAAAGACCTTATGCTGACGGGCAGAACCCTTTTCGGCGCGAAAGCTCCCAAGGGTCAGGAGTTGGAGGATCACTACTTCGGCAATATCAAGGACAGAGTTTCCGCTTATATGAAAGACCTGGACGAGGAGCTTTGGAAGCTGGGCATTCTTGCCAAAACAAAGCATAACGAGGTAGCTCCCGCACAGCACGAGCTTGCCCCTATATTCACCACTTCAAACGTGGCAGCCGACCAGAACGCACTTACCATGGAGATAATGAAAAAGGTCGCTTTGAAGCACGGTCTTGTGTGCCTGCTCCACGAAAAGCCTTACGCGGGCGTAAACGGCTCTGGCAAGCACAACAACTGGTCTATCTCCACCAACGACGGACAAAATCTCCTCGATCCGGGCGACGATCCCAAGGACAATATCCAATTCCTGACGTTCCTTGTGGCTGTTATCAAGGCGGTAAACGACTATGCGGATCTGCTTCGTCTTTCCGTGGCTTCTGCGGGCAACGACCACAGATTGGGCGCAAACGAAGCTCCTCCCGCGATAGTTTCCATATTCCTCGGCGACGAGCTTCAGACCATTCTGGACGCTCTCGAAACGGGCAAGATGATAACCACAAATCAGGACAAGGAATTTGTTATCGGCGTTGACGCTCTGCCCAACTTCCCCAAGGACACCACAGACCGCAACAGAACGTCCCCCTTTGCCTTTACGGGAAACAAATTCGAGTTCAGAGCGCTGGGTTCGGCGGACTCCATCGCCTGCACCAATATGATTTTGAACACGATAGTTGCGCACGTCCTCAAAGAATTTGCCGATACACTCGAAGGCTCGGCGAACTTTACCGAGGATCTGAACAATCTGCTCATTAAGACCATCAAGGAGAACAAGAGGGTAATCTTCAACGGCAACGGCTACGACGAGTCATGGGTAAAAGAGGCTGAAAAGCGCGGTCTGCCCAATCTTGTTTCCACGGTCGACGCCGTACCTCACTACACGGACGACAAAAACGTGGCTATCTTTGAGGAATTCAAGGTGCTCACAAGAACGGAGATACAGTCCAGACAGGAAATTTTGCTGGAAAATTACTCCAAGATAATCAACATCGAAGCCCTTACAATGGTGGATATGGCGAGAAAGCAGATAATTCCTGCGGGCTGCGAGTTCACGAAATTCCTTGCGGATTCCATTGTGTCCAAGAAAGCGGCGGGAGTAAGCTTCGACGCGGAGAAGCAGCTTGCCGACAAGGCGTCCTGCCTGACGAACAGCATTCTCGAAGCTACCGACGCGCTGGACGCAAAGCTGCTTGACGTGAAGAATTACGAGGAGGGCGAACCTACCGCAAGGTTCTACCGCGACGAGGTGTTTGCGGCAATGCAGTCCCTGAGAGCTGTTGTAGATGAGTTGGAGACGATAGCTCCCGAGAGCGTATGGCCGTTCCCCACATATGCGGATCTGCTGTTCAGAGTTTGATTTTGTTAAAAAGTGACAGCGCACATTACTGTGCGCTGTTTTGTTATCTTGATAAATTGTAATTTAAAGCAGAACATGTAACGAGTATTGGGCGGCGAAGCCGCGACTAAAAAGTTCGCCAGCCTTTCAAGGCTGCGAGTTTCCAAAGGGCAGAGCCATTTGGTCGCGCTCCGCAGAGCGCGAAATTCCCCTCCCCGCGCCCGCAGGCGCATTCGTCCGAAACGGAGAGGGTGGTGAGAAACGCGACAGCGTTTCGAGGCGGGGCGAACACGACCGCCCCGCCTTGTTACGGTATGCGGCAAAGCAACTCTCCCAAACGTCCCGGTGGGACGTTTGGGGCGGAATAAGTTACAGTTGCGTTGAAAACAGTCCACCGGACTGTTTTCAAGGGTTACTGTACCGCGAACAGTTACAAGGGGGAGCGGTCGTGTCCGCTCCCCCTCGGAATGGCTGTCGCCATT
>JAMPIC010000003.1:0-11935 GCA_023663025.1 Prevotella sp.
CTCCCCCTCGGAATGGCTGTCGCCATTCCTCACCCTCTTCCCCGTTTCGGGGCGATTTGCGCCCTGCGGGCGCGGGGAATTTCGCGCTCTGCGGAGCGCGACCAAAGGGCGCCGCCCTTTGGAAACCTGCCGCCTTTGAAAAGGCGGGCGAAACTTTTAGTCGCGGCTTCGCCGCCCAGTGTTTCCTACTCGTTTTGTAAATTACAATTTACAACTTACACTTCCCCCACGTCGTAATACTATTATTCAAGGAGATTTGCATATGACCGATGCAATAATAAAAAAATTCAACGGAATTGAAAATATGATAGGACGAACCCCTCTTCTGGAAATATCCCTGACTTACAAGGGCAAATCCCGCAAGGTCTATGCCAAGGCGGAATATCTTAATCTTACGGGCAGCATTAAGGACAGGGTAGCTTTCCACATAATGAAAAAGGCGTACACAGAGGGAACGATATCCGAGGGAGACGTTGTTGCCGAAGCCACCAGCGGAAACACGGGCATTGCTTTTTCCGCTATGAGCAGCTATCTGGGACATAAAGCTGTCATCTTTATGCCCGATTGGATGAGCCGCGAACGTATCAACCTTATGAAAAGCTTCGGCGCGGAGGTTCGTCTCGTTTCCCGCGCGGAGGGAGGCTTTCTCGGCTCGATAAAAATGACCGAGGAGCTTGCCGAAAAGGGCGGCGTTTTCCTCCCGGGACAGTTCTCAAACGAGGATAACTGCGAAGCGCATTACATCTCCACAGGCGAGGAAACCGTCCGTCAGCTCGCCTCGATAGGACGGAAAGCCGACGCTCTTGTGGCGGGAGTGGGTACGGGCGGTACGGTCATGGGCATGGGCAGACATCTCAGACTGGAAAATCCCGAGTGTAAAATTTATCCCCTTGAACCCATTAATTCGCCTACCCTGTCCACAGGCTATAAGGTGGGAAATCACCGTATCCAAGGTATTTCCGATGAATTTATTCCCTCAATACTTAAGCTTGACGAGTGCGACGAGGTAGTTTCCGTGGACGATATTGACTCCATAATTATGGCGCAAAGGCTGTCCCGCGAATTGGGCATAGGCGTGGGCATTTCCTCGGGAGCAAACTTTTTGGGCGCGGTAGCTGCGGGAAACCGTCTCGGGGACGGCGCCGCAGTCGCCACGGTTTTTGCGGACGACAACAAAAAGTATCTTTCCACAGATTATTCGGAAAAATTTACGACGTCTCCCGAAAGTCTGAGCAAGGATATCGGACTTATCGGAGTGAGAGCGATAGCCTGTCCTTAAAAAACGTACCCTTACCCTTGCCGCCGTATGTGGCGCGCAAGGGCAATTTTGCTTCCGGTGGCTGAACCTGCACCGCGTCTGAAGGAAGAAATAGGGAGGACTCGGTTATTTCTGCGCCGAAAGAATTTTTTCTCTTGCAAAATCCGGCATAATGGAGTATAATTATAAAGTATAATTTCTATATATAAACAGTAGCTACGATCGGCAAAAACGGAGGTTTTAACTTATGTGCGGCTTTGTGGGCTTTACAAACACGCAGAACGATTCAAATAAAATTATTGAAGAAATGATGGATAAGATCAGGCACCGCGGTCCCGATTCGGGGGGGAAGCACCTTGACGGCGATATCGCCCTCGGTTTCCGCAGGCTGAGCATTATCGACATCACCGCTTCCGGCGACCAGCCTATCTATAACGAGGACAAAACCAAAATCCTTCTCTTCAACGGGGAGATCTACAACTATCAAGCCATTCGCAAGGAGCTTATCGCCGCAGGGCACGTCTTTAAGAGCAACGCCGACTCCGAGGTGGTTCTCCACGGCTACGAAGAGTACGGTGAAAAGCTTTTCGGCAAACTGCGGGGAATGTTCGCTTTCGTCATCTGGGACACGGTGAAAAAGGAACTTTTCGGCGCGCGGGACTTTTTCGGCATAAAGCCTCTTTATTACGCTAAAATGGGGGATACCTTTATATTCGGCTCGGAGATAAAGGCGTTCCTCGTCCACCCCGATTTTGTCAAGGAACTTAACGAGGCGGCTCTGGAAAACTATCTGACTTTCCAGTATTCTCCAACTAACGAGACGTTCTTTAAAAACGTTTACAAGCTGCCGCCTGCACACTATTTTAAGTACAGTGACGGCAAACTGTCTCTTACGCGGTACTGGGACGTTCGCTTCGACCCCGACGGTGAACCCGATTTAGACAAGTGGGTGGACGAAATTTCAGATATTTTCCACAACTCGGTGGAGGCGCACAAGGTTTCCGACGTGGAGGTGGGAAGCTTCCTTTCCAGCGGGGTGGACTCAAGCTACGTGGCTTCGGTCGCCAACGTGGACAAAACCTTTACCGTCGGTTTCGGCGAGGACGAAAGGTACAACGAAATAGGCTGGGCAAAGGAGTTTTCCAAATATATCGGCAAGGAGAACATCAGCAAGGTCATCACCCCCGAGGAGTATTGGGAAAATATTTCCAAAATACAGTACCATATGGACGAACCCTTGGCAGACCCTTCCTGCATCGCGCTGTACTTCGTCTGCAACAAGGCTTCGGAGTACGTCAAGGTGGTGCTTTCCGGCGAGGGGGCGGACGAGATTTTCGGGGGGTACAACATCTACAAGGAGCCGATGTCGGTACCCGCCTACAATGCCGTACCCCGTCCCATACGGCGGTTTATCGGCTCGGTGGCGGAAAAGCTTCCCGCGAAGCGCGGGGTGAATTTCCTCGTCCGCAGGGGCAAGGATCTGGAGGAACGGTTTATCGGCAATGCCTATATGTTCAGCGAAAAGGAGCGGAAGGCGCTGCTGAAAATAAAGACGGACGCTCCCCCTGCGGCGGCTATCACAAAGCCTTTCTACGACAAGGTCAAGGACGCGGACGCAGTTACCAAAATGCAGTACCTTGATCTGCACCTTTGGATGACGGGAGATATTTTGCTGAAAGCCGACAAGATGTCAATGGCGAACAGTCTGGAGCTGCGTGTGCCGTTCCTCGACAAGGAGGTTATGGCGGTGGCGGAGAAAATCCCGACAAAGTACCGCGTTACCGACGAAAACACCAAGTTTGCAATGCGGAAAGCGGCGTTACGTTCCGCGCCTCCGCAGACCGCCAACAAGAAAAAACTGGGATTTCCCGTACCGATACGGGTGTGGCTGAAAGAGGACAAATATTACGGAATTGTTAAGGGATATTTTACCTCTGAAACGGCGGAACACTTCTTCAACACGGAGCTGCTGATAAAGCTTCTGGACGAACACCGCAGCGGCAAGTACGACAACAGCCGCAAGATATGGACGGTATTTATTTTCCTTGTATGGTACAAGGTTTATTTTGAATAGATCGGAATGCAGAACGGCAAATTCGGAACGGTTTATCGGCAGGACAAACGGCTCTCCCTCGGCGGAGAGCCGTTTTTTTGCGCTCGCATTGTAAACCTGCGGATAAAAAATCCGTAAAAAATTCCAAAAAGGTGTTGCTGTATCCGACAGCTTATGCTATAATAAAATTGTCGAATAACGCTGCTTGGAAAATAAAACAAACGGTTAAAAATACCAAAGCGGAAAAAATTTAATAGTGTATGCGGTAAATAAGGACGCGCGGCAACTCGTATCCGTATGCAATGCGAAGAGGGTGTTTTGATGTATATTGCGCATATAAGGGAAACGGACGGTGAGATCCAGACAGTAGGTTCCCACAGCCGAGGGGTTGCGGAGCTGACCGAAAAATTTTCCTCGGGACTGAATTTCCCGGGCATTATGCGGCTTGCGGCTCTGCTGCACGACGCGGGAAAAATGAACCGGGATTTCGGCGATTATATTAAGGGCGGAACTGATTTCCGGCGGGGTGAAATCGACCACAGCTATGCGGGAGCTAAATTTATAACGGAGCTTTCTCAGACTGCCGAGGGAGAAAACGTTCGGGAAACGGCTCTTTTTATCGCGCGGATAATCGTTTCCCACCACGGTCTGCACGATTGGGTGGACGATAATTCCGAGGACTATCTAAAGGTGCGTACCGGTAAAAAAGAGCGGTATGACGAGATACGCGAGGGAATAAAAACCCTTGTGGACGGGGAAGAGCTTAAAAATATGCTGAAAGCCGCCGTTGCCGAGTACACCGCAATGGAAAATAAAATACATGCGCTTTGTGAAAATAACAGCGTGAAATATTCATTTTATATGGGTATGTTCGAGCGGCTGGCGCAGTCCGTTCTGGTGGACGCTGACCGCACCGACACGGCGGATTTTATGGACGGTATCAAGCCCCGCGAATTTGACGTCGGCGCGGTTTGGGAGGATATGTACGCCAAATTGGAAGAAATGTGCAAGGATTTCCGCAGGAAAACCGACCGCGTGTCTTTGCTGCGTATGGATATTTCCGATAGGTGCGCGGCATTTGCGGCTTCCGAAAGAAAAATATGCCGTCTCTCCGTACCCACGGGAGGGGGCAAAACGGTTTCCTCGCTGAGGTTTGCGGTGAATTACTGCAAAAAATTCGGCAAGGGAAAAATTTTTTATATCGCGCCGTTTATGTCTATTTTAGAGCAGAACAGCGAGGTGCTTCGGTCTGTGGCGGGAGACGGTGTACTGCTTGAGCACCACTCGAATATCGCCGCCGAAATCGACAGCGGCGAAGAATTAAACGATTACGAGCGCAGCTGCGAACGCTGGGAAAACCCCGTTATCGCCACAACGGCAGTGCAGTTTCTGAACACGCTTTTTTCGGGGAAAATGTCCTCGGTGAGGAGATTTCACAATTTGTCAAATTCCGTCATAATTATTGACGAAGTGCAGTCACTGCCCATAAAATGCGTGTATCTTTTTAATTTGGCTATGAATTTTCTGTCCCGCGTTTGCGGCACTGTCGTTGTGCTTTGTACGGCTACACAGCCCGCTTTGGAGCAGGTCAAGTACCCGCTGCTTCTTGACGGGGAGGAGAGTATGACGGGGGACGTTTCCGAGGATTTCAAAAGCTTTAAACGCACCGAGCTTATATCCGACATTCGGACGGAGCAGTACACCTATGAACAGGCGGCGGATTACGCCTATGAAAAATTCCTCGAAAATAAAAATCTGCTTATGATAATGAACACGAAAAAGGCTGCGGCGGAGCTGTTCAAACTGCTTAAGGAAAGGTGCGCGGAGGGGGAGACTGCGGAGATAATTCATTTAAGCACGTTTATGTGCCCCGCCCACCGAAAGGACAGGCTTGACCGCGTTCGCAGGCTTTTGGACGAGAACAAACCGGTTATATGCGTTACCACGCAGCTTATCGAGGCGGGAGTGGATATTTCCTTTAACTGCGTGATACGCTCGGCGGCGGGTGCGGAAAGTATCGCTCAGGCGGCGGGCAGGTGCAACCGCCACGGAAAAGACAAGGTTCGCCCCGTGTACGTTATAAACGTAAAGGACGAGCGGCTTGGCAGCGGTCTGGAGCAGATAAAAAAGGGCAGGGATATTTTTACCGCCCTTGCGGGTTTTTTCGAGGGAGACCTTATGTCGGGCGAGGCTGTGAATTTGTATTACGAAAAACTTTACAGCGAGTACCGAAACGGCGCGGGCGGCAGGGACGAGCTTGAATATTACGCAAAAAATGTTGATACTTCCCTGCTTGATTTTCTGTCAAAAAATACAGAGCGCAGCAAAATGTGCAAAAGCAAGCTGCCGTACAGGGCGCAGGCTTTTGCCACGGCGGGAAAGCTGTTTCAGGTAATAGACGAAAACACCCGTGACATAATCGTGCCCTACAACGACGAGGCGCGGGAAATTATTCTCGACCTTAATTCGGATATTTCCCCCGATAAGGCTGTGCGGCTTCTGCGGAAAGCGCAGAAATATTCCGTTGGGATATACCCTTCGGCGTTTGACGGCATGCTTGAAAAGGGACAGATCTGTCCGCTGAAATACGGCGGCGTTTTCGCCCTTGACAAGTCCTGCTTCAGCGAGGAGCTTGGCATCGGAAATGAAAGCGTTCCGCGGGAATTGCTGATGTATTAAAAAAATGCCGCACGGGTCTGTTCCGTGCGGCGGGAAACGATTATATAATTTCTACATTTTCAATCCACGCTTTTTTAGCGACAATTTATATTATACCCGTATTTTAATATTTATATGTTAGTAAATTGTTAAATTTTTAAAAGTCTATTGACAAACGCAAATTATTATTATATAATTACTACAGAATAAAGGGTAATACCGAGCAATATTACCGTGCAGATGTGGTGCAAAGGCTTTAACAGGTATTTGCGCGGTATTGCCTTAAAGGAGGTTTGATATAATGATTTACCGCAATACGGTGGAATTTTCCGTAACGGCGGACTATGCTTTGTTCTCGGACGTTCTCACGCGGACGGGCGGAGAAAAATTTTCCTATCCCATACCCACGTACGAGGGGCTGAAAGGCATACTTCACTCTGTCTATTGGAAACCTACCATTATTTGGTATGTGGATGCGGTGCGTATCGTCAACCCGATACGCACCCTCCGCAAAGGCGTCAGACCCATTGGTTACGGCGGAGGGAACGACCTTGCGTACTGCACATATTTATGTGATGTGAAGTATCAGGTCAGGGCGCATTTCGAGTGGAACGAAAACCGTCCCGAGCTTGCGGAGGACCGTAACGAGAACAAGCACCACAACATCGCCAAGCGTATGATCGAACGGGGCGGACGACGGGATATTTTCTGCGGCACGCGGGAGTGCCAAGGGTACGTTGAGCCTTGCGTTTTCGGCGAGGGCGAGGGTTACTACGACAACAGCGGGGAAATACCCTACGCTCTTATGCTGCATGGCTTTACCTATGCGGACGAGGCTGTGCTGCCCGAGGACAAGGGAAAAATGACGGTGCGCTTCTGGCAGCCCGTGATGAGGAACGGCGTGATAGAATTTATTCGCCCCGAGGAGTGTACGGTAAAGCGCTGCATACGGGAAATGGAGATAAAGCCGTTCGGCAAAATTCAGGGCAATTTTGCCGGCGCGGAGGAATTCGGAGGAGGTGATGTTATTGAGCTGGACTGACGAGCTTTACAGCGTTTACGAAAAAAACTGCGGGAACGCCGATAATGTCCCCTTGCTGCTGCCGATTTCGCATTCCACGGCTAACGCCCAAATCGAGATAACGCTGACCGAAAGCGGGGATTTTGTGCAAGCCGTGAGGGTCGAAAAAGCCGACGCGGAAACGGTTATTCCCGTGACGAACGATTCGGCGGCGCGTTCGTCGGGAATAGCTCCGCACCCTTTTGCGGACAAGCTGGTCTACATAGCCGGGGACTACGGAAAGTATTCCGTCGGGAAAAATTCCGACAATACCAAATATTTTGAGGCGTACATTGAACAGCTTAAAAACTGGGCGGTTTCCGAGCATTCTCACAAGGCGGTGAAAGCCGTTCTGACATATCTTGAAAAAAATAGCATTGTGGGCGATTTGATTTCCTGCGGGGCGTTTGCTGCGGACGAAACGGGAAAGCTGAAAAGCGGTGAAAAAATTCAGGGTATAGCGCAGGAGGACGCGTTTGTGCGTTTCAAAATAAACTACAGCGGCAGCGAATTTCTGCACGAAAGCCGCACTTGGAAAGACAGTACCCTTTACGACAGCTTTACCGCCTACAATTCCTCTCGGGAACAGGATTTGCAGCTTTGCTACGCCACGGGAAAAATCCTGCCCGTCACTTATAAGCACCCGTCCAAAATACGCAACGCGGGTGATAAGGGCAAGCTTATTTCCGCAAACGACGAAAGCGGATTTGCGTACAGAGGACGTTTTCAGAACAAGGAGCAGGCTATATCGGTAAGCTATGATTTTTCGCAGAAAATGCACAACGCGCTGAAATGGCTTATCGCGAAGCAGGGCGTAAACATTGAAAATTCCCTTACGCTTGTCGTGTGGGAAAGCGCAATGCGGGATCTGCCGAAAATAATGGAAGCCGCAAACGGATTGTTTGATGACGAGATTGAGGAAATGCAGTACGCCGATACTTATCAAAAATATCAAGACCAACTGAAAAAATCAATTTTCGGCTGTAAGGACAGGCTTGAAAAAAATTCCAAAGCAATGATAATGGGACTTGATTCCGCCACCACGGGACGGCTTTCCATAGGCATTTACTCGGAGCTTCAAAGCTCGGAATTTCTTGAGAGCGTTGAAAAATGGCACAGGGATACCGCATGGTACAGGTTTAACGGCAAAAAGAAACGTACGGAAATAAATTCATTCGGTTTGAGAGAAATTGCCGAAAGTGCTTTCGGTACGGAGCAGAACGGTTTTGTAAAATGCAAGTCCGAATTGATTACAGACTGCGTTTGCAGGCTTGTGCCCTGCGTTTCGGAAAAGAGAAAGCTCCCGAAAGATATTGTCAGAGCACTGGTGAACAGGGCTTCCGCACCGCTTAAATATGAAAATTATTTTAACTGGCTTAAAGTGCTGGACTGCGCCTGCGGAATGTTAAGAAAATCAAAAATTGAAAATAAGGAGGAGTGCAAAATGGCACTTGACGAAAACTGCACCGAAAGAAGCTATTTGTACGGCAGACTGCTTGCCGTTGCCGACGCGGCGGAGGCAAGAACATATGAAAAGGGCGAGAACCGTACCACAAACGCAAAAAGGTATTTTGAGGCGTTTTCAAACCGCCCCTGCACAACTTGGGCGATTATCCGCAACCGGCTCAGTCCCTATCTTGAAAAGCTGGACAAAATGAACAAATCGAACCATAAGGATAATTATTATGCAAGCCTTATAAACACGATAACAGATATGTTTGAACGTGATGATTTTGCGGACGACAGAAAGCTTGACCCGATATATCTTCACGGCTACAGCTGTCAGCTGATGAAGCTGTACGGCGGCAAAGACGGTACAAACGATACAAATAACGAGGAGGAATAAAATTATGAGTACGCTTTCAAACAAGATTGATTTTGCGGTAATTTTCACCGTTTCAAACGCAAACCCCAACGGCGACCCGCTCAACGGCAACAGACCCAGAGAGGACTACGACGGGTACGGAGAGATTTCCGACGTGTGCATAAAAAGAAAAATACGCAACAGGCTTCAGGATATGGGAGAGAATATTTTTGTGCAGTCCGACGACCGCTGCAACGACGGCTTTGACAGTTTAAGAAGCAGGGCGGACGGCTGCGACGAGGTAAGCCAATATTCCAAAGGCAAAAAGACCGACCGCGAGGCTTACGCAAAAGCCGCCTGCGAACATTGGATGGACGTGAGAAGCTTCGGACAGGTATTCGCGTTCAAAGGCTCGGAAGTCTCGGTAGGCGTGAGAGGACCGGTTTCCGTGGGTATCGCGAAGAGCGTTTCTCCCGTTGACGTTGTAAGTATGCAGATTACAAAAAGCGTAAACAGCGAGGGCGGCAAAGAGGGAAAAAGCTCCGACACAATGGGCTTGAAGCATATGGTGGAATTCGGCGTGTACAAGGCGTGCGGTTCGATAAACTGCCAGCTTGCGGAGAAAACCGGCTTTACCGACGAGGACGCGGAAAAGATAAAGCAGGCTCTTGTCACCCTTTTTGAGAACGATACTTCCGCCGCGAGACCCGACGGAAGTATGGAGGTATGCAGGGTTTACTGGTGGAAGCATAACGGAAAGACCCCGAAATACTCTTCGGCAAAGGTGCACCGCAGTTTGAAAATTGCCGAAAAGAAAGACGTAAAAAAGCCTATGTCAATCAATGATTACGATATTACTCTTGACAGCTTGGAGGGTCTCACGCCCGAGATAATCGATCTGATATGAGCGGGTATGACGAGGAAGATTATCTGATGCTGTCGGGTATACAGCACTTCGTTTTCTGCCGCAGACAATGGGCGCTTATACATATCGAACAGCATTGGGAGGAAAATTACCGCACCGCCGACGGCGCAGTTATGCACAAAAATGTCCATAACAGCGCGTTTAACGAGACGCGGAAAGACAAGCTGACCGTGAGGGCAATGAAAGTGTCCTCGCGGGAGCTTGGTCTCAGCGGCGAGTGCGACGTGGTGGAGTTTACCCGATGCGATGACGGTATAAGCCTTTTCGGCAGGAATGGCAAATATTCGGTAATGCCCATAGAGTACAAACGGGGCGAGCCTAAGGAGGACGGCTGCGACGCGGTGCAGCTTTGCGCACAGGCGATCTGCCTTGAGGAAATGCTCTGCTGCGAAATAAAAGAGGGCTGTATTTTTTACGGCGAAACCAAAAGGAGAACAAAGATTATATTCGACGAGGCTTTAAGGCAGCGGGTCAGGGCGATAGCGGAGGAAATGCACAACTATTACGTCAGACAATACACCCCTAAAGTCAAGCGGACGAAAGCCTGCAACGCCTGTTCGCTGAAAAATCTTTGCCTGCCCGTCATTATGAAGAACAAAAGCGCGAAAAATTATCTGAAAACAAGGCTTTCGGAGGAAAACGGGGAGGAGGGCAAATGAAAAAGCTTCTTAACACGCTTTACATAACATCTCCCGACAGGTATCTGTCGCTTGACGGGGAAAACGTCGTTATCAATTCAGACGGCGAAATTGTCGGCAGAGTACCGCTCCACAATCTTGAAAGCATTGTGACTTTCGGATACACGGGGGCAAGTCCCGCGCTTATGGGGAAATGCGGCGAAATGGGCATTGATCTGTGCTTTATGAGCTCAAGCGGACGATTCCTTTGCCGTGTTCAAGGCGAGGTCAGCGGGAACGTACTGCTGAGGAGACAGCAGTACAGAATAGCTGACGATAAGGAGAAATCTCTTGCGATCGCGAAAAATATTATCGCGGGGAAGATTTACAACAGCAAATGGGTAATCGAGCGGACTTTGCGGGAACACTCGATGCGGATTGATACGGAAAAATTCAAAGAGAAATCCGTATTTTTGTCAAACGCGGTAAAACAATGTGCCGACTGCAATTCCCACGACGAGCTCAGGGGCATTGAGGGGGAAGCGGCTTCGGTGTACTTTTCCGTTTTCGACGATATGATACTTCAGCAGAAAGAGGACTTTGTTTTCGATACAAGAAACAGACGTCCCCCGACTGATAATGTAAACGCTATGCTTTCATTTGCATATACTCTCGCAACGGGTATGTGCGCCTCCGCGCTTGAAACTGTGGGACTTGACCCGTTTGTGGGATTTATGCACACCGACAGACCGGGAAGAAAGTCCCTCGCCCTTGATATTGTTGAGGAATTCCGGGCGGTGATGTGCGACAGGTTCGTGCTTATGCTGATAAACAAGAAAATGGTGTCCGCAAAGGACTTTGAAAAGCGTGAGAACGGTTCGGTGGTTATGACGGACGACGCGCGGAGGAATTTCATTTCGGCGTGGCAGAGCAGAAAAAGTCAGGTAATTACACACCCGTTTCTGGAGGAAAAGGTGGAGTGGGGTATGCTGCCGTATGCGCAGGCGCTGCTTATGAGCAGGTTCATAAGGGGCGATTTGGACGATTACCCTGTATTTTTATGGAAGTGATAAAATGCTTGTGCTGATAACATACGACGTAAACACGCAGACAAAAGAGGGCAGAACGCGCTTGAGAAAGGTAGCAAAGCAGTGCGTAAACTACGGCGTGCGGGTGCAGAATTCCGTTTTTGAATGTGTAATGGACGCAGCCAAATGCCGTGAGGTAAAGGCGATACTGGAAAGTCTGATCGACAAAAATAAGGACAGTCTTAGGTTTTACTATTTGGGGGACAAGTACAAAACCAAAGTAGAGCACATCGGCGCAAAGGATACGATAAACGTGGAAGAGCCTTTGATTTTTTAGTGCGGATGCCAAGCGCACATAATTTTGCCGGCAGATCCGCACCGAAATTCGGTTAGTTTTTTAAATTTCTTTCTGATTGCCAGGGACAAAATAAAAAAGAAATTTGTTGCAAAGTTACAATGTTTACTTTTGAGTAAGGGGTATATGTTGTGTAATTTTGCTGTCACCCTCCATGCGGAGGGTGTGGATTGAAAT
>JAMPIC010000003.1:12035-114686 GCA_023663025.1 Prevotella sp.
GTATATGTTGTGTAATTTTGCTGTCACCCTCCATGCGGAGGGTGTGGATTGAAATTGCTTAATAAGCATAAAGGATTTGATACTGGTCACGTCACCCTCCATGCGGAGGGTGTGGATTGAAATCCATTGCTTACCTCCTATATACCTAACCACTTGAGTCACCCTCCATGCGGAGGGTGTGGATTGAAATATACGGCGTAGATGAAGTAGGATTTTAGTTGAAGTCACCCTCCATGCGGAGGGTGTGGATTGAAATAGTCTCCCGGGACTGAATATGATATCATGTGTCTGTCACCCTCCATGCGGAGGGTGTGGATTGAAATTCCTCCGGCATTAAAGTATTGAGTTTGTCCTTGAGTCACCCTCCATGCGGAGGGTGTGGATTGAAATGTATCTACAAGTGTTAATATTTGGCGTTTGGAAAGTCACCCTCCATGCGGAGGGTGTGGATTGAAATTTGAATATGCGCTGCTCAGAACGTTCAGACACATGTCACCCTCCATGCGGAGGGTGTGGATTGAAATCTATTATTTATAAACGAGAAAATAAAAAAGTAAGGTCACCCTCCATGCGGAGGGTGTGGATTGAAATTGTTATTAAGCTTGTAGGTATTGAGTTGGCTGTAAGTCACCCTCCATGCGGAGGGTGTGGATTGAAATACTTCGTGATTTCCAGTTAAACCTTGCTCGTAAGTCACCCTCCATGCGGAGGGTGTGGATTGAAATATCAATAAAAACTAGGTATCCCCTTCGGGGATAGTCACCCTCCATGCGGAGGGTGTGGATTGAAATCAATATCTCTGGCACTAATCGTCTTGTAGTATACGTCACCCTCCATGCGGAGGGTGTGGATTGAAATGTATTTGACCTTGCGTCTAAACAGTGGAATGTCAGGTCACCCTCCATGCGGAGGGTGTGGATTGAAATATCAACGAGACATGGAGTATCTACGTAGATGGCTGTCACCCTCCATGCGGAGGGTGTGGATTGAAATTGATGTTATGAATCACATTATAAAACTCAACAAGTCACCCTCCATGCGGAGGGTGTGGATTGAAATGGATAAGAACCAGTTACACGCTCCAAGGATTCTGAGTCACCCTCCATGCGGAGGGTGTGGATTGAAATGATATAGAAGAAGAGGATCGAGGATCTACAAGGAACGTCACCCTCCATGCGGAGGGTGTGGATTGAAATATCAATACCTGGTGTAACAGATCCTTCGGATAAGTCACCCTCCATGCGGAGGGTGTGGATTGAAATATGAGCATGCTTGATGAATTTAAGAAGTTTGGTGTCACCCTCCATGCGGAGGGTGTGGATTGAAATTTCTTAGCAATAACGTCTTTAAAAAGGGCATTTAGTCACCCTCCATGCGGAGGGTGTGGATTGAAATATGAATGAGCCAGTCATTGAAGATACTCCTGTTAAGTCACCCTCCATGCGGAGGGTGTGGATTGAAATAAGAACAAACACAAGCTGTAACAAACGAATTTGTGTCACCCTCCATGCGGAGGGTGTGGATTGAAATGCGCCGCCGACCGCCGCTAGGCGCGGCGCGAAACGTCACCCTCCATGCGGAGGGTGTGGATTGAAATAAGACCACGGGAATGGTAAAACAGGTGCTTACCGGTCACCCTCCATGCGGAGGGTGTGGATTGAAATCTCGTATATGTACTGAACTGCGGCTATCGTCTTGGTCACCCTCCATGCGGAGGGTGTGGATTGAAATTCAGTACCAACAACATAAATAGCCTTAGCAATATGTCACCCTCCATGCGGAGGGTGTGGATTGAAATCCGAATGGAAATACGGCTTTAGCACCGCGATACCGTCACCCTCCATGCGGAGGGTGTGGATTGAAATAGTATGAGGGTAAAACATATTATCTTGAAGACTGTCACCCTCCATGCGGAGGGTGTGGATTGAAATACGCTTTAGATTTTTGCTTGACCAGTAGAAGCGACGTCACCCTCCATGCGGAGGGTGTGGATTGAAATTGACTTTGGCACCGTCTTACCGTGCAGCACGTAAGGGTCACCCTCCATGCGGAGGGTGTGGATTGAAATCATACGCATTTACGGCGATTGGAGATACGAAGATGTCACCCTCCATGCGGAGGGTGTGGATTGAAATGGCTTCTGCACTGAAAAGCCGCATACCGCATATGTCACCCTCCATGCGGAGGGTGTGGATTGAAATCAGATAACTCTAATACATACTCTTTCGGCAGCTTGGTCACCCTCCATGCGGAGGGTGTGGATTGAAATCACAATAGCATCAGAAATAGCATAGATGAGGTCGTCACCCTCCATGCGGAGGGTGTGGATTGAAATCTCCCGACCCGAATTTGTGGGAATTTATCCTGTGGTCACCCTCCATGCGGAGGGTGTGGATTGAAATTAAAGATACCAACCGAAAAACCTCTCCGTCAACGGTCACCCTCCATGCGGAGGGTGTGGATTGAAATCCGTTAGACAATCGTATACAGGCGTGGCTCAACGTCACCCTCCATGCGGAGGGTGTGGATTGAAATTTGTAACCGCCTTGAGCTATTACAAACAGGAACAGTCACCCTCCATGCGGAGGGTGTGGATTGAAATAATTACAAAGTGCGTAGGATATTCAAGAACCTTTGTCACCCTCCATGCGGAGGGTGTGGATTGAAATTTGTAACCGCAAGGAATATCGCGTACCGTGATACGTCACCCTCCATGCGGAGGGTGTGGATTGAAATCCGTTAGACAATCGTATACGGGGCGTGGCTCAACCGTCACCCTCCATGCGGAGGGTGTGGATTGAAATCCGTTAGACAGTCGTATACAAAGCGTGGCTCAACCGTCACCCTCCATGCGGAGGGTGTGGATTGAAATTTGTTGTGATAAATACCGCTCCTGCTTGTGTCCTGTCACCCTCCATGCGGAGGGTGTGGATTGAAATTTGCACATAGCTTTCTCCTTTCTCCCCGTCAAGCGTCACCCTCCATGCGGAGGGTGTGGATTGAAATAGATAAGGTCTAATATAAAATTGGATTTTCAGGACGTCACCCTCCATGCGGAGGGTGTGGATTGAAATTCCGCCGCAGGTCAGCTTGTCAAGTACAGTCCGATGTCACCCTCCATGCGGAGGGTGTGGATTGAAATTGCTTGAAAAGGCGTTTATTTACGGAAAATACGACGGTCACCCTCCATGCGGAGGGTGTGGATTGAAATTTACAAAAGTCAACTCAATATTTTCAAACGCTCAAGTCACCCTCCATGCGGAGGGTGTGGATTGAAATTATGATATAATTTTTAAAGAGGTGATTTTTATGCAGTCACCCTCCATGCGGAGGGTGTGGATTGAAATTCAAGTCTCCGAAAGAGAACTCGAAGATTTATTGGTCACCCTCCATGCGGAGGGTGTGGATTGAAATGGAGCTTGCTACATACGTTGGAAGCGAGATTGAGTCACCCTCCATGCGGAGGGTGTGGATTGAAATGGGTTTTAGGCTTGTAACGCTCCAACCGATTTTGTCACCCTCCATGCGGAGGGTGTGGATTGAAATACTACGAAAAGAAACCCAGCCGAAACAGTCTGCACGTCACCCTCCATGCGGAGGGTGTGGATTGAAATATCCGTAACGATCAATTCACTCTCGTTCGGATGTGTCACCCTCCATGCGGAGGGTGTGGATTGAAATCTGTCATGCTGTCACTTATTGCGGTTTACATAATAAGTCACCCTCCATGCGGAGGGTGTGGATTGAAATATATGGAGTGCTATCAACGAGGTTATCGCTGCCCGTCACCCTCCATGCGGAGGGTGTGGATTGAAATGGACTGCGGGTCGGCAAGGAAGCCGCCAGAACTCCGTCACCCTCCATGCGGAGGGTGTGGATTGAAATATCACTTAATTGAGTTAATGGAAAAAGTAGGTCGTCACCCTCCATGCGGAGGGTGTGGATTGAAATCCTACACAGCCAAAAACGCTCTTGTTTTTTACATCGTCACCCTCCATGCGGAGGGTGTGGATTGAAATCAGATGTGCCCTGTTTTAAGCGTTGGGGTGCTGGTGTCACCCTCCATGCGGAGGGTGTGGATTGAAATAGTACATACAGCGCGACAGTCAGTACCGATGGCTGTCACCCTCCATGCGGAGGGTGTGGATTGAAATATGAACGGCAGGATATATAAAATTGTAATCGGAAGTCACCCTCCATGCGGAGGGTGTGGATTGAAATTGTTAAACTCCACTGTATAGCCCCGAGTGATGAGTCACCCTCCATGCGGAGGGTGTGGATTGAAATTCCGTTATTTTCAATAAAATTCGCGGCGCGGGCTGTCACCCTCCATGCGGAGGGTGTGGATTGAAATGGAGGTGAGGGCAAATGCGTAAACATCAGATCGGTCACCCTCCATGCGGAGGGTGTGGATTGAAATTCAAAAAAGCGGTTATTCCCGATGAGATGTCCGGTCACCCTCCATGCGGAGGGTGTGGATTGAAATGGGAACGAGCAAGTATTTCAAGTGTGTTCCGAACGTCACCCTCCATGCGGAGGGTGTGGATTGAAATCCATCTACAACAAAAGGGCGATGTGGATCAACACGTCACCCTCCATGCGGAGGGTGTGGATTGAAATTATACGCATTTACGGTGATTGGAGATACGAAGATAAGTCACCCTCCATGCGGAGGGTGTGGATTGAAATAAAGCCGTCTTTGGTGGTTACGGACGGAGCGGGAGGTCACCCTCCATGCGGAGGGTGTGGATTGAAATATCTAAAAGAGAAGCGGCAAGGTACTCAGCCTGGTCACCCTCCATGCGGAGGGTGTGGATTGAAATTTACGGAAAGGAGCTTGTGAGTGGCGAAACCGCGGGTCACCCTCCATGCGGAGGGTGTGGATTGAAATTATTAAACTCCACTGTATAGCCCCAAGTGATGATGTCACCCTCCATGCGGAGGGTGTGGATTGAAATAATACGTTTGCTTATGTCTGCATTAGTGGCTGCGGTCACCCTCCATGCGGAGGGTGTGGATTGAAATGTCATAATATCCGCCACCACCACCGTCTCCGCCACGTCACCCTCCATGCGGAGGGTGTGGATTGAAATTGCCAAAATGTACGATATATCAAAAGGACGGTAGTCACCCTCCATGCGGAGGGTGTGAATTGAAATAACCGAGCAGAGCTTGCCGTTAACGGCGTCGAGGTCACCCTCCATGCGGAGGGTGTGGATTGAAATTGACGAGGCTGTGACGGTGCTCTACGCTATGGCTGTCACCCTCCATGCGGAGGGTGTGGATTGAAATCGATCCCCTCCAGCCAGTCTGATTCCTCTGCATCGGTCACCCTCCATGCGGAGGGTGTGGATTGAAATAAATATGAAGCGATTTGCCCCGTGGCGTTAGCCCGTCACCCTCCATGCGGAGGGTGTGGATTGAAATAACGTCAATCAAACGTGGCTGCGGACGGGCGAGGGTCACCCTCCATGCGGAGGGTGTGGATTGAAATTGCTCATTGTAATGCCTCCTTTGCGTTGTTTTTGTCACCCTCCATGCGGAGGGTGTGGATTGAAATAGTTCCTACAGTTCCGTTTTTTAAATCCTCACGGAAGTCACCCTCCATGCGGAGGGTGTGGATTGAAATGTCTGAATTGAGACGGATTGAACGTAAGGTACTCGTCACCCTCCATGCGGAGGGTGTGGATTGAAATTGAATTTGCTCGCCTCGTTTCTGGGCAAGCTTATGTCACCCTCCATGCGGAGGGTGTGGATTGAAATACAATAATGGAAACGATAATCTCCCGGAGGTTTGCGTCACCCTCCATGCGGAGGGTGTGGATTGAAATCCGAACAGCACAAGAACGGGGCTTGGCATATGCGTCACCCTCCATGCGGAGGGTGTGGATTGAAATATAAGCAAAATACAGAAATATGATACATTGTCAAGTGTCACCCTCCATGCGGAGGGTGTGGATTGAAATCCGACATCGGGAATATTTATATACCCGAAGGTGGTCACCCTCCATGCGGAGGGTGTGGATTGAAATAACAGCGCATTAGATTTCGGCGTATTGATGTCAATGTCACCCTCCATGCGGAGGGTGTGGATTGAAATTTGAAAAAATCCATCATAAAAACACAACCTTTCTCGTCACCCTCCATGCGGAGGGTGTGGATTGAAATTGTTCTATTGGCTTTTTAACTCCGCGCCAGCAGGGTCACCCTCCATGCGGAGGGTGTGGATTGAAATAAACTGGGCAACTTTTTTAGAATTGCTCTTGAAGGTCACCCTCCATGCGGAGGGTGTGGATTGAAATCGGCGGTCGGCGGCGCGAAACGCGTAGTTTTGCGTCACCCTCCATGCGGAGGGTGTGGATTGAAATCTTAGACCCCATTAAAGACCAAAACAAATGTTCGGTCACCCTCCATGCGGAGGGTGTGGATTGAAATATAGGTATTGTAGCAATTACGCAGTTCGTCATCATGTCACCCTCCATGCGGAGGGTGTGGATTGAAATAACAGCGTTAAAAGCAAAATTATAGAAGCTTTCAGTCACCCTCCATGCGGAGGGTGTGGATTGAAATCACTATATATATTTTATCATAGTTGTACAACTATTGGTCACCCTCCATGCGGAGGGTGTGGATTGAAATACCACGGTACATTTTTTCCACGCGTTTTGAGAGTAGTCACCCTCCATGCGGAGGGTGTGGATTGAAATGTCCGAATGAACGAAAAAATAACAGCCAAGCAGTGTCACCCTCCATGCGGAGGGTGTGGATTGAAATCCTTATCTTATTTTTTCTACCTTTCTTCCTTGACAGTCACCCTCCATGCGGAGGGTGTGGATTGAAATATTTAAATAAAGGTAGGTGTTAATATGTCGGCATTGTCACCCTCCATGCGGAGGGTGTGGATTGAAATACACAAAGGGAAATCGCAAGAGAATTAAACTTAAGTCACCCTCCATGCGGAGGGTGTGGATTGAAATCAAGCTTTGCCCTTATACAGCCGCCGCCCCGAATGTCACCCTCCATGCGGAGGGTGTGGATTGAAATGATGTTCTCGTCCGGTACGAACTCAAAGTGGTAGTGTCACCCTCCATGCGGAGGGTGTGGATTGAAATAAAGATGTTATACACGCTTTGCTTTACGCCTGTCTCGTCACCCTCCATGCGGAGGGTGTGGATTGAAATACCGTAAGAAGCCTTAGCCGCATTCACTGCCTTTGGTCACCCTCCATGCGGAGGGTGTGGATTGAAATATAGGTAACCTGAAGGAATATCGGGGACTCGCCTTGTCACCCTCCATGCGGAGGGTGTGGATTGAAATACAAAAGCTCCATAGAATTTTCCCGCCCTCAAAGTCACCCTCCATGCGGAGGGTGTGGATTGAAATAGATAAGATCCAGAAGCGTATAAACAAATATATCGTCACCCTCCATGCGGAGGGTGTGGATTGAAATATTGATCCAAGAGTAGCAGCTATGACCGAAACAGGTCACCCTCCATGCGGAGGGTGTGGATTGAAATGCAAAGGTGCTGATTAAAGCGGCATACGCAGAGCGTCACCCTCCATGCGGAGGGTGTGGATTGAAATCGTAAGCACCGTCATCTCGGATATAACGTCATACGTCACCCTCCATGCGGAGGGTGTGGATTGAAATCACGGTAGCCTGTTGTAATTGCCGTGTCTGTTGTGGTCACCCTCCATGCGGAGGGTGTGGATTGAAATCAACTGTATACACCGCCGTTATAATATTCGGCAGTCACCCTCCATGCGGAGGGTGTGGATTGAAATCTTTTCGCGTTCGGACTTAGAGGAAGCGCAAAAAGTCACCCTCCATGCGGAGGGTGTGGATTGAAATAGCTATTGTGGGAGGTTTGGGTCTTTTAGTCTGTTGTCACCCTCCATGCGGAGGGTGTGGATTGAAATAGCTTATATGGGCAATGGCTAAAAACGCGGACAGCGTCACCCTCCATGCGGAGGGTGTGGATTGAAATAGCTATTGTGGGAGGTTTGGGTCTTTTAGTCTGTTGTCACCCTCCATGCGGAGGGTGTGGATTGAAATAGCTTATATGGGCAATGGCTAAAAACGCGGACAGCGTCACCCTCCATGCGGAGGGTGTGGATTGAAATAGCTTCAAGCCCAAATCCAAGAAGGTAGCACAGTGTCACCCTCCATGCGGAGGGTGTGGATTGAAATCTTATGAGATTTGCAATCATCATACCGCACACTGGTCACCCTCCATGCGGAGGGTGTGGATTGAAATAGCTATGTTGCAATCCCCGAATATCATAAAAGCGGTCACCCTCCATGCGGAGGGTGTGGATTGAAATAGTTATACGAAAATGTGGCGAGGTACTCGCGAACCGTCACCCTCCATGCGGAGGGTGTGGATTGAAATAATGTTTAAATCAACTGCATACAAAAACAAATCGCGTCACCCTCCATGCGGAGGGTGTGGATTGAAATGGACTGCGGGTCAGCACGAAAGCCTCCAGAACTCCGTCACCCTCCATGCGGAGGGTGTGGATTGAAATCGAAAGAATGCATAACCCGCGCTGAAATCGCGCGTCACCCTCCATGCGGAGGGTGTGGATTGAAATCCACAATGGGATTTACAATAGCAGGCTTGCAAATGGGTCACCCTCCATGCGGAGGGTGTGGATTGAAATGATATGCTCCAATTTTAAAAACGCGCTGGAATTGGTCACCCTCCATGCGGAGGGTGTGGATTGAAATTCAGTACCGACAACATAAATAGCCTTAGCAATATGTCACCCTCCATGCGGAGGGTGTGGATTGAAATAACAGCGCGTGAGGTTTCGCGAGATTGATGTAAAGTCACCCTCCATGCGGAGGGTGTGGATTGAAATTTGTCGTTTGCAACATCATACAGATAGCGCAAAACAGTCACCCTCCATGCGGAGGGTGTGGATTGAAATTTACTAAAAAAGAATGGGCTTTTTACAAAGCCCTGTCACCCTCCATGCGAAGGGTGTGGATTGAAATAAGAAGATATTATTAAGTTGAGGAAACAAACCGATGTCACCCTCCATGCGGAGGGTGTGGATTGAAATCATGAGTAAAATTGAGGAAATTTTGGACTTGAATGGTCACCCTCCATGCGGAGGGTGTGGATTGAAATTTTAAGGATAGTCAAAGCAATCGGCGCACTTTCCGTCACCCTCCATGCGGAGGGTGTGGATTGAAATAGTCTTGATGGATTTGTACGCGATTTAGGTGTAGTCACCCTCCATGCGGAGGGTGTGGATTGAAATTGCATGTCGGAGCAGGGGGTGCGGTCGCAAAGGGTCACCCTCCATGCGGAGGGTGTGGATTGAAATGGAAATCCCAAACAAAAGAAAAAACGCGGAAAATGTCACCCTCCATGCGGAGGGTGTGGATTGAAATTTTACCACTTTGTCATACGGCAAAGTGGTTTTGGTCACCCTCCATGCGGAGGGTGTGGATTGAAATTTGACTATGCCGCAGGAAACGGCGTAACGGGTGTCGTCACCCTCCATGCGGAGGGTGTGGATTGAAATAAACGTGTCTACCACGAGGTCTATAAAAAGACCCGTCACCCTCCATGCGGAGGGTGTGGATTGAAATTTTACCACTTTGTCATACGGCAAAGTGGTTTTGGTCACCCTCCATGCGGAGGGTGTGGATTGAAATTTGACTATGCCGCAGGAAACGGCGTAACGGGTGTAGTCACCCTCCATGCGGAGGGTGTGGATTGAAATCAGAAATACGCGCCGCAAAAATACGGCGTAGTAAGTCACCCTCCATGCGGAGGGTGTGGATTGAAATAGCGGCGAGGTTGAAGCAGGAACTGAACCGTATCGTCACCCTCCATGCGGAGGGTGTGGATTGAAATGAGCAATGTAACGATTGAAATCGCTACGTTGTCGTGTCACCCTCCATGCGGAGGGTGTGGATTGAAATCAAAAACGGATTGCCGCTTGACTGCGGCGGCTGCGTCACCCTCCATGCGGAGGGTGTGGATTGAAATCTCCATAATACATAATAAATTATTTGCATTTTTAGTCACCCTCCATGCGGAGGGTGTGGATTGAAATCGATGAGTGGTACAACTACTACCAAACCGTTCTGTCACCCTCCACGCGGAGAGTGTGGATTGCAATCGCGCAGATTGAAAAGGTAGAGAAAATTATTGCTGTCACCCTCCATTGGAGAGTGCTGATTAAAATTCCATATCTCTCATCCCTGTTACAATAAATTTAGTCGGTAAAGCCATAGCAAACCGGTTATGTCTTTATACGCACTCATACTTAAGTTATAATGGAAGCAGTGATTGGACTGACGTACCAGCACACCCGTACATAAGACCGTCATCCACGCTTTTATTATAGCGTTCGATTTTGCAGGTTGAGCCGCGATAGGTGCGTTCTGCGTCAAAAATAATCTCCGGTTATTTAACAGACAAAATAGGTAATAAAAGCGTGGTTTATCCGATTACAAATCCTATTGTAATGAGAGATATTTATGAACGCGGCAGGCATCGGCGTTTCCAAAATCAAAAGCACCGCTGCGATTTTACAGCCATTCGGAGTTGTCATAGCGGAACCTTTTTGATGCGGTTCACACAGACAGTGCCCTTAAAAAGCTTGCATACTTTATCAAAGCACTGTCAGGTGAAACCAAAGTTGTTATGGAGTATACAGGGACGTACTATGAACCGATAGCCGCCCAAACGCAGTTTAGGATATGCACATCCATAATGCGGGTATATTGTTGACATAGTCAATGCAGCTCTCATACACGATTATTGCAGATTATGACTTACAGGAAACCGGATAATTCGCATAATTGACTTATAGGGGACTCCGCAAACGGCAAATGCAATCCGATTATGATGTTATTCTCGAAAAATGCGTCGGCAAAAGTTTCCGAAATCCAACAAAAAAATTATTTTGAACGTTATGTGCAGAGTGCGCGGAGCAGAAGTTGACGGCTTAACCGCCAACTGTCAACAATTTACTTCTCCGCGTTCTGTGTTTTTTGAGAATTCCGTGAAAACGGAACAAGTCCCGTGCGGTTGAGGGCGATCATTATTGCGGGTATAAGTATCAGCTGCAGGATTATTCCCGGTATCGCGTTAAGGAACGCGCCCGCAGCAAACATTTTCAGTGTAAAGCCGTTTTCGCCAAGTCCAAGCAGAAGTATCTGCACAATTCCCCATACGACGCGCCCCGAAAGCATTGCGATGATCATGCTGCGGTACAGCGATATAACGCATTTCCAGCGCGAATGGGAGTACAAAAATCCCACCGCAAAGCCGTAAGCGGCAAGCTCAAATGCCATCGCTATGCCTGTGGGGAAAAGCACGGGCATTCCGAACATGGCATACCTGAGCAGCGGAAGAACAAAGCCTACGCCGAGACCGTACTGCCAGCCGCAGATAAGTCCGCACAGTATCACGGGAATGTGCATTGGCAGCAGCATATTTCCGAACTGCTTGATCTGTCCCGTAAGGAACGGCAGAAGCAGACCTATAGCCAGAAACATCGCTGCCAGCGTAAGCGTCAGAACACGATTTTTTCTTTTTGAATCCATATTGAACCGACCTCCTGTGATGTTTTTGAAGTGGATTTTATTCGGTAATATTTATTATACCATATGTTTTCCTCAAAAGCAATGCCTGCGCGGGTATATTTTCCGTATTGCCCGCCGCGCGCAAACAGCTTAAACGGGCGGGAAATATAATCATTTCCGCCCGTTTAAGCCCCAAAAGGAATTTTTAAAGAGGTTATGAAGAAATCATGTATCAAGCTGTTACAGATATTTTACAAGCTCGCCGATAACGGGTTCGAGCCAATTGTCGGAAAGTCCGAAATCCTTTTGCCTGTAATTCCAAGCGCACCGCGAAATACCGAACCTCTCAAACGCGCCGTGTATGACCTTGTACCAATCCAATGCGTCCTCGGGAGACGCTTTGTCGATAACGCCGTACTCGCCGCAGTAGAGAGCCGCGCCGTATTTTTCGGCGGTCTCTATAGCTTTGGAAAATCTACCCGCAAAGTATTCGGAATTTATTTCGTTCCCGTCAAAGCTTTTTGGGGACGAAACGTCTGTGCCGTCCACCCAATCCGCTCCCTGGTGAGTGAATTCAAGCGGGTCGTAGCAGTGGAAAGACAGTACCACCTTATCGTCGTAAGGCTTCACAATGTCGGGAAGCGCGTCGGGACTGTTATTCCAATATCCGCCGACGATAATCGTCACCTCGGGAGCAACTGCGCGTATTCTTTTGATACAGGCGCAGACCGTTTCGTTCCATATGTCGCTGTATTTTTTGTCGGTGACTTCGTTCAGCAGCTCGAAAGCAACCCTGTCACCGTATACGGCGTAACGCTCGGCAAGCTTTTCCCAAAGGCGGCAGAATCTTTCACGGAGAGCCTCGCTTTCAAAGAAGCCGCTTTCCTTTTCACCCTTGTCAAAGGAGTAGCCTGCGGTCTTGTGCAGGTCAAGGACAAGGTTCAGTCCCGCTTCGCCGCACCGGGTTATTGCGTTGTCAATGTATCCGCAACCCTTTTCGAGGACGTTTCCGTCGCTGTCCTCAACAAGATTATAGTCGATGGGCAGGCGCACATGATCAAGTCCCCATGAGGCTATTTTGTCAATGTCCGCCTTGCCGATAAAGCTGTCGTAATGTGCGGTCTCATGGCGGCACTGGGAGAGCCAGCCGCCCAGGTTTACGCCTTTCCGGTAGCCGATAAATTCTTTCATGCGGTATTTTCCTTTCTGAAATCAGCTGTTGGGGAATTCATTGGCAATCTGCTCGTTAAGCTCGTCGATAACAAGCTGGGTCATGCCGCCTATGGATTCTCTCGTGGTCGCCCAATCGGTGCCGCTGAATGAAGCCTGCTTGATACCGTCGTCAACTGCGTCGGCGATGTCCTTGGTAAGACCGGTGTGAATATTGATAACGGGGTTAGCGTCGGTAAGCTCTCTTACGGTGTACCACATATCCACCATTTCGTCCGTCCAGCCGTAGTCCTCGCGGTACTGCTTTTCTTCGATTGCAAGAGCGTCCTCGTTCTTGGCGGAGATAAGCTTGCACTTCATAAAGGCAGCCGCGCCCTCGGGATTGGAAGCGTTCTTGCAGAGCACATACGCGTCCATGCTTGCGGGCAGATAATATTTGTCAGCCTGCGGGTCTTTTGGCATGGGGACGAACATTATCTCGCCCTGCTTGCCGTATGCGGACAGGTCGGCTTCCCACAAAGCCCATGTGCCTATGGGATAGAACAGCGTCTTGCCCTCGCTCATGCGCTGAGGCTGCTCGGTCCAGTCGAATTCAGCCTTGGGCAGCGGCAGATCGTCCTTTTTCAGATCGTACATGAAGTTCTCGGCGCGCTCGATCTCGGGGGAGAGAAGATTGCTCTTGATAACGCCGTTCTCCGCGCTTATGGGAGCAACTCCCGTTGTGAGCAGGAAGTTTGTTTCAAAGTACCAGCTGTCGTATGCGAACTTGTCGTTTTCGCGGTCGCAGTACTCGGTGCACATGGTTCTGAAAGTATCCCATGTCCAGTTGTCCTCGGCGAGAAGCTCGGCAGGGTCGTCAAGACCGTTTTCTTCAATAGTGTTCTTATTGTAGATCATAATGCATTTGGAGTCCGTTGTAGTCGCAACAAGATAGTGCTTTCCGCCAAGCACATGAACGTCGGAAAGAGCCTTTGCGCCGTCCGTCCAAAGTTCCGCGTCGTTAAAATCAAGGTAATCGTCCCATGGGTCGAACATACCGGAAATAACGCGGCTTGGGAAGGTGTCTCCCTCCTGACCGGGGAAGATGTCTGGGGAAGTTCCGCCCACAACAAGGGTTGACAGGTCGTTGAAGCGGTTATCCCAGGTGGTCTGAATGTATTCGATATTTCCGCCGTATTTGGTTTCAAACATCTCCAGAGCGGTGAGCTTGGGCTTGCCCTGGGCGGGGTTGATGTCGTACCAGGACAGCCACTTGACCGTTCCGTTTTCCAGTTTATCGTCCTCGCTTACTTCGAGCATCTGATCGACGACGGCTTTGTCCTCCTCGTTAAGCTCCTTGGGAGCGGTCGCCTCTGTGGCGGCGGAGGTGACGTTTGCCGCGTCTCCCGAGCCGCTCTGACCGTCCGAGCAGGCGGTCATTGTTCCCATAAGCGAAAGCGCGGAAATGAATGCAAGAGTTCTTTTAAAGTTTTTCATAAAAATCTCTCCTTATCCTGTGTATTTCGGAAATCTTATTCGTTCGTTGTTTGCTGACTACAGTTTACCACGGAGAACGGCAAATCAATACCAATATTTTGCTTTTTTTATCAAAATTTTATTGCAAATTTCTTTGCGGCGGTGTATAATACTGTAAAGGAGTGTGAAACCATGTCTCAATCGGAAAAGGAGCTTACCTACCGCGCCTTTATGAACAGGGAGTACGCTTTCAAGCACTCTCCTTTTGAAAAGGAGTTTGAGTTCTACGACTGCGTTAAAAGCGGCGATACGGAGCGTGTCAGAAAGCTTATGACTCCGCTGGGTTCGGGCGGATCGGGCACGCTGTCGGAGGATCCCATACGGAATCTGAAATATCACTTTATTGTTACCGTTGCCCTTATAACCCGCTTCTGCGTGGAAGGCGGCATGGAAATGGAGACCGCCTACACCCTCAGCGATCTGTATATACTGAAAGCGGATAAATGCCTGCGCGAGGAGGATATCCACAGGCTGCACCGCGAAGCAGTTATTGATTTCACCGAACAGATGAACAGGGTCGCCCGCGGAACGGTCTACTCAAAGCCTATTATAATGACTATGGATTATGTTTACGACCATCTTCACTCAAAGATATCCGAGGAGGATATCGCCGAGTATGTTTCGCTGAGTGTGTCCTATCTGTCGAGACTTTTCCACAGCGAGGTGGGCGTGACGATCAGCACCTACATTGCCGTAAAGCGGGTGGAGACAGCCCAGAATATGCTGAAATATTCCGATTACGCTCCCCTCGATATCGGGAACTATCTTGCGTTCAATTCCCACAGCCACTTCATCAGTACATTTAAAAAATATACGGGAATGACGCCCAATGAATTCCGCAGAAAATACTACCGCTCCAATTGGAGCAGAGGCGAAAAAAACAGCGCAAAATAATTGCACTCAAAGCAAAATAATGATATACCGAACGGAGACGGAGCTGTATA
This sequence comes from Prevotella sp., assembly GCA_023663025.1. Lineage (GTDB taxonomy): Bacteria > Bacillota > Clostridia > Oscillospirales > Ruminococcaceae > RGIG8773. The sequence goes on from JAMPIC010000003.1 coordinate 27,216, forward strand.
ATCGTATCGACAATATTTTTACGGAGGTTACGGTTATGAAGAAAATCGGTTTTAAGGCAAGACTTTCAATTGCCGCTCTGGCGGCGGCAATACCGCTTATGCTCTGCTCCTGCGGAAAAAACGGGGGAGAAAACGATATGAACGGAACACAAACGCATGCGGCGGATATTTCTTCCGTCAGCTTTGAAAACGGCGGCTCGGAGCTGTTCGAGGCTGCCGACGGCTGGTGCAACGGAAGTATGTTCAACGTAACCTGGCGCAAAGAAAACTGCACCTTTGAAAACGGAAAGATGCAGCTTATCATCGACAGCGACGCAAAAGGCGGCTCCGTACCCTATTCGGGTGGAGAGTACCGCTCAAAGGAATTCTACGGTTACGGAAGGTATGAGGTGTCCATGAAGGCGATCAAAAACGACGGCGTCGTGTCCTCGTTCTTTACCTATACGGGTCCCTCGGACAACAACCCTTGGGACGAAATTGACGTGGAAATTCTTGGCAAGGACACCGCAAAGGTACAGTTCAACTACTTCACCGACGGCGAGGGTAACCATGAGTATATGTACGACCTTGGCTTTGACGCGTCCGAGGATTTCCACACCTACGCCATCGAGTGGCACAAGGACAGGATCGTCTGGTTTGTGGACGGCGTTGAGGCGCATTCCGCCGAGGAAAATATTCCCGTAACGGAGAGCAAGATCATGATGAACGCCTGGTGCGGCACGGGCGTGGACAGCTGGCTGAACGCCTTCGACGGCAGCAAAATGCCGCTTGCCGCGGAATATGAAAAAATTTCGTTTGTGCCTTTTGAGGAATAACCCGCCGCCCCGCAGCGGATAAAGCGCCGCTATCCGTCTTATCGGTCTGAACATACGGGTGAAAAATACCGCGCCCCCTTTATCGGAGGGCGCGGCGCTGTTATTGCCGGTCAAGCCATTTACTCAATGTCTTTGTCAGGACTTTCAGATCCAGCGGTTTTGAAATGTGCTCGTTCATGCCCGCGTTCATGGAAGCCTGAACGTCGTCGTTGAACGCGTTCGCCGTCATTGCCACAATCGGCACGCCCTTTGCGTCCCTGCGGCTGAGAGCGCGTATCGCCCGCGCCGCTTCGTTTCCGTTCATTATAGGCATCTGAATATCCATAAATACAAGGTCGTAATATCCCTGTTCGGAAGCTGCGAATTTATCCACCGCTATCCTGCCGTTTTCGGCGCATTCCACCGTCAGACCCGTCATTTCAAGCAGTTCCACGGCGATTTCCGTGTTAAGCTCGTTATCCTCGGCAAGAAGAATCCGCTTGCCGGAAAAGTCCGAATTTTTCAGATTATCCATATCGCTTTCCGCTGTGGACTTTTCCTCGCCCGATATCATCTCGCGGAATATCCGCGCAAGCCTTGACTTGAACAGCGGCTTGCCGATAAACGCGTCCGCGCCGGCAGCCCGCGCTTCAAGCTCGATATCCGACCAATCATAGGCGGAAATAATTATTATCGGCACGTCCGGACCTATCCGCCTGCGTATTTCTCTCGTGACCTGAATACCGTCCATTTCGGGCATTTTCCAATCCAGAATGACCGCGAAATAATCATCTCCGCTGTCATGCCGCAGCATGACCTTTTCCACTGCGGACTTTCCGTTTGTTACCCAATCGCCTTTCATGCCCATTTCGCCAAGCATACGGCAGGCGTTCTCGCAGGTGGCTTCCTCGTCGTCGGCGACGAGTACAGGCAGGTCGGCGAAAGCGTCGTAGGAGATATTTTCGTCGTCCAGAAGCTTCAGCGAAATCGTGACCGTGAACCGCGAACCTTTTCCGAGTTCGCTCTCCACCTTTATGTCGCCGTTCATCATTTTTACCAGATTGTCGGTTATGGCAAGACCAAGACCCGCTCCTGTGATCTTGCTTACGCGGCTGTCCGTCGCTCTTGAAAACGGCTCGAAGATATGCTCCACAAAGTCGGGGGACATACCTATGCCGTTGTCCTCGAAAATAAATTCAAATACGCCCGTCCTTGAATTTTTGCGTGTTTTTTCGGAAATGAATATGTTTATGTTTCCGCCGGGGGGAGTATACTTGACGGCGTTTCCCGCAAGGTTGAGGAAAGACTGCTGTATGCGGAGCTTGTCGCCGATGACCTTTTCGTGAACCACGTCGCGTATGCTTACCCGGAGGTTCTGTTCCTTCGCCTTTATCTGCGGACGTATCATGGATATAAGCGCGTCCACAAGGTCGGAAAGATTGAACTCTTCCTCGTTAAGATCCACCTTGCCCGATTCGATTTTGGACATATCCAGCACCTCGTTTATAAGGGACAGCAGATGTCCCGAGGAAACCGTGATCTTACCGAGACAGTCCGCCACTCTTTCCTTGTTGTCAAGGTGAGTGCCCGCGATGGCGGTCATGCCTATTATCGCGTTTATCGGCGTGCGGATATCGTGGCTCATTCTTGAAAGGAAGTCGGATTTTGCGGAATTTGCACGTCTTGCCGCCTCGTAAGCGTCCATAAGAGCCTGCTTTGCGCGGGCTTCGCCGCGGCGGCTCTGGGTCGTGTCAGTGCCGACGATAACAGCCATAACGTGACCGTTCCTGTCGCTCCGCGACATCAGCGACGTAACGCGGGTATAGGAATCCGACTGACTGCTGTAGTATTCGACCTCGCCCTTTCTTTCGCCTGCGGAGAATTTTTTCAGCATTGCCTCCCGGCTCAGCTCGTTGTCCATTTCCGGAGAAAGGAACTGCGGTTTCGCGCCCTCGATCCATATTCTCATAAATTCGTTGAACTGCACAGGCAGTTTTATATTGTACTTACGGAACGGGTTCACGCCGTGTTTGGTGACGTATTCGCCGGTGATCAGTCCCTCCGTCAGATCGAAAGAATAGGCATATTCGCAGTTTGTGAGCAGTGCGTCGCGGTACTGGCTGCGCTCCTCTCTGATTATTTCGGTCAGCTCTGATTTTTCCGTAATGTCGAGCAGCGCACTGAGAATGAACCTGCCTCCGTCGGCAAATTCCTGCATACGGGAGTTGACCTGCACCCTGTGGATACTTCCGTCGTCGTGCTTTATGCGGAACTCATACGCCGCCTCGTCGCCCGGCTCTTTTATGTTCCTGACCGCTGCGGACATCGCCGCCATGTCCTCCGGAAGTATATGCTCGCGCATTATAAGGTTGATGTTAATGTCGGTATCTTTGCCGTTCAGACCGAACAGGAACTTTGCCTCGTCGTTGAGAAGGAGTATTTCCCGTCTCGGCAGACGGTAGGCGAATATGCCGCATTTCAGGGAACGCACCATCTGATCGAGCATTGTAAGCGTGTTACGAAGCTCGGCGTTGCTGTTTTCAAGCTCGGTAACGTCGTTATAGAAGCTGTATACAAGCTTCCGGCCGTTTTCGTCCGTGACCCTTTTGCCGTTGTCGACTATCCACTTTATGCTGCCGTCCCTGCACTTTACGCGGTATTTTACCGAATAGCCGCTTTTCCGTTCAAGGTCGTTCGCCATGGTCTCGGCGGCGGCGTTCCTGTCGGGAAGATAAATATTTTCCGCAGCGCTGTTGTTTGTCGCCGCGATAAATTCCTCCGCCGTATAGCCGAACAGAGCCGCTGCGGATTCGCTGACATATGAGTATGTGTATTTTTCGTCGTCAAGGCTTATCTTGAAGCCGCCCGAAATGCCGCCCAGAATTGTCTCGAGCCGCAGATTTATGTCGTTGTTGACCCGGAGCAGCTTTTTGGACAGCTTTTCCTCGGCAGCTTTTTCGTGGGAGATATTTTTAACATACCACATAACAAGCCTGTTCTGCGGCGAATATCCCTGCAGACGCACAAGCTCCGTACGCACCCATTTGGGTTCGCCGCCTTCGAGCCTGCGGTATGTGATGTCGATGTAGTCCGAACCGATATCGAAAATTGTTTTCATACGCGAGGGCAGCATTATGTTCAGGAATTTTTCCCTGTACTCCTGCAGAACATAATCCTCTGAAAACCTGCGTATCTGGGATTCAAAGTCGTTTTGGAAAAGAGGGATTTCGTCCCGTTCGTTTTCCGAGATGGTGATGGTTTTCATGGAATTGCGGTTCAGGTCTATGCAGCCGATACGGTAGTATGTGTCCCGCATAAGGCTGAGAGAGGTCTCCAGCAGAGCCTTTTCCTGCTTTTCCTCGTCTATGAGCTGTACCGTGTACAGAATATGGTACGGCGAGCCGTCGGGGAGAGTGTCCACCAGTATGACGGTTCCGCGAACCCAGTTGAAACCGTCGGCATTGTTTTTCCGTCTGTATTCGAGACTGAAGCTGCGGCTGTTTTGATTAAGTCGGGAGCGGACGCTTTCAGTGCTGAATTTTCCGAGATATTCGGGTATATCCTCCTCAAACACGCAGTTTTCGGCATACTGTTTTATCAGCTCGCGGGCGATTCCCTCGGCGGGGACGGAGCCTGCGAAATCCTGCTTGTTTCCGATCATCGTATATGTTCCGTCCGCCATATTGATATAGCAGCGTGAAAGGTACATCTCACCCATTGCGCCGATCCATTTTGAATACCGAAGCTCGTTCTGCTTTGACGCGGAAAGATCCTCGATTATTCCGACCGCCCTTGCGGGGACGCCGTCCCCGCCGCGTTCCACCGTTGTGAGGGTGACGCGGCACCAGTTGTTTTTGCTTTTGTTCCTGAACATTGCGGAAGCGGTTTCCGCTCCGCCGTGTATATCCTCGTACAGCTTATTAAAGCCGGGAATATCCTTTTCAAACACGAAATCCTCGGCAAAAGAGCGCGGCATATCCTCGTATACAGCGCCGCACTTAAATCTTTCGCACGTCCGCTGCGGTATTGAAGCGACCCTGCTTCTCACGTCGTAACTGAAATAATGAACAGCGGTATTTCCCAAAGCTTTCAGGAGTTCTCCCTCGCCGCAGAGCGTCTCGCCGTGTAAATGATCCATTATGCTGCTCCTTCCGATAATTGATAAAAGCGGTTGCGTACACCTTATTATATTATACAACAAAAATTAACGTCAGTCAACCGCAGAACGGGAAATTTTGCGCAAACAGATTTTACGCGTTGAATTATGAGCGCGTACAGACCCGCGCCCCCGAAAATACGGCTTTTCGAGGGCGTTTATCGAACAGGTCTGTTATTTGAAGTAAGCGACGCCGCTTTCAAAAATCTTTTGATCCTTGTTTCCGGGGACGTTCTTGCAAACCTCCGAACCTATACGCTCACTGTGGCACATCTTGCCTAAAATACGTCCGTCGGGAGACGTGATACCCTCTATCGCCTCATAGGAAGCGTTGGGATTGAACCTGATATTCATGGACGGCGCACCGTCGTGGTCGACATACTGAGTGGCGATCTGACCGTTGTCCGCAAGCTGCTTTATCAGCTCGGGAGAAGCCACGAACCGTCCCTCGCCGTGGGAAACCGCCACCCTGTGAATATCTCCCACCTCGCAGCCCGCCAGCCACGGGGACTTTGTTGAGGCGATACGGGTGTTCACCATCATTGACTGATGCCTGCCTATTGTGTTGAACGTAAGGGTAGGGGAGTTGTCGGTCATATCGACGATCTTTCCGAACGGGACAAGTCCCAGCTTGATAAGAGCCTGGAAGCCGTTGCATATGCCCAGCATAAGACCGTCGCGGCTGTCAAGCAGGTCGTGAACCGCGTACTTTACGCGGGGATTGCGGAAAAACGCGGTAATGAACTTGCCCGAGCCGTCCGGCTCGTCGCCGCCCGAAAAGCCGCCGGGGATCATGATTATCTGCGACTGCTTCACAGCCTTTTCAAAGTACGCCGCGCTTTCCTCCAAAGCCGCCGCGGAAAGGTTCTTTATGACAACGACTTCGGGGTCTGCGCCCGCCCGCTCGAACACTCTCGCGGTGTCGTACTCGCAGTTCGTGCCGGGGAACACGGGGATAAGCACCTTCGGCTTGGCGAACGTTGAAGCGTGCTGAACAACGTCTTTGGCTGTGTAGGTGAAAATTTTCGCGGGCTTGTCCTCGGATTTGATATTGCAGGGGAAAACGGGTTCGAGCCTGTCCTCCCATTTTTTCTGTATTGCGGTCATATCCACGCTGTAGGTCTTGCAGTCGATCCTGTAGTCGGAAATGGTCTCGCCGATCACGTTCTCGACGGTGAACGGATCGCCGTTCAGCTCCGCAACGAAAGCTCCGTATCTGGAGTAGAACAGCAGGTCGTCGGACAGCTTCTTGTCAAACCTGAAGCCTATCCTGTTGCCGAGGGACATCTTCGCCACAGCCTCCGCAACGCCGCCGAAGCCTATAGCCCATACCGCGGCCGCAGTCTTGTCGGCGATGAGCTTTTCCACCCTTTCAAAGCAGGACTTAACGCTGTCGAATACGGGAAGTCCGTTCTCGTCAAGGTCGGGAACGATAAGTATTACCTTGTCGCCCGCCTTTTTGAATTCGGGGGAAATAACGTTTTTCGCCGAGCCTATGCCCGCCGCAAAGGATACCAGCGTGGCGGGAACGTCTATGTTTTCAAACGTGCCCGACATGGAGTCCTTGCCGCCGATAGCTCCGCAGCCAAGCTCGAGCTGCGCCTTGAACGCGCCCAGCAGCGCGGCAAAGGGTTTTCCCCAGCGGGTGGGATTGTTGTTGGTCCTCTCAAAATATTCCTGGAAAGTCAGCCAGCACTTTTTATAGCTGCCGCCCGCCGCCACAAGCTTCGCGATCGATTCGATCACCGCGAACATCGCTCCGTGGTACGGGCTTCTGTCGGTAACATATGGGTTGAAGCCCCAGCCCATAATGGAGCAGGTGTCCGTCTCGCCCTTGAGGACGGGTATCTTCGCCGCCATTGCCTGAGCGGGCGTAAGCTGATACTTTCCGCCGAAAGGCATAAGCACCGTACCCGCGCCGATGGTGGAGTCGAAATATTCCACAAGACCTTTCTGCGAGCAGACGTTAAGGTTTGTCATCAGCAGCTCCCAGCTGTCGGGGGCGTCGCTGTAGGTTTTAAGCTGCTTCGTTATCGGAACTGGAACGGAAACGGTGGTGTGTTTCTCCGCGCCGTTTGAGTTGAGGAACTCTCTCGAAAGATCGACGACGGTATTGCCGTTCCAGGTCATTCTCAGGCGAGGCTCTTTTGTGACCTCGGCAACAAGGGTGGCTTCGAGGTTTTCCTTTGCGGCTTCGGCGATGAACCTGTCCGCGTCCTCTCTGCGGACTGCCACAGCCATACGTTCCTGGCTTTCGGAAATGGCAAGCTCTGTTCCGTCGAGACCGTCGTATTTTTTGGGGACTTTGTCAAGATTGATGTCAAGACCGTCCGCAAGCTCTCCGATAGCGACGGAAACTCCTCCCGCGCCGAAATCGTTGCAGCGCTTAATCATTTTTGTGACAACGGGATTTCTGAACAGCCTCTGGAGCTTGCGTTCCTCGGGAGGGTTGCCCTTTTGGACTTCCGCGCCGCAGTGCTCCAAGGAAGCCTCCGTGTGGGATTTGGACGAGCCTGTAGCTCCGCCGCAGCCGTCCCGACCGGTACGTCCGCCCAAAAGTATGATAACGTCGCCGGGCAGAGGAGCTTCGCGCACAACGTTCTCCTCGGGGACAGCTCCCACGACCGCGCCGATCTCAAGACGCTTCGCGACGTAGCCGGGGTGGTAGACCTCTGCAACGTGACCCGTGGCAAGTCCTATCTGGTTTCCGTAGGAGCTGTAGCCGTTAGCCGCCCCCACGGTTATCTTTCTCTGGGGAAGCTTGCCGTGAACGGTGTCCTCAACGGGAACGAGGGGATTGGACGCTCCCGTTACGCGCATCGCCTGATAGACGTAGGAACGTCCCGAAAGCGGGTCGCGGATAGCTCCGCCGAGACAGGTAGCCGCGCCGCCGAAAGGCTCTATCTCGGTGGGGTGGTTGTGGGTCTCGTTTTTGAACATAAACAGCCAGTTTTGCAGCTCCCCGTCTACGTCAACCTTTATCTTTACTGAGCAGGCGTTGATCTCCTCGGATTCGTCAAGGTCTTTGAGCACGCCGTCCTTTTTCAGCTTTTTGGCGGCGATGGTAGCCAAGTCCATAAGAGTTACCGGCTTCTTGTCCCTGCCCAGCTCTTTGCGGACGTTTATGTACTGTTCATAAGTTTTTCTGATGTAGTCCGCGTTTATCACCGCGTCGTCGATGGCGGTCAGGAACGTGGTGTGGCGGCAGTGATCCGACCAGTAGGTGTCGATCATTCTTATTTCGGTAATGGTGGGATCGCGCTTTTCGGTCTCCTTGAAATACTTCTGGCAAAATTTTATGTCGTCAATATCCATGGCAAGACCGTACTTGTCAATGAAGCTTACAAGCTCGGCTTCTTTCAGGTAAATGAAATTGGTAAGCGTTTCCACCGTTGTGGGGATATCATAGTCGGAAGCAAGAGTGTCAACTTCCGCAAGAGAGGCTTCGCGGCTTTCGACGGGGTTGATGATGTAGGACTTCACGGAGGCAAGCTCCTTTTGGGAAAGTCTGCCCTCGAGAATGTAGACCCGCGCGTTTCTGACCTTGCACCGTTCGCCCTGAGTGAGTATCTGTATACACTGCTCGCAGGAATCGGCGCGCTGGTCGAACTGACCGGGGAGGTACTCCACGGCGAAAACGGTTTCGTTCTCTTTCAGCGCAGGGAGCTTGTAGGAGCAAACGTCCACCGCCGGCTCGGAAAAGACGCTGACCGCGGCAAGCCTGAAATCAGCCTCGCTCAGACCCTCGGCGTCGTAACGGTTAAGGACGCGGATATTCCGCAGTCCGTCGGGGCGCAGAGCCGTTTTTATGTCCGACAGAAGATTTTTTGCTTCGACGGCATACTCGGGTTTCTTTTCAACATAAATACGATAGACTGACATAATTTTACTCTCCTTCATCATATATGATCTCGCCTAAGCAGCGATCTTTATCCGACCCTACTATTTTAACATAAAAAATGCTGTTGCGCAAACTTATATTGTGATTTTTTTTTGAAATTTTTACGGGAGTGTAGTTGGGCGTGTAGCCTCGGGGAAAACCGTCGCTTTTCTCCCGCTCGAAAAGCACGGGAGCGACCGTCCCTATCTGGCTTTGCAGGAATTTTTCGCGGCATTTTTCCATAGCCTCGGACATTCTTGCCGCCCGCGAACGCTTAACGGCTTCGTGTACCTGCCCCTCCATTTCGGCGGCGGGAGTGCCTTTCCTGCGCGAATAGGCGAAAATATGAGCTTTTGCGAAGCCTATTCTTTCGGCGAATTTCAGGGACGTTTCAAAGTCCTCCTCCGTTTCGCCGGGGAAGCCGACCATTATGTCCGTGGTGACGGAACAGTTTTCAAAATTTGTTCGCAGAAGTTTTACAATATTTTCGTATTCTTCGGGACCGTACCGTCTGTTCATGGCTTTCAGCGTTTTGCCGCAGCCGCTCTGGAGGGACAGGTGAAACTGGGGACACAGCTTCTTTTGCTTCGCGAGACGTTCAACGTCCGCAGCAGTGATGACTTCGGGTTCTATCGAGCCGAGCCGAACCCGTTCTATGCCGCCGATACCGCAGACCGCTTCGACCGCGTCCGCAAGCCGCAGACCCAAGTCCGCGCCGTAAAAGGAAAGATTTATCCCCGTCAGCACGATTTCTTTGTACCCCGCCGCGGCAAGAGCCGCAACCTCCGAAACAATGCCGTCAAGCGGCTTTGAGCGGAAATTTCCCCTCGAATAAGGTATAATGCAGTAGGAGCAGAACATATTGCAGCCGTCCTGGATTTTCACGAAAGCGCGTGTGTTGAAACCGCAGCCGGTGTTTGTCATGCTCTCGAAGGCTTCATTTCTCCGATACGGCTGAACGCTCACCGTCCTCCGTCCGTCGGCGAGAAACCGCTCGAGCAGGCCGGGGAGAGCGGCGCGGTCTTTCGTGCCCGATACAACGTCCGCCTCGTAAAGCTCCGCCGCCTTTTCGGCGAACGCCTGCGGGAAACAGCCCGTCAGAATTACAATCGCTTCGGGGTAAGTTCTTTTCAGCCGCCTAAGCTCTTTTTTCAGCTTTTTGTCGCTGCCCTCGGTGACGGTGCAGGAGTTTATCAGGAAAACCTCCGCGTCCGCCTCGGAGGAGACGGGGCTGTGTCCCCGCTCGGAAAAACGCTGCTTCAGGTTTTCCGTCTCGCAGAGGTTTACCTTGCAGCCAAAGGTTATAAAGTAAATATTCATAAAAATCACCGTAAAATTTGTGAAATATGCCAAAACCAAACGGTGCCCGACCGTCCGAAAATGCATATAAATATACAATTCTGAAAAAGTTTTGAAAATCCTCTTGACTTAACGGCATAAAACTGCTATGCTATATGTATACCTACCGATAGGTAAAATTTCTCATTAGTTGGAGGGACAAATCATGAACAAGACTACGGTAATGTTGGGTACTATCAACGATGTTAAGCGCTTTGTGACGGTCGTATCTCAGTGCGATTATGACGTTGACCTCATTTCGGGAAGATACGCAGTAGACGCTAAGTCCATTATGGGTATTTTCAGCCTTGATCTCTCTAAGCCGATCAAGCTCGAAGCTCATACCGACGACGCTTCCGAATTTTTCGCTCAGATCAAGGAATTTGTCGTTGACTGATTTAACGGTCTGAAATACAGCAGCAAAGCCGAGGCTCCGTTTTCTCCGGAAAACGGAGCTTTTCTTTTTATATGTCCTCTTCCTCGCCGTAATCTTCCTCGTCCCCGCTTTCGTCGTTATCTTCATAGTCCTTGACGAAAAACAAGCCTATAACGCTGACAATAATTCCAAAAATAAACAGTCCAAGGACAAATCCGTCGGGTACAATAACTATATTCATGCAGAACAGGCTTGAAAGTATGAGTACAATTCCTGCCAAAATCACCTTAATGCTTGCCATTTTGCGCACTCCTTAATGTTTTTTAAGCACCCTCTCGTCGCAGTATTCGCATTCAAGAGTATCGCCCTTTCCGCGGAAGCTTTTGGGCAAATAGTGCTCGGTTTGGGTAATGCAGTTGGGATTTGTGCAGACGCTGCCATTGTGTACCCTGCCCGTCAGCAGCGGCGTCGGACTTTGGTTTTTAAGCACCGTCATAATAAGCGCCATGCGGACGTACATACCGTACTTAGCCTGCTTGAAGTACAGAGCGCGGGGGTCGTCGTCGACTTCGATTGCGATCTCGTCCACGCGGGGCAGGGGGTGCAGTACGCACAAGTCGGGCTTGGCTTTGGACATTTTAGCCTTGTCCAGCCTGTAAACGTCTTTCTGCCGCTCGTATTCCTCGGGAGAGGAAAAACGCTCCCGCTGTATGCGCGTCATATAGAGCACGTCCAGACTGCCGACAGCCTCCTCGATGGAGTCGACCTCGCGGAAAGCGCAGCCGCAGGCGTTCAGGATATCCTTTATGTAGAAAGGCAGCCGCAGCTCGGGCGTGGATATCAGCACGAATTTATTGTTCGGGTAGCAGGACAGCGCTTTGCAGAGGGAGTGTACCGTCCTGCCGTATTTCAGGTCGCCGCAAAGTCCCACGGTAAGGCCGTCAAGCTGTCCCTTTTCCTTTGAAAGGGTGAGCATATCGGTAAGGGTCTGGGTCGGGTGGAGATGCCCGCCGTCCCCCGCGTTGATTATGGGGCACTCCGCCGTAAGCGCGGCAGCTTTAGCCGAGCCCTCTTTCGGGTGGCGCATGACCATGATGTCGGCGTATCCGGACACTATCTTTGTGGTGTCCTTGAGATTTTCCCCCTTTGCGACGGAGGAAGTGGCGGGATTGTCGAAGCCGATGATAGTCCCCCCCAGCTTGAGCATAGCCGTCTGGAAGGACATCTGCGTGCGCGTGGACGGCTCATAGAAAAGGGTCGCCATTATCTTTCCCTCGCACGCGCGGACGTACTTCCCGGGATCGTCGCAAATTTCCGAGCCGAGGGCGAGGACTTCGTTCCACCACTTTACGGGCATATCGTTCAGGTCGATAAGATTGGTAAATTCCGAAACCATACAAAAAGCCGCCTTTACATATTTATCGTTTAATTATATCAGATTTTGGAGTATTATTCAATACCTTGGCGAAAAATTTTGTGTAACTTTCTTATTTGCGGTTTTGGTGAAATTTCCGCAGGGAGGGACATTGCCATTGCCCTTAAACAAAAAGCGCCATGCAGAGGACTGCAAAACGCTTGAAATTATTTTTATATAGCCTGTTCCATCTTTTCGGGATTTCCCTTTTTGCCGGTACTTATCATACTTTTAATTATTTCGGCAATTTTACTGTTTGTCTTAATGCTGTCGTTAAAGTTGAGCTGCGAATTCAATATGATTAATAAGCAATGCGACAATATTTTTTCTTGCAGCGCCTCAAAAATGCGGTCTATCGTACCCGTCAACAGCGTGATAATTCCAACAAAAACTGCGCTTATCATTTTAAACAAATTTCCCATAAAAAATTCTTCTTACACTTCAATTTTTTAATTATTTTCGCGGGGTTTCCCGAATTTTTTCAAACTGCGGGTCGCATATGGAAACAGGCTGACCGCTTTTGTCGCGGTATAAAATATCGTTCATAAAAACCTCCTAAAATCAGTACCAATCGTGCTTCTCGCCCCTGTCAAGAGCGTTTATGCGTTCCATTTCCTCGTCGGTAAGCTCAAAGTCGAAAAGCTCGGTATTTTCCTTGATGTGGTCGGGATTGCTCGAACCGGGAATTACAACAACTCCCTTTTGCAAATCCCACCGCAAAATGACCTGCGCCGCAGACTTGCCGTGCGCCTCGGCAATTTCCCCGATAACCTCGTTGCCCAAAAGCTCCTTTGTGTAACCCCTGCCGCCCAGAGGATACCAGCACTGCACGACAATTCCCAAATCGTGAATGTAGGGAATAACGTCATTTTCCTGATAATACGGGTGAATTTCGTTCTGCACAAGAGCGGGGGTAATTTCCACCTGCGGCAGGAAATCCTCCAGCTCCCTGGCGTACCAGTTTGAAAGCCCCAATGAGCGGATTTTCCCCTCGGCGACAGCCTTTTCCATAGCCTTGTACGCCTTTACATCGTCCGTGCCCGGGTGGTGCAGGAGCATCATATCAATATATTCAATATCCAGCTTTTCGAGAGCCTGCTCGATAGCGGCTTCGGGGTCGGAAAACTGGTTCGGGTAAAGCTTTGTTATGACGAAAATTTCCTCCCTCGGCACGCCCGAATTTCTCACCGCCTCACCCACGCTTTCCTCGTTGCGGTACATATACGCCGTGTCGATAAGCCGCACGCCGTTCTCCAGCGCGGCTGTTACGGAATTTACGCAGACCTCTCCCTCAAGGCTGTACGTGCCAATGCCGTAAATCGGCATTTCATAGCCGCTGTTAAGCGTGACGGTTTTGGTTTCAAAATCAAATTCAATATTATTTTTCAAGGAATTTTCCTCCTTTTCGGCGGACGTATTTTCCGGTTTTTCCGTAACGGTTTCCGTCGCTTTTGCCGCGGTAATTGCGGTATTTTCCGTATCAATTTGTGCGGCGTTTTCGTTTGCCGAATTTCCGCAGGCAGTTATTCCCAGCATAAAAGAAACCGCTAAAAAAATTTCAAATATTTTTTTCATACGCATATTTCCCCTCCATATTATTTAATTTTTGTAATTTTTTATAAAACGGGCAGTCCAAAATAATTTTTTGTAATTCGGACTGCCCGCTTTCCGTGATTTTATTTCAAATTTTCCGTAAAAAATTCCGTCAGCTTGTCAAAGGGAATTGCATTCTTTCCGCCGCCGTCGTACAAATCGGTGTGCACCGCGTCGGGAATGATAAGCAATTCCTTGTTGTCTGTGTATTTGCTGTCCCTTGTCATATCGGCGAAAGCGTCCTTTGAAAAATAGCAAGAGTGCGCCTTCTCACCGTGCATAATCAGCACCGCGCCGCGAATTTCATTGCTGTACTTCAGAATAGGCTGGTTGAGGAACGACATACAGCCGATAACGTTCCAGCCGCCGTTTGAGTTGAGGGAGCGGGCGTGATAGCCGCGGCTTGTTTTGTAGTAATCGTGATAATCCTTTACAAAAAACGGCGCGTCATCGGGGAGAGGGTCAACCACGCCGCCGCCGAGCGCGTAATTTCCGCTTTTGTAATCGGCGAGACGTTGGGCGTTTAACGCCTTTTTCTTTTCGTAACGCTGTTCCTCGCTGTTTTCGCCGTCGAAATAGCCGTTGGCGTTTACGCGGGTCATATCGTACATCGTGGAGGCGACCGCCGCCTTAATTCGGGTATCGAGAGCGGCGGCGTTCAGAGCCATTCCGCCCCAGCCGCAGATACCGATAATTCCGATTTTTTCGGGGTCAGCATTTTCGTTGAGGGAAAGAAAATCCACCGCCGCCTGAAAATCCTCGGTGTTGATGTCGGGGGACGCCATATAGCGTGGCGCGCCGCCGCTTTCCCCCGTAAATGACGGGTCAAAGGCGATTGTAAGGAAACCACGTTCCGCCATAGTTTGGGCGTAAAGTCCCGCCGCCTGCTCCTTTACCGCGCCGAAAGGTCCGCACACCGCGATTGCCGCAAGCTTTCCCGCCGCGTTTTTCGGCGCGTACATATCAGCCGCGAGAGTAATTCCGTAACGGTTGTGAAAAGTCACCTTGCTATGGTTCACCTTTTCGCTTTTCGGGAAAGTTTTGTCCCATTCCTCCGTGAGATTAAGCTTTTCGATATTTGCCATTTTAATTACCTGCCTTTCTTAATTTGCGGTTTACAGCTTTGATTTTTCAATTTTATAAAGCAGAAAATCAAGGCTGTCAACCTGTTTTTGATTTGCGCGAATTTCCTCGAGGAGACGTTTTTTATGGGACTTTATCACGGCGAGAGCCTGCTCGTATTTCCCCGATAAAATATATTCCGCGCACCTTTCGGCTGTATTTTTGTCGCAGCCCCCGTCGGTGAGATTTTGAAAAATAATTCCGTATTTATCGGTTGCCTCCGCCATTTTTAACGCCTCGCTTTCGGTTCTGTTTTTAGTATAGCACGTTTTCCGCAATATGTCTAATACCTATTTTTTATTTTGCATTATTCTTGACAGGAATAATGATTTGTGCTATAATAAATTCGGGAGCTGATAAAAATGGAACTGCGTACATTAAAATATTTTTTGGAAATTGCCCGAAACGAAAATATGACAAGGGCTTCGGAAAGTCTGCACGTTTCCCAACCGTCCCTTTCAAAGGAAATGAAAGCCCTTGAAGAGGAACTGGGGAAAAAGCTTTTTATACGCAAAAACGGCGGCGTGAGCCTTACCGACGAGGGTATGCTCCTGCGCAAACGTGCGGAGGATATTGTTGAAATGACGGAAAAAACCGTCGCCGAATTTAACGTTTTGGACGAAATAAACGGCGGCGATATTTACATCGGCTGCGCGGAGTCGTACCTTATAAAATATCTTGCGCGGGCGGTGAAAAAATTTACGGAAAAATATCCGTTTTTCCGGTATCATCTTTTAAGCGGAAACACCGCGCAGGTCGCGGAAAAGCTTGACAGGGGGCTGCTTGATATTGCATTTATCGCCGAGCCGCCCGACCTTTCAAAATACAATTATTTGGAGGTTCACGGCGCGGACGTTTGGGGCGTTGTAATGCGGCGGGACAGTCCCCTTGCGAAAAAGAAAGCCGTCCGCGTTGAGGATTTGTACGGTCTGCCGCTGATATGCTCCGACCAGGCGATAGCGGCTGACATACCCCGTTGGTGCGGCGAAAAGGCGGAAAAGCTGACCTTTGCGGGAACGCTGAACCTTTGCTATAACGGCTCGGTTTTTGTCCGCGAGGGACTGGGCTATATGCTGACATTTGACAAGCTCGCCGACGCAAGCGGGGAAAGCGGACTTTGCTTCCGTCCCCTCAAACCCGCGCTTGAAACGAAAATGTATATTATTTGGAAAAAGTACCAAGTATTTTCGCCCATTGCGGAAAAATTTTTAACGCAGGTGAGGGAGGAGATAAAAAATATAACATAAAAATCAAGACGTTTATAGCAAACCTACAAATTAACGTCTTTGTAGGGGCGGGGTTACCCCGCCCGTGGTTGCTGAACAGCGGGACGGGAAACCCGTCCCCTACAAACTTGGTTATTATTTTGTAGGATTGCTATAATTAGTCCCGCAAGACAAGTCAAACGGCTTGATTATCCAATTTCACGGGTTTGGCGTTTATAGACGTCTTTCCGAAGATTTTGAATATTAGACTTGTTCCGAAAAAATAGCGGTGAGGAAAAGCTTTCACGGCATTTGCCGTTCCCGCATATACTGTACCAAAAACGCGGATAGGAGTGACATGACCTGGAAATATATATGGTACAGCCGGGAGACACAGCTCTGTCCATAGCTGAAAAATTCGGGATATCGCTCCAGCGGCTTATTTCTGACAACAGCCTTTATCCGTCGGGACAGCTTGCCGTCGGTCAGGCTCTTTTGATACTGCGCCCGAAAACGGTGCACACATTCGGACGCGGCGACTCTCTTTTCTTGATCGCTCAAACCTACGGTACAAGCGTCATGCAGCTTTACAGGAACAATCCCGCTCTTATAGGCGCGGACTATATCCCCGAGGGCGCTCAGGTCACTGTAAGCTTTGAGGACGTTCCCGCCGATGATATTGAAGTAAGCGGATTTGCTTACAGCTACATAGATCTCCGCGTGCTTGAAGCCGCCCTGCCTTATCTTACCTATGTGATAGTATTCGGCTACGGCTTTAACGAGGACGGGTCGATTATCGAAGTAAGCGACGTCAATATTATAGAAATGTCGCACAAATACGGTGCGTCGGTCTTTCTCAGCCTTACGTCGATAAATACCGACGGGACGTTCGGGTCGGGAAAAATAGAAAAGCTTCTCACGGATATTGGCTTTCAGAATGCGGTAATAGGCAATCTTGCGGAGACCATTAACCGCAAAAACGCTCAGGGACTTGATATAGACATGGAGTATATTCCCCCTCAGCTCAGGACAGAGTTTGCTTCCTTTGTAAGCAATGCCGCAAAGCAGCTTAACGCGGCGGGTCTTGAAATCCATGTGGATCTTGCTCCGAAAACGTCGCCGGATCAGCAGGGGACGCTTTATGAGGCGCACGATTACGGTCTGCTCGGAAACGCGGCGGATCTTGTTTTTCTTATGACTTATGAGTGGGGGTATACATATACACATTTAAGATATATGTATATTTTTTGAAAGATAGATTTACACCCCAAGTGCACCAAAATTCACAAAAAGTTAAGAAACAACTCAGCGGGATAATGAAATGGCAAAAGTTTCTGCGGAATATAAATTTGGGAATACTACATATGAAGTAATTACCAAATTCAATTTAAACGGCGAAAGTCTTTCAGCCTTTAACGGCAGCTTTTCTTTTTGGAGGAAGTTATGAAAATACTTGTCAAAACGGCAAAAATATTTTTGATTGCCGTACTCATACTCGGCGCACTGCTGCTGATTTGCTTTATAAATCACAGAATACAGCTTTCAAGGGAAGAAAAAATCCTGCATCGGATAGGCGTTTCGGTGAATGTGGACGGAAACGGTATGAACGTTTACACCGAGGGCGGGGGAGACGTTACTCTCGTGTTTATGTCGGGCGGCGGGACTTGCTCTCCCGTGCTGGACTTCAAGTCCCTGTACACGCTGCTCAGCGGCGAGTACAGAATTGCGGTTGTGGAAAAATTTGGGTACGGTTTCAGCGATATTGTCGACAAGGAGCGGGATATAAATTCGATCCTTGAGGACACAAGAGCCGCGCTGTCGGCGGCGGGAATTGCCGCTCCCTACATACTTTGCCCACACTCGATGTCGGGGCTGGAGGCTCTTTACTGGGCGCAGAAATATCCGGACGAGGTAACGGCGATTATCGGGCTTGACATGGCTGTACCGGGGCATTACGAGAATATGAAAATAAGTCCCTTTATAGGACTTGCGAGCGCAGCTGCAAAAATCGGCGTGACACGGTTTATTCCAAATATTTCCGAGAGCGACGCCATAAAGCACGGCACTCTTTCGGAGGAGGAAAAAGCGCTGTACAGAGCGGTTTTTTACAGACGTACCGCAACCGTGACGATGTTAAACGAAACCGAAGCGGTCGGGGAAAACGCAAAAACCGTGGAAAGCGGGGGAGTACCCCAAATCCCAATGCTGCTGTTTATTTCGGACGGTTCGGGTGGTACGGGCTTTGATAAGGAAACTTGGAGAAGTATTCCAAAGGAATATATTGCGCAGGCGGAGGGCGGCGAGTATATTGAACTGGATTGCCCCCATTACGTCCACGACTGTGAATACGAGAAAATATCGGAGGATATAAAGGCGTTTGTCGAAAAAGTTTCGGCAAGCGGTACAGTAAACAGAAAATAAGGCTGCGGGCGAACAGTCCCGCGGCGGGTTGTTTTTTGAAAAATTTTTTCAAAAAACTATTGACAAGTCGGGAACTTTGTGGTAAAATAATAACGTTATGACGGTCATGACGTCATGCGGCTATCGTATTCTAAAGACAGCAGGTGGCTTCGCGCCGTAAATCCTGCCGAGGAAAAGATGGTAAGTATTGATATGTACTTGCGCCTTTTCCTTTGGGAAAAGGTTTTCTTTTTATGAATCCGTTAGCAGAACGCGCCGAAAGCGCGTATCGAATTATCGGAGGTGAAACTGTTATGCCAAGCGCAAAGGTACTTGAATCCAAAAAGGCAAGAGTTGAGGCTATTACCCAAATGCTGGACAAGGCTACGGCGGGCGTTATCGTTGACTACAAGGGTATCACCGTTGAGGAGGACACCAAGCTCAGAAAAGAGCTGAGAGAGGCAGGCGTGAACTACTTCGTTGAGAAGAACTCCATGCTCCGCTTCGCGGTCAAGAACGTTGGTCTGGACGGACTTACGGACGTTCTTGAGGGTACTTCCGCTATCGCCGTTACCGAGGGCGACGAGACTGCTCCCGCGCGTATTCTGGGTAAATTCGCGGACAGCAACGAAAAGAAGTTCAATCTTAAAGCGGGCTTCATCGGCAAGGAAATCTACGACGAAAAGGGCGTTACTGCTCTGTCCAAGATCCCTTCCAAGGAAACTCTGCTTGCACAGCTTCTCGGCTCGCTTCAGGCTCCCATGCAGAACCTTGCGGCAACGCTTCAGGCTCTCGTGGACAAGAAGAACGAGGAGGAAGCCGCTTGATCGGCTTCGGACGCGCCGCTTAACGGCGGCTTCTGCCTAACAACGGCAGTTTCTGCCTGACGGCAGAGTGAAAAAAATTACATTAAATTAAAAGGAGATTATTATTATGGCATCCGAGAAAATTACAAATATTCTTGATTTGATCGACGCTCTTTCCATCATCGAGCTTTCCGAGCTGGTTGAGGGCATTCAGGAAAAATACGGCGTTTCCGCAGTAGTTGCGGCAGCGGCTCCCGCAGCGGGCGGCGCAGGCGCAGAGGCTGAAAAGACCGAGTTCGACGTTGTTCTCGCTTCCTTCGGCGACAAGAAGATGGACGTTATCAAGGCTGTTAAGGACATCTGCGGTCTGTCCCTTAAAGAGGCTAAGGAGCTTGTCGAGGCTGCTCCCAAGGCTCTCAAGGAGGGCGCTTCCAAGGCTGACGCCGAGGAGATCAAGACCAAGCTTGAAGCTGCCGGCGCTACCGTTGAGCTTAAGTAAGTCAATAAGCTGACGTAACGGCTTAAATTGAAATTTTTCCGAAAACTAATGGCTGTTCCTGTTTTAGGAGCAGCCATGTTTTATTTAATATTATTTATATTTCGGAGAAAATTTATTTTTCCGCCATATAAAGCAGCGCGTTGCAAACCGCCGCAGCGACAGTGCTTCCGCCTTTTCTGCCTTTGGCGGCTATGTGGGGAATTCCCGCCGCAATAAGCATTTCCTTTGACTGCACTACGTTCACAAACCCAACCGGTGCGCCGATCACCAAAGCGGGGGAAAATTCGCCCCTCTCAATATATTCGCAAATTCTCACAAGCGCGGTGGGAGCGTTTCCGACTGCGTAAATTACCGGCTTTTTTATTGAAACAGCCTTGTCTGCGGAAGCCGCCGCGCGCGTGATATTTTTTTGCTTTGCAGCTTCGGCAACGTCCTCGTCCGACATAAAACAAACAGCCTCGCAGCCGAATTTTCTCAGTGCAGATTTATTTATTCCCGCCATCGCCATATTTGTGTCGGTAACGAAAACCGCGCCGTCTTTTATTGTTTCAAGCGCAATTTTTATTGCGTTTTCCGAAAAAATGAGATTTTCCAAATAATCAAAATCCGCAGTGGCGTGAATTACGCGCATTACCACGGACTTGATTTCTTCGGGAATTTTTTTATCACCGAATTTATCCGCAATTTCTTTTTCGATTATTTCAAAGCTGCGGACTTCAATTTCTTTCGGCAGAACGTATTCAAGGTTCAAAATTCTATCCCCCTTCTTGCGGAAACACCGTTTTTATACGGATGTTTAACGCATTTTATTTCGCTTATGTAGTCTGCGGAATTTATGAAAATTTCTGCGGGATTTCTTCCCGTTAAAATAATTTCCGCGTTTTTCTTGCCGTTTAAAATGAAATTTTCCGCAGACTTTTTATCGAGAAGTCCATGAAAATATGCGGCATTGAATTCATCTAAAATTATCATATCAAAGCCCACGGAAAACGCGTTTCTCAGCAAATTATTGTGACATTCCGCAATTGAAATTTTATCGGTACCGCTCATATTTTTTACAAAGCCGTAATCTTTGTCACAGCGTGTAATTTCAATATTCGGCAGCAATTTAAGTGCGCTCAGTTCCGAGGTAAAGCCGCCCTTCATAAGCTGTACGAAACACACTTTCATTCCCGCCCCCGAGGCACGAACCGCGAGACCTATCGCGGCGGTGGTTTTGCCTTTTCCGCCGCCGCAGTAAATGTGAAGAAGTCCCATTTATTTTCCTCCGCGTTTTTTCCTTAAAATAAAAAATACTGCCGCCGCCAAAATGATAACTGCCGGTACAATTATTATAACATAAACGGAGGAATTTTTCAACGCGTTTTTCGGCAGATTTTCCGATTTGAAAACGAGCTCGCGGTCGTACCATTTTTCTTTTTTTATACTCCAGGCGGCGCAGTTTATTTTTTTGTCAAGCGCTTCGATTTCCAGAGAAAAAACTTTTTGCCCCTCGTCATTCAAGGTAAAATCAATATATTCGGAGCTGTCCGCAGCAAGGGCTTCATCTCCAGTGCCGGGAAAAACCAATCCATAGCCCTGTCCGCTCATTGTCATAAAAGCGGTAATTCTGTCGTCCGCAACAACAATTTTGCAGTCCACAACTCTGAACATTGAGGAACTTGATTCCACTTCAACGCTGTAAGTGCCGTTCTTTATTTTATCGGCGTAAACGGGTTTTAATCCGTTTTCGGCGCAAACGGAAATTCCCGCAAAAAACGTTAAAAAAATTACCGGACAAAATAAAATCGCAAATATTTTTTTCATAAAATTATCTCCGTAAAATTTTTCCGTACCGCTTTTTTACTCAGTACGGAAAATTAATTTTTTTAATTATTTACCGCGTCTTTAACGTGGTCTGCGTAAATATTCTGCACCGCTTCAATCTCTCCGAGACCTTTAAGCACGCACTCAACCTCGAAGCCTTCGTTTGTGAGAACTGTTTTCCAGGAATCCTCCTCGTCGCCTGCCATATCGTTGTTTGCGTGGTCGCCTGCAACCACCATAAGAGGCTGCAAAACTACATTTTTGTAACCTCCCGCTTTTACCGCCGTGACGATGTCGTCAAGTGAAGGAGTTGCCTCGACAGTTCCGACAAAATAATTTGCCGCATTTTTTGAAGCAAAGGTTTCCTGAAGTTTTGCGTAAGTGGAATTAGCGCTGTGTTCCGTGCCGTGACCCATAAAAACGATTGCTGTTTCGGCATTGTTGTACGCGCTTGTGTCCTCGATAAGGGCATCCGCAACGCGGGAATAATCCTCGTCCGAAGTAAGCAGCGGCGCACCCACGGAAACTTTGTCAAACTTGTCTCTGTTTGCGTCCACAGCCGCAATAAGGTCATCGTATTCATAGCCGCTCATAACATGCGTCGGCTGAATAACAAGGGTTTTCACGCCGTCGTTTGCAAGCCTTTCAAAAGCCTCGTCAACGTTGTCTGTTTCGATATTATCTCTTTCCTTGAGAATGTCGATTACGGTCTGCGCGGTAAAGGCGCGTCTTACCTCGTAATCGGGGTTTGCCGCCGCAATTGCTTTTTCAACCGCACCGATAGTTTTTTCACGGCTGTCATTGTAGCTCGTTCCGAAGCTGACCGTGAGAATTACGGGTTTTTCTTCCGAACCGACGTCGGAATTATCCGATGAATTGTCCCGTCCTCCGCAGCCCGCGAGCATTAGCGTACTTAAAAGCAGCGCGGTTAAAATTCCTCTTTTTCTGATTTTCATAATTAAATCTTCCCTTCTTGGATTAATTTATTTTTTATGTAAAACGCGAAAAATTTCGCGGATTTACCCAAAATATTTTTTATATAAATCGGGGGAAATGCCGTAAATTTCACAAATATTTTTCTCGGTAAAAATTTCTCTCGGAACTCCTGTACAAAACATTTTCCCGTCCTTGATACAAATAATTTTATCGGAAATTTTCTCCGCAAAATCAAGCTCGTGCATTGAAAGAATTACCCCGATATTTTTCTCGGAAACAAGCTTCCGCAAAATTTCAAAAAACATAATTTTGTGACGAATATCAAGGTGCGATGTCGGCTCGTCGAGAATTAAAATTTCCGGCTCCTGACATATCGCCCGGGCAAGCATTACACGCTGCCGCTGACCGTCGCTTACGCTGTTAAAATCGGCGTCGGCAAAATCCTGCATTTCTACCGCCTCAATTGCGTTTTCTGCAATTTTTTTATCGTTTTCCGAAAGCAAACCGAACCGCCCCGTATAGGGGTATCTGCCGGTTTCAACAACGTCCCGGCAGGTCATAAGTTCGGGACGAATGCGGTCGGTAAGCAGCACTGAAAGCGTTTGGGACATTTCTGCGGGAGTAATTTTTTCTGCGTTTTTTCCCGCTATAATTACGTCCCCGAAAAGGTATTCAAGATACCCTGCGAGGGTTTTTAAAATTGTGGATTTTCCCGCGCCGTTCGGTCCTATAAGCGTGAGAATTTCGCCCCGCTTTACCTCGAAATTCACGCCGCTTGCCACAATATTTTTTTCGTAGCCGACCGATAAATTTTCGGCGGAAATTACGGTTTTTTTCATTGCAGTTCGCCCCGCTTTCTGCGTACCATTATGACGATTACAACAGGTGCGCCGAACACTGCCGTAACGGTGCTTATGCTTAATTCCGACGGCGACAGAACCGTCCGCGCAAGCATATCGCAGAACATGCAAAAAATGCTTCCCGAAATAAAACAAGCGGGTATCATCACAAGGGGTTTTGACGTTTTAAAAATTATTTTTGCAATATGCGGAACAGCGATTCCCACAAAGGAAACAGGTCCCGCAAAAGCCGTAACGCAGGCGGAAAAAAGTCCCGAAAGAATTACAAGCTCAGCTTTTAAAAGCTTGATATTTACTCCTGAATTTTTCGCGTAATTTTCACCCAGCATATACGCGCCGATTGGTTTTGAAATGAAAAGCGTGCCGATAATTCCAACCGCCGTTATTGCGGAAATTATTTTAACGTCAGTCATATCGGTGCCCGAAAAAGTGCCGTTCGACCAGTCATGCAGATTTACAATATCGGAATCGTCGGCAAATGTCACGATAAAATCCGTTACCGCCGAGCAGATGTAGCCGACCATAATTCCGCAGACCACCAACATTGACATTTGCTTCATTTTTTTTGATACCGCAAGCACAAATCCGAGGGAAAGCATAGCCCCCGCAAACGCCGCCGTTACCATGAATCCCGAGCTTACCGAGCGAAAAAAATTTGAGACGACTATCACTGAAGCGGCAACCGTAAGCTTCGCTCCCGAGGACACGCCGAGGACAAAAGGTCCGGCAATAGGATTGTGAAAAAAAGTCTGTAAAAGATACCCCGAAAGAGAAAGTCCGCCGCCCAGAAGCATTGCCGCCAGCGCCCGCGGTATACGGATTTTCCAAAGAATATCCGTAACGTTTTCAATATTTTTTCCGAAAAGAGAGCGAGTTATTTCGGCAGGCGAAATCCGCGTGCTTCCGATAAAAATATTTGCGGAAAATACCGAAAAAAATAAAATTATCAGCAGTGCAAACGCCGTAAAGCAACGCTTTTTCACTCTATTCATTTTGCTCACCCGCTTTCAAGCTTAAATAAAAATACAGGCGGATTTTCCTCGGTATTTTCAGTAAAAATTAAATTTAAATCGGAAATTACAGTGCCCAATTTCATGCTTTCCTGAAATAAATTTTCCTTCGTACACCATACATTTCCGCTTTTCACAGCTCTGAAATCCGCAAGCAATTCACACTTTGAAATTAATTCGTCAACCGTATTTATTTCGCCGCCCACCGCGCTGTTGTAAATAATAAAATCCGCGTTTTTAGCCTTGCTGTAAAACTGTTCTGTTTCCATTGTTACGGAGGCCGATGCGGTTTCGGGATCGCCCAAATCCGCGAAAATATTTTCTCCGCCCGCAAGCTCAATCATTTTTGTAACGTAGTCTCCCGACTTGCGCGTTACTGCCTGACCCGAAGCATTTATGTAAAAAAATACAGCGGTTTTTCCTGTATTTTCGATGCTTTCAGCGGCTTCAAGAAGCGCCGCCTGTTCGTTGAAAAGCTCTGCCGCTTTTTCGTATTTTCCGCACATTTCTGCGTAAACCTTTATCCATTCGCTTCTGCCCAAAGGGTGCGGCTCATAGCTTGAAAAGTCCACAAAAACAGGTATTCCCAGTTCTTCCAGTTTTTCTCGGACTTCGGGTGAATGTCCACTCATTGTGGACTGCACCGAAAGTCCGCAGCCGCCCGTTAAAAGCAATTCGTAATCCGGCTCGCGGTATTTTCCCGCGTAAATAATTTCGCCTTTTTTCATTGCGTCCGCAGCGTATTCTATATGCCAGTCCTCGGCTTTTGCGCCCGAAAATTTTATGAAATTTCCGCACTCCAATTCTGCAAAAAGTCCCATTGCAGAGGTTGCCGCAAGATAAATATTTTCAATCGGCTGATTTAAAACGGTAATTTTTTCGTCAATATTTTCAGGCGGAATTTTTCCATCGGGAACAATTAAAAATTTTCCTCCGTCCATGGTTGAAATAAGCGAAAATCCGCCCTCGTAACGGTCTATCGCAAATTGTTCCGCGTAAGAATTTTCTATCCTTTCGGAAAATGTCAGCCCCTTGATTTCAACGGGGTTTGCGGGTATTCCGTCCGCCTCTTTGCAGCCGCACAGAAGCAACAGAAAAATTGCCGGATAAATTAAAAAAACAATTATTTTTTTCATTTTATTTTATCTTCCTTTTTGCAGCAAAAACGACTGCCAAAACGGAAATTGCAAGAACAGCCGCTGCGGAAAAATATATAAAAATTCCCGCCGGATTATCGGTTGATTTAATTGTTGAAGAATTAAATTTTATTGTGTATTCAATTATATGCGGCTCGCTCATAGCAACGGTTTCCGCAAGCATGGGAATGTCACTGTCAAGAGCGGGAACGGCAATTATGAACGTAGAATTTCCCTTGGAATTAACGGGATAATATGTTGTTCCTTCCACTTCCATATAGTCATAATTGGGACTGCTCCAAACAATTTCCGCTGTAATTTCGCCGTCCGAAATTTGAATATCTGCGGGCGATTTTATGCTTGCTCTGCCGCTTCCGCCGCTTAAAATTACCTCAGCGGTGTAATTGCCGTCGTCAAATTTTTGCTTCATAATTCCTCCCAAATAACAAAAATGCGCTTTTACCAAAGTAAAAGCGCACAACAAAAAGACGTATATATCCGCAAAAATTTTTCACCGAAATTGCGGTCATATCCGTTTAAACGTACTGCCAATTACTCGTGGCATGAAAATAAAATTTTCCGTACAAACAGCAGGCAGGTCTCCCGGCTTATGCCTCAACGCTCGGAAAAGTCTTCCCAAAATGAATTTCAGTGACATAATTCTTTCCTTGCTCCGCAATTACGGTGACGAGTTCGTACAGGATTCGCACCTGTTTCCCTTTTCACCGGATCGATTTTCATGCGAAAATATCCGACACCTGCTGTTTTATTAAATTTTCAAGATAGATACAACATTATTTTATCACTAAATAATTGTTTTGTCAAGATATTTTTACATAAAATTTCTGCGTCACGGAAAACTGGATTATATCCTTTTTGTTCGTTTTGCATGCAGAATTTCATCGTTCAGTATTTTGAAGCTTATTTGTCTTTTAATATTATCTTTACTTCTTATTTCAGTTGTGCGAGGTTGTCTTAATATATTTAGCGTGCTTTATAATTAATTTGTAAAATTTCAAAAAAGTATTGAAATCACGGCTCATATGTGATATAATTGAATTGGGAATGAGGTTCTCCCATAGATGAAAAACATCTAAAACCGCTTGTTAAAGCTGATGACTTCTGCGATTTTACGCAGGAGCTGTCGGCTTTTTTGCTTTATATGGAGGAATTATTATGTTGATAAGTATTTCGTTGATTTTGTTTTCGGGTCTGCTGTTCGGAGCATTATGCAAAAAGGTGCGTTTTCCCGCGCTTTTTGGAATGATTATTGCGGGAATTATTATAGGTCCCCACGGTCTTAATCTGCTTGACAGCAGTATTTTGGGAATTTCCTCGGAGATACGGCGGATTGCCCTTATTATAATTCTCATAAGGGCGGGACTGAAACTGAATATCGGCGATTTGAAAAAGGTGGGCAGACCTGCCGTGATGATGTGTTTTGTCCCCGCTTGCTTTGAAATTATCGGTATGATTTTGCTTGCGCCGAAATTGCTGGGATTGTCCCTTTTGGACTCGGCTGTTCTCGGCGCGGTGGTCGGCGCAGTTTCGCCCGCAGTGGTCGTGCCGAGAATGATAAATTTAATTGACGACGGTTACGGGACGGAAAAGGGAATACCCCAAATGATACTTGCGGGGGCGTCCGTCGACGACGTGTTTGTTATTGTAATGTTTACCGCATTTACGGGGCTTGCGCAGGGCGAAAACGTGTCGCTTGCAAGTTTTGTAAACATTCCCGTATCAATAATAATCGGCGCGGCGGCGGGACTTGCGGTCGGTCTTTTAATGTTTTGGTTTTTCGCAAAATTTAAAATCAACACGGTTGTGCAGGTAATTTTGGTACTGTCGGCAAGCTTTGTTTTGAATTGGATTGAGGAAGTTTCCGCAATTCCTTTTGCGGGACTTATCGCGATAATGGCGGCGGGTACGCAGATAAAAAGAAAATCCGCAGAAACCGCAAAAGAGCTTTCGTCCGTATTCGACAAGCTTTGGATACCATCGGAAATATTTCTTTTTGTATTGGTTGGAGCGTCAGTTGCCGCCGACAGCGTAAAAAACGCAGGATTTGCCGCCGTCATACTTATTTTGGGAGTGCTGATTTTCAGAATGGCGGGGGTGTTTATTTGCGTTGCAAAAACAAGTCTGAACGTCAAGGAAAAACTTTTCTGTATGCTTGCGTACACCCCGAAAGCCACGGTTCAAGCCGCTGTCGGCGGACTGCCGCTTGCAATGGGACTTCCCTGCGGCGGCACGGTGCTTACAGTGTCGGTTATCGCAATTCTGATAACCGCGCCGCTGGGGGCGTTTGCCATTGATTTGACTTACAAAAAATTTTTGGAGAAAAAATCTTTCCGAAAAAATATTGCGTAATCATTTATATCACAACGATTACGCAATAAAATTTAAATTTCCCGCAAATTACTGTTTATCCAAAACCTCGGAAGCCTCTTTCAGCAGCTTGATAATGGGCAAATGCTGAGGGCAAACTCCCTCGCACTGTCCGCAGGCTATACATTCCGCCGCCCTGCCGTGCTTTTGAACAACGCCGCCGTAAAACATCTTCGGGCGAAATTCCTCTTTATAAAGCCGCATAGTATTCACCGCGCGGAAAACGTCGGGAATTGAAATATTTTTCGGACACCCGTCCGTGCAGTAACGGCACGCCGTACAGCCGATAGTCGGGGTGTTCAGCATAATTTCCCGCACTTCTTTAATAACGTTCTTTTCCCCGTCGGACAGCGGCTCAAAATTTTTAAATGTGGCAATATTGTCCGCCATTTGCTCCTCGGTGCTCATACCCGAAAGAATGGTCATAACCCCCGTCAAGGAGCCAACAAACCGCATTGCCCAAGAGGCTGCCGACGACTGCGGACGAACCGCCTTGAATTTTTCCTCAATTTCGGGAGTGGGGTTCGCAAGCGTGCCGCCCTTGACAGGCTCCATAATTATCATCGGAATATTTCGTTTTTTAAGTATTTCGAAAAGCTTTCCCGACTGCACCACGGGGTTTTCCCAGTCCGCGTAATTAAGCTGTATCTGCACAAATTCCACCTCGGGGTGCTTGTCGAGAATGTTTTCGAGCAGTTCGGGCGAGCCGTGAAAGGAAAATCCGAAATGACGTATTTTGCCCTGTTTTTTCTTTTCTACCGCCCATGAAAAGCTGCCGTATTCCTCCTGCTTTTCGTAATTGCTGCCGTCCTCGAGGGAGTGCAGCAGATAAAAGTCCACATAATCCGTTCCCAGACGTTCAAGCTGTTCGTTAAAAATTCGGTCGCAGTCCGCCCCGCTTTGCATACACCAAGCGGGCAGCTTTGTGGCGAGGTAGAACGCCTCACGGGGATAACGCTTTACAACAGCCTCCCTGACGGCAATTTCCGACTTGCCCTCGTGATAAACGTAAGCCGTGTCGAAATAATTCAGACCCGCGTCCATATAAGCGTCAACCATACGACAGACACTATCCATATCAATTTTGCCGTCTTTTTGGGGCAGCCTCATCATACCGAAACCCAGCCTCGGCATTTTTTCAATATTTAACACATTCATTCCTCCAATTTTATTTTTAAATTTTTTACCCGATTATTTTCAGCAATTTTTCTTTCGGTACGCTTTTAAATAATTCCGACAAATGCTCGATTATTTTTTCTTTGGACTGCTCGGGTGTTTGCAAATAAACCCGTTTCTCAAAATCGTTTCCGAAAAACTTTTCGGGGACGGCGTACCGCGCCACGCCCCAGCCGTAGGGAACGCCGTTTTTGTCCCGCATATACTCAAAATCCGCCGTGACAACATAGCCCTGCATTTGCAGACGGGTAATTATCGTTTCAAAGCCTTTCCGCCCGTTTTTGCCGAAACCGCCCAGCCGTTTCAGTTCCTTTGAAAGCAGGCTGTCGTGCTCGGCAATTATGTCGTAAACCGTTTTGTCGGCGTAAGGCGCGAGACCGTCCTCGTACCGCGCGTCAAAATCGTAGCTGTCCCGACGGTAATTTGCGAAATCGGGATACCATTCCGCGCTGATAAAACCCGCTTTTTTCTTGAAAAATTTCCCGTAAGCGCACCCCGTTTCCCTTATCACGGGACCTTTCCACTCCCAAGGACCGTCGTTCACGTCCGAAAACCAAAGCTCGGGCGGCGTATGCTCCTCTACGGAAAAGCCGGGTATGTCGTTTTTGAAAAACGGCAGAAATCCGTATTTTTGCACCGCTTTTGACAAGTCCGCCCGAGAACGGATTTGGAAATCGAATTTATTTTTCATTTTATTCACGTCCGTGTTTATTTTTGATAATATTATAGCAGATTTTTTTACCAATTCTATTTACATTTTTAATAATATAAATAGCGTATTGTCGGCATTTGGCGGCAGTGTTTAGTGTGACGGCGGAAACGCCTTACCCGAGCAGCTTGCTGTTGTTTATAGCCGAAACGAGAGCGTTCACCGAAGCGACAATGATGTCGGTGTCCTTGCCGGCTCCCCAGAAAACGCCGTCAGCGGTGTCAATGCCCACATAAGCCGCCGCCTCGGAACTTGACCCGTTTTCAAGAGCGTGCTCCTTATAGGTCACAATGGTGTACGCGATACCCAATGCGTCCTTTACCGCATTGGAAACAGCGTCCAGACGACCGTTGCCCTCGTTTTCACGGGTTATCGATGTGCCGTTACGGGATACGGTAACAGCAGCGGTAATGCCGTTTTTCTGCGCGTAATGAGCTTCCTCCACAGTAAAGAAATCCTTTTTGTTTACATAGCGTTCCGTGAATATCTTGTATATTTCGTCGGGCATAAGCTCTTTATGAGCGTGGTCGGAAACGCTCTTGACCGCGTAGCCGAAGTCCTCGCGCATTTTAGGCGGCATATCTATGCCGAACTTCTGCTCCATAAGATAGCCGATGCCGCCCTTTCCCGACTGGCTGTTTATGCGGATAACGTCTCCCTCGTATTCTCTGCCCACGTCCTTGGGGTCGATGGCAAGGTAGGGGACTGTCCAGAATTCGGGATTTTTTTCTTCGCGCCACTTCATGCCCTTTGCGATAGCGTCCTGATGAGAGCCGGAGAACGCCGCGAATACCAGTGCGCCGCTATAGGGCTGACGCTCGTAAACGTGCATGCGGGTAAGCTTTTCGTACACTCCGGTTATCTCGGACAGATCGGAAAAATCCAATTCGGGATCGACGCCGTGGGTGAACATATTCATGGCAAGAGTTACGATATCGACGTTTCCGGTTCGCTCGCCGTTGCCGAAAAGCGTACCCTCGATACGGTCGGCTCCCGCCAACAGACCCATCTCGGAATCCGCCACCGCGCAGCCACGGTCGTTGTGGGGGTGCAGGGAAACTACAAGATTTTCGCGGTTTTTCATGTGTCTGCACATATATTCGACCTGACAGGCGTAAACATGGGGCATACTTTCCTCAACGGTAACGGGCAGGTTTATGATGACCTTGTCCTCCGCAGTTGGCTGCCAAACGTCGATAACGGCGTTGCATATGTCGAGGGCGAACTCGGGTTCAGTGCCCGTAAAGCTTTCGGGACTGTACTCAAACCGAAAATTCCCCTCGGTTTTTTCGCGGTACTCCTTGCAGAGCTTCGCGCCGAAAACGGCAATATCGATGATTTCCTCCTTTGATTTCTTGAAAACCTGCTCGCGCTGAGCCACGGAGGTACTGTTGTAAAGGTGTACTATGGCGTTTTTGCAGCCCTTGAGAGCCTCGAAGGTCTTTGCGATGATGTGCTCGCGGCTCTGTGTAAGCACCTGAATGGTAACGTCGTCGGGGATAAGGTTCTGCTCGATAAGAGCGCGGCAGAACGCGTATTCCGTCTCGCTGGCGGCAGGGAAACCTATTTCGATCTCCTTGAAGCCGACCTTAACGAGGTACTTCCAGAATTCCAGCTTTTCCTCCAGCGACATGGGGATAATAAGCGCCTGGTTGCCGTCTCTCAGATCGACGGAGCACCATACGGGAGCTTTTGTGGGTCTGTCCTTCCGCACCCAGTCATAGCAAGGCTCGGGGGGCATAAAGTAGCGTTTCTGATAGCGGTCGTAATTTTTCATGGCAAATCTTTCCTTTCATAGATGTTAGAGATCGGTGGTTAGAGGTCAGAATGTTTGCGTACAATAAAAAAGCTTTCATCTCATGCCTCAAAGGAGACTAAGAGATGAAAGCATAAGCTTCCACGGTACCACTCTTGTTCGGACGCAAGTCCGCACCTCGCCGCATCTCAATCTTGGGGATATCCAATGCGTATCTCTGTAACGGGAGAACCCGTTCCGACCTAATTGCCGCAAGGCTTTCAGCGGACTGCTCAAGGAGGAGTTATGACCGAACCGAATTGCCGCGTTGCACCGAACCGCAGCTCTCTGAAAATACGGGACAGCTTTTTTTCCCATCGTTGCATTTAATAAGATTATGATGATATTATAGCACAGCTTTTTCGGCTTGTCAAGAGAAATTTTCAAATTATTATCCGGCTGAGGAAAATTTCCGTACAAGCGGTGATTTTACATATGCTTGATAAACCGAACCGACGGCATATGCCGCCGGTTTGTGCTATCTAATAAAATTTGTCAGAACCTTTATATTTTCCGGAACGGGCACGCCGTTATTTTTTCCGAGTTCAATGCACTTCAGCAGCCAAGCCATATTTTTGCCGATGTTGTACATTGTCATCAGACCCTCTTTGTCCTGCTGTACGCCCTCGGGTTCGCCGCCGTTGCCGTACATGTGATTCCAGTAGGTGGACGAAACTATCGGCATGGAGCATATCGAAAAATACTTGTTGATAACGTCGAACGAAGCGGTAGTGCCCGCCCGTCTTGCGCTGAGGACTGCGGCGGCGGGCTTGAAAGCGAAATTGTCCTTTCCCGAATAGAACGCCCTGTCCATAACCGTAAGCAGCCGCGCGCTGGGGTGAGCGTAGTACACCGGCGAACCGAACACAAATCCGTCGCATTCCTTGGCTTTTTCGGAAATCTCAGCCGCTATGTCGCCGAAAACGCATCTGCCCGTTTCCCTGCATTTATAGCAGGCGATGCAGTCGGGGAGGGGTTCGTTTCCGATAAACACGGTCTCGGTATCAACGCCCTCCTCGCCGAGAGCGCGGGCGACCTCTTTCAGAGCCGCGCTTGTGCAGCCGTCCTTCCGGGAGCTTCCGTTTACAAGCAAAACTTTCATATGCAGCCTCCTGTTAAAATTTATTTTTCGGGACGGTACTGTCCCGCCGATTCGCGCTTAATGAATTTATAGGGGAGCTTAATCTTTTTGTTGGACTTTTCCCCGCTGCCGATGTTGCTTATCAGCTCCTCCACCACGGTTCTGCCGATATCGTAACAGGGCTGTTCCACCGTGGTTATGCCGGGAGTGTACATATAGCTCAGCATGATATTGTCAAAGCCGCAGACGGAAATATCCTTTCCCACGGAGTAACCCTCGGAAATGGCTTTTTTTACCACGCTTGCCGCTAAAATGTCCGAAATGCAGAAAATGGCGGAGGGCGGCTCGGGAAGTCCCATAAAATGCTCGAACGCCTTAACGCCGTGAATAAAATCGTAAGTGCCGCGGTATATGTACTCCCCGCGCGGCGCAATTCCGTTTTCCTCCAAAGCCCTTTTGTAACCCCTTTCGCGGTCGCAGGACGACAAAGAATTAACGCTTGTGGAGACCATTCCTATCCTTTTGTGACCCAATTTTATCAGACTGTTCACCGCGTCGAACGCGCCGCCCTCGTCGTCCACCGTGACCGTAAGAACCTCCGCACCTTCCACCCGTTCGCAGCAGAGCGCGATATAGTGCTGACTGTTAAGTTCGGTAAGCGTCTTTACGTCAAGCTGAGTGCCGAGAAGTATAGCCGCGTCGGCAGTCCTGTTGGAAAGCATATT
The DNA here is from genome assembly GCA_023663025.1 of Prevotella sp. GTDB lineage: Bacteria > Bacillota > Clostridia > Oscillospirales > Ruminococcaceae > RGIG8773. The sequence continues at coordinate 60,421 of JAMPIC010000003.1, forward strand.
CAGCAGCCGCGTTTCTATACTGCGGGAGCTGTTGGAGGTGCTTAAAAGAATGTCGTATCCGTGTTCGGAAGCGGCGTTCTGCATACCTCTGATGATGTCGCTGTAGAACGTCTGATCGGTTGAGGGAATGATGGCGAGGATAATATTGGTCTCGCACTTTCTGAGATTTCTTCCCAGGAAATTGGGACTGTAGCCAAGCTCTTTTATGGCGTTGTTGACTTTTTCCGCCGCGGCAGCCGATACAGCCGCGCTGTTGTTCAGAACGCGGGATACTGTGGCGACCGAGACCCCCGCCGCCTTAGCGACGTCCTTGATAGTCACATTCATAAGCCGACGTTTCCTTTCCGTAAAATAGAATAAAAACCTACAATAATTTTACAATACCGTGAAACCGATTTCAATAGGCAGATTATCTAAAAAACGGCTCTTGTTTTATATCACGCCGAACGGCATACGGCTGTTACAGCAGCTTTTCGTCGTCGGAAAGCTTTTTGTTAAGATTTTCCGCTTTCAGGCGGCGTTTTTCATTCCTTTTGGAGACGTTCTTTTCGTCCAGATAATTGAAAACGGTCAGCGCGAAAAGCAGCAAAGTCACGATTACCGTAAACAGATGCCTTTCCGCCAGAGGTTCGGTGTCGGTTTTGGGACGGAGCGAGTTGGGAATGGCGTAAATTCCCGAAACGGTATATATGTAGCAAGCCGTACCGATAACGTTAAGGACGAGAGGTATCCACACCTTTTTGAAGCAGGCGGCAACAGTCCCAGCGATAAGAAAGGCAGAGCTTGCCAGCAGCGCGACGCCGCATTTGCGGAAAATATCGGAGGAAGATTCTACCAAAAACGCCAGAGCAAAGCCTCCCGCAGAGTTCATGAACAAGGAGATAATTGCCGCCGCCGCAATGCAGAGAACGGCGGTAACAGTACGGGCTTTTTTCATAAAAACAGTATCCTTTCGCAGATGATATATATAGTATACCACAAACGCCGCCGCAAATGCAAGTACGGAAAGCGATTTTCTATATTCGACAAGTTATTTTAATCTTTGGGTGTAAAATAACGAAATAAAAAACACTGATAAATGAAGCTAAAATGCGAATAGTAATAAAGGCAGCGGCGCGGGAAACCGTCCTGCCGCATATCGGCGGAAAGGAGAGTTTTGTTTCACGATGGCGAAATGAAGCGTACAAAAAAATGAAAAAAATCATAAAAATTACGGCAGTTCTGATAAACATAGTTCTTGCGGCGGTACTGGGAGCTATAATCTATTATAACACGGTTTTGCCGAATAATTATTACATTTCCTCCGGAAGCGAGCTGAAGCTTTCGGAAATTATTGAAACCATTCCCTGTACGGGAAACCGCATAGGAAACGCCGTGGCGGTCGACGCGGATCAAAGCGGCGTCCGCAAGGCGGAGCTGAAGCTGCTGGGGATAATTCCCATAAAAATAGTCAGCATTCAAGAGGTGGACGAGCCTATGCTGATACCCTGCGGAAATCCGTTCGGCATAAAGCTTCTGACCGACGGAGTGATAGCGGTGGAAGTCAGCGGCTTCGAGACGTCTTCGGGCTACAGGTCTCCCGCCGCAGACGCGGGGATAAAGACGGGCGATATCATCAAAACGGTAAACGGGAAAAAAGTAATGTCAAATGAGGAAATGGAGAAAATAATTTCCGAAAGCGGCGGCGAGACCCTTTCCTTCGACCTTATGAGGGACGACAAGCGGCTTATACTGAACGTAGAACCCTGTCTCTGCTCCGCAGACGGTTCATACAGAGCGGGTCTGTGGGTCAGAGACAGCTCTGCGGGGATAGGCACCGTTACCTTTTACAATCCCGATACAGGCGTTTTCGCGGGACTGGGACACCCCGTCTGCGATGTTGACACGGGGAATATCCTCCCACTTTACGAGGGAGAAGCGGTCGAGGTAAACGTCAACGGCGTAAAGCGCGGCGCTGCGGGAGTTCCCGGGGAGCTGCTGGGTACATTTTCCTCCCTTGCGGCGACAGGCACTCTGGAGCTTAACTGCGCCGACGGGCTGTACGGGATCATGTCCTCGTTCAGTTCCCGCAACGAAGCCGTACCCCTGGGAATGCGGCAGGAAATTGAAACGGGCGAGGCATATATTTACACCACCGTCAGCGGCAGCCAACCGAAAATGTACAGTATCGTCATCGAAAAAATAGATATGCACGCGAAAGGCAGCAAGGATATGATAATCCGCGTTACCGACAAGGAGCTTCTGGAAAAAAGCGGCGGAATAGTCCAGGGCATGAGCGGAAGTCCCATTATCCAGAACGGAAAGCTTGTGGGAGCGGTCACTCATGTTTTTGTGAACAATCCCGCAAAGGGATACGCCATCTTTGCGGACACCATGTACGAATGCTCCGAAAAGGTCATAAGCGTTAAGGCTGCCGCATAGAGTATAGTGCGGCGGCTCGCAGAATAATGTTCATAAAATGTTTACAAAAATTCCCCATAAAAATCCCCGCGCCCATATGTATATATAACAGAAGCGTTTGCAAATTTCGCGCGGACGTGTTATAATATGAAAAACCGGCAGGGGAGAAGTGTATATGAAAAAATTGTCAAATATCAAATTGCTGGCTGCGGCGGCACTGTTCGCAGCGTTGCTTGCGGGCTGCGCGGAAAGCGGCGACAGCGCGTATTTTTCCGAAAGCTACAACGGCGCGGCAGGTCAGTACAAATCGGATTCTTACGATAACGGTGGAGTCTATGTAACAACGGCTGCAACTGCGGCTGAAACCGCAGCAGACTATGAGTACGGCATGGACGAAGCGGAAACTCCCGCCGCCGAAGCGGCTTCGTCCGAGGACGAGGTTCAGTCCCTTGAAAACAACGGCATTCAAAGGGAAATGCTTGTATATTCCTGCTATATGACCGTTGACACGCTGGATTTCGATCTGTCCCTGAACAGCTTCAAAAGCACGCTGGATATGTACGGCGGCTTTGTGGAAACCGAAGATTTCAGCGACGGAGGAGGCGGCGGGCGCTGGTACTACGAGAACGAAGAAAAATGGCAGTCCTATAGCGCGACCGTAAGGATACCAAGCAAAAATTACGACGCTTTCTGCAATTCCGCAGGAAGTCTGGGCGACCTGAGAAGCAAGACCTCCAATGTGGAAAATCTCAGCCAGGAGTACAGCGACCTCTCCACCACGCTGGAGATCTACGAGGCAAAGGAACAGCGTTACATAGACCTTTTAGCGGACATTACCGAGGACGAGTACGCCGTGGCGATCGAGAAAGAGCTTACCGAGATACAGATACAGATCGCGGCCATCAAGACCCGTATGAACCGCATCAGCACCGACGTGGCGTATTCCTATGTGTATTTCACGCTGAACGAGGTCAAGGAGTACGTCTCCGAGCCTGTCAGGACAGATACGTTTTTCGACCGTCTCTCCAACACTTTCAGCAACGCGGGAACGACTTTCCTTGACTTTTTGGAGGGACTGCTTTTCTTCCTGATCTATACCGTCCCGTATCTTGCGCTTATCGGAATAGTTGTTTTTGCGATAGTTAAGATATCCAAAAAGCACAAGGAGAAAAAGCGCGCGAAAATGCAGGCGCAAAGGGATACAGCCGCAGAAGAAGCTGCCGGAAATAACGACGTTTCCGTCGGAGACAGCGGGGAAGAAAAGTCCTGAAAAAATATTTTATAAAATTTTCAAAAAACTATTGACAAATGATTTTTTATGATGTATAATAAATATCGCCGTTGAAAATCTCGGCGGCGGTGTGGGAGCTTAGCTCAGCTGGGAGAGCATCTGCCTTACAAGCAGAGGGTCATAGGTTCGAACCCTATAGCTCCCACCAATTAGGCCCGATAGTTCAGCTGGTTAGAACGCCGCCCTGTCACGGCGGAGGTCGTGGGTTCGAGTCCCATTCGGGTCGCCATTTGATTTTGGATGGATTTGCAGTTATTGCATTTATCTTCCGATTTCTAACTTCCAATTGCGGATTTAGCTCATCTGGTAGAGCGCCACCTTGCCAAGGTGGAGGTAGCGGGTTCGAGCCCCGTAATCCGCTCCATTTTTCTTTATAAGAACAACGGCGCTATAGCCAAGAGGTAAGGCGTGGGTCTGCAACACCCTGATTCCCCGGTTCAAATCCGGGTGGCGCCTCCAGCGGAAGTTTCCGCCGATGGAAAAGGTCATTCATGCAATGAGTGACCTTTTCTTTTTGTTTAATTTAACATTTTTTTACCAAAATACTGGACAAGCCGAAAATAATATGCTATAATATAATGTATTTACATTTTGTGTGGAGGTTTTACAGACTATGTCTTTGTTAAAAAAGGTTGCCGCCGCTGCTGCCGCGGCTGTTATGACGTTCTCGCTTGCTTCCTGCGGAAGCGATACAACCTGGGGCGCGGATATAGACGGTACTCGTCTCAGAGCGGGCATTCTCATTTATTTCCAATCCAATGCCGTTTCCGAAGCAAGTCAGTACCTGGTCGAGGGCGAGACCGACGTTCTTGCCATCACAATCGAGGATAAACCGTCCAAGGATTGGATCAACGACGAGGCTGTGGAGGATATGAGAGAGTACGCCGCAGTCGAAAAGAAGTTCGCCGAGCTGGAGCTTTCCTTTGAAAATAACGAGGAGAAAGCTGTGTCCAACACGGTGGATCAGTGGTGGGAATATGTGGGCGAGTATTTCGAGGGCATCGGCGTCAGCAAGCAGTCCTACTATGATATCGTTCTCAACAGCGAGAAGCGTTCTTTGATCTTTGACCATTACTATGCGGACGGCGGCGAGAAAGCTGTTTCCGACGACGAAATAAAGGATTATCTGCTTGAAAACAACGCAAGGATAAAGTTCATCAGAATGGAGCTGAGGGACGGCGAGGGAAATCTCCTCAAGTCCGACGGCAAGGACGAGCTTAGAAAAATGGCTGAGGGCTACATCGAAAGAGCCAAGGGCGGCGAAAGCTTCGAGGCTATCGAGGACGAGTACAACGAGTATTACGCCAATCTTATCGCCGAAGCGACCGGTACGTCTGACGAAACAAGTTCAGACGGCGGAACGGACGTTGCAGCCGATACCGGCGAGGAGACCGAGAGAATAAGCTACGGAACGGTCGTGTCCCGCGGCGGGGTAATTCCCTCCGAAAAGGTTGCCGAGACCGTTTTTGACGGCACTCTCAACGCGGGAGACTACACTATCGTCGAGGAAAACGAGGAGTGGTATATCGTTTACAGAATGGATCTCTTTGACGATCCCTCGTATCTGGAGGATCAGCGTGATTCCGTCCGCAGGTCGTTAAAGGGCGACGAGTTCGACGAGACCGTCCTCGGTTGGATCGAGGGTCAGAACTGCACCGTGAACGAGGCTGCCATAAAACGTTATAAGCTCGAAAAGCTGACATTGGAATAATTTCTTCGTAAAAATTCAAGAGGACAGGATCGCTTTCCGTAATAAGCGGTTCTGTCTTTTTTGTTCCCGGACGGAAATTTGTATCTTCCCGAAAGCTGCGGCATATAATGAAACAGCGGAATTTTCCGCCGCATGTACACATATTCGCAGACAAGGAGCTACAGATCATGCCAAGTGTTTTTTTAAGTCCCTCCACGCAGGAGTGGAACCCGTATATAAACGGAGGAAACGAACAGGAATATATGAACATCATCGCCGACAAAATGGAGCCTTACCTCCGTTCGTCTGGCATTGAATTTACAAGGAACGACCCCGACCGCGACGTCCGCGGAGCGATAAGCGACTCCAATGGCGGCAATTACGACGTGCATCTCGCCCTGCATTCAAACGCGGGCGGCGGACAGTACTCGGGCAAGCTCAGGGGCGTGGACATTTACTATTCTCCCTATTCGAGCTACAGCAGACAGCTTGCCACGATAATCGCCAATAATATGAAAAGCGTTTACCCCGACCCGTCAAAGGTTAACACCCGTCCCACAACGTCTCTCGGCGAGGTGACGAGGACAAAGGCGGTGGCTGTTCTGGCGGAGCTGGGATACCACGACAACCGACAGGATGCGGAGTGGATCAAGGCAAACCTGGACGCAATCGCAAGAAATCTGGTGCAGTCCCTTTGCGACTACTTCGGCATACCCTTTGTCGAAGCCGCTCCCGTAAGACGTGGAGTAGTTTCCACGGACGGTTCAAACCTCAACATCAGGAAGTACCCCTCCACCGACGCGGCTGTCATCGGCGTTATCCCCAACGGAGCGACTATGTCCGTCTACGGTCAGACGGGCAACTGGTACGTTATACGCTACGGCAATACCTACGGCTACGCCGCCGCCGACTTTATCACGTTCGAGTGATCCGCCGCTTTTTTCGGTACGGGAAAAAATTTCCTCCCGTACCGAAAAAATATTTCCGTAACTGTTGAAGTCTGTAAAAAAATGTGGTATAATTTAATATGTATAGTTATGTACGGTTGCTTATGGCTCGGCATACCGTTTAAAAAGGAGAAGCTTATGTCAAAGATAAAAGTAGCCGTTCTGTTCGGCGGCGTTTCAAACGAACACGAAATATCGCTGATCTCGGCGTCAAACATAATCTCGGCGATACCCAAGGATAAGTACGAGGTCATTCCGATAGGCATTACAAAAAAAGGCAGGTGGCTTTTCTATCCGGGGGACGTGAGCCTTATCTCTTCGGGCGGCTGGGAATCCCATCCGGACTGCGTTCCCGCGGTCATACTTCCCGACCCCGTGTATAAGGGAATAATGAAAGTCTCGAACGGAGCTTATACGGTCAAAAGGATAGACGCCGTGTTTCCCGCTCTGCACGGTCAGAACGGCGAGGACGGGGCTGTTCAGGGACTTTTAAAGCTTTCGGGGATACCCTATGTGGGCTGCGATATCATCTCCTCGGCGAACTGTATGGATAAAACCGCCGCTCACAAGATACTGGAGTCGGACGGTATCCGCATGGCAAGGTGGAGAAGCGTTTCCGTCTCCGAGCTGGGCAGGCTTGACGAGGTATGCGAAAATACCGCCGCAGAGCTTGAATACCCGCTTTTCGTGAAACCCGCCAACAGCGGCTCGTCCGTGGGAGTGAACAAGGCGAGCTCTTTCGAGGAGCTGAAAAACGCGGTGAAGCTTGCGTTCAGCCACGACAAAAAGGTCGTCATAGAGGAATTTGTAAAGGGCAGAGAAGTGGAGTGCGCCGTTTTCGGCAAGGATAACCCCTTTGCCTCATCGGTGGGCGAGATCAATTCCTGCAACGAATTTTACGATTACGAAGCCAAGTACATACTGGGCACGTCGGGACTTTCCATTCCTGCGGATATCCCCGAAACAGCGGCAAGGGAGATCCGTGAGACCGCCGTCAGAGCTTTCAGGCTTATGGGCTGCTCGGGACTTGCCCGCGTGGATTTCTTCCTCAAAGAGGACGGAACGGTCGTACTCAACGAGATAAACACCATGCCCGGCTTTACGCAGATAAGTATGTATCCCAAGCTTATGGAAAATATGGGCATTTCCCAGTCGGAGCTTGTCGACAAGCTTATTTCTCTCGCGATCGAGGGATAATACATATTAACGGAGGAATGTTCGGAATTTTGCGGACGCAGAGACGCGGAACACCGCCGGAAAGGAGGACGCATTTTCCCCTTGCGGGAAAATGGTCATAATTATGAATAATAACGCGATAGGCGTATTTGACTCGGGTCTGGGCGGACTGACCTGTCTTAAAGAGCTTAACAAGCTTATCCCAAACGAAAACGTGATCTATTTCGGCGACACGGCAAGGCTTCCCTACGGGACGCGCAGCCGCGAGACCGTTCTGGAGTACGCTAATCAGGATATCGCTTTTGTGAAGAAAAAGAACGTCAAAATGATAATCGCCGCCTGCGGAACGGTTTCCTCGGTGCTGGGCAGCGGCAAGACCTCCGACGGGGACGTTCCTTTTACGGGAGTGCTCCTTCCCGCCGCTCAGGCTGCGTGCGGACTTACCCGCAGCGGCAGGGTGGGCGTTATCGGAACTGAGGCTACGATCAGGTCGGGAGCTTACGGAAAAGCCATAAGAGCGATACGTCCCGACGTTTCGGTCATAGGAGCGGCTTGCCCGCTGTTCGTGCCCCTTGTGGAAAACGGCTTCACGTCAAGGGACAACCAAGTCGCAAAGCTTGTGACGGAACAGTACCTTGCTCCCATCAAGAAAGAGGGCGTTGACACGCTTATTCTGGGCTGCACTCACTATCCCATCATAAGGGACGTTATTTCCGACTTTATGGGAAGCTCGGTAACGCTTGTTTCCTCGGGCGAGGAGGCGGCTAAGTACGCCTACAATATGCTTATGAGCAGGGGAATGCTTTCCGACCGCAAAGAGCAGGGAACGAACACCTACTACACCTCCGACAGCATAGAGCTTTTCGGGGAAAACGCCCGCGCCTTTTTGGGAAGCTCCCTTAACGGGGACGTCTTTAAGGTGGGAATTGACGAGCTTATTTAGACGAAAGTGTTTTGGAACATAAAATGTGCATAATAACAGTACCGGCAGGTACTTTATATAGGATACACAGAAAAGAGGGATAAAATGGAAAAGAATGTTCTGATAAATCTTACAAGCATAAATACCGTGGACGACGACAGCTCCAAAACGGAGCTTACCACGTCGGGCACGCTGAGAAGCCTGAAAAACGGCGGCTTCGAGCTTAAATACGAGGAATCCGAGGTAACGGGCTTCGGCGGTTCCACCACAAGGCTGACCATGCATGGCAACAGCCTTGTGAACCTGAACCGCACAGGTACCGCCACCTCCGACCTGATACTCGAAAAGGACAAGAAGCACCACTGTCACTACGGCACGCCCTACGGCGATTTCACAATGGGAATTTTTACCCACTGCATCGACAACAATATCGGCGAGGACGGCGGCGATCTGTACCTTAAGTACACGGTGGACATCAATTCCAGCTATGTGTCCGACAACGAGATATTCATTACAATAAGCTGATTTTCGGCTGAAAGGAAGATAAAAATGACAAATCCTATCAAACGCGCTTCCGAGGAGCTTCGGGAGATACTTATGTCCGCTCTGGGAAGGCTTGTTTCCGAGGGGAAGATCGAGGCTGCGCCCTTGCCGGCGTTTAACGTTGAAATACCGCAGGACAAGTCCCATGGGGACTTTGCTTCCAATATCGCGCTTGCCTGCGCGAAGCCGCTGAGATCCGCGCCGAGGAAGATCGCCGAGCTTATCTGCGAAGCGGCGGTTCTTGACGGAACTTCTTTCAAGCGGGTGGAAATCGCGGGTCCCGGCTTCATAAACTTTTTCCTGTCGGGAAATTGGTTCTCGGGCGTTGTGTCCGGCGTGCTCCGCGAAAAGGAAAATTACGGCAGAACCGACAGCGGAGCGGGTAAAAGCGTCCTTGTGGAATTTGTTTCCGCAAACCCGACCGGACCTATGCACATAGGCAACGCACGCGGCGGAGCTATCGGCGACGGACTTTGCTCTGTGCTGGACTGGGCGGGCTACAGAGTGGAGCGGGAGTTCTATGTGAACGACGCCGGAAACCAGATCGAGAAGTTCGGCAAGTCCCTCGATTTGCGGTACTGCCAGCTTTGCTCCGAAGCGGGACAGGCTCTCGCGGAAAAATATCCCGATACCGAGGAGCTTAGCCAAGCGGTCTATAACGATACCGAAACTTTCCCCATGCCCGAGGACGTTTATCTGGGCGCGGACATAATCGTCCACGCAAAGAATTTCTGCGATGAATACGGCGCGGACTTTATGGGCAAGTCCGAGGAGGAGCGCAGGGAGGCTCTCGTTGCTTTTGCGCTTCCTAAAAATATCCAAAAACTGGAGGACGACCTGCGCAAGTACCGCATTGAGTACGACACCTGGTTCAAGGAAAGCTCTCTCCACAGCAGCGGCGCGGTAAAGGAAGTCATCGAGCTGCTGAAAAAGAGCGGTCACACCTACGAGCAGGAGGGCGCGCTGTGGTTTAAGTCCTCCGATTTCGGGGACGAAAAGGACAGGGTGCTTGTCCGCGCAAACGGCGTACCTACTTACTTTGTGCCCGATATTGCCTATCACTACAACAAGCTTGTGACCCGCGGCTTCGATACCGCGATAGATATTCTCGGAGCGGATCACCACGGCTACGTCCCCAGAATGAAAGCCGCCATGGAAGCTTTGGGCATCGATCCCAATCGCTTTAACGCAATAATCATGCAGATGGTGCGCCTTGTCAAGAACGGCGAGACATACAAGCTTTCCAAGCGTTCGGGAAAAGCCGTCACCCTCGAGACGCTGCTTGACGAGATACCCATAGACGCGGCAAGGTACTTTTTCAATCTGCGGGAAGCCAACTCCCACTTTGAATTCGACCTTGACCTTGCGATAGAGCAGTCCTCGAAAAATCCCGTGTACTATGTCCAGTACGCCCACGCGCGTATCTGTTCCGTTATAAGAAACCTCGCCGCCGAGGGATTTTCGCCGAAAGAGCTGACTTTGGAGCAGCTCAACGCGCTGAATGCTCCCGAGGAGATCGAGCTTATCCGCCACATCGCGTCCTTCCCCAACACTGTGGACGCCGCGGCAAGGGACTGCGACCCCTCAAAGATAACCCGTTACAGTCAGGAGCTTGCAACGCTGTTCCATAAGTTCTACGACAAGTGCCGCATAAAGGGAGCGGAGGAGCAGCTTCTGTACGCCCGTCTCAGCCTTTGCGACGCGGTAAGGATCACTCTCAGGAACACGTTTGCCATATTGAAGATCGACTGTCCCGAAAGAATGTAAAATCTTTCGCTGCATTGCCTGTTGCTGACGCAAAACCTTACAGATAAATTAAAGCCGCATACCAACTTGTATGCGGCTTTGTTTCTTTATATAATGCTGAGCAGTACGCCCGCTGCGACCGCCGAACCGATAACGCCCGCGACGTTCGGTCCCATGGCATGCATTAGCAGGAAGTTTGTGGGATTTTCCTGTGCGCCGACCTTTTGGGAAACACGCGCCGCCATAGGAACTGCGGATACGCCCGCCGAACCGATAAGGGGATTTACCTTGCCCTTTGTTACAACGTACATAATCTTGCCGAAAAGCACGCCTGCGGCTGTACCGATACTGAACGCGATAACGCCGAGGAAAATAACCTTTGCGAATGAGAGATTGAGTATCTTATCCGCTTGAGTGGTAGCTCCCACGGAAACGCCCAAGAAAATCGTTACAATGTTCATAAGCGCATTCTGCGCCGTGTCAACGAGACGGTTGCAAACTCCGCTTTCTTTCAGCAGGTTGCCGAGCATGAGCATTCCCACCAGAGGAGCTGCCGAGGGGACAAGCAGGGAGATTACGATAGTCACGGCAATGGGGAATATGATCTTTTCCGTTTTGGATACCGTCCTGAGCTGCTCCATAACGACGGAACGCTCTTTTTTGGTGGTGAGCAGCCTCATGATAGGCGGCTGGATTATCGGCACAAGCGCCATATAGGTGTACGCCGCGAGAGCGATAGTACCCGTATCGATCGTGTCGGTCGGTTTCAGCAGCTTGCTGGAAACGTAAATAGCCGTAGGACCGTCCGCGCCGCCGATAATGGCGATAGAACCCGCTTCCGTGGCGGACATTCCGAGAAGAGCCGCGCCGATAAAGGTAATGAAGATACCCGCCTGAGCGGCAGCTCCCAGCAGGAAGCTTTTGGGGTTCGCGATAAGAGGGGAGAAGTCGGTCATCGTTCCTATGCCGAGGAAAATCAGCGGGGGATAGACCTGGAGCTTTACTCCCAGATACAGCAGATCAAGCAGACCGCCGTTTGTAAGTACGTTGAGAACGTCGATATGTCCCTCTTCGTTGATGATGAACAGGTCGGGGTTGTAAAGTCCCGAAAGGGGGAGATTTGTAAGAAGCATACCGAACGAGATCGGCAGCAGCAGAAGCGGTTCAAATTTTTTGGCGATGGCAAGATACATGAATACGAAAGAGATGAGGATCATAATGATCTCTTTGATTCCGATAGCCGCGAAGCCGCTTGTCTCGGCGAGACTGACGATCGCGTCCTTAAATATCTCAAACATTATAACATATCCTTTCTGTGATTGGTTGCGTTAGAACGGGTTTGTGGATTCCCTTAATCCCGCCGAAGCCCATGCGTTTCTTGCGGGAGCTCCGTTTGAAGCCGCTTTGACCGACTTTATTCTGTAGGACGTACCGTCCGCCGCGCTCATCATAGCCACAGCCGCGGAAATTACCGCGATGATCTCGCCGCCGTCCTCGGACTGAGCCGTCTGTGCGGGAGCTGCCGCCGGAGCCGCTTTCGGTGCGGGAGCTGTATCGGCTTTGACTTCCGCAGCCGCCTTTTTATTTTTGCCCGCCGTCTTGAATATCCAGCCTATGAGACTTATAAACGCAATGAGCAGGACAAGTCCCAGAAAGACCACAACAAGACCTGTTATCACTACGGCAAACACATAAGATAGATCCATTTGCATTCCCATAAAAAAGACTCCTTTAATCAATATCTAATTAATTATACCTCATTTTGGCTGAATTTGCAACATCTTTTTTGATAAAAAAATAACAATTTATAATTTATTTTAAGGAAATTTTATGAACATCTTCCACAAAAAAACAGCGGGGCGTTTTGCTCCGCTGTTTTTGTTTTTAACCGTTTACTGCTGCGTACAAATCTTCCCAATCGTTTTCGTGGGTGTATTCGTTCCCGTTGTATGTAATTGTCAATGCGTCGCAATGACCAAAAGCGTAATTGTCCAAAAATTCTACACTGTCGGGCAGAGTTAAGCTTCTTAAGCTTTTACAGCCCGTAAACGCATTATCTTTAATTTTTGTTAAATTTTGGGGAATGTTAACATTTTTTAGACTTCTGCAATCGAAAAATATTTGGGATTCAATCTCGGTTATATTTTCCGAAAGCGTAACATCTTCAAGATTTTTGCAGCAGCTAAAAGCGCTTTTTCCTATCACCGTAACGCTGTCGGGAATTACAATACTTTTAAGATTATCGCAGCTGTAAAACGCGCCTTCGCCGATTTCGGTCACGCCGTCGGGAATTGTTATAGTTTCGATACTTTTGCAGAATGAAAGGGCGGACTTTCCTAATTTGGTAAAGCTGTCGGGGATTTCCACAGATTTTACGCTTTTATTTTCTATTCTGAATTCTACAACAGGGTCGCCGTCAAGCTCTGTGGGTATGCGTATTGCTTCGGCTTCTCCTTTGTATTTTTCAATTATAACGCCCTTAAGTACCGCGTCATAGCTGTACTGAAAATCCTCCGCAGGGGGCTCAACAATTTCGGGCGTTGTTTCCGCTGTTTCTTCGGGGACTTCCGCCGTTTCCGCTTTTGTTTTCACGGTTTCCGCAGCTTCTGTTTTAAAGGTTTCCAACGCCATTGTCGTGGTAGTTTCAACCTCGGCAGACCCGCCGTCTCCTCCGCAGGCAGTCAGCGAAACGGTCAGAGCCAGCGCCGCCGCAAGCGCTGTGATTTTTTTGATATTCATAATTCCGATACCCCTTTTCATAAATTTGCCGAAAGAAAAATAACATGTATAGATTATACCAAAATGTAAACGCCGTTTGGTGAACGCATTGTTTTTTTTTTTTTGAACAAACGGTGAATTATTTAACCCCCAAAGACAAAAGAAAATTAATATTTTTCGCGAATTATTAACATAATATTCACTAATTAGACTTTTTTCGACAGAAAAAATAACGTATACTTACTTTAAGTAATTATACGAAAGGGGCACTTTTCATGCTGAAGCTGATCGACTCCATTCTCGGATTTATCCCCACGCTGCTGCTGGCGATAATCGTTTTTGTTGTGGGATTTTTCCTCAACAAGCTTATTCTGAACATTTTCGCCAAAGGCGCGGAACACAGCAAGCTGGATCAGACCGTCAACAAGTTTCTTTCCTCGGTCATTAAAATCGTTGTGACCGCCATTGTCATTATCGTTGTACTTAGTATCCTCGGCATTCCGATGACCTCCATTATTACTGTGCTGGGCACAATGGGCGTGGCTGTAGGTCTCGCTCTCAAGGACAGCCTTTCCAATGTGGCTGGAGGGGTTATCCTGCTCATCAACCGCACTCTCAAGGTGGGCGACTATGTTGACATCGGAGCGTATTCCGGAACGGTGGACGAGGTGTCCATACTCTTTACAAAAATTACCACTGTTGACAACAAGGACATTTTTATCCCGAACGGCACAGTCGCGACTTCCGCGATAACCAATTACAGCATGGAGGGCAACAGGCGCGTTGACCTTGTTTTCGGGATTTCCTACGATAACGACCACAAAAAGGCGATATCCGCGATCAACAGCGTTATCGAAAAGCACCCGCTTATCGTCAAGGAGCTTGAATCCTTTGTAAGGCTCGGCGAGCTGGGCGCAAGCTCCCTGAACATCACCGTAAGGGTCTGGACGAAAAACGCCGACTACTGGACGGTTTATTTCGACCTGATCGAACAGGTAAAGGAAAAATTCGACGCGGAAAATATTGTCATTCCTTACAATCAGATGGACGTTCACGTTGTTGACAAAAAGTAATATGCCAAGAAAAACGGCAGTAAAGTTCAAAAGCTTTACTGCCGTTTTTTATTTTGCGCCGTCGATAAGCTCCGCCATATCGTAAAGCCCCGCGGGACGTTCCGCAAGAAAAACCGCCGCGTTTACCGAGCCTACCGCGAAAACCTCTTTTGAAGCCGCCGAGTGGGAAAGAGTGATAACCTCGTCACGCCCCGCGAAAATTATTTCGTGCTCTCCCACGATAGTCCCCCCTCGGACGGAGTGCATACCTATCTCGTTTTTCTCCCGCTTTTTGCGCTGGGAGTGGCGGTCGTAGGTGTAACGGTACTTGTTGTCAAGGGTCTCGTTTATGGCGTTTGCAAGCATTATCGCCGTTCCGCTGGGAGCGTCGATTTTCTGATTGTGGTGCTTTTCGAGGATTTCAATGTCGAACTGTCCGCCGAGAATTTCCGCCGCGGTTTTGGCAAGCTTGCAAAGCAGGTTGATACCCAGCGACATATTGAACGTGAAGAACACGGGAATTTGCTCCGCCGCTTTTTTAATGGCTTCTATCTGCTCCTCGGTGTAGCCCGTGGTGGCTATGACGACAGCCGTCCCCGTGGAAAGGCAGTATTCCAGCAAATCGTTAAGGCAGGAGGGGTGGGAGTAGTCAATGATAACGCCGGGCTTTTGGGGAAGGTCTTTCACGCTTCCGTAAATTTCAAAATCGGCGTATTTTTCCGTGTTCAGGTCGACACCCGAAATGACGGTGCAGTCGTCCCTGTCCTTTATTACCGAGGAAATTACCCTGCCCATTTTGCCGTTTGCACCGCATATTGTAACATTTACCATTTTATCGATCCTTTCTATATGCAAAGGCATGCGACTTTACATATATTTAAGCTTTGATTTTGTGTAAAGCTGATAATCTTTACACATTATTTTATAACGCCGACAGCTTTCAGTGATTGCGTAAGAGCGTCGATTTTGCTCTGTTCCATTTTAAGCAGGGGCAGACGGCATTCACCCGCGTTAAAGCCGATGAGGTTCATAGCCTCTTTCACGGGAATGGGGTTCACGTCAATGAAAAGATTATTGCAAAGCTCGAGATATTTTATTTGCAGCTTTGCCGCTTCGGCAACGTTGTTTTCAAGGCAGAGACGGGCTATTTCGTGTGTCTCTTTGGGGCAGACGTTGGAAAGCACGCTTATCACGCCCTTGCCGCCCAGAGCCATAATGGGGACGATCTGATCGTCGTTGCCGCTGTAGACGTCAAGGCGGTCGCCGCACTTTTCAATTATTTTCGCGATTGCGGAAATGTTTCCGCTTGCTTCTTTGACAGCCGCGATATTTTTGTGATTGGCAAGAACGTCGTATGTATCGAGAGCGATGTTCACGCCCGTCCGCGAGGGGACGTTGTACAGAATAATGGGAATGTTCACGCTGTCCGCAATTGCCGTGAAATGGGCGATTAGCCCGCGCTGAGAGGTTTTATTGTAGTACGGCGTAACCACAAGGAGAGCGTCCGCGCCCAGCTTTTCGGCTTCAACCGAAAGGTCAACCGCGTACTTGGTGTCGTTGCTGCCCGTTCCCGCGATAACGGGAACGCGCTTGTTCACCCGCTCAACGCAGTAACGGATACATTCAACGTGCTCCTCGTCGGTCATTGTGGCGGACTCGCCCGTGGTACCGCAGACAACTATGGCGTCGGTGCCGTTCTCAATTTGGAAATCAATTATCCTGCCGAATTCGTCGTAATTGATCGAACCGTCGGCGTTCATAGGTGTGATAATCGCCACGCCCGCGCCTGTGAAAACTGTGTTTTTCATAAAAGACTATCCTTTCCAATTATTTCAAATTTATGGTATATGTCAGCCAGTTATCGTTGGAAATTTCTCCGCCGATTTTGCTGTAGAATTTTTGGGCGGAAGTGTTCCGGTCAAGGCATTTCCATTCGAGACGGGCGCAGTTCAGTTCTTTCGCGAGACGTTTGGCTTCCTCGAAAAGAGCCGTGCCGATACCGCTGCCGCGCCTGTGGGGGTCAATAAAAACGTCCTCGATATAGAAAACCCGTCTGCCCGAAAATGTGGCGATTTTGTAGGTGTACCAAGTCATCATACCGACGGGCGAGCCGTCCATTTCGGCAATAATCGCCCGAATGCCGTTTTCCTCCCGCATAAGCTCTGTCAGCCTTTCGGGGGTAATGCTGCACATGTCGGCGAGATTTTCGTATTCCGCAAGCTTTTTGAGGTAGCCGACAATAAGCGCGGCGTCGTTTTCCGTTGCTTTTCTTAACGCTGCGCCCATTAGTCGAAGTACCCCTTGGCGGCGAGAAGTTCCGCCATAAGGACTGCGCCGCCTGCCGCGCCCCGAAGCGTGTTGTGGGACAGGCAGACAAATTTGTAGTCGTACTGGGTGTCCTCCCGGAGCCTGCCGATCGAGACTGCCATACCGTTTTCAAGCATTCTGTCAAGCTTTGCCTGTGGGCGGTTATCCTCTTCAAAATAGTTGAGGAACTGCTTCGGCGCGGAGGGCAGGTTCAGCTCTTGGGGTACGCCGCTGAAATTTTTCCACGCGGTCAGCATTTGCTCTTTGGTGGGTTTCTTTTTGAAAGAGGCGAAAACCGCCGCCGTGTGACCGTCCGAAACCGGTACTCGCAGACACTGTGCCGTGATCGAGGGGGAAGCCGCGTTGACGATTTTGTCGCCCTCGATGTGTCCCCAGATTTTCAGGGGTTCTTGTTCGGACTTCTCTTCCTCGCCGCCGATGTAGGGGATTACGTTGTCGAGAATTTCGGGCATTGTATCAAAGGTTTTGCCCGCGCCGCTGATTGCCTGATAGGTGCAGACGAGAGCCTTTTCCACGCCGAATTCCGCCATAAGGGGGTGCAGGGCGGGTACATAGCTTTGCAGGGAGCAGTTGGACTTTACCGCGATAAAGCCACGCTTTGTGCCGAGACGTTTACGCTGCGCACTGATGATTTCGATATGCTCGGGGTTGATTTCGGGGACTACCATTGGCACATCGGGTGTGCCGCGGTGCGCCGAATTGTTGGAAACAACGGGACATTCCGCCTTTGCGTAGCGTTCCTCCAAAGCCTTGATTTCGTCCTTTTTCATATCAACCGCGCAGAAAACGAAGTCCACCGAGGCGGCTATTTTTTCGATGTCGGCGGTTGCGTCAAGGACGGTCATATCCTTTATATTGGCGGGAATAGGGGAGGTCATCGCCCACTTTTTCCCAACGGCTTCCTCGTAACGCTTTCCCGCGCTTCTGGGGGAGGCGGCTACTGCTGTTACGTTGAACCAAGGGTGATTTTCCAGTAAAAGGGAGAAACGCTGTCCCACCATACCCGTTGCGCCGATAATGCCTACGTTAAACTTTTTCATAAAAATTGCTCCTTTAAAAAATTCCCGAAAAATAAAAAAATCGGTTGCAAACCGACTCATCTTGCTGTATAATAGAAATACTGACATTTAATGTCGATAGCACTCCACCATACAAATGATGACAATTGCATAGCTGTTCGGTATGCAATCAGAAAACGGTGCGCCGAGCCGTTCTCTTCGGCAGTATTGCCTTTCCCGCGCCATACGTGCGACTTGGCGGTCTTTGGAGCGGTACTCATCTTTACTGCGCCTCTATCGGTAATTACTATTCATTATATACAATACAATACGTTTTGTCAATAGTTTTTGAAATATTTTTCGGAGGACGGTTTTCCGGTTTCGTTTGCACATATCTGCGGGTGCGGAAACCCTGCACCCGCAAAAGTTTTATTTCTAAGATTTTTTGTAAATTTGCCGCAAGGTTAATCTGGGGGAATTTAAGTGAACGCAAAAATAAAAGGACTTTCGGGGGCAATGAAACGCTCCGATTTTTGGTACGACCTGCCCGAGGAGCTTATCGCCCAAACGCCCATAGAGCCGAGGAATTTTTCCCGTATGCTGAAAGCCGACAGGGTCACGGGGGCGGTTGAGCATAGGCATTTTTACGATTTGGGGGACTGTCTCAAAGCGGGGGACTTGCTGGTGATGAACGATTCGCGGGTGCTCCCCGCGCGGCTTTTCGGGGTCAAGGACACGGGGGCGGCGGTGGAGTTCCTGCTGTTGGAGCAAAAGGGGGACAAGGTTTGGGAAACCCTTGTCCGTCCCGGGAAAAAGGCTAAGCCGGGGGCGAAATTTTCTTTCGGGGACGGGGTGTTAAGGGCGGAAATTCTCGAAACCGTTGAGGGGGGAAACCGTCTTGTAAAATTTGACTGCGAGGGGAATTTTTTTGCCGCACTCGACAGGGTTGGGCAGATGCCGCTGCCGCCTTATATTACACAAAAGCTGGAAAACAAGGAGCGGTATCAGACGGTGTACTCACGGGAATTGGGGTCTGCCGCCGCGCCCACTGCCGGGCTGCACTTTACCGAGGAAATGCTTGCGGATTTGCGGAAAAAAGGGGTGAACCTTGCTTATGTCACGCTTCACGTGGGGCTGGGGACGTTTCGTCCCGTAAAGGAGGAGAATGTGCTTGACCACAAAATGCACAGCGAGCATTTTTCCATACCCCGGGAGACGGCGGAGCTGATAAACCGCACCAAAGCCGAGGGGGGACGGGTTATCGCGGTGGGGACGACTTCCTGCCGTACTCTTGAAAGCGCGGCGGCGCGGTACGGGGGCGTGCGGGAGTGCGAGGGGTACACGGATATTTTTATTTACCCGGGGTTTGAGTTTAAGGTTCTAGACGGACTTATTACCAATTTTCACCTGCCCGAGAGCACGCTGATTATGCTTGTGTCGGCGTTTTTGGGGTATAAAAACACTATGAACGCGTACAGAAGGGCGGTGGAGGAGAGGTATAGGTTTTTCAGTTTTGGGGACGCGATGCTGATTATTTGACGGTCTACAGTGTATAGTTAGTTTTGTTTGAAAGGGTTGATTAAAATATGTATGATAAAATTTACTCGCTTCTTGAAGAAGCCGTTAAAAACGGCGATACGGAGGGGGCAAATCTGCTTGTGATAAAGGACGGCGAGGAAAAAGCCTACTGTCAGTGCGGGTATGCCGATATTGAAAACAAAAAACCGATTTCGCGGGACACGATTTTCAGGCTTTATTCTCAATCGAAGCCTGTGACCGCGGCGGCGGCTATGCTGTTGGTTTCACGGGGTAAGCTCGACTTGGGAGCTTGGCTTTCCGATTATCTTCCTCAGTACGGCAGTATGCTCGTCAATACGGACGGAACAGCAGTACCCGCGAAAAATCCGCTGACGGTAGGGCATTTGCTGAATATGACGGCGGGCATACCGTATCCCGACGGAAACAGCGAGGGCGGCAAGCAGAGCGGGTCGGTCTTTTGGCAGATCGAAAACAGGCTTTTTTCCGATAACCCTATGACTACCGCAGAATTTGCGGAAAAAATGTCCGAGGTGCAGCTTTGCTGTGAACCGGGGGAAAAATTTATGTACGGCGCGTCGGCGGACATTATGGGCGCGGTGATCGAAAAGGTCAGCGGAATGTCTTTCAGGGATTTTCTGATGAAAAACTTTTTCGAGCCTTTGGAAATGGAGGACACGGATTTTTACGTTCCCGCAGAAAAAGCTCATAGGCTCGCAAAGGTTTACGACTATTCCGAAAACGGTTTGACCGAGGTCAGGACGAACCATTTGGGACTTAGGTACGACCGCGGTGTTATTCCCGCGTTTCAGTCGGGCGGGGCGGGACTTTGTTCCACGCTTGACGATTACGCCAAATTTGCGGGAATGCTTCTTAACGGCGGCTGCTTCAAGGGCAGACGGATACTTCCGAAAGCGGCTGTGAACCATCTCACGAAAGGCAGTCTTACGGAAAAGCAGAAGGAGCAGCTTGTGCAGGGCTTCGGCTGGATGAGCGGGTACAGCTACGGCAATTTTATGAGGATATGCGAGGACGAGGGCAGGACGTCGCTTTTCTCCTCAAAGGGCGAATACGGCTGGGACGGCTGGCTCGGGACGTTTTTTTCAAACGAACCGAAACACGGCATAACCTTGCTTTTCGGCACTCAGCAGATAGGCGTTGGCAAAACGGGAGTGCTTGTCAGAAAAATCAAAAATATCGTTATGAGCGAGCTTACATAATAAATTAAAGGAGAGATTTTTATGGAACTTTCGGCGTTTTTTAAAAGCGTTATTGATATGGATACCTCGGCGGTGGTGATTTGCGATCTGTCTCACACTATCGTTTATATGAACCCTGCGGCGGCGGAGAGGTACTCAAAACGGGGCGGGTATGAGCTGGTGGGAAAGTCGCTGCTGAACTGTCACGGGAAGTCGGGCAACGAAAGGATTTTGCAGGTTGTGGATTGGTTCGGGAAATGTCCCGAAAACAACAGGGTGTACACATTTTACAACGAAAAGGAGAACAAGGACGTTTATATGATCGCTCTGCGGGACGGGGACGGCGCGCTTATCGGATACTATGAGAAGCACGAGTACAGAAACCGCGAGACGGCAGGATTTTATGAAATGTGAGACGTATTGCGAGTTTGCTGTTCATGTACAAAAATGTTAAAAAATCCGGGTGGCGAGAACCTCTTAAGAGAACGCATGGAACGGTTATTGGTCCGATTGCGGCACTGCAACTTTTTTGCGGAAATTTAACGATTTGTATTGAAATAAGCAAAGAAATATGGTATAATAATATTGTATGTGTACTGCAAAAGGTCGGATTTATTCCGCAAAAACATCAGAAGGAGCTGAAACTGTAATGCTGACTGTTGAAAATCATCTCGGCGAGATCGGTATTTCCAAGGATTGCCTTACGTCGCTGATCGGCTATACCGCTTCAAAATGCTTCGGCGTGGCGGGACTTAACGACGCCGAACGCGCGCGGGGACTTCTCTCCGTGTTCAGAAAGGCTGACATCGGCGGAAAAGAATGCGTTTCACTGGGTATACGCGGCGGCAAGCTGGTCATAGGACTGCACATAACAGTGGTTTTCGGTACGAATATCCCCACGGTGGCGGACAGCCTGGCGCATAAGATCCGCTATACGGTCGAAGAAAAAACAGGTCTTGAAGTCAGCAGAATTACGGTTTACGTTGACGGAATGAAAGCCTGAGTCAGAGAGGTTGATATAGTGATAACAGGTAAAATTCTCAGGGACGCCTATATTTCGGGCGCGGTGACGATCGCCAACAGAAAAAAAGAGGTTGACAGACTAAACGTTTATCCCGTTCCCGACGGGGACACGGGTACAAATATGTCCATGACAATGGGCAACGCCCTGCGTGAGATACAGTTTATGGACGACAGCTGCACCGCCGCTCAGGTGGCGGAAACCGCCGCTTCCGCGCTTTTAAGGGGCGCGAGGGGAAACTCGGGCGTTATCCTTTCCCTGCTTTTCCGCGGCTTTGCGAGAGGATTTCAGGGCAAAGTCACGGTGGGCTGCGAGGACTTCCTACGCGCTCTCGAGCTGGGCGTGGAGGGCGCATATAAGGCGGTAATGGCTCCCACGGAGGGAACTATCCTCACGGTGGCAAGGCTTGCCGCCGAAAAGGCGAAGTCGGCGGCTAAATCCACAAATGACCCCTGCGCCCTTTGGAGCGACGTGTGCATCGAAGCCAAAACGGCTCTGGACAACACGCCCAATCTGCTCCCGGTGCTGAAAAAAGCGGGCGTTGTGGACGCGGGCGGAATGGGTCTCTATATAATTTGGACCGCCATGCTGGAGGTCTTTAAGGGCGGCGCACCCGCAGTTCCCGACGAGGTTCGGAAACCCGAAGCGGCGGTCGACCTCAACACGACGGTGGGAGACTTCGACGAAGAGATCACCCACACCTACTGCACTGAATTTATTGTAAGGAAGTCCCCCGAGTGTCCCGACGCGGCGCGTCTGAGAGCGTTTTTGGAAACCATCGGCGACTGCGTTGTGGCTGTGGACGACGACGATATCATCAAGGTTCACGTCCACACCGAGCACCCCGGTCAGGCTATCGAGGAGGGACTTCTGTTCGGTTCGCTCATCAATCTGAAGATCGACAATATGCGCTATCAGCACGAAAACAAAGCCAAGGAAGCCGCAGCCGCAAGAAAGCGGCAGAGCTTCACTCCCGCCGAGCCGGAAAAGCTTTTCGGATTTGTGGCGGTGGCAAGCGGCGCGGGCATCGAGGAGCTTTTCCGCAATTTGGGCGCGGACTGCGTGGTGCGGGGCGGTCAGACCATGAACCCCTCCACGGACGACATTCTGTCGGCTATTATGGCAACGCCTGCGGAAACGGTTTTCGTACTTCCCAACAACAAAAACATCATTATGGCTGCCGAGCAGGCGGTTAAGCTTGCGGACAGAAAGGTCTGCGTGCTCCAGTCCAAGACTGTCCCGCAGGGCATTACGGCAATGATGAATTTTGACCCGGGCGCGGATTTCGACACCAACCGTCTCAATATGACAAAGAGCCTTGACAATGTTTCCACGGGACTTGTCACCTTTGCCGCCCGCGACAGCGACTTCGAGGGACACAGCATCAAGCAGGGCGAGATACTTGCCCTTGACAACGGCAAGCTGTCCTTTACCGAAAAGGACGTGAGCAAGGCTGCCTACAAGCTTGTGAAGCGTCTCGCCGACGGCGGCACATCCTTTATCACCCTTATCCACGGCGCGGACGTTTCCGAGGAAAAGGCTCGGGAGGTCTGCGATCACGTCAAGGCAAAGTTCGGGAACGCCGAGGTTATGCTGATAAACGGCGGTCAGCCTGTGTACTATTATATTATTTCTGTGGAATAAATTCTGTAGGGGCGGGGTTTCCCCGCCCGCAGAGCAAAAATCGGGACGGGAAACCCGTCCCCTGCCTAAAATGAAAGAACGCACTTTCTATGAAAAAAATAAATATTGTAACGGGACATTACGGCAGCGGAAAAACCAATTTTTCCGCCAATCTCGCCGTAAAGCTTGCGGAAAGCGGCGAGAAAGTCACTGTTGCGGACTTGGATATCGTCAACCCATATTTCCGCTCCGCAGACTTCGGGGAGCTTTTCGGCAGTAAAAATATAGAACTGGTCGCGCCGATGTACGCAAACTCAAATTTGGACATTCCCGCCATATCTTTCGATTTGGAGCGCATAGCTTCGGGGGACGGGTATCTGGCAGTCGACGTGGGCGGAGACGACGCGGGAGCTGTAGCTCTCGGTCGTTACGCGAAAGCCTTTGAAGCCTTTGCGGGGGACATTGATATGTTCTACGTTGTGAACTGCCGCAGGTTTCTCACCCGCACCGCGGACGAGGCTTTGGAGCTGATGTACGAAATCGAGGCGGCTGCGGGAATGAAGCACACCGCCATTGTGAACAACACCAATTTGCTTTACGAGACAACGGCTGAAATTCTCGGGCAGTCGGCGGCGTTCGCGGAGGAAATTTCCGAAAGGTCGGGACTTCCCGTCGCTTACAGCTGCGTGCCTCTCGGTCTGACGGCTGACGTTCCCAATCCTTTTCCCGTGGAGATTTACGTCAAAAAGATATGGGAAACCGATCGTTAGGAGGATGGTCGCATGGGAATATCCGCTGCATTTTCGGGACTTTTTTCTTGGTGGGTTTTGGCAATTCTGCTTTTGGGATACGCCGCTTTTGCGGTTGCCGATCTGTTTAAAAGGCATTTACTGTCAAATACTGTGATTTACTGGATAACAATGCTGCTTGCGCCCTTTGCGGCTGCGGCGGCGGTCATTGCTCCCGTTTCCGAGTTTTTAAACGGCGCGGACGACAACGGCTTCCATTGGGGCAGGACAATTCTGATTTTTATTCTCGGCGCGGCTCTGCTGGTGCTGACGGCGGTTATTTACATAAGAGGGCACATTGCTCCATTGCCGAAAAATTCGGAGCCGAATACTTCGGAACAGTACGGCGAAAACAGGCAGATTTCCGCGGCGGCTCGGCTTATAAAAGTCGGTCTGGTCGGTACGGTTATCTACTTAATACCGTTTGTAAATATGACCTATGAAATCATACTTTTTTTAATAGCGGGAACAACCGCCCTTGTGGGAGTAACTGCCACGGTGGGAATAAGAGGACTTTTATCCCTTATTTTGATAATTCTAATCGCGTTTTTCGTGCCGATAGCGAACGTTGTCGTGATTTTCATATTTTGCTTTGTGGGAATTGAATTCGCGCTTTGGGGGGTAACGGCGATAGCGGTTCTCCTGGCGGATATTCTCGTGGCAAACGGCTGTATACGGTACATAGTTGCCACCGACAAAACTAAGGGGCAAAAGGCTTGGCGGATTTTCCTGTCGCTTATTCCCGCGGTTAATTTTGTGTACGGGATAAGGTGTCTGACAAAAATTAACAATCGCTTGAAAGAAACTCAGTTTTCATGATATAATTTTAAACCGAAAGGAGCTTTGCAAATGGCTAAGATCACTGTTGATTTTGAAAAATGCAAGGGCTGCGCTCTCTGCACGACGGCTTGTCCCAAAAAGATAGTCGAGCTTCAGAAAGAGAAGCGCAACCGCAAGGGATACTTCACAGCAGTCTGTACAGACGACGGTCAGTGCATAGGCTGCGCCATGTGCGCCACCATGTGTCCCGACTGCGCAATTGTTGTTGAAAAGTAGAATAAAAGGAGTGAATGATTTTGGAACGCAATCTTATGAAAGGCAACGAGGCTCTTGCCGAAGCCGCTATAAGGGCGGGCTGCAAGTGCTTCTTCGGCTATCCGATAACGCCTCAGACAGAAATTTCCGCATATCTTGCCAAACGATTTAAGGCGGCGGGAGGAGTTTTCCTCCAGGCGGAATCGGAGATCGCCGCGATAAATATGGTTCTGGGAGCGGCTTCAACGGGAGTACGCGCAATGACGTCCTCGTCCTCGCCGGGAATTTCCCTTAAATCCGAGGGAATTTCCTACATAGCGGGTTCGGATCTGCCCTGCGTTATCATCAACGTACAGCGCGGAGGTCCGGGACTGGGCGGCATTCAGCCGTCGCAGGCGGACTACTGGCAGGCTACAAAGGCGCTGGGACACGGTGATTTCCAGCTTTTGGTGTTTGCTCCCAATTCCGTTCAGGAAATGGTGGATACCGTTATCAAGGCGTTCGACCTTGCCGACGAGTACCGTATGCCCGCAATGATTTTGGCGGATGGGCTTCTCGGTCAGATGATGGAGCCGGTAACTTTCCCGGAAATTGCCGCAAAGCCCGTTGAGAAGCCATGGGCGACCAACGGTCACGGAAACAGGCGTGAGCACAACATCATCAACTCGCTGTACCTCCAGCCGGACGTACTGGAAAACTCCGTCATAGACAGGTTCAAACGCTATGATGAGATCAAGGAAAAGCACGCCGAAGCGGAGCTTTATCTGACAGAGGACGCGGAGATCGTCGTTACCGCTTACGGAGCGACCTCGAGAGTTGCGAAGTCCGCGGTAAATATGGCCCGCGAACAGGGTATCAGGGCGGGACTTATCCGTCCCGTAACGCTGTGGCCTTTCCCCGTAAAGCAGTTCAAACAGGCTGCCGAGACTGCGGACAGGTTCTTGTGCGTGGAGATGTCCATGGGACAGATGATCGACGACGTTAAGCTTGCAATCGAGTGCTCCAAGCCTGTCGAGTTTTACGGAAGAACGGGCGGAGTTATCCCCAAGCCGTCGGAAATTCTCGACGAGATAAAAAAGTATGTAAAATGCGCAGGAGGTGTTAAATAATGGCAGTCGTATTTGAAAAACCCAAGTCCATGGCGGACGTTACGCTGCATTACTGCCCCGGCTGCACCCACGGCATAATCCACCGTTTGGTGTGCGAGGTCATTGACGAAATGGGCATCGAGGGCGACACGATCGGCGTATGTCCCGTAGGCTGCTCGGTTATGGCTTACGATTACTTCAACTGCGATATGATCGAAGCCGCTCACGGACGTGCTCCCGCTGTTGCTACGGGAGTCAAGCGCACCAATCCCGACAAGTTTGTTTTCACATATCAGGGCGACGGCGACCTTGCCGCTATCGGCACTGCCGAAACCGTCCACGCCGCCACAAGGGGCGAAAACATCGTGGTGATTTTCGTGAACAACACCACCTACGGCATGACTGGAGGACAGATGGCTCCCACCACGCTGCCCGGTCAGGTGACCCAGACCACGCCTTACGGACGCGATCCCAAGCTTATGGGATATCCCGTGAGAGTGTGCGAAATGCTCGCGACCCTTACGGGAACGGCTCTTGCGCAGCGCGTGGCGGTGAACAGCGTTCCCCATATACGCGAGGCGAAAAAGGCTATCCGCAAGGCGTTTGAAAATCAGCGGGACAAAAAAGGCTTTTCCATTGTGGAGGTTCTTTCCACCTGTCCCACAAACTGGGGACTTTCTCCCGTCGACGCTTTAAAGCGGCTGGAGGACGAGATGATACCCTATTATCCATTGGGAGTTTTCAAGGACGCGAACGCGTTCCCCGACAGCGAAAAGGAGGGCGAGCAGGCATGACCCACGAAATTCTTTTGGCAGGCTTCGGCGGACAGGGTATTCTGTTCGCGGGAAAAATTCTCGCCTATTCGGGACTTATGGACGACAAGGAAGTCTCATGGCTTCCCTCCTACGGACCGGAAATGCGGGGCGGCACTTGCAACTGCTCGGTGTGCATTTCCGACGATCCTATCGGCTCTCCGCTGGTTCTGGAGCCGTCCGTGCTTATTGTTATGAACACGCCGTCCCTGGAAAAATTTGCGGGAAGCGTTAAACCCGGCGGAACGATAGTCGTCGACAGCACAATGGTCGACGCAAAGGTAGAGCGTGAGGACGTGAGGACGTTTTACATACCCGCCACAAAGATGGCGCAGGAAAACGACCTTGCGGGCGGTGCGAACATAATCCTGCTGGGAAAGCTTTTCAGGGAAACGAATATAGTTTCCGAGGAGACGTTCAAAAAGGCGATCGAAAAGGTCGTACCCGCGAAGAAAGCGGCTCTTGCGGCAAACAACCTCAAAGCGGTGAAGCTCGGGCTTGACTATGCGGACTGATCAATACTGAACCGAAAGGACATTCTGCTTTTGCGGAATGTCCTTAAATGTTTAATAATCCGTGCATATACAAACAAATCCAATTCTGCTAAACCGATAATAGGCAGATTTTACGCACTTGACCCGAAAACACGGGATTATTTTTTTCTGTACCGAAAATCGCATTTTTCACCCCCTTCCGCAATTGTTTCGGTACGTTTCAGTTCCATTCCCATAATGTCCGCCAGCACAAAATCAAGCCTGCACAAATATTTCGCAAGCTCGGGGCAGCCCTCGTCGCGGCACAGCTTGCAGACCCCGCATTCAAGGTAATCGTACCCAAGATCGTACTCTCCCGTGCCGGGCAGGACCTCAACCACCCAATCGTTTTCATACCTGCATTTTTGGGAATTTTCTGCCCATTCCAGTCTGCCGGGGAGCTTTTTTACATCGAGATAATTTTCGGCGTTTCCCAATACCTTGCGGAACAATTTATTTTCATACAAGCCTTTTTTAAATATTTTGTAATTCTCCTCGGCGGACAGCCCCGTGCAGCGGTTCAGCGCGATAAAATACGCCGCCATGCAGTACGCGCTTAAAAGCCGGGACGCGCCGATGTCCTTTGCTCTGCCGATAATATTTTTGTACTCGAGGTTTACGTCTCTGAAAATATCCTTTTTCAATTGTTTTTTGCAGGAATTTCCGTAAAACCGGCCGTATAATTTTGTGCTGAAATTTTCTTTCACAGTTCCGCCCCCAAAATTAATTTTTACCGTATTTTTTCGTTAAGACGAGCAGCCCGCAGAACGTCCACAAATTGCCCAAATTGATCCAAGCCGTTCCGAGGGCGTTTGTGAACGCCAAATTGGGCAGCCGCAAAATAACAACCGCAATAATTCCGAAAAGAGGTGAAAAAATCCAAGCTTTTTTCGGCAGAATTGTCTGACCTTTCGCAAAAGCTTTTATTTCGGAAATAATTAAAACCGCAAAAAATATTATAAACAAAATTGTCGCGGGGAGTACAAAATATGCCGCGAATTTCAACGCCTCGCCCATTAAATTTTCGGTATCGTACACCGCCGCCCGCTTCAGAAAATACGCCAGCGCACAGCAGGCAATATGCACCGTGTCGCCGAAAATAAGGCAGCCGATTATTCCAGAGCGGTACATATGGACGTATTTCCCGCTGCCCGCCGCGATAAGGCGGTATATGGAGAAATAGCAGAGACACTCCACGGGAATGCCGATAATCCCTATAACAGCCGAAAGGAGTATACGCACGTCGGAAACGTCCAGATACCGCGCAAATACGGGCGGCAAGCCGTTCGCCGCCGTGCTTGCCGAGCCGTAGCCCAGTATGACGTCCGAGGCTATGCAGACCAGCGCAAACAGCACTCCCAGCTTCATAAGGTGAGTTATGCGCGGAATGTCAAGACTGCCGCCTATACCGATGTCGTTATAATTTTCAGTCGATTTTTTCATAATAACCGCTTCCTTTTTCGTGAAAGTATGTTTAAGCAAACTTAGTTATCTAAAGCTAACCAATATAATTATACTCATTAAAATAAATTTGTCAATGTGTTTATCCGAAAAATAAAACGCTTTGTGAAAACTGTTCACAAAGCGTTTTTGGATATTTAACAACAGTCGCCGGAAAATATCTCGCAAAGCCTTATATCTCAAAGGCAAGCGGACGGCAGCCGAAAATTGACGTCAATAAACGAATACCATATCTTCGAGACGTCTTTTGCGTGCAATGCGATACCTGCGCTTTTTGCCCGAACGTCTGAGCATTGCGGGCGAATATGCCTGCGGAAGTCTGAGCATATCCGAAACGGGAGTTTCCATGTCGACAGGCGAGGAGAGAGCGGACGTTCCCGCGCTTGACGAAATGTCCTCGACCGCAGGCTCGGCGGTGAATATTACCGCGTATTCGTCGGTTTTTTCAAATCCCGTAAATTCGAGCGAAGTCATTCCGTTTTCGGCAATGCTGCCCACACGGTATTCGGCTTCTCCCGTTTTTCTGTTTCTGCTGTAGAGAGAAGCGTAATAACCGTTGTAGCGGTCGTTGAGAGATACAGTCAGCTCGGCGGTGAAACCGAATTCTCCGCTGTGGGAAAGCTTTACCGGAACAGCTTTTCTCTCGCTGCCGAGATTGTCAGCCATATCGGTTATGCTCTTTCTCGGAGATGTGGAAACCTCCATATCCACAGTCCGAGGAGCAGTAACGCTGTTTCCGTTTACAGTCCATACAGCGCCGTTTTCCATTTTAAGAGAAAGATTTACGTTTCTGTTCTGAATGTATTCCAGTACTTCTTTCGGCAGCTCTGTGGTATCGTTCATTTTTACCGTGACCGTTTCTCCGTCGGATACGGCGTCCAATTCTCCGCAAACAGCGTTCCAGCCCGATTTTTCGGGAGCTCCGTCAACGAAAGGCTCGACTGTTCCGTTAGCCTCGATAGGCGGCATTTCGGCGGCGGACGAAGCACCGTCAACATCATTTCCGTTTACAGTCATTATCACGCCGTTTTCGTTTTTCATCTCAATGCTTACGTTTCTGCCGCGGATGCTGTCCAGTACATCCTCCGGAAGTTCGGTGCCTCCGTTCATTCTGACCGTTACCGTATCGCCGTCGGAGGCTGTGCTCAGCTCGCCGAGTACAGCGTCCCAGCCCGATTTTTCTGGAGCGCCGTCAATGTACGGCTCAGTTTCCGTGTTTTCTGCGGACGTGCCGGGGATTATGTCCTCCGCGCTTTCCTGTCTTACAAAAGTAACTGTGTACAGCTTTGAATCCACGCCGTTTTCAGCCGTTACCTTGATGACTGCCGTGTTCTTGCCGTCGGCAAAGCCTTTTGCCTGCTCGATCTCGGCTACGGAACTTCCCGAAGCAGCGGCTGTTTTTATTCTGGGCATGCTTCTTCCGTATGGAACGGCAACGGTATAATCGGTTATTTCGGGACTGAATTTCGGATCGAGCTTTCCGCTTGAAACTGTCAGTTTCAGGAGGGACGCGTCGCTGTCCGGTATTTTCACGCTGACGGGAGTGGACGGCGCGGAAGCGTTCGTATCTGCTGTTTCAGCAGCTCTTACGATAACGTAATACGTCCTGCCCGAGGTTTTTCCCGCAACGGAAGCTCCCGCGTCAAGACTTGCCCATACGGCGTTTTCGGGAACGCTTCCGTCCTCGGAGACGATATATTCGTATCCCGGTTCGGCGGCGATTGAAAATCCGTCCGCAAAGGTTCCGCTTATAACGGGAGACTTTACCTCTCCCGAATAATCGGATCTTCCCGCTTTCAGAGAATTGGACTTCATAAGCCCCTTGCAGTTGTCGGCGGCGATAGTAAGCTGCATTTCACGTCCAATGGCAGCATCCTCGGCGGTGACCGTGTAGCTGTCCGCCATGGATACGGACGGATCAGCCCAATCCTTTGCGCTCCAGCAGTATGTAAGTTCTCCCACAATTTCGGCGTTATAGCCGTCTCTGTAAGTTATCACGGGCGTAAGCACAGTACCCTCCGCGCCGCTTGTGCCGATGGAAACGCTTTCCACAGCATCGGTCAGGCTGTACTTCGATGTGGTTATCTCCGCAGGGGCGGAAATATCGGAGCTTCCCGTGACGCGCTGATAAACGTAGTAAACGGTATTCGGCTTCAGACCGCTTGCTTTTTTGTTCCTGTGCCATTCAAGGCTTTTGGGATCGTCCGTCCTTGTTTCGGTGTAAGCGTATTCGTATCTGCTCGGGAGCTTAAGCGTAAATCCCGAAGCGGATATTTTTAAAGCGACGGGGGCGTCGGGCAAGTTTTTCAAGCTTGACGAGGAGACAGCCGCATCATTTCCCGATACCGTTATCTGTCCGTCGTCGAAAGCAAGCTCCACGTCTGTGAAAGGGTTGTCCGAGTTAAAGTCCGCGCTGAAGTTCTCGCCGCTTTTGGTGGAAAGCTCTATCCCGTAGCTGCCGTCTGGAGCGTCCTCCTTGATCCTGAACTCCAGTACGGCGATAACTCCGTCCTCGGTAACGGTTCGGCGGCTGTTTGTCCAGCCGACCCTCACGGGATTTTTTGAAAGCGTTGCGGGGGGATCGAAAGCGTCCGCGCCGAACTTCCCGCCGTCGGAAATACTTACAAGTTCAAGGGCGTCCGCGTTGTAGCCGACCCACACCGCCAATGCGTTAAGACCGCGGTTGTCTTTCAGCGAAATGTTTACGGATACCGTTTCACCCTGCTTTCCGCTGACGTTTCCCACCGAGACCAGCGTTTCCGCAGACTGTTCCGCGCTTGCGATTATCGCTGCCGCAGGAGCGGTCTGCATAACGCTCATTGACGCTGCGAGCAGCCAAGCTATAGGTTGTTTGTTCATATTCACGACTCCAATTCATAAAAAATTACAGATCCGAATTACCGTAAAGCTTATTCTTTAAAAGTATCAGATCCTTATTGTCGATTTTTCCGTCGCCGTTCAGGTCGGTCAGACCGTCCCTGTTTGTCTCGTCCTCGGAAACGGCGTCTCTGAGGATAATGAGGTCGTTTATATCGGGTTCGCGCACCGAAGCGCCGCCGGAGGAGGGGACTGCCGAAACCGCGTACACTCCCGAAACGCTTGCCGTAAAGCTTACGGAATTGTCCTCCGCGTTGTATTCGGCATTCATGTCCCTGAAGCTTCCGTCGGATTTTTTCCTCAGCACCGCCGCACCCGAAACGTCCGCGCCTTTTGGCAGCGGTATCGTTACCTTGAATTTACAGCCCGCCGGTATTCTTGTTTTTCCGTCGGTAAAGTAGATATCGTAAGCGCAGAGCGCGTTTTTGTCTTTGAATTCCGAAATATCCGCAGGAACCGCAGCAAGCTTGAGTCCGGAAGCGATCGTTCCGTCAAGGGAAGCCGCCGTTATTCCCGACGCGCTGTTTTTCAGAACCGTACTTTCGCCAAGTTTGTCGGCGTACCGGCAAAACTTGCAGGCGCGGTAGTTGTAAAGCTTTCCGCTTCGGTCGTTTATTTGATATATTTTGCTGCCGTAAACGTGAGGCTCCGCCGCAGTCTTTTCGCCGCAGAAGCATTCTTTGAAGTGACCGCCGTCCGCGCTTCTGTCGCATTTCCAATCGAATTCGTGCTCCGTGTGATCCTGCATATCCACCGCCGTGACCGTAAATTTCTTCACAATGTCGGAGCCGTCCGCGCCGCCTTTTACGACCGTCAGTGTAAAGTCGTAGTTTCCCGCTTTTTTTGCGGTGAGACGGTTGCTGCCGTCGATGACAAGGTCGGGACTTTCGCTTTTTACTGTAAACGAATATCCGTCGGCGTATCTGCACACAAATTCTATCCCGCCCGCCTTGACCGAAGCCTCTGCCGGCGGAGTGCCCGTTATTCCGGAGCTGATATTGAAAATATCCGAGGGTTTTCCCGTTATCACCTTGGAGTACAGCATATTTACGTCTGTGACGTAAGATTTGTAGCCGCTGTAGTACTGGAGACTGTAATCACAGGTCGTCACAGCCGCCTTGTCATAGAATTTGAGCTTGCTTTCCCTGCTTATGTAATTATAGCGGCAGAACAAGGTTTTGAGCTTTGTGTTGCTGCTCAGATCGAGGGAGGTAAGCTTGTTGTCGGAGCAGTAAAGTCCCGTCAGCTCGGGATTGCCTTTCAGATCAAGCGTTTTCAGGTTATTGCTGTAGCATTCGAGCTGCCGCAGGCTTCCGCAGCCTACCGTGTTGAGTTTTGATATTCTGTTTACGCTGCATTTGACGATTTCTATTTTGGGACAGCCGCTCAAATCGAGGGACTTCAGCTTATTGTCTGTGCAGCTCAGATTTTTAAGACTGCGGTTTTTGCTCAGGTCAAGCTCCGTAAGTTCGTTTCCGTAGACTGTGCCGTCCTTTGAGGTTGTGCCCAGATCGAGATTTTCCAGCTTTGTATTGCGGCTGAGGTTTATCTCCGACAGCATATTGCCGCTTGCCGAAAGGGAAGTAAGAGCCTTGTTCGAGGAAACGTCCAGCTCGGTCAGACGGTTGTTCTGGCAGATAAGGGAGGTAAGTCCCGTAAAGTATTCAACGCCGGCAAGATTGGAAATGTTCATACCGTTCACTGATATATACTTCGTCCCGTTTATCTCGCCGGAGGAAAGCGTACCGCTGTCGTCAATGTCAATATTTTTCAACACATATTTTCGGAACGCGTCATCGGGAAAATTTGTTTCGTTTACCGCCACGCCGTTCTGTGCGGCGGAAACGTCCAATACCTGCCCGTACTCCGAGCTGCCCGAAGTATACGCAAGAAAAGCGCACGCCAAAGCAGCCGCGCCGAGCAAAATTCTTCCCGATCTCATCCGAACTCCTCCGTTTTTTACACTTAGTACATCGCAAAAATCTGCGGTTACATACATTTTACCACTAAAATGATAAATTGTCAATCATTTTGGCATATGGTAAAAATAACCGTATTGCACAGTCCCGCTGAGGAACGCATATTTACTGTATATTAACTGTATATTAACATTTTTATCACAAATTTGAGAGCAAGATATTACATAATTATAAATGACAAGACAAAATTGAGGAGGATTGAAATTGGCATATATTACCGTGAAATTTTTTTCAAATTCCCTTAAACGGCGTACAAGCTTTGAAATGTTTATCCCCAATGACAGCCGGGAGGATAAAGCGGCGGACGTCCTTTACGGCGAACGAAAAATGAAAACCCTTTTCCTGCTTCACGGCTATACGGCGGACGTGGAAAACTGGGTACCCGAATATCTGGCGGAAAAATACAATTTTGCCGTGGTGATGCCCAATGGCGAGAACGCTTTCTGGCTTGACGGCATATCCACGGGGCATAAATTCTGTACGTTTGCCGGCAGCGAGCTGGTTGAGTACATACGCAGGACATTCGGGCTTGCTATGACCGCCGAGGATACATATGTAATGGGGCTTTCCATGGGCGGCTTCGGGGCTTTGCACACTGCCTTTGCGTACCCCGAAACGTTCGGCAAGACGGCGGCTTTGTCCTCAGCGCTGATAATGTACGATATTGCGGGCATGAAACCCGGCGGCAGCAACGACATCGCCAACTACGAATACTACCGGGAATGCTTCGGAGACTTGGACAAGGTACTCGAAAGCGGCAATAATCCCGAAACGCTTGTAAAGCGGCTGAAAGAGCAGGGCGGAAAAATACCCGAAATATTCATGGCGTGCGGTACGGAGGATTTCCTGCTTGAAAACAACCGCCGTTTCCATAAATTTCTTGACGGTATCGGCGTTGCGCACACTTATCTCGAAAGCGCCGGCGGACACGATATGACGTTCTGGCGCGAGTACACGGTAAAATTTTCCGAGATGATGTTCGGCTGATGAAGGTATAAATTTACATAATAAGTAAACGGCGTGAAAGAAACTTGTTCTTCCACGCCGTTTTTATTCAATTACGGTATAATTGTCCGCCGCGTTTTCCTTTGTGGCGTACTCCGTCACATTGAGCACCTTTACTTTCAGCGGCTTCTGACCGAGATTTATCTCGATAACGTCCCCGACCTTTACGTCGTAGGACGCTCTCGCCGTGTTTCCGTTGACGGCGATCTTTCCCGCGTCGCAGGCTTCGTTGGCGACGGTGCGCCGCTTTATGAGCCGCGTTATTTTCAGATATTTGTCCAGACGCATATGATCTTCCTTTCCAAATCAAAAGAGCAGACGGGCGATACCTGTCTGCTCCTGCATTTTAACTGCGGTCCCGTATGCGCAGCTCGGGAACCGTATCAGCCGTTCGGAATGTCCGGGACTTATTTGTCAACGGAGTCCTTGAGAGCCTTGCCTGCTTTGAAAGCGGGAGCTTTCTTTGCGGGAACCTTGATCTTTTCCTTAGTTCTGGGGTTGATGGCTTCCTTGGCGCTTCTTTCGCGAACCTCAAATGTACCGAAACCTACGATCTGAACCTTGTCTCCGCTTGCGAGAGCGTCGGTGATAGAGGACACTACAGCGTTAAGCGCCTTCTCCGCGTCCTTTTTGGTAAGCTCGCTTTTTTCGGCTACCGCATTGATAAGTTCTGCTTTTGTCATATTTTTCTACCTCCATAAATTTTAATGGTCAAGCCATTTTTACTGAGTTTTGGCTTTCCGCCAGTAGGCGTCAAGCTCGTCTATGTTCAGGGATCGCATATCGATCCCGTCGCACCTGATAAGATCCTCGGTTTCCTTAAACCGCCCGATGAATTTTTCCGTGGAACGCGTAAGGGTCTCCTCCGCGTCGCAGTCAAGCCGCCTTGACAGATTAACGCAGGAGAACAGCACGTCTCCCAGTTCGCCGCGGATATTTTCCGCGTTTCCCTCTGACATAGCCTCTTTCAGCTCGGCGATCTCGCTTTCAAGACATTCCAAAGTCTGCTGGACGTCCTTGAAGTCCATGCCCGCGCGCGCGGCTCTCTGACCCACTTTCTGCGCCCTCATAAGCGCGGGAAGCGCGGGACTTACGCTTTCAAGGGTCTCGCAGTAGGTTTCCTGACCTTTGGTCTGCTGCTTGATGTTGTTCCAGTTTTTCAGGACTTCACTGCTTGTTTCGGCGGTAACGTCCCCGAAAACGTGGGGGTGACGGACGATCAGCTTTTGGCAGATGCCGTCGGCAACGTCCCCGAAATCAAATCCGCCCCGTTCCTCCTCGATGCGGGAGTGGAACACCACTTGCAGGAGCACGTCGCCCAGTTCTTCCAGAAGCAGCTCGGAGTTCTCGGTATCTATAGCCTCCACCGCCTCGTAGGTCTCCTCGATGAAGTCCTTGCGGATAGACTTGTGATCCTGTTCCTTATCCCAGGGGCAGCCGTTTTCGGAGCGGAGGATACGCATGATCTCCAGCAGGTCGTTTATATCGTATTTTTCCTTAAACCGAAAATCCATAAGATACCTCCCGAAGCGTTCCTTGAAAAACGGTACTTTAATATATTAACCTATAATTCCAAGAAATTCAAGGGTTTTTTCAAATTTTTTAGGAAATCAGCATTTTTAACGTACTTTTCGTAAAAATGCCCAACAAAAATGTACTAATTATGTAAAAAATTACACCGACTGTTATGGAAATAAATAGAACTAATGTATTTCCGAGAGCCTGCGGGAGCATTTTTTCAGCGAGAAGCGCCCCCGCGCCGCAGAGGAGGGAGCTGTAACATATTTTACAGAATAATCCATAAATATGGCTTTTATCCAAATTTGTCAACTTAATGAGGATATTCACCGACGGCACGCATATCACGGCGTAGCACAAAAGGGTAGCCGCCGCCGCTCCTGCGGTGTTAAGCTCGGGGACGGAAACAAGGAGCAGATTTCCCGCCAGCTTGACCGCCACGCCCAGCAGCATAAGCTTTACGGGCAGGTCGGGACGTCCCGCCGCCTGGAGCGCGGCGAAAGCCGTGGACGAGATACACAGAAACGCCACGCCTATACCCAGTACCGACAGGGAAAGGGTACACAGGCTCGTTTCAAGCTCTTTCAGGGGAAACAGGACTTTGAGGATATTCCCCGACAGCACGCATATCCCCACACCCGAGGGGACAGCCGCAAGCGCGGTGGCAAGCAGGGATTTTTCCGTACATTCCCGTATTTTCGCACTGTCGCCCGCCGCAAAGGCTTCGGAAAGATTTGGAAGTATACCCTTGCCGAACATATTGGTAAAGGACGGAACAAGGTTAAAAACGGTGACGGCAAGTCCCGTAAAGCTGCCGAAAAGAAAGTTGGGCAGCCGTTCGGGCGCAATCCCCGGGGCGAGTTCGGCGAAGTATTCCGGAGAAGTCCCCGCCGCCCTTTCGAGGGAGCGGTTTATGGTCACAAGGTCGATAAGGGAGGTAAGATTTGTCACCAGCGCGCCTATCGCTATGGGGACGGCTGTTTTCAGCAGGGCGGCGATAATGCTTCTTCTGCCGTCGGTGCAGCCCGCTCCGCTTGTTTCGGCAAGCTGTTCGGGAGTGACGCCGTCTCCCCTCAGCTTGTCGCGGAGGACGAGAAACAGCGTCCCGGCGGCGGTGGAGAGGGTTATTCCCGACACGGCGGCTGCTGCGGCAATGGGCAGAACGGAGGTTTGGGGCAAACCGAAAAGTCCGCACAGGGATAATGCTTTTTCGGGATTTTTCAGAACCCACAGGCAAAGGGCAAGTCCCGCCGTCAGCTTGACAAGTCCCTCGGCTATCTGGGAAAGGGCGGTGGGGATCATGTTCCGCAGACCCTCGTAGTACCCCCGATAGACCGAGGTCACGCAGCCGAAAAATACGGACGGGGATATCGCCAGCACCGACGGAACGGTCTCCCTGCCGCCTGTCAGCATACAGAACGGGTAAGCCGCCGCAAGCATGAGCAGGGTAAAGGCAAGTCCCGTGACGGAGAAAAACAAAAGAGCCTCCGACTTTATCCTGCGGACATTGGCAAAACGTCCCAGAGCGGAATTTTCCGCAGTCAGCTTAGCCGCGGCGGCGGGAAGCCCCGTTACCGACACGGCGTACACGGTCATAAAAATGCCGTAGGCGGAGGAAAAATATCCCATTCCCTCGCCGCCCAGCATATTCGCCAGCGGAATGCGGAAAACCGCTCCCATCAGCTTAGTCACGGCGGCGGACAGAATAAGTATTGCCGAGCTTTCCAGAAAGCTTTGTTTTTTCACTTGATCGTCCCTTTCAATTTTTTTCTAAATTTTATGTTGCCTGACGAACAAATATGTGCTATAATAGAGAATAGAAGTTAGAGGACAGAGGGTAGATTTTTGTCTTTATCCTTTGTTTTCCTATTTTTATTCTGATTTAAGGAGCATTTGTATGGATTATTTGTTTTCAAACAAGGTTACGGGGCTGAAAGCTTCGGCTATACGCGAGATACTTAAATTTACGGCGTTTCCCGACGTTATTTCCTTTGCGGCGGGAAATCCCTCCCCCGAGGCTTTTCCGTCGGAGGCGGTAAAGGAGATCACCGCCCGCGTTCTTTCCGAGAACCCCGTTGCCGCTTTGCAGTACAGCATAACCGAGGGTCACACGCCCCTGAGAGAGACCCTGAAAAAGCGTCTCGCGTCCCAGAACAGCTACAACGGCGATATCGACGACCTTATTATAACCTCCGGCGGTCAGCAGGGAAACGAGCTTTCCTGCAAGGTTTTCCTCAACGAGGGGGACACCCTTATCTGCGAATCGCCCTCCTTTATCGGCAGCATAAACTCGTTCAAGTCCTACAACGTGAACCTTGTGGGCGTTGAGATGGACGATGAGGGCATTGACCCCGCAAAGCTGGAGGACGCTGTAAAGTCCAACAAAAACGTGAAGATAATCTACCTTATCCCGAATTTCCAGAACCCCACGGGCAAGTGTATGTCATATGAACGCAGGAAAGAGGTCTACAGGCTTGCTCAAAAGTATGACATAATGATACTGGAGGACAACCCTTACGGCGAGATACGCTTCGAGGGCGAGGATATCCCCTCGGTCAAGTCGCTCGATACGGACGGCAGGGTAATCTATGTGGGAAGCTTTTCCAAAATTCTTGCCCCCGGCATACGGGTGGGATTTGTTTCCGCGCCCAAAGAGGTTGTACAGAAGATCGTTGTCTGCAAGCAGGTGGCGGACGTTCACACAAATATTCTCGCGCAGATAATCGCCGACGAGTTCCTCAACAAGTACGACATCGACGCTCATCTGACGAAGATACGCGGCATTTACCGCGATAAGTGCGGACTTATGCTGTCCGAGATCGAGAAGAATTTCTCGAAGAAAATTTCCGTTACCCACCCGCAGGGAGGTCTGTTCATATGGGCGACGCTTCCCGACGGCTGCGATATGATGGGCTTCTGCAAAAAGGCGGTGGAGGCTAAGGTCGCGGTCGTTCCCGGAAACGCTTTCACGGTGCATGAGGACGATCCCACAAACAGCTTCAGGCTGAATTTCTCCACGCCCACGAACGAACAGCTTGTAAAGGGCTGCGAAATACTGGGAAAAATGTCCAAAGAAATGTTTGACTAAACAAGATATTATGAGACATTATATATAGTATACCACATATTGTACAGAGGAAAGGACTAATTATTATGGAACAGGAAAGAAAGAAGATAATTTTCAGCGGGATACAGCCTACGGGCACGTTTACGCTGGGGAACTACATCGGGGCGGTGTCTCGCTGGGGCGCGCTCCAGGACGAGTACGACTGCATTTACTCCATTGTGGATATGCACGCCATTACCGTCCGTCAAGACCCCGCAAAGCTCCGTCAGCAGACCTTGCAGTCCTACGCGCTGCTGCTTGCCTGCGGTATCGATCCGGAACGGTCGGTAG
The DNA here is from genome assembly GCA_023663025.1 of Prevotella sp. Classification (GTDB taxonomy): domain Bacteria; phylum Bacillota; class Clostridia; order Oscillospirales; family Ruminococcaceae; genus RGIG8773. The sequence goes on from JAMPIC010000003.1 coordinate 100,104, forward strand.
TGTTCATTCAGAGCCACGTCAGAAGCCACGCGGAGCTTAACTGGATTCTCGCCTGCTCGACGCAGTTCGGCGAGCTTACCAGAATGACCCAGTTCAAGGACAAGTCCGCGAAGCACCCGGACGACGTAAACGCGGGACTTTTCACCTATCCTGTGCTGATGGCGGCGGATATTCTCGCCTATAAAGCCGATCTCGTCCCCGTGGGAGTTGACCAGAAGCAGCACGTCGAGCTGGCTAGAAACATCGCGCAGCGGTTCAACGGCAAGTACGGAGACTTTTTTACCGTCCCCGAGCCGTTTATTTCCGAGACGGGGGCAAAGGTTATGTCATTGCAGGATCCCGTTAAAAAGATGTCGAAGTCGGACGAAAATCCGAACGCCTGCATTTATATTTTGGACGAGCCTGACGCGATCGTCCGCAAGTTCAAGAGAGCCGTTACCGACAGCGAGGCGGAGGTTCGCTTTGCCGAGGGCAAGGACGGCATAAACAACCTTATGACGATTTATTCGTCGGTGACGGGCAAGTCTTTCGGGGATATCGAAAAGGAGTTCGCGGGCAAGGGCTACGGCGATTTCAAGCTTGCCGTGGGAGAAGCGGTGGCGGACCGTCTCAAACCCGTCAGGGAGGAATACGCAAGGCTGATGGGGGACAAGGAGTACTTGAAGAAGTGCTACACGGAGGGCGCGGAAAAGGCGCTGAAAATGTCCCGCAGAACCGTTCTGAAGGCGTACCGCAAGGTTGGCTTTGTGGACTGCGAGTGACTGCGGTCGGCGTGTATTGTGTGTAATTTTGCCGCTTAAACGTTTAATTGATTTTTTAGACAAAATACGGCGCGTAATTTGAAAAGGGTTGTCGTTTTTCACTATAATAGGAAAACATATAAAAATCTTGTTCATATTTTGTCTAAAAATAAATAGTCAAAAATACTAAAAATTTTTTAATATGTTATGCAAAAAGACTATTTTAAACTAATAATTTTCAAAAACCATTGACATATTTTAAAATCGGTTGTATATTATTAACGAAGCGGCGAAAACGTTTAAAGATTTTTTGACGCGTAACGGCGTGCAAACGCGCCGCCCAATCTTGCGGTCTGGAGTTGTGTTATGGTTTCTATTAAGGACATTGCTTCCGAATGCGGCGTTTCGATCGCTACGGTCAGCAAGGCGCTTAACGGTCACAAGGACGTCAGCGAGTCTACCAAGGCGATGATCCGCGGAACCGCGAAAAAACTCGGATATCTTCCGAATTCTCAGGCAAGGGCGCTTAAAACCAACCGTACATACAATTTGGGCGTGCTTTTCGCTGAACGTGCTCAAAGCGGTATTACGCACAGCCATTTTGCCGCTGTGCTCAACGGTTTCAAAAATGAGGCGGAAGCAAACGGATACGATATCACTTTTATAAGCCGCCAGATCGGAAGCACAAGAATGACATATTATGAGCACTGCATTTGCAGGAATGTGGACGGCGTCGTTATTGTCTGTGCGGACGATTTCGAGGACGCCGAGGTCACAGAGCTGCTGGAAAGCTCCGTGCCGACGGTCACGATAGATTATGAAAGTCCCAACAGTCCCGCGGTGCTTTCAAACAACGAAGCGGGCATGAGAACGCTCGTTGAATACGCCTATTCTATGGGACACAGAAAAATTGCGTATATTTACGGCGATACTTCAAGGGTAACGGAGATAAGGGTCAAAAGCTACCGCGATGCCTTGGAAAGCCTGAATATAAATGTCAGAGACGATTATCTGGTGCAGGGGAGATACCACGACCCTGCGTCCGCGGAAAAGCTGTCGGAGGAGCTTGTTAAGCTCGGCGACCCGCCTACCTGCGTTATACTGCCGGACGATTTTTCGGCGATAGGTGCGCTGGCGGCGTTTGAAAGGCTCGGCAAACGCGTTCCCGACGATGTTTCCGTGATGGGGTACGACGGCATAATCCTTTCCGGATTTCTTCACCCGAAGCTTACCACTTTCAGGCAGGATACGGACAGGATTGGCGCCGAGGCGGCTTCAAGGCTGATCGCTCTGATAAAAAAGGAGATTCCCGCCGACTCGCCTGCTGTAACCGTCGACGGCTGTCTCAGAGAGGGGTCGTCGGTCGGAAATATCCGTCGGTGACAAAACCAAGTTATTATATTATTTATAATATAATATAATTTTAAGGAGGAAAACCAAATGAAGAATTTCAAGAAAAACATCGCTCTTCTTGCAGCTCTTGCATGTGCTGGAACCATGCTCGCCGGCTGTAACAGCGATAACGGAACAAGTGACGCCGGCAACGACGCCGGAAATGACACACCTGCGGCTGCCGATAACGGCGATGCCGGTGCAGACAACGGCGACGCCGGTGCAGACAACGGCGACGATGCTGCTGCAAGCAGCGGCGACAATGCTGACGGCAGCAAGCTGACAGTTCTTTGCTGGAACACAGACGACATCAACCCCATGATCGAAAACTTCTGCGCTAACACCGACCACACTTCCGACGAGTTCAATGTACAGAACTTCGGCTGCGGCGGCGGCGAGGCTGCGGAAAACTACGACAACTACCTCAGCGACGCAAACAATGACGCTGACATTATGTTCGTAGAGGCTGACTGGGCGCTCAAGTACATCAACGACGACAGCGCTGACAAGGGCACAAAGCCCCTCTCCGACATCGGCTTCTCCGACGGCGACTACGGCGATCTCTACGGCTACACAGTTGAGATCGGCAAGTCCTCCGGCGGCGTTCAGAAGGGTCTTTCCTGGCAGGCTGCCGCAGGCGGATTCTGCTACAGAACAGACCTTGCCGAGACATACCTCGGCGTTAAGTCCCCCGATGAGATGCAGGCTCTCGTTTCCGACTGGGATAAGTTCCTCGATACTGCTAAGACAGTTAGCGAGGCTTCCGGCGGTCAGACTGCTCTGACAACAACCGCTGCAGGTATGTGGCAGGTATTCTCTGCGGGCAGAAACACTCCTTGGGTTGTTGACGGCAAGCTTCAGCTCGACGACAGCGCAAAGGGTTATATCGACTTGGCTAAGACTATGTACGACAACGGCTATATCATCAAGGATCTTGCTCAGTGGAACACTGACTGGACTTCCGCAGGTCAGACAGATAATACAATGGGTTACTTCGTATCCACATGGGGCTTCGGTGATTCCATTCTGACATCTGCTGCCGGCGGCGAAGGCGGAGCAACTTACGGCAAGTGGAACGTTGTAGTCGGTCCTCAGCCTTTCTACTGGGGCGGCACATGGGCTACAGTTGCCAACAGATGCAACAACCCCGAGCTTGCTAAGGAATTCATCGCTTACTTCACAACAAACACAGAGGGCGCTAAGTCCTACGCTGACTTTAAGGGCGAGTACGTTTCCAACAAGGCTGCTATGGCTGAGGTTATTCCTTCATACGCAGGTCTGGGCGTTCTCGGCGGTCAGAACCACTTTGAGGTTCTCAATACAGTTGCCGACGGCATCGACATGGCAGGCGGTATCACAGAGTACGACGCTACAATCAAGACTGCGTTCAATGACGCTGTAACAGATTACTGCAGAGGTACAACCGATTCCGTTGACGCTACAATTGATGCGTTTGTTGATAAAGTAGCAGGATCTCTTCCTAACCTCGATTACTCTAACTTTGATTGATTGAGAGTTAAAATTTAAAATGCTTTTATGTCGTGGGGCAGGCATCAAGCCTGCCCCATAGATATAAATAAGCGCTACACTTTATGTTGAGGAGAGAATTTTTATGGCAAATACATCAAGCAAAAGAGTTCGCTCTATAAGTTATGCAAAATACGGATATTTGTTCATTCTTCCGTTTTTTGTGGTATATTGTGTTTTTCAGATATATCCGCTGTTCAATACATTCTATCTGAGTACTCAAAGCAACGGCTCCACCCAAACGGAGTATGTCGGTCTTGACAACTATAAGGCTTTGATGATAGGTGAAAACGGAGTGGTTACTCACGGCGATAATGCCGGCAACACCGGCGGACGTGCATGGAGAGCTGCCCACGGCGATTTCACACGGGTTATGGGCAACACGATCATCCTTTGGGTCGGCAACTTTATTCCGCAGATACTTATTTCACTTGTTCTTGCAGCATGGTTTACAAATTCTCTCCTGAAGATAAAGGGTAAAAGCGTTTACAAGATACTGATGTATCTGCCGAACATTATTACAGCCGCTTCTTCAGCAGCGCTCTTTGTAATGCTTTTTTCGGAAACACAGTTCGGCGCTATCAATAAAATGCTTATGGACTGGGGCTGGATCAGTAATCCTATTCCGTTTGTAACGGGCGTAACTCAGTCAAGAGTTATGATCATGGTCATTCAGACATGGATGTGGTACGGAAATACCACCATCATGCTTATGTCCGGTATCATGGGTATTAACGGCTCCCTTTTCGAGGCTGCAAGCATCGACGGCGCCACAATGACCCAGCAGTTCTTCAGAATTACCCTTCCGCTGCTCAGACCTATACTGCTCTACACGGTAGTTACTTCGATGATCGGCGGTCTCCAGATGTTCGATATGCCTTACCTCTATAAGAACGGTACTTCGGTTACCAAGCACATTGAAACGGTTGCGGTTTACATATACAACCACTTCCACAGTGCGGTAAGTCCGAACTACGGTTATTCGGCGGCTGCTTCGGTTCTGCTGTTTATTCTGACCGGTATCCTGGGCGCGTTCGCGTTTGCCATGAACAGGGACAAGGATCAGAAGCATCAGAAACGCAAGAAGCAAAACAAATTGCTGTAATAGGGGAGGTTCACGATTATGAGTGTTTCAATGTCTGAAAAAGAAAAAGCAAAAACCGGTTCCCTCAGAGCTAAGGATATCATCATTACGGCTGTCATAGTTCTTATATGCGTTTTGAGTATTCTGCCGCTTTATCTGCTTATTGTGAACTCCACGAGAGATACAATGGATATCGCGGGCAACGGTGCTTCGCTTATACCCGGTTTGAGCCTTTTCAAAAATATTTCTACCCTCCAGGATTGGACCGCGACCGGCAAGGTTGAGTACAACGCGCTGACAGGTTACCTTAACAGCGGTATCATTGCGCTGTCCACAACGTTCCTGACGGTTCTGTTTTCCGCTATGACTGCCTACGGTATCGTTGTTTACGATTTCAGGCTCAAGAATGCCGCATACACGTTCATTCTTGCGGTAATGATGATTCCCGTTCAGGTAACGTCGGTTGGTTTCTATCAGTTTATGGCGAAGATCGGTCTGACCGACTCCTACATTCCGCTGATACTTCCCGCCATTGCCGCTCCCGCGATCGTGTTCTTTATGCGTCAGTCGATGAAGTCGTCTTTCCCGCTTGAAATAGTTGAAGCCGCCAGAATTGACGGCTGCGGCGAGTACAGGACGTTCTTTACGATCGCTGTTCCGATGATGAAGCCCGCTATTGCGGTACAGGCGATATTCGCTTTCGTTTCCAACTGGAACAACTACTATATGCCGTCCATGATCTTGATTTCAAGAAATAAAAAGCAGATGACGCTTCCTATGATGGTAAATACAATTCTTTCCAACGATAAGCTTGCCGACTACGGCGCGAAATACGCGGCGATCATGCTCTCTATCGTTCCGGTAGTAATTGTTTACCTCATCTTCTCGAAATTCATCGTTGAGGGCGTTGCTCTCGGCGGCGTTAAAGAATAAGATATTTTCAATTCAATCTTCCTTTCAGAAAAAGCCGCATGGTTTAGTCCATGCGGCTTTTTCCTTTTGTCAAATCGCCGCGTTCGTTTTGAGACGAACGCGGCGATTTGGATTTATTGTTTTTGTTCCTCATATTTGTGCTTTGTTGCCATTCCCCCGCGGATATGACGTTCCTGCTTGTTTATTTCCAAAATTTCTTTAACGGCAGGGTACATCTGCGGACATATGACGGGGAGTTTTTCGGTTATGTCTTTATGTATGGTTGTCGCAAATTAGAAACGTTTCGTCAAGCCCTATCTCGCTGAAAAGATTGAAAAAAATGTCAATATGCCCGTCCTTATCAACCTCAATACGGTTGATGATTTTTTTTAGCTGAGCGTTGCTCATAGCGGAAATGTCTGTTATCTGCTCAATACCCGAAAACGTCTTGCCGAGAATGTCATCAAGCATTTCTCCCCTACTCAGATTGTATTCGGCAACGGAAAGCTCGCCGCGTACCTGTTCAAGCTCGGAATTAATGCTTTTCAGCTTTGTATTGAGTTCATCGCGGGAAATCAGTTCGTCCACATACATATCCATGTACTTTTGGCGGCGTTTTTCAAGGTCTGACTGTTTCTTTTCAAGCTCCGCGCCGCGCAGCTCGTTGTCGGCTTTTTCATTATACACACGGTTAAATTCGGATACAATGTTTTTTATCATTGTATCCTTATTTTTTAAAATCCCCGAAAAATAGTTCTGTAAATTGTCAATAAGGAGCTGTTCGTCCAGAATTACAGCATTGGGACAGACAGACGCCCCCTGTGTGTTCCTTACGCTGCATACCCAGCGATAGCAGCCTCTGTAGCACATTCTTCGGAAAGAATAGCCGCACTCCTTGCATTTGATAAGCGTACTGAAAAGGTGCTTGCTGCTATGCCGCTCGTGATTATTTACGAAAGCGTTTTGACGTGTTTCCAGAATTCTCTCTGCACGTTCAAAAATCTCATCGCTTACAATTCGCAGTTCGGGACGATTGACGACATACCAATCCGTTTCGTCTTTTTTGCGGCGTTTGCTTGTAAGGAAGTCTTGTATTTCCTCTTTGCCGTTGACGATTTGCCCCACATAAATTCTGTTGGTAAGAATACGCGCTACGGCGTTTTGCGTCCAGTTGCAGCCGCGTTTGGTTTTTATTCCGCGTTCATTCAATGTATTTGCGATACGCGCCGTTCCCATTTCCTCGTTTATGTATAAATCGAAAATTTCACGGACGGTTTGGGCTTCCTCCCGATTTATTTCGAGAGTGAAGTATTCGCCCGAAATTTTGTTGTAACCGTACACAAGATTGGGAACGCGTCCCTTTTCGGCATTGATCTTCTTGCCGAATTTGATACGCTTTGAGGTGTTGGCGGATTCTTCCTGAGCGAGCGCGCCGAAAATTGTCAGAATAAATTCGGAATTGCCGAGGACGGTTTGGTTTGCAGTGAGAAAAACTGTTTCAATGTTAAGCGCTTTCAACTGCCGTATGCTTTGGAGAAAGTCCACGGTATTACGGGCAAAACGGGAAATATCCTTAACAACCACCATTTCAAACAAGCCTTTTTGAGCGTCCCGCATAAGCTTTTGAAACTCGGTGCGGTTTTTGATTTTTGTGCCCGAAATGCCCTCGTCGGCGTAAAGTCCGACAAGATTATGATTGTTGTTTTGTGTATATTCCGTAAAGAATTTTTTCTGTGCTTCAAGGCTGTTGAGCTGATCTTCCTTATCCGTTGAGACGCGGCAGTAAGCTGCAATATTCATTGGTTCACCCCTTTATACTGATTTAAAAAATTATAATACATATTTACGAATTTGTCAAGTAATTTCAAGTCGAACATCAAGTTTGTGAAAAGGCACTTGTGAGAAATCAATTTCTTTTTTGATCGTATCATAAAGCTGTAAGTCTATATTATTTTCATTGGCATTACTTGTGATCATGTTTACATTTTGGCTTTCAAGTTCTTTTTCAAGAATATGCCATGGCTTTTTTAAACTAAGATTAACAAATGCGCTTCCCTTTTTATGATAAATATATTGTGCCTGTACATTTTTGAATTCATACAGTTGACTGTATTGTTTGTTTTTCCTAAACTCATTTAACAGTAATTTAGAGTTTATTTTATATTTTTCAATTGTTGCGGCATCATATTGTGTTTCTATAAACTTTTGTATATACTTTAGAAATTCATCCCTGAATGTGAAATGAAGCGGAACGTTAATTAGTGCAGCTGTCAATTCATCTGTTGTTATTAAAGGATTTTCTCTTTTCAGATTTGCAATACTTTCTTTTCGCGGTTTGACCCTTTTTTGTGCTTCTTCAGGACTTACAAAGCATTTGCTTATAAATTCCTTAAGAATTTTTTCTGTTAGTTGATCTTTGGGGATTTCCAGTTTATCTTGAGAGGCGAACTTTACTCTGTTTTTTATCAATAAATATCCATACAGCGTAAAATAAATTCTTGCCCACGTTAAATCGTATTCGGGAATCGATTCGGTGATTTCTTCCAATTGTTCGTCGGAAAGATCAATCACAATTATATCCTCATTCCTAAGATCATCTGTGCAGGGATCAGATTGAAATAAAATCGGCTGAATATTATTAACAACTTTATGGTTGGTGTTATTGCTTGTGTTGTTAATAAGCTTTGACATTATCTCGGCTTGTCCGCTTGACAGATTATGTTCACTGCGGTTTAAAAAAATTGCTTTTATATTGGAAAAACGCAATGAATTAAGTTGGTTGAGCATTTCGGTACTGCAAAACTCATTGATTGTGTAATCAAAGTTTTCATTGATTATTTCGCATTCCGAACTGTTTGAACGCAAAATACTGCTTATAAATTTTTTAACGGTCAGGACATCCTGTTCATTTTCTGTTTCAATTACAAAAAGCTTTTTGGAAATGGGGTACGGTAAAAAGCAGTTAGCAATTAGTTTAGCCAGATCATTTACTGTTTTAATATTGTTTCCGGAAAGCTTCTTAAGAATTTTCAAAAAAACAGTTGGAATATAGCTGTCAATATTGTGTATTGCTATCATATCTGAATTATTTATCGTGATTGGATTTAGAACAGGATAGTTATTGTGTCGGTATTTTTTTAAACAGGCTTTACCGTTATCATAGTTAAGTTCAAGCGCGGTTAGAGGAAACATATGCGAACTTGATATGTATGTAAAAACATGGTTTTCTGCGGCTGTCTTAAGCTCAATGTCTTTCAGTATAGCTTTGATATACTTGGTTAAAGCTACAATAAGTTTTTCAAGATATTGCGGGTACTTTTTTGATTTTATTTTAAGACGTGTGTAAAAGAAAGATTAATTATAATCTAAAATATCATTATTTAGTGCAATAACCGGTTTTTTATTAAGACGGAAAATTAAGTAGCCGCCATTTGATAAAAAACATTGATCGCTGTTTATTTTATAAGGGTTTACGAGATACTTAAAAAGAGTATTATAATCAGATATGCTGTTAGAGTCATAATTTACTAAGAAAAAGTTATAGCATTGAATATAATTATTCAATGGATAAAGTTTTTGAATTTCTGTACAAAAGTTATACATCGCGTCAAATAATGATATAAGTTTATCTTTTTCCGCATCGGGTACGCCTTTGAAAATACTGTTTTTATCGTATTCGTGTGTACCCGTACAGTCGGAGAAATATAGTTTTTGATCTATAGCGGTAAAGGGCAATCCGATGTTTGAGTTATCTATATTTTCAGCATATTGGACAATCATGTATATTTGCGGAAATCTTTGGTAATTACTGCTATTGAGACTACGGCAAATCTCTCTGATTTTATTTGTCGCGCATATAAGCTTAGGTGGATAGAGTTTTGCAAATTTACCATGCGCCGTATACTCTATTATAGGATTTGTTGTATGCTTTGAAGCAGTAGGCTCGGTTTTGGACTTCGGCTTCGGAAGGTAACTGTCTAAAGTATTTTTGTTCATATTTTTCAATCCTTACATAAAATATAATTTTCTAATATTATACAACATTTTTGGCATTTTGTAAAGACATACATTGAATTTTCCATATTTTGTATGTAGTTAAAATCGTATGTAGTTGTTTTTTTACGTTTTTGATATGAATAAATATGCTTGTTCAGTAGGATAGCTATGCCGAAATGTAAGAAAATACACTGCTTATAACATTATAGGTATTGTTGCGATAGCTCTCAAGGGAGTTCTTTGCTAATATAAGCAGACATTACAAAATGTCTTAGAGAATATGGAGCAAAAGATTACCGCCATGCCGCAAAGCATGACGGTATTTTTTTACTGCGCATTGTACATTCAAATAAGCAAAGCCGTGATACAAAATTCGGCTTTACTTGCTATGCTCTCCTTTTATAGTATAAGGTTATAACTGTTACTGTACTTCTTAATACCCAAGAGATGATTGGCTTTATACATAACGGGGAGTTACATTTTTACTTGTCGATGTACATTTATTTAAATGTTATGATGAAAGGAATGTAATAAATATGAAAAGTTGCAAAACTATTCATATTCGATTAAGCGATTTGGAATATGAAAATCTGACTATAGCTGCGGAACGGTGCGGTATGAATGTCAGCAGTCTGGTGAGAAAAACGATTTCGGAAAAGATTTGTGATCCGGAACAGCCTGATTTAGCAGCAAATCGGGAGATGATGAGGGAATTTTCCATAATGTGCAACGCCATAAATGAGGTAACTGATAAAGTTGGAAATGATTATCCGCAAATATGCGGGATACTTGCAGAGGAGGCAGGCAAAATATGTCAATTCTTAAGATAGTAAGCGGAGACTACACAAACGGCGACGCTGTTCAGAAGCTTTTTAACTATATTACAGATTATGAAAAGTCTGAAGGACTTGTTTACGGTTACAACGTAATTCCCGAATTGGCTGTACAAATGTTTATGACAGTTAAATCACTGTATGGCAAAATGAAAGGAAAACAGGCAGTACATTTTATAATTTCTTTTCCCCCTGATGAAACGATAACCGCGGAGGCTTTATTTGAATTGTCTAAATGTGTTTCACGGTATTTTTACGGCTATCAGGTCGTGTTTGCGGTACATACAAGTCAGAAATGTTTACACGTCCATTTTATGGTAAATACTATTAGCTTTATAGACGGTAAAAGATTGGACTGTACCGTAGAGTTTAAAGAATCCTTTTTGACGTATTGCAAGGAAATTTCGTATACGAATATGCAAAGTTGTGTATAAAGCAATACCTACCCCACTATTTTGTAAAATAATGACAACTTAAGTAGGTGAAATTATATATTATTCTTTTGGGATACTGAATTTATATCAGTGTGCAGGAATATACTTTATTATAGCGGAAAAGGAGCTGGTGTTATGCTGCAGAAGGAGCTTGTGTTCAGATTTCACGATCCCAACTCGGAAAAAGCTACATATAACGCGCTTGCAAAGATTTTTACGGAAGTGGGCTGCCGGAGGCTTAAAAAAGTTATTTCCAACAGCCAAAAGGAAAATGATAAAAGTGATACCGACAGTGAGCGGGCTTTTATCTGAAAATATAATTATTTTAAGGGCGGTATCGACATTGACGTCGATCCGCCTTTGCTTTTTGGGTATGGTGATTGGATAGGCATATTCGTGTTTTATTTTTCCGAAATATGAATAATTTTCATAAGTGTTGTCAGGATATCTTCCGTGTAGGGCAGATATTTTTCGTCTATGCCGGAAATAATTCGCTCGATTTTGTTGGTGTTGTACGTTTGCTCGTCGGTTTTTCCCATGAGAATGTAATCCGATGATACCGAAAGAAGCTTGCAAAGCCGTATCAGCGTTGAAAAGGACATACCTCGGTTTCCGAGTTCGATATCCGTTGCGAAACGTTCGGATATATCAAGAGCTTCAGCAAATTGCTCCCGTGTGTATCCCATAAGAGTTCGCTGTTCGCGTACCCGTTGTCCTATTTCAAGATTTAGCGTGTTTTTCAAATTTATCACCTCTAAATGTAATTTTAACATACGCTGACAGCTCCTAATAATACGCTGATTTTGGAAAATTTACAGGAGCTATCAGCGAAAATTTACACTAATAGCTCTTGACATTTGGGAGCTATTAGTGTATAATGGTAATATAGTTCAGTCTGAAACATTAAGATATAGAAGGGCTGACAGAAGTTTTTATTGGAGGAATGCGGCTATGAAAACGCATATGACAACTGAAAGAGAAGAATATATAAGCAAGCTTAACAATCAAATTCAAGTGATTGAGCGTATTCTCAAAATGGATTCGGGAACAGTTATAACTTCCGAACTTAAAAAGCGTCTTAATAGTTTAAAAAACGAGGCGGGGACTGCCCTTAAGAAACTTAAAAATGATGAGTTTGAGATAGCTGTTGTCGGATTGGAAAAAGCAGGCAAGAGTACATTTGCCAATGCTTTGATGGAGAATAATCTTTTGCCTACTAAAGATTTAAGATGCACTTTCACATCAACGCAAATTGAGTACAGCGGCGATAACGGTGATGACAGTGCTGTTGTTTCTTTTTATTCAACAGAAGAGTTTGACAGAGATTTTAAGGATAAGCTCTGTAAACTCGGATTTCCTAATTATGAGAGATATTCCTTTGACACCGTTGATGAAAATAATTATCTCAAAATATACGATCAAGACGTTACGGAGGATAAGAAAAAGGCATACGGGGATTCCATTCATGAAGATATTCTTGCTATTATAAGGAATGAGGCAAGTCTCTCCGGATTGCTCGGCTGTCCCGATGTTCAGTTTGCCGCAGACAGAATCGGTTCGGGTGAGTTGACCGCATATATTACTGATGAAGCGAAAGCTCGTGCGGTTAAGCAGGTTATCATACGTTCAAAAAAGCTGAGCGAAATGAAAAATGCTGTAATTTTTGATGTTCCCGGCTTTAATTCGCCAACAGAGCTGCATAAGATTCAGACTCGTGAAAGAATGAAATCGGCTGATGCTATTATTGTTGTAGCAAACGGTATGTATCCGAGCCTTACAGGGGAATCGCTTAAAATACTGCGCGAATCGGACGATGACGGCAATCCGCTGAGCGACAAGCTTTTCGTGTTTGCCAATAAGACGGAAGGCGCAAGAGATATAGCCCAAAACATCAGCGATACCTATAATGAATGGACAAGCAAAGGCTTTGTTTCTTCCTCTAATAAGCATAGGATCATTTTCGGATCTGCTCTGGCGCATTTGCAAAGTGCAGGACTTGACGGAGATGACCGTACTCTTAGGGATTTTAAAGAACGAGAGGATCAGATGCCGAATGGCGACGGCATTGAAGCGATGCGTCAACAGCTTGCGAAATACAATCATACTGAACGATTTGAGGTTCTTAAGCGCAGAATCAATAGAATAAATTCAGATATATCCAAAGCTTTCAGCGATATTCTCGGCAATCGGAATGATGTAACGTCATCCGGAAGCTACAGCGCGGAGCAGGTTACATATATCTTGGGCTTTGAAAAAGATACTTGTTCTTTGATAGAGGAAAAACTCCTCGATTTGAGAGATAATATTAATTCCCGCATGGATCTTAAACAGCCTTTTTCGGAGTTGCCTCTTTCAGCGAAAATATTAGAGTATATTTCATCTGAGATCACTGTTGCGAAGTATGGCATTTCCGATGAAATGATAGATGAAGTTCGCAAGAGAACAAAATATACCGGAACATTTGCTGATGTGATGCGCATGGATCAGGATATCAGAAGTATGAAATTTGATGAAATGTATGAAGACTTTTCACAAAATATAGTAAATATTGCTGATAAGCTGCACTCGGAGTATTCGGAGCAAATTATCGGGATTATGCTTGAGGTAATGGGTGTGGATTCGGTCTCCCCGTACTATGATGATTTAAATGAGCTTTTGAAAAATGAGATTTCTTACTACAGAAGCGATTTGCTTTCGTCGGACTGCGGTAATAGGTTTTATTATCAAAGTCTTATAGAAAGATTTTCACGCGATATTTATGAAGTTCTTATCTTGAGTCTTTACAATTCTGAACGTCTTAGAAAATTTTATGATTGCATTGATAATTTCTATAGTTTGTCGGTATTTTACAAAAAATCGGATTGCAGCGATGATTTTTCGTATATTGATACTGCTCCAAAGGATCAGCCTTTGTGCATGATGCTGCTGTTTCATCATTACATAAACGCTGTTGATTCTTTGCGTATTCTTTCGGACGATCTTTGCAGGATCGCGGGGATTAAGGAGATTCCTAAAGACGTGTGGAAATATGCTGAAAAAGCATTTTTCGTTGACTGTGGTCGAAAAGACGGTATTATCGAATCTATTAAAAAAGCATTTGCGAAAATTTCGGATATGACGACTGATGATTTTAAAATAAATCTTCTAAGAAATAAGCTTAATGAAATAATTGAGATCAACGAGCCTTGCAGTGCAACCGATAAAGAATCATTTATCGATTATTATAAACGTTATCATAGTTCTGTCAGAGGCGGAAAGCAATATTCTGTTGATGATTTCAGAGCCGATTTTGATGCAGATATTCAGATATTGCAGGATATTCTTGCGAATGCTTTTGTTCGCGCTGTCAGCTTGGAAAAGCCGTTTGCTACGCGGGAATCAAAATCTATTGATGATATTATCAAATATATCAAGAGCAAGAGATTTGGTGAATTCATCAGCAGTAACTTCCGGAAGATAAAATACAAAGAAGCAGCTCAGTTTGACAAGCAGCGCCGCGAGCAGGAGCAGAATGCCGCAATCATCGGTGAGATCGGAAATATTCTTGATGCTCTTGCCGATTAAGATTAAAGACCTGCAAATAAAAGTCAAGCCTTAAAAAGCAGAGTTTACAAATAATTAACAAACGTAAAAACAGGCACGCCGAAAAGACCGCACGAGGCAGT
>JAMPIC010000040.1 GCA_023663025.1 Prevotella sp.
GGAAACCCAACACAATTTTGTCGCGTTGAAAACAGTCCACCGGACTGTTTTCAAGGGATATTTTGTTTGCACATAACAAAGGGGGAGCGGTCGTGTCCGCTCCCCCTCGGAATGGCTGTCGCCATTCCTCACCCCTTTCACCGTTTGGAACGAAAGGGATTTCACTCCCTGCGGGGAGCGACCAAAGGGCTCTGCCCTTTGGAAACTCGCAGCCTTGAAAGGCTGGCGAACTTTTTAGTCGCGGCTCCGCCGCGTGATGCGCTGTCGTTTTGTTTTGCGCTAAACAACAATTCCCCGCCTTCTTGACAGCGAGAAATAATCCCAAGAATTTCGTTCATAAAAAGTTTACAAAAATATTTTCCTCTTTTGAAAAAAATAACGCCTCTCGGTTGTATTATTTTCAGAAGATAATATTATTTCCGCGCGGACGTCCCCGTCCGCGCCATTGGGGGAAATCAGATGTATTCCGAAACAGCTGCCGAATACGGAACTGACAGCTATATCCGCTATATCCTGGATACATATTCTCAAACGCTGATACGCCTTTGTTACACCTATGTGCATAACATCTGCGACGCCGAGGATATTACTCAGGACGTATTTGTCGCGCTTCTGAAACGAGGGAGACCCTTCGACAGTCCCGAACACGAAAAAGCGTGGCTGCTCCGAACGGCTGTGAACAAAAGCAAAAATCACCTTAAATCGGGCTGGATAAAGCGTACCGTTCCGCTGGAGGACAGCGACAGCTCCGAAGCCGATCCCGATATGGCGGAGAAAAATCAGGTAATGGAAGCGGTGCTGTCGCTTCCCGAAAAGTACCGCACCGTCATTCACCTGTTTTACTACAACGGATATTCCATAAACGAAATATCCGCGATCGTAGGCAAAAAACCCGCGACCGTGGGCACGCTTCTCGCGCGGGGACGCAATCTTCTCAAAGAAATGATGATTGGAGGTTTTGATGAAGATGAGTAAATCAATAAAGGACTACAAGGACGCCATGGACAGCATCAAAATCTCCGACAGCTTCTATAAGCGAACGGAATCGCTTCTTACCGAGCTTCCCGAAATAGAGATAGGCAAAAAACCCGTGATGTCTGCGGGAAAAGTGACAGCCGCGCTTTCGGCGGCGGCAGCCTGTCTGCTCGTCGTATTCGGCGTGAAATTCGCTGTTGAAAGGGACGGGAACATAACTGCCGTGACGGAGATAACGGAAGTCACGGAAATAACGGAAGTTACCGAGACAGCTCCTCCCATAATAGACGTCCTTTCCGAGACGGAACAGGACGGCATAGCCGAAGTCGCCGCCGACGGGGCGGATATCCAGGTTCACTCCGACAACGATAACGCGGAGACAACCGTTCCCGCACCTCAGAGCCAAACTCAAACCCCGCCTGCCGCAAAGACGACCGCCGCTCCCGCAGCGCAGGGAAATTCCAAGACGGGCGGCGGAAACGAAGCCGCTTCCCCAAAAACCCCGGAGACCTCCGTTCCCGAAAATGCAGCGGATACCTCCGCCTCGGAAACCGTACCGCTTCTCAGGGATATAAGCTACGAACACGTTACCGTTGAGATTACCCCCTATTTCGATATGGGTAATATCAAATCGGGAGAAAATCCCGTCACCAAAAAAGGCGGGGACTGCCAGCCCATAATCGAGTTCATAGCGGGACTTACCGAGACTTCCCGCGAAATAGGGAACTATTCGTTCACATCGCTTTTCTCTCTGCAAATAGCGGACGAAAGCACGGGAGTGACTTTCTACAGCATTTACGTTACCGACCTTAACGCCGTTGTTATAACGAGACACGGCGCGAACGGACAGGTGCGTGAGACCTACGCGGCGAACAGCTCCGACTACGAAGCTTTGAAGCATATACTTTTCCTGCAGTTCGGCGCGGAGGACGAGTATGAGTTGTTTTCAAGCCTTATAAGCGGGAAATAATGTCAGGCGAAGCTTCGGCTCGCCAAAAGCGCATATTTTCCGGCGCACGAACAAACTGCGGCGCATCACATCGGCGAAGCCTTGTGATGCGCTTTCGTTTGTTTTGCGGTTTTTACAATTTTGTATGATATTAACATAAAACTGCAATGAATATTGTAATATCACACAAAATATTTAATTCCTACTAAAATTATAAGAAATCGCTTGACAAACCTCGGAACAGGTTGTATAATAATATCATACCAAACATACCGATTTGATATGTAATGAAAGGACGATTCTTTATGAAACTCTTATCCAAACGAATGCGCCGCTTGCTTTCCGCCCAATAATAACAAAAATTTACATATAAGGAGAAATTTATCATGAGCGAACTTAACGAAAGAAATCTCAAATTTGAAACCAAGCAGCTTCACATAGGTCAGGAGACCGCAGACCCCGTCACCGACGCGAGAGCCGTTCCCATCTACGCAACGTCCTCTTACGTTTTCCATAACTCGGAGCACGCCGCCGCACGGTTCAATCTCACCGACGCGGGCAATATCTACGGCAGGCTCACCAATCCCACCCAGGACGTTTTCGAGCGCAGAATAGCCGCTCTCGAGGGCGGAGTTGCCGCTCTTGCTGTCGCTTCGGGCGCGGCGGCGATAGCCTACACTATCCAGAACCTTGCGGGCGCGGGAGACCACATCGTCGCCGCAAAGACCATTTACGGCGGCACTTACAATCTTCTCGCCCACACGCTTCCGCAGTACGGCATCACCACCACCTTTGCCGATCCCGACGAGGACGGCGCATTTGAAAATGCGGTACGGGACAACACCAAAGCGATTTTCATTGAGACCTTGGGCAACCCCAATTCCAACATCATCGACATCGAAAAGATCGCGGAAATCGCCCACAAGCACAAAATTCCCCTCGTTATCGACAACACTTTCGCCACACCCTATCTGGTTCGTCCCATCGAGTACGGCGCGGACATCGTTGTTCACTCCGCGACAAAATTTATCGGCGGACACGGCACTGCTATCGGCGGCGTGATCGTGGACAGCGGCAAATTCGACTGGGAGGCAAGCGGAAAGTTCCCCTCGCTGACCGAGCCTAACCCCAGCTACCACGGAATAAGCTTCACCAAAGCTGTGGGAGCGGCGGCGTTCGTCACAAAAATACGCGCTATCCTGCTCAGGGACACCGGCGCGACCCTTTCGCCGTTCCATGCGTTTATTTTCCTTCAAGGGCTGGAGACCCTTTCCCTGCGCGTTGAACGCCACGCGGAAAACGCCGTTAAGGTTGTGGAATATCTTTCCAAACACCCGCAGGTTGAGAACGTGAACCACCCGTCCCTTGCCGCAGGGGAGCAGAAACGGCTGTACGACAAGTATTTCCCCAACGGCGGCGGCTCGATCTTCACCTTTGAGATAAAGGGCACGGAGAGCGACGCAAAGAAGTTCATCGACAGTTTAAAGGTGTTCTCACTGCTGGCGAACGTTGCGGACGTAAAGTCGCTTGCCATTCACCCCGCTTCAACAACGCACTCGCAGCTCACCGCCGAGGAACTTGCGGAACAGGGTATCAAACCCAATACCGTAAGGCTTTCCATCGGTACGGAACATATCGACGACATCATCTTCGATCTCGACGAAGCGTTTAAGGCAATAAAAAAATAAACCGAAAATTTACCCTTATTGACACTGCGTCAATAAGGGTAAATTGCTCCCATGGGTAACGATATTTCCGTAACGTTACCTGCCTAATCTTACATTTCAAATTTTTGCGTCTTACCTCTAATTACCATTTATCCTCTTCGCCGTCCTTGGGAAGACACGGCTTCAGCGCGGCTATAGCTACCTCTATCTGCTTGTCGTTGGGTTCTTTCGTGGTGATCCTCTGAAGCCACAGTCCCGGCGCGGAAACTATCTTCGTCAGAACGTTATCAAACCGTCCCGCAAGCTTTATGACCTCGTAGGCTGCGGAAGCCTCGGGAATAAGACACAGCATCTGCACCCCGAAACGTATCCACATATTTTCGCGCGGCAGGAAAATTCCCACAATAACGCTTATGATAAGCACTATCAGGATAAAGCTCGTTCCGCAGCGGGGGTGAAAACGGGTCTGCTTACGGACGTTCTCCACGGTGAGTTCCTCCCGCGCCTCGTAGCAGGCGATGGTCTTGTGCTCCGCTCCGTGGTACATAAAGGTGGTCTTGATGCTTCCCATAAAGGAAATCGCGTACATATAACCCACCACCAGCGCAAGCCGCACAAATCCCTCTATGACGGGACGGGCGCTCTCGGACGCTCCCAGCTTCTCCACAAGGTCGGCGATAAGGATAGGTCCGCCCTTGAAAACTATCAGCGAAAACGCCAGCGCGATCACCACGGAAATTATCATAATGACGTTCACCAGCTTGTCCCCGAACTTGTCGGTGAGCCACTGCTCGAACTTGCTGAGTTCTTCCTCTTCCTCGTCCTCGCCTATCTGCTTTTCGGCGGACTTCATTGTACACCGTATGCCCTCGGCAAGACTTGCCACAAAATTTATGCAGCCTCTCACAAAGGGGGCTTTTCTGTACCATGGCGCGTCCTTGCCGTTTCTGACAGCCCACTGCTCCACGTCGATCTTCCCGTCGGGAAGTCTGCACGCCATTGCCGCCGTGGTAATGCCCCGCATATAGACCCCCTCGATAAGAGCCTGACCGCCTATTTTTGATTTAAAGCATTCTTTTTTGCAGGAATTTTCTTCGCTCATTTTGTTATTGTATCCTTTCTTTTGGATTTTTCAACTTTTTTATTATGCTTATTTAAAAGCTTGCCGAGCAGGGCGGCTTTTAATTTGCATTTCTTACAGCGATCCTGCAAAATAATAACCGCATCTGTAGGGGACGGTTTTCCCGTCCCGATGTTCAGCAACCGCGGGCGGGGAAACCCCGCCCCTACAAAAGCGTTATTTTACAGGTTTGCCGTAAGCGCACTGTTTTTTCAGACGAACAAGCTTGGCTTTTATTCTCATAACGACCTTTGAGTTTGCCATTCGCGCATTGTAACCGCAAAGACCGTCAATAAATTTTTGGGATTTAGAAATTACTTCGCTGACAAATTCGGAATACCGTACAGTTTCCGTCCATTCCGTTTTGTTTCCGGTTGAATTTTCGACTGTTAAGTCTGTGTTTCCGTTTTTGTGAAAGCGCAGATAAACGTCCCTGCATTCCGGTTCCGCCGCTGTATATTCTGTTCCGGCATTCAAGGCGGCGCAGGCTTCAAGCAATTGTTCAAACCAATAGTCAAGCACTGTATCGCCGTAATCCGTTTCCGCCGGCACATCATATATTCCGCCGTACCGTGAACCGTTGGCGGTTATCAGGATATCTCCGTAAACTGTTCCGACTGTGTCAAAATAATCCGGTATATCCGGAGAGTAATCATAATACATATCCGATGACAAGCAATTTTCATATACGATTTTATATTCAATATTAAACATTATTTTCCTCAGTCTAATCGGTTTTAACCGGCAATATTATCGTAACCGTAGTCCCCTCGCCTTGCTTGCTGAAAATATCAAGTTTGCCGCCGTGCATGGCGATTATCTCGTCCGCCACCGCCAGACCTATGCCGCTGCCGCGGCGGGTGTGATTGGCTTTGTAGAATTTGGTCTTGACCTTGGGCAGATCCTGCTCGCTTATGCCGCAGCCCGTGTCGGACACGTCCACCTCTATATGGCTGCTGTCCGCCATTATCGCCTGCACCGATACCACTCCGCCCCTGTCGGAATACTTGATGGCGTTGTCGATGACGTTTATGAAAACCTGCCGTATGCGGTTTTTGTCCCCGAAAACAAAGGGCAGCATATCCGGTTCCTCGTAGACGACCTCTATGCCCTCCCGCTTGGCTTTTTCTGCGTAGATGAGCACCGCGTCCCCCAGCTCCGCAAGGATATCCATTGTGGTCTTGTTAAGGCTGAACCGTCCGTTCTGCATTCTGGAAAAGTCCAGAAGCTCCTCCACCATTTCGGAAAGCCGCTCCGTCTCGCTGCCTATGACCCGCATTCCCTTTGCCACCGCGTCCGCGTCGTCGGGCATACTGCCGATGGTCTCCGCCCAGCCCTTTATGGCTGTAAGCGGCGTTCGCAGTTCGTGGGAAACACTGGAGATAAACTCGTTCTTCATAGTCTCCGAAAGCGCAAGCTCGCTTGCCATGTGGTTGACGATATCGCACAGCTCGCCGATCTCGTCGTCGTTCTTTTTTGTTATGCGGACGGAAAAGTCCCCCACCGCGTAACGCCTCGCGGTAGAGCCTATCTGCCGCACCGGGATAACGATGGACTTAACGAAATAAAGTCCCGAAGCGAACATCAGCGCGAGTATGGTAAGGCATACCGCCGCAAGGGTCAGCGCGATATTTCCTATGTGCCTGTCTATCTCTTCAAGAGACGAAACCATTCTCATGGCGGCGTAGCCCGAATCGTTTTCGGGGAGCATTACGCAAACCGCCATGATCTTTTCGCCGCTTTCCGTTCTGCCCGTATAGTAGCCGCTCGAACCGCTTGCGGAAGCGTCGGCGTAGTCGGTCATGCTGTCGATCTTTTCCTCGGGGACGAAGCCCGACGAGGTAAGTCCCACGCCGCCTTTGCGGCTGATGACCATAAGCTCCATTTTGTCCTTTTCCGACCAGTTTTCCACAACTGAGCGCAGCTCCGCCGAAAAGCTTGAGGACGGCTCGTTGTAGGAACGCTGCAAAATGTTGGACACCATATTCATACGCGAGGTCATATACTGTCTCGCGGAGCTGTAGTAGTAGCCGCGCACGAAAAGAGTTCCTCCGATAACAAGGGCGAAAAGCATTGCGGATATAACGCCTAAGTTGTTTACAAGCCAGCGCCTTGTGATATTGGATTTTCGCAACGTTTTTCACCTCTGTCCGCATTTCCGGAGGACGCAAAGTCCGCTCGGTTATTGGTTCCGAAAGGACGCCGCAAAAACAAGCGCGGCTTATCTTCCCGCGGAAGCTCCCTGCTGATCGTCCTTGACCGACCATTTGTAGCCGAAGCCCCATATGGTGGAAATATATTTCGGATTGGACGGTTCGTCCTCGATCTTCATTCTGATACGGCGGATATTCACGTCCACGATCTTGTCGTCGCCGTAGTAGTTCTCTCCCCAAATGTGGGTGAGTATGGAGCTTCTGTCGAGAGCGGTGTCCTGATTGTTCATGAAGTATTCCATTATCTGGTATTCCACTTGGGTAAGGTCAATGGGAACGCCGTTTTTTGCCACAGTCCTGCTTTTAAGGTTCAGCAGGAACGGTCCCGATTCGATAGTTGCGGCTTCGTCCTCGTCGCGGGCGACGCTCATGCTGACCCTGCGGTAAATGGCGTCGATGCGCGCCGTAAGCTCCGAGGGAGAGAACGGCTTGGTTATGTAGTCGTCCGCGCCTATCATAAGACCGCTCACCTTGTCCATTTCCTGTGTTTTCGCCGAAAGCATTATTATGCCCAGCGTGCTGCTTCTCTTGCGCAGAGCCTTGCAGACCTGAAAGCCGTCGATACCCGGCATCATGATATCCAGCAAAGCAATGTCGAAATCGCCGTGTTCCGCGTCGAACACTTTAATTGCTTCCTCGCCGCAGTTAACGTCCACCACCTCGTAGCCTGCCCGTTTGAGATTTATCACCACAAAGTCGCGGATAACGTCTTCGTCCTCGCAGACAAGTATGCGTTTCATAATATCAATCCTTTCAATCACGCCATAAGATACAGGCTGTTGCTTATTTCCGTTCCCGTAAGGACGAGCGGCTCGTCCTCCAGGTCGGGACACTTTACCAGATAATTGGTTTTATTGTTGCTTTTCAGCATCATATAGCCCTCGTCCAGCAGCGCGGGGGTTTCCTCCTCGGAAGCCACGGCTATCCTTAAAAGCTCCGACGTGCTGTTGAGCAGATCGGTTCGGAATTTGCAGAACACCGCTTCTCCCGTCGCCGCGTCTCTTTTGACGGTAACGACTCCGTCCCAGCGGCTGGGCAGGATAAAGCAGTACCCCTCGCTCACATTATAGTAGCTTGAATATTTTTTCGCAATGCTGTAGTTGTCGAAAACGTTCCAGTCGGTGCTGTAAAGCTTTGTGCCCGACGCGTCCTCCGAATACCCGGGGAAAAGGGTCAGCGTGGGTATCTCGATAACGCCGTCGAGGTCGATGTCCGTACAAAGGTATCCCGAGGGACGCCTTGTTTTTTCAATAAGAGCGGATTCGCCCAAATAGAGGGGATTTCTCAGCTGACCGTCCACGGAATAGATTATCTCCGTGGTGAGCTGACCTCCCGACAGACCGTCTATAAAGATGGCGGGAGTTTCCTTTCCCACATATCCCGCGGCAACACTCACAAATTCCGCCGCCGCCTCGTCGAGAGCGACGCTGCTTTTTTCGGTTATGCCGCCGCTTTCGGGGTCGGCGGCAACGGAGCTTACCGAAGCTTTCCTCACCTGATTTCCCGGGCGGACGAGTATAAGCTCGTTGCTGCCGTCCCGTTCGAGGTCGGCGGTAAACATGGTACTGTAGCTGTCGGAATACTCCGTATTGAGCAGACCGTTCTCATAGCTGTATATCTGAGCGCTTCTTTCCCCCGAAAGCAGGGTGTAGCCGATGATAACGCTCTGTCTGCCGCTTTCGCCCAGATCGGAAAAAAGTATCCTGTCAATTCCGGTGCCGGCTCCCGCGTGGTCGTAAACGCTTGTCCACTTGCCGCCGCGCCGGTCGATGATGTTTATTCTGACGTTTCCGCCGTCCTCGGTCTCTCCCGCTTTTTCATAGAACACGATCGCTTCCCGGTCGGGTTCGCCGTCGATATCCGCAAAGACGAACGCCGAGCGGTACTCGCCCGCGCGGGGATATTTCAGCCGTATGTCCTTTCCCGCAGACTTGATGAGCGCGTCGTATACCGCGTTCTGTTCTTCCGACAGCCTTGGGGCGGAAAGAAGCGAATCCGCCGAACCGCCCAGCGAACAGCCTGACGTAAGCGCGGCGCAAAGCGAGACCGCAAGCGCACAGACTATTTTTTTCATGACGGTCGTTCACTTCCTTTCGCCCTTTGCCGCCGTCTCCGGAAATGTCAAAAAGGGGTATCCCGTATCGCCTTTCACCGCAGAAACGTCTGATACCCCTTATATATTCGGTCATTCCTCGTCGATGGACTGCATTTTTTTCACCGTAATGGCGGTCTTTGTCCAGCGGCGTTTTCCGGTAAGGTTAAGCTTGGGCATTACCCTGTAAACGTAGGTGCTCCAGAAAACCGCCGTGACAGTCAATGTCACCAATGCGAGACCAACGTCCGAAACGTCGGGGGAGGACATTCCTTCCCGCGAAGCGTAGTCAAGCGTAAAGTATGAAATGTACCTGGGGACAACCGATACAGCCGCCAGAACCGAAGCCGCGTATCCGAAAAAGCACATGCATATACGAGTGTTCTTTTTCTCGTAGCCGGCGAAAAGCCTTGCCGCATAGATAAAGAACATCGACGAAGCCATAGCCGTGAGCATGATATAGACCTTTTCGGAATAAACTCCCACAAGCTGGTTTTCCGAGAACATGGAAAATATTTCAAGCAGCTTCCATATAGGGAAAAACATCATAAACACGCAGTTGCCGGTCGTAACTCCCTCTCCCTTGAGGATATTGGACGCCATTGAAATAAACGTTATGAGCGTAATTACCGCACAGACATAAGAGAGCCAGGTTATGACCGATACTCCCGCGAAAGCGAATACCGGGTTTTCTTCCGTGGATATTGCCTCGTTTTTTGACGCTACGTCCGAAAGATCCATAATTATGTCGAACGCGATAAGCGCGGCGGTAATTATCATAAAAGCCGCGGCTGCGGGAGATACCTTTTTGGAAAGTCTTTCCGAACGCAGGCGCATGGGATTTATAAGGATACATGACTTTATCGCCTTGTCCTTTGACTTTCCTAAAATAAGCACGGCGGCTATAAGCAGAAATCCTATTATCAGCGCCCAGAGCGTATAATTTTTCGCGGGCGATTGGTCGATATACTTTCCCGTGGCAAAATTCATATTCGATTGGAGCTGAGCCGTTCTTGCGGCGACCGCCGCGATAAGCGTAAGTCCATACGCCGCCATTGAATGTTTCTTGTCAAGCTTGACTTTTTTTGCTTTGTAAGGTTTTTTTGCCATGTTGCTTTCCCCTTTATAAAGTATTGCCGTCAAACGGCTTGATTAAGCATACGGTATATTATACTCGCTCTTCCAGCGGAATATATTTTTTCCTTTTGGCTATCGCCTTGTAGGCGGGACGGATTATCCTCCTGCCGTTGATAAGCTCCTCGATACGGTGAGCCGACCAGCCCGCTATTCTCGACACCGCGAACATCGGCGTGTTCAGCTCGGCGGGTATTTTCAGCATTCTGTAGACCAATCCCGAATAAAGGTCAACGTTTGCGCACATTGTTTTCGCGCTGCCCTTTACGTTTGCGAACACCTCGGGAGTAAGCCTTTCCACCGCGTCCAGCAGGCGGAATTCCTTTTCGTACTCCGTACCCTCCGCAAGCTTCACCGCGTTCCTTTTGAGAATAACGGCTCTCGGGTCGGACAGCGTGTAGACCGCGTGTCCCATACCGTAGATAAGACCGCTTCCGTCGCCCGCTTCTTTCCTGATGACCTTTGCGATGTAGTCCGCCACCATGCCGTCGTCGTCCCAATTGGAAATATTCTCCTTAAACTCCTCAAGCTGGCGTATTACCTTGAAATTCGCCCCGCCGTGCCGCTGACCTTTCAGAGAGCCTATCGCCGCCGAATAAGCGGAGTAAGCGTCCGTGTCCGCAGAGGTGAGTGTGCGGCAGGTAAAGGTGGAGTTGTTTCCTCCCCCGTGCTCGGCGTGGAGTATGAGCATAAGGTCGAGCAGACGGGCTTCCTCGGCGGTATACTGTCTGTCGGGTCTCAGGGTGGACAGCACGCTTTGGGCGGTACACTCGTCGGGATTGAGGGGGTGCATATAAAGGCTTTCGTTGTCGAACACCCTGCGCTTGATCTGGTAAGCGTCCACCATGGCGGAGGGAAGTCTCGCTATTATCGAGACCGCTCTCAGCAGCTCCATTTCAAGGCTTCTGTCCTCGGGATCCTCGTCGTAGGAATACAGCGCGAGAACCGAACGCGCCATTTTGTTCATGATGTCCCTTGACGGAGCTTTGAAGATCATATCCTCGGAAAAGCCCTTGGGAAGCTCTCTGAACTCCGAAAGCATTTCGTTGAAGTCACGCAGCTGTTCCTCTGCGGGAAGCTGTCCGAACAGGAGCAGATAAGCCGTTTCCTCGAAGCCGAAGCGCCCCTTTTCGGAGGTATTTGCAACGATGTCGCCGATACTGTATCCTCTGTAGATCAGCTCGCCCTCCACGGGTTCGCGTTCGCCCTCGTTGACGATGTAGCCGTGGACGTTGCATATGTTTGTTATGCCCGCCATAACGCCGCTTCCGTCGCTGTTGCGCAGACCTCTTTTCACCTGATACTTTTCATACAGTTCGGGGGAAATACTGTTATTTTTCACAAATTCCCCGCATAAGCTTTTAAAGAAGTTCTTATCGCAGTCGATACCGTTCAATATGTGTTCTCCTTTTAGTAATAATAAAATAGCATATATTCATATTTTACAACAGATACTCGCCATTGTCAAGATTTTTTTGCTTTTCCGCAAATAATTTGCTTTAGGGCGGACTGGCGGACTGCGGAAACGAAATACAAAAAGGGAGAGCGGGAACGGCAGACTGTTTCCCCTCTCCGAAAGGAGCTGTTCAAAATGAAAGAATTGCTGAAGGTGACCGCTTTGTTCGCGCTGCTGCTGGCGGCAATACCCATGCTGACGTTTCTGAAGCCGCGCGGTGAGTCGTCCCCGCCGCTTACGGCGGAAGCTGCGGGACTTGCCCAGGCTGCCGGCGGGAGCGGCGGAAGCGGCGGCAGCTTCGGCGGACAGGCTGTCCCCCGAACGTCTGAAACAGCCGAAGCCGCGGATAACGCCGAAACGTCCGCTAACCGGGACGGGGCGGACGTTTCCGAAAACCTAAAGGTTCTGGACTTTACAAGCGGACAGGTTATTGAACTTTCCCTGCGGGAGTATGTCATAGGCGCGGTGCTTGCGGAAATGCCCGCCTCATATCACGAAGAGGCTCTCAAAGCCCAGGCTGTAGCTGCGCGGACATACGCCGTCAGACAGCGTGAAAAACAGAGCGTCTCCCCCGACCCGGAGCTTATGGGTGCGGATATTTCCAATGACAGCACGAAGTATCAGGCGTACTTCACCCCCGAACAGGCGAAAGCCTTTTACGGGAGCGGCTACGGGGTCTACCTTGAAAAAGCCTCCGCAGCCGTTGACGCGACAGGCTCGGACGTGCTGGTCTATAAGGGCGAACCGATAGTGGCGGCGTTCCATTCCACGTCGGGAGGAATGACCGAAAGCGCAGAAGTGGTGTGGGGAAGTCCCGTGGAGTATCTTGTCCCCGTTGACAGCACCGAGGACGAGAAGTCCCCCTCCTATCTGGAGGAGACCGTCTTTGCCGAAGCGGAGCTGAAAGCCCGTCTGGAAACAAGCTTAGAGGATACCGACTTTGGCGGCGATCCCGCCGATTGGCTGAAAATAGAGGAAAGAAGCGCGTCGGGGACTGTGGTGAAAATGACTGCGGGCGGCGCGGAACTGTCGGGGATCGATTTCAGGCGGATATTTTCCCTGCGCTCGACGAATTTTGCCGTGGAATATTCCGCGAAAGGCGGGACGTTTTCCGTCACCACCAAAGGCAGCGGACACGGCGTGGGCATGAGCCAGTACGGGGCAAACGCCATGGCGAACGGCGGCAGCGATTACAAAGAGATACTTCTGCACTATTACGGCGGCGCGGAGATCGCCGATATGGAAGATGTTTTACGGTAAACCCGGCCGTTCCGAAGCGCAAAATATCCCCGTATCCGCCCAAACGGCGATACGGGGATATTTCCGTTATTTTTCTCCGAAAATTAAAAAAAGTTCTACTTTATCGTTCCGTCCAGACGGGACATAAACTTTTTCAGAAGCTTCTTTTCGCCGCATGAAAGCTGAGAAAGAAACCTGAGCAGATCCTGCTGTTCTTCCGTGAGGTCGCTTGCCGCAAGACCTTTTTTGTTATTGGTAAGTCCGGCTATATAGTCAAGGCTGACGCCGTAATATTCCGCAAGCATGACAGCGCGTTCAAACGGTATCTCCGCGTTGCCGTTCTCGTACTTTCCGTAATGCTGGGACGATGTTCCCAGATACTCCGCGACGGTCTGCTGTGTAGCGTCGCTGTCCTCCCGCAGATCGCGTATTCTCTGATAATAAGCCATTTCCGACACCTCTTTTAAATAGTATTGTATCATAAATGATTTATATACTATTGACATTTGTGCCGTTTTAGATTATAATAATATTGAATTGTGTCTTTTAAGGCACGTCGGAACAGGCAAAAGGAGGGGACTTAAAATGGCGGAAAAGGCAGGCAATTCCGAAGAAAACGTTATTTTTTCATGCAAGCTTAAACCTGCCGCACTGTTTCCCGCCGCGTCGGCGGCAGCTGCGGTTCTTGTCCTGTGCGTGCTGCCGGAGACATGGAAACCCGCGGCGGTTTTTTTCTGGGCGATCGCGGTCTGCGGCTATGCCGCCGCAAGGCCCAAAACCGTAACCGTTACAAATTTGCGTGTAAATTGGGGGAAAATCTCTGTTCCCATTGAAGAAATAACCGAAGCGGTATGCTGTCAGAGCCTTGCGGGAAAAATTCTGCGGTACGGCTCCGTAACGATATTCACCCTGCGGGGACGGGTTACAGTGCGTGGACTTCCGCGCGCGGAAGTGTTGCGGAACGAAATAACGGCACAGGTTGATCTGTACCGTTTCAAACAGACTTGCCGTCAAGCCGAGCTTGCTCGGGAAATGATGGAATGAGGTCAGCGGGAGATAAATT
The DNA here is from genome assembly GCA_023663025.1 of Prevotella sp. Lineage (GTDB taxonomy): Bacteria > Bacillota > Clostridia > Oscillospirales > Ruminococcaceae > RGIG8773. Next base: position 13,909 of record JAMPIC010000040.1, read on the forward strand.
GTTGTTTACAGAACAAGTAAGAAACACAGGGCGGCGAAGCCGCGACTAAAAGTTTCGCCCGCCTTTTCAAAGGCGGCAGGTTTCCAAAGGGCGGCGCCCTTTGGTCGCTCCCCGCAGGGAGCGAAATCCCTTTCGTTCCGAACGGTGAAA
>JAMPIC010000041.1 GCA_023663025.1 Prevotella sp.
ACCTCCTGCTCCGTTTCGGACGAATGCGCCTGCGGGCGCGGGGAGGGGATTTCGCCCTCTGCGGAGGGCGACCAAAGGGCGCCGCCCTTTGGAAACCTGCCGCCTTTGAAAAGGCGGGCGAAACTTTTAGTCGCGGCTTTGCCGCTCGGTGCTTCTTACTTGTTTTGTAATTTTTTTGTTTATACTTTAAGTATATTCCTGCAAAATTATACAGCTCTTACTTCTACCCTCTAACTTCTAATCCGTGAAAGGTGTGTTTTTATGTCAGATTTTCCGTTCCGCGACAGTTCCCTCCCTATGAAAGAACGCGTTTCCGACCTGCTTGCAAGGCTTACCCCCGAGGAGAAAATGAATATGCTTTCCTGCCATATGGCTGCCGTGCCCCGTCTCGGCGTGGGAGAATGGTACGTGGGAACGGAAGTCGCCCGCGGCTACGTTGGCAGGGACACGGGCGAAATATCCACGGTGTTCCCCCAGCCCATAGGAATGGCGTCCTCGTTCGACCCGGAGCTTATGTATGAGCTCGGCGTTATCGCGGGAAACGAAGCCCGTTACCATTATCAAAACAGTCCCAACGGAAAGCTTATGCTTTGGGGTCCCACCGTGGATATGGAGCGCGACCCCCGCTGGGGCAGGACGGAGGAAGCCTACGGCGAAGACCCGTTCCTGACGGGGGAAATGTCAAAGGCGTTCACAAAGGGTATGGCGGGGGACGATCCCGTCTACCTGAAAACCATTCCCGCGCTGAAGCATTTCTGCGCCGACAACAACGAGGCGGACAGGGACAGGTGCTCCGCGAACGTTGATATGAGAACGCTGCACGAGTATTACTACCGCGCTTTCAAGCCGGCGATCACCGAGGGCGGAGCGCGTTCCGTTATGGCTGCCTATAACGAGCTTTCGGGCGTTCCCGCGGTGATGAACCCCGATCTGCAAAAGCTTCTGAAAGACGTTTGGGGACTTGATTTCGTGGTCACCGACGGCGGGGATTTCTCCCAGAACGTGCTTGCTCACAAATGCGTTCAAACCCACGCGGAAGCGCTGGCTCTCTGCCTGAAAAACGGCGCGGACAGCATGAACGACCCCGCCGATATGGTCGCCGCTGCCGCTGCCGACGCTCTCGAAAAAGGACTTATTACAATGTCAGATATTGACAAAGCCGTGGGGAACGTCCTGTACGGAAGATTTCGTCTCGGCGAATTTGACGAAAACTACCCATACAGGGATATGAAAGTCGTCCCCGAAAGCGAGGAAAGCCGCGCCGTGAACCGCCGCGCCGCCATGGAGCAGTTCTGCCTGCTGAAAAACGACGGTCTGCTGCCCCTTGAAAAGGGAACGAAAATCGCGCTGACGGGTCCTATTGCGGACGAGAATTACGCCGATTGGTACACGGGAAAATCAAGCTACGCGGTAAGTATCAGGCAGGGTCTGGAAGCCGAGTTCGGCGCAGAGAATGTGCTGTTCGACAACGGCTACGACATTGTGGCGGTCAAGTCCTGCGGTAACGGCAAGTACCTTTCCGTCGGCGGGGACGGCTCGGTCAGGGCGGCGGCGGACGGGATAACGGAAAGCTGCCTTTTCGAGCTTCACGACTGGGATTTCGGGTCGATGAACTTCAAGTCCAAGCTGAACGGGAAATACCTTACCGAAAGCGGCGGCGTCTACAAGGCGGTCAGCGACACGCCCTACGAATGGTTTATCCGCGAGTGGTTCAAGCCGACGGTGTACGAGGGCAAGTACTGCTTCAAGAGCTGGCACGGCAAGGCGATGGATATTTTTGTAAACGGGGACGGCGAGCTTTCAACGAGGGCGGCTTTGGGAATTACCCCCGACAAGCAGTTCGAGCTGACGGTGGTTTCGAGCGGCGCGGAAAGAGCGGCGGAGCTTGCCCGCAAAGCCGATATCGCCGTTGTCTGCGCGGGAAATCACCCAATGCAGGTGGCGAGAGAATGCTACGACAGACCGGATATCGTCCTGCCGAAGCGTCAGAGCGGACTTATCGAAGCCGTTTTTGAAGCCAATCCCAAAACCGCGCTGATGATAACGGCGGGGTATCCCTACGCCGTGAAACGGGAAAAAGAAAAGCTTCCCGCAATGCTGTTCACCTCCCACGCGGGACCCGAGCTGGGGACTGCCGCGGCAGCCGTTCTGGCGGGAAAATTCAACCCCGCGGCAAGGTGTCCGCTGACCTGGTACGAGTCCGTACACGAGCTGCCCAACATAAAGGACTACGACATCATCGGCAACAATATGACCTATATGTACTACGGGGGAAAGCCGCTGTTTCCTTTCGGACACGGGCTGTCCTACTCCGAGTTTGAGTACGGAAGCTTCAAAGCTGTTCAGAACGGCAAATCGGTAAAGGTCTCCCTGACGGTGAAAAACGTCTCGGAACGGGACGGGGACGAGGTGGTACAGATATATTTCAAAGCCGGCAAGCCCCGCGTGAAACGTCCGCTGAAACAGCTCTGCGGCTTTAAGAGAACGCGCGTTGGAGCAGGCGAAACGGTCGCGGTCGAGATAGACGTGCCCTTCTCCGCGCTGGAATTTTACGACGTTACCCGGGAAAAGCTCTGCGTGGAAAGCGGTTCCTACACGTTTTCGGCGGGAGCGTCCTCGGAGGATATCCGCTGCTCCGCCGAGCTGAACATCGAGGGAGAGATTATCCCTCCGAGAGATATGAGCTTCGTCAAGGCTAAGAACAATGACGGCGGCTACAATATCTCCCTTTGTTTCAGCTTCGAGAGGAACGACCACTACGTTATGTCGGGAGACTGGGGCGGCGGACTTGTTTTCAGCAGCGCGGAAATGAAAAACTACACCGTTGCGGAAGTCGTATGCTCCGCTCCCGCCAAGGGCGGAAGCCTGGAGATCAACGCGGACGAAAGGCTTATCGGCAGGACGGACGTGTCCCCGTCGCCCCGTCCCGACGGCTTCGCGGCCTACAGGATACCCCTCGAGCCGTTAAGCGGCACGGCGAACCTGCGGATAGCCCTCAACGGACAATTGGGCGTTTACAGCGTTAAATTCATGTAAAAATATGAAAATCGCTTTTTCCCTTGCTTTTGCGCACCGTCTGCTGTATAATTAAGGTATGATACTGTTGATACGGAGGTTTTTTAACACCGCTATGATGATAAACAAACGGCTGCCGAAAAAAATCACGGCGTTTCTGCTTGCCTGCTGCGCCGCCTGCCTGTCCTTTTCGGGAATATCCGATACCAATGTTTCCGCGATGTTCAGTTCAAGCTATCTGGACACGGACAATATTTCCGTGGAGATAAATACCTCGGCGGGACGCAAGGCTATAAGTCCCTACATATACGGCATAAATTCTGAGACAAGCCTGTCCGGACTTACGGTCAACGCCTTGAAGCAGTCCGATCCGAGACTGTCCTCCTACAATTGGGAGACAAATTTTTCCAACAGTGCGGAGGGTCAAAGCAACACCAATGACAACGGACTTGTTAAGTCCTACCCCGCCGACAGACAGCGCGACCCCGCCCTCTTTACGGACAACCTTTTGGCAAAGGCGAAACGTTACAATATCCCGTCAAGGTACGTTACCCTCCAGATGATGGGCATGGTGGCTGCCGATTCGGCGGGAGCGGTCTACCCCTCCGACGGGCAGGCGCGCTGGAGACAGGTATTTTTCCAAAAGCACGACAGCTTTTTCTCCGAGCCGGATATTACGGACGACGCTGTGTATATGGACGAATACGTCAGCTTTCTTGCCAATAAATACGGCTATGCCGTGGACGGCGGCGTAAACGGCTATTTCCTTGACAATGAGCCGGAGAACTGGTCGGAGCTTTATCCGTACGCGGCTGCGCTTCCCGTCACAGCCGACGAGCTTATAGAGCGTTCCGCGGAGCTTGCCGGTTCCGTGAAACGAATAGATCCCACGGCTCTCGTATACGGACCGTCCATAAACGGGATCGAGGCTTTCATCAACCTGAAAAATCCCGAGGATTGGGAAAAGCACGCTCAGGACTACAGCTGGTTCATTGACTACTACCTCATGGGAATGCGCAGCGCGTCCGAAGCGGCGGGAACAAGACTTCTGGACGTTCTGGATATCCATTATCACACAGAAGCGACGAACGGTCTGCTTGAGCCTATTATCGACGGTACGGATAATTTTTCCAACAACACAAGGCTTCAGGCTCCGCGCATTCTCTGGGACAGCAGCTACACCGAAAACAGCACCATTGCCATCATGCACAACCAGCATATCCCGCTTATCCCCACGCTTGCGGCGTCAATAGATATGTACTATCCCGGCACCAAGCTTTCTTTTTCGGAGTACAACTTCGGCGGCGGGGGACATATCAGCGGAGGCATAGCCGTTGCGGACGCTCTCGGTATCTTTGCCGAAAACAGCGTTCATATGGCTTGTCTCAAACCCAATTCGGACGATACCGAATACCAGAAATCGGGAATAAACATTTATACCGACTACGACGGAAACGGAGGGCATTTCGGCGATACTTCCGTAAAAGCGGACAACGGCGGGGACATTATGAGCTCCGTATATGCCTCGATAGACGGCAGGGACGATACTTCGCTTAAAGCTTTGTTTATAAACAAAAATCAGAACAGCGTCAAGACTGCGGACGTTGTGATAAAGTCCGACGCCGTGTTTGAGAGCGCGGCTGTTTACAGCTTCAATGGGGAAAGCGCGGAAATAGTCCCCGCAGACGAGGAGATAACCGTTAAGGACAACTCTTTCAGCTTCGATATGGAACCGCTGACGGTTTATATGCTCGTTTTCAGCGGCTCGGAGGAGGTTATTTCTGTCGGCAGCGAGGAAACTTCAACAGTCACCGAAAGCGAACCTCCGCAGGGCGGCGATACTTCATACGCGCCGCCATCCGTGGCAGATACGGATACGGTCACGTCGGTTTCCGTTCCGGAACACGTTGCGGCTGAGACTTATTCCACGGCGGGAACTGCCGCGGTTTCGGAAACGTCCGCACCGGAAACCGAGGGCACAGCGGTTCCGGAAAGCTCCGCTGAGGAGACTTACGCGGAATCCGGCAGCGTTTCCGACGTTGCGCTTGGAACTGACGGAACGGACAACGGCGAAGAAAGTCCAGATCCCGGCGACGGAGAAAAAAGAAACGTGCCGAAGGTTCTGAAAACGGCAGTCATCATTCTCACTTCCGCCGTAGTGCTTGCAATGGCGTATGTTATCGTTCAGGACAGGGTGCTTTCGGGAAAGTTAAGAAAGTAAATGTGCATAAAATTATAAAAAATTATTGTGTTTTATTAACAAAGTCCTGTATAATCTGTTTACAAATCCATGAAAAAATATTAAAATATATTATATAGATAAAGCAATTGCCCTCCGTCTGCGAGACGGCGGAGTCCATTTTGTTCCCGCGGCTCTGCGCGGCGGGAGCTTACCGCGGATATTCCACGGCTGCTGCGATAAACGGCAATGTCATGTCTTTGCCGGTCTACTATAATTAATACACCGTGGGAAACCGCAGGTTTTTCCGCAAGGGGGGATTCCGTGAAGGTTAAGTTCAAACTGTTGGTTTTTATATTTTTGCTCGCCATAGTTCCGATAATTACGGTCAACGTTTATTCGGCTTCAAAAATGAACGCTAATTCACTGGAGCTTATGTCCGAGGCAACAGGCAGCGTTATCGCAAATCAAGCCGACAATATCAATTTCTATTTTGAGGAGGTCGTTTCTTCCGCGAAAAATCTCGCTTCGTCGGAAAACGTAAGGTCATATACAAAGGCAAGCAACGAAGAGGGCTTTGAGATATCCGAGACGTCGCAGGAATACGCATCCATCATAAGCGGATTTTCCGCAATATCTGCCAATGACGCGTCCCTGCAAAAGGTGATGATAATCAATAATTCGGGCATGATAATAGCTTCTACGGACAGCTCGGACACGGGAAAGCGCATGTCCAACTATAAGGGGCTGTTCACGCTTGCGCAGAACAACAACGGCGTGTCCTCATTCTTCATGAGCGGCGACGAGGACGAGATACCTGTTTTTATCGTTGCCAAATCCATATTTTCGTATGACAATGTCTGCCAAGGAATAATTTACCAGCTATACAACACAAGCAGGCTTCAGGATATGATAAATTTTACGAAGCTTGACAAGTACACCACTGCCGCTCTTATGGATTCAAGCGGAAATCTTCTCGAGTATCCCTATAAGACGCTGAAAGGTTACATGGAAAGCGAAAGCTATAAGGCGGCGGGAAATCTTCTTATCGGAGTTGTAAATCCTGCCGACGGCGACGATACCGATATTATTTCCGATTTCGGCTCGGGACGCGGACTAAGGACGCTTTTCGTTTCATCGGTTCCCGCGTGCAGATGGTCCATGCTTGCGGTTTCGGATAAGGTCAGTCAGCGCAAGGTCGCCGACAGCGCGGGTACCGCGATCAGGAACGTTTCCGTTATCATTCTGATAATTTCGTGTATTCTTGCGGTAGTTTTCGTGTATTGGTTCGCCAAACCGATAAACGAAATAATAAAAACGCTCCAGAAAAAACAAAAAGGCGATATGTACGCCCGGTTCGACATAAGGAGCAGCGACGAGTTCCGCCAGATAGGAAACGCGTTCAACACCATGTTCGACGACGTTTTTGAGAGCGAACAGCGATACAGAACCATCGTTGAGATCACAAACAATATCGTTTTTGAGATAAGCTTCAAAAAGGGTACGGTCTTTGTTTCCAAAAACTTCAACAAGAAATTCAGCTACCGCCCCAAGGACGACAGCATGAAAGAAAGCTTTTTCTATAAGATACGCGTTCACAAGGACGACAAGGAACGCTATATGAACGACCTTGACCGCATTCTGGGTCCCGCAAACTTCATGCAGGGCGAGTACCGCGTCAAAAGCATATACGGCGATTTCATATGGATAATGATAAAGGCGACCAAGTTCTATAACCGCGACGAAATTCCCACAAAGATTGTCGGGGTAATCATGGATATCGACAAGGAAAAGAAAAGCGAGATGCATCTTATCCAGCGCGCCAGCAACGACGCTCTCACGCAGCTTTTCAACCGAGAGACCTTTATCAAGTCCCTTACGGCGGCGATTGAGGAATCCGCCGCGAAGAAGTCTCTTGACGCGATGATGTTCATTGATCTGGACGACTTCAAGTTCTTCAACGACGAATACGGTCACGCCTGCGGAGACGAGGTGCTGAAATTCGTTGCGGATACTCTTAAGGAGATCAGCTTCGAGCGCGGTTTCGCGGGACGTTTCGGCGGCGACGAATTTGTTATCTGCCTGACAAATCTTACGCTCTACGGCGATTCCGGCAAGATCGCGCAGGAGATAATCGACATTCTGGGCAACGGTTTTATCTCGGAATCCACGGGACTAAAGCTGAACGTCCACTGTTCTGTGGGAATAGCTTTCCTGCGGGAAAGCGGAAAAAACGCCGAGGAGATAATTGCCGCCGCCGACGAGGCAATGTACAACATCAAGAAGCATGGAAAATCCGCGTATGCATATGCGAAATCTCCGCAGAAGCAGCCCGAAGTTCCCTCCAAAACGGACGGTTACGTTAACGAGCTGAGCGGACTTATATGAATGAAAAAATTCCCGGGGAAATGCGTCTGCTCCCGGGAATTTTCTTTTTTACAAAATATTATACCAAGCCGGCAGCTCCGCGCGGTACAGCAGCTCCAGCTGGCGGCTGATGTGCCGAAGCTCCGCGTCAAGCTCGTCATTGGCTTCGGTGATGTACGGCTTTACCCGGGCGACCGACGCGCTGATGGTGTTCAGCTTGTCGTCACGGACGAAAACGCTCATCTTCCTTTCAAACCGAAACCAATTTTCGTTGAGCCTGTCCGCGGCTGCGGAAGCTTTTTCAACGTCCCCGCTCTGCTCGTACAGGTTTATTTCGCCGATTATCGCGGATATCTTTCCGTTCTCGTTCCGTATCACAAAGGCGGCGAAAACGGAATACGCCATTATCGCCAGCATAAGGCAGACGGAGGTCACAACACGGCTCACGGTATCACTCCTTTTCAATGAGGGAATAGTTTCGGTCGCCGTCAACGGTCATGAGAAAAACGTCCTTGACGGCGGTTTTTTCTTTTTTCAGGATATTTTCCGTCCAATCCTCGGTGAGGGAAAGCCGCTCCATCGCCCCTCGGATAAGCTCGCCGTCCGCGATAACGACCTCGGGAGGGTTCTTGCTTTTCCCTTTGAGGGACATATCCCCGTTGGTGACGTTACGGTACGGGTATTTTTGGTACACGGAAAGATTTCCCGTAGTCTCCACCACCGCGAACTGCACCTCGCTTATGTCGAAAACGCCCTGACCGCGCAGGGCGGCGATAAGGTCGTCCACGGTGAAGCGCAGGGCTTTCATCTGCTTCTGGTCAAGCTTGCCGTCCCTTATTATTATGACGGGCACGCCGCAGGACAACCGTCTTACGGCGCGGCTTTTTATGCCGATCCAGGACATAAGCACGTCCAGACCCGCAAGGGTTATTATGGGGACGATGCCCGTCAGCAGCGGCAGACCCGTGTCCTCCACGGGAAGCGTGGCAATATTGGAAATGAGAATGGTAACGGCAAGCTCCGACGGCTGAAGCTCGCCGATCTGACGTTTGCCCATAAGGCGTACGGAAAAAATCAGCAGCAGATAAAGAATAACCGCTCTTATGAAAACGACCGACATGGAACTACTCCTTTGTTATTTATGTTCTCTGAAAAATTATTCCCTGTACGGACGGAAAAATTCCATGTATTTTTCTGCACAAAACGGAAATAATATCCTTGTAAAAAATCTAAAGGAGTTTGAAATGAACCCGTCAAATTTATTCGACTATAAGGAGACCCCGCTGTCTCCGTCATTGGCGGAGAACGCCGCCAATATCGAAACTATACTCGGAAAAAGCTCCGACCTGCTGCTTAACCCGTTTTTCGTCGGGAATATCCCCTGCAATCTCGTCTGCTTCGAGGGAATGATCTCCACCCAGACGATCACCAATCTGATACTCAACCCCCTGACAAACCTCGACCCGCAGAAGTACCCCTCCGCCGAGAGCCTGTTCAAGCACGTTCATGACAATATGCTTATGACCATCGACAGGGGCATTCCCGAAAAGTACGGCGACCTTATCCGCCGGCTGATGAGCGGATTTGCCGTTCTGCTTATCGACGGCTGCGCAAAGGCGTTCGCTTTCGGCGTTCAGGGCTACGAGACCCGGGGTATCGGCGAGCCGTCCTCCGAGGGGAATATACGCGGCTCTCATGAGGGCTTTGTGGAAACTGTGCGCACCAATATGTCCCTTGTGCGCAGACGGATAAAGTCGCCGCTGCTCAGGTTCGAGCTTTTCCCCGTCACCGAGGTCAGCAACGTGGACGTTATCATCGCCTATATGACCGACCGTGTTCCCATGAAGCTGGTGAAAAGGATACGCAAACGGCTTGAGGGACTTCCTCTCGAAAGCATACTGGGCAGCGGCTACGTCGAGCCGTTTCTGGAAAATCCCAAGCCCGCTCTTTTTTCGGGAGTGTCCGTAACGGAACGTCCCGACGTTTTCTGCGCGAAAATCCTCGAGGGACGTATCGGCGTTCTGATAGAGGGCACGCCCTTCGCCCTTGTGTGTCCCGCGCTGTTTATCGAGAATTTCCAAACGCTGGACGACTACAATTTCCGCCCGTTCTACGCCTTTATTATCCGCTGGATAAGGTACCTTTCCTTTTTCCTGGCGGTGTTCCTGCCCGCAGTGTATGTGGCTGTGGCGACGTTCCACCCGGAGCTTTTCAACCATACCCTGCTGATGACCCTTGCCTCCGCGGAACAGACCGCGCCGCTGCCCATTGCCGCCGAAGCGTTTATCGTGCTGCTGTTCTACGAGATAATCCGCGAGGCGGGAGTTCGTCTGCCCAAAAGCGTGGGCGGGGCGGTCTCCATAGTGGGGGGACTTATCATAGGCGACGCCGCCGTCTCGGCGGGAATAATTTCCAATCCGCTGCTGCTTGCCTGCGCCATATCGGTGACGGCTTCGTTCGTGATACCGAGCCTTAATCAGCAGATAACCATGCTGCGGTTTATCGCCGTCGCGGCGGGGGGCATAGCGGGACTTTACGGCATTTCCCTCGTTGCGGCAGCCGCCCTTGTGAATGTCTGCTCACTGGAAAACCACGGCGCGCCCGTAACGTCCCCCCTGTCGCCCTTTACCCCGAAAGCGATGAGGGACGTCCTTACAAGAATAGGCTTTCCGAGAATGGCAAAGGGACGGGCAAGCGTGGAGACCCTCCACGGCGTGGAAATGGACAAATAATCTATTCTCTGATAAAGGCGGTTTTATAATGGAACAAAAAAAATATATAGGCTGGGGACAGCTCCTGCTGCTTCTGTTTATGTGCAGGGCGTTCACGCTGATGACCTTTGTGCCCTTTGCGCGGGAGGGCGAGGGACTTTCCCTGCGGCTGACGGCTGCCGCCATTTCCACGGCGGTGCAGGCTGTTCTGCTGATACCCGCTGTGCTCCTGAAAAGAAGCTCCACATCGGTGATCACGGAAAAAAACAAATTCTGCGGGGCGGTCATCGACGCGCTGTATCTGGCGTTCTTTCTGTTCTACACGGCGAACAGCCTGCTGCATTTCCAGAGCTTTCTCAGCGCACGGTTTTTCCCCTACGCAGACGCGCTGCTGTGGATCGGCGTGATATTGATAGTCTGCGTGTACTGCGCCCGCCTCGGCACTGAGGCTTTGGGACGAAGCGCGGTGCTGCTGTTCTGGGTATTTGCGGTCGCTCTTGCGGCTATGGCGATTTCCTCCGCGGGGGAAATAAGCAGCGCAAACCTTTATTTTGAGCCGCTCAAGGGGGACGGGCTTTTCTCTGCGGTGATGGACGACCTGTCCCGCAGCGGCGAGATATGCGCAGCCGTATTTTTGGCGGGGCGCGTCCGCGATAAGCTGAGGTGCGGTCTGTACGGACTTCTTTCCGCGAAGCTTGTTCTTGCGGCGGCGGTCACGCTGCTTATCGCCGCCGTTCTGGGGGACTTCGCCGTTCTGACCGATTATCCGTTCCTTGCGCTGGGAACGTTCGGCGGGGAGCGTTTCATTCAGCGGGCGGATTCCCTTTACCTTGTCGTATGGACGGTCACAGCGGTAATAAACGCGTCCCTTTTCCTGCACGTTTCGGCGGAGCTGTTTGGGGAGATCTTCCCCCGAATGCGTTTCGGGACAAGCGTTTCCGCTGTCCTGACGTTCGGGATCTTAGCCGCCGTCACGGTCGCGGGCAGCTCTCTTGACGAGCTGTACGGCACAGTATGCTCCGGCTGGGCGGTAATAATTCTCACGGGAATTATCCCGCTTGCCGCGCTGATAGTTTCACGCGCGAAAAAAGTTCCCGTCGGAAAGGGGGAAAAATCCGAAGTATGAAAAAAGTAAAATTTACGCTGTATCTTGCCGCCGCGCTTCTGACGACCGTTCTTCTCACCGGCTGCTTCGGCGGTACGGAGGTGGGCGAGCGGGCGTTCGTCCAGCTTATGGGATTGGAAAAATCCGAGGGCGTTTACGCGGTCAGCCTGCAGCTGTACAAGTCGGAAAGCGGCACTGCCGAACCCGACGTGAGCAAGGCGAACAGCGTCACCGTAAGCGGAAAGGGAGCCACCGTCCGGGCGGCGATCGCGGACGCGGAGATTTCCGCCGGAAAGGAAATTTTTCTGGGACACATCAAAATGCTGATAATCGGCGGCGGGATAGAAAATCCCTCCGACGAGCTTGCCCTGTTCCTCGACGGGAGCGTTTCGCCCTCCTGTCCCGTGGCATATTCCGACGACCCCGCGGCGGTTACGGAAGTGCTTCTGGAGGACGGCTCTTTCTCCGCCGAGCAGCTTATGACGGTTATGTCCCTGACGGCTGCACAGGGGAAAACCGTCTACACCTCGGCGGCAAGGCTTGCGGCTGACACGGGCGTGCTTGACTGCGCCGCCGCCCTGCCCGTACTGAAAGCGGATGGGGATACGGTTGTCTTTGACGGTCTGACCTTTGCGCGGAAAAACGGCACTGCGGGCTATCTTTCGGAGGAGGACGCCTTGGGCGCGAAGCTTCTGCTGAACGCCTTTGAAAGCGGAGACAAAATAACCGTCCCCGTAACGGCGGACGGCAAGCGGGCTGCTGTGTTCATAACGGGCGCGGAGACCTGTCTTAAAGCGGAGGAGGCGGGGGACGTCCTCACAGTGCTTGCGGATATCAAGCTGAAGCTTTTCATCGCGGAAAATCCCGGCGGGATAAGCGAGACGCTGATCGAACAGGCTGTGCGCGAAAGCGTTCGGGATTCCTGCATAGGCGCGTTTTCGTCGGCGGTATGGTATAATTCCTGCGACATCTACGGCATAAAGAAGCTTGTGCGCAGGGACTGTCCCGGCTTTTATACGCGGTACTGCGAAAACGCCGAGGGATATCTTACCGACAGCTCCCTCAGTGTAAGCATTTCCGACCGGCTGATCTAATCTTAATCCCTTATTGCTTTTTTAACTTTTCCGGTTTTTAGTGAGGTTCAGACAAATGACGTTTTTAAGCCATTTGATTTACCTCTCACCTGTGCGATTATTGCATTTTACGGTATCT
>JAMPIC010000042.1 GCA_023663025.1 Prevotella sp.
GAAAGAGGGTAAAAAAATAGGTCTGAAAAAGTAACGCAGCCCACTGTTGAAAAACGAGGATTTCATACACGGCGCAAAGTAGGCAGCGGCTTCACGGTGTGGCTTTGAAAAATATGTCCTTGAGTGTCCGATTTTGATGTGATATAGTGTAAAACAGCGAAGAATGATTAACCAAGCCGCCGTTATCGTGTCCCCCTAACGCGGTCGGCGGCGGGCTCTTTGCTTGCAGGTTGCACTAATGAGGCGTGCGATTTATGTCAAAAACACCGAACTTGCGTATAAGATATTGCATTTTCGTGTTTTATGTGGTATTATGTGGTTATAACAAAATTTTAGGGGGGGCATTACCATGTTTAACGGAACTAAATCGAATGACGAAAACACAACTGAAGAAATCCAGCAGCAGAAAAAACGTTGTTTTGTAATTATGCCGTTTAGTGACCCTGATGGGTACACACCAGGGCATTTCTTTAAAGTATACTTGCAGATAATAAAACCAGCTGTAGAAAATGCAGGTTACGAAGCATATCGTGTTGATGAAAACAGTGTGAGTGATTTAATCACAACCAAAATATTTAAGGCAATACTTGATTGTGATATGGCTATATGCGATTTAAGCTCAAGAAATCCAAACGTACTGTATGAACTCGGTATAAGACATGCTTTTGATAAACCTGTTGTACTTATAAAGGATAATAAAACCGATCGTATTTTTGATATACAAGGGATCTCAACTGTTGAGTACAGATGTGAACGGCTATATGATGAAGTGATTGAAGATCAGAAAAAGATTTCAGAAGCAATTAAAGAAAATGAAGATAGCAGTTCAGGATATTCAATTTTGAACATGGTCAATTTGCCAAAAGCTACATATGATACTAATACAAAAGATTCACATGAGTTTAACAATGCTTTGCTTATGAGATTAATATCTGCTTTGGATAAAACAGAACAAAATCGAATTAAAATTAATGAACAGTGGGATTATGAGAAAGAGAACATTAGAATAATAAACTACGAGCTAGATGCCATTATTTCAAACATTAATTACTTGGACATAAATATAAAAAAAGCGTTAGAAAATAAATTGCAAATAGATACTCCTAAAATAGGCAATGAAATAAATCAACTATATGATAAAATCGAATTTTATTTAAAGTCGGGTCATGCATCTAAAAGACAACTTGATGAGCTATTATATCAAAAAAGACGCCTTGATAATGTACTTGACAGACTTTACTTGCTAGAAGAGAGATATTCGTCAGAACAAAACCACTCCTAACCCGAGTGGTTTTACTTTACCCGAAAGGAGAACGTGCCCGTGGGCAAAACCAACAAGTTAAAATACACATCTGCGGCGGAAATGCAAGCCGCTGTGGACGCTTATTTCACCGACTGCGAGGGGCGTCCTCTTACGGACGACTTCGGCGAGGCGGTATTGAATAAAAACGGAAGTCCCGTTATCGTCGGCGCTCACCCGCCCACGGTTACGGGGCTTGCTTTATGGCTGGGGTTTAAGACCCGCCAGTCCTTGCTTAATTATCAGCACCGTTCCGACAGGTTCAACGATGTTCTGACGGCGGCAAAATCCCGCTGTGAGGAGTACGCCGAACGCCGCCTGTTCGACCGGGACGGGGTGAACGGGGCGAAGTTCTCGCTGGCGAATAATTTCAAGGGGTGGAGCGAGAAGCCTGCGGAAGATACGGCAAAAGCAGAAACGGAGCTTCCCCAACTTTACAAGGCTCTGACGGAGGTGGACGGCGATGACATTCACTAAGCTTTCCCCTAAACAAAAACGTATTTTCAAGTGGTGCTATGAGGACGGCTGTAACGCCCTTATTTGCGACGGGGCGGTGCGTTCCGGCAAAACCGTTTGTATGATAACGTCCTTTATTTTGTGGGCGATGAAAAGCTTTGACGGGGCGGTTTTCGGTATCTGCGGAAAGACCGTCCGAAGCGCGGAGCGGAACATCATCACGCCGCTTATGAGCATTGCGGACATTACGGCGTACTTCAAGGTTAGCTATACGCGTTCCGCAAACCTGCTGACCGTCGAGGGCGGCGGCAGGCGGAACTGCTTCTACATCTTCGGCGGCAAGGACGAAAGCAGTTATATGCTCATTCAGGGCATTACCCTGTCGGGCGTTCTATTCGACGAGGTCGCGCTTATGCCCCGCTCTTTTGTGGAACAGGCGATAACCCGTACTCTTTCGGTGTCGGGGGCTAAGCTGTGGTTCAACTGCAACCCCGAAAACCGTTTTCACCGGTTCTACACGGAATGGATTTTGCAGGCGGCGGCGCGGAACGCTCTGCACCTGCATTTTCTTATGGACGACAATCCTACCCTTACGGCGGAACAGCTTGCCCACGCGGAAAAGCTGTTCACGGGGGTGTTTCACGACCGGTACATCAAGGGCTTGTGGGTGTCCGCCGAGGGGGTTATTTACAAGGATTTTGCGGACGGTACGGAACGCTTTCTGATTGACGTTCCTCCCGACGATATTATGTACTGCAATATCGGTTTTGACTTCGGCGGGAACGGGTCATACTAATCTCCAATAAAAAGCGTACAAAAAATCAAGCAAAAATTTGCGTATATGATTTTTGTGCAGATTTTTTGTCTACGCTTTTATTGGAGATTAGGATAAGCGCACGCGGGGGTGTGTACGGGATTTTCCCGACGGCTTCAAAAAGTCGTTATTTTGGATGAATATTACCGAAAAGAGATTATCTCCCCTGCCCTGCTTGAAAGTGACATAATCGCTTTTGTGCGCCGATGTCAGAGCAAGTACAACGTTTACGACGGGTATTTCGACAGCGCGGAAACCACGCTGATACGGGGCGTTAAAACCGCCTGCGCGCGGGAGAAGCTTGCGTTTAACGTGCATAACGCCCGCAAGTCGGAAATTCTCGGTCGTATTCGGTTCACCAACCTGATAATGTCCCAAGGCAGGTTTTTTGTTATGCGGCACTGCAAGCACGTTACCGAGGCGTTTCAGTCCGCGGTTTGGGACGGAAAATCTCTCACCGACTGGCGGGGAGCCCCCGCTGGCAGTGTCACCCCCAAAGCTAAATGAAACATACCGAACTTTAACAAAGCCCCCTCAAGGGGGCAAGTAAATTGCTATAAGTTTTGAAATGAACTATCAAGTGAGAATTATAACCGACGCAAAACGCGTTTACGGCTTTTCCGTCCCCGACTTCGGGGACTTTTACGGGTATATCGAATACTGGGACGGCATTTTTCAAAACCGTCCTCCCTGGCGGCGGGTCAAGAAATCGGGGCTTTACGCAAAGGGCGACCGCGCTATGGGTACGCTTTGCGCCGCAAAGGTTCTTGCGGACGAGTTCGCACGGCTGACGTTCTCGGAACAGGTGACGGTTTCTGCCGCCGAGCCTTATCTTGAATACGTCACCGAGGCTCTGAACGATAACGGCTTCTGGAAGCGTATGCCCGAGTTTCTTTCCGGGGCGTACGCGCTGGGGGGCGGCGCGGTGAAGATTTACGCCGAGGAGAAAAAGCCCCGTCTTAACTACATTGCGGCGGACAGGTTCGTCCCCGTCGACTGGAACGAGCGGGAAATTTCGGGGGGAATTCTTGAAAGCAAAATCCGCCGGAACGGCTTTTACTACACGCTTTTTGAGAAACACGGATTTTCCGAAAGCGGTTGTACGGAAGTCACCCACTCGCTTTTCAAGTCCGCCCAAAAGAACGGTATCGGCAAGCCCTGTGAGCTGTCGGAGCTGTTCCCCGATATTGACGAGGTTGTGACCTATCGAACCTCAGAGCCTATGCTGCGATATTTCAAGCCCGATTTCGGCAATAATCTTGACCGGTACTGCCCTTTGGGAGTATCGGTTTTTTCGTGTGCGGTTGACACTTTGAAGGCGTTGGACGTGGCTTTCGACAGCTTCGGACGGGAGTTTATTCTGGGCAAAAAGCGAAACTTGCGGCGATAATGGACGTGCAGAACTGCGATGAGGAAGCCGCCCAAAAGGAGCTTGACAGGATCGCTAAAGAAAATCAGGTGTCCGCCGATATGACAGACTTAATGACTTTGAGGGAATAAAAATAGGCAGGAATTAACAGGGTTCTCCCCGCGTGTTCCCGCCCGATTTTACTGGTCTTTCTTGTTATCCGCAAGAAAAGATTTTATTTCTTCAATCGCCTCTTCTTTGGTATTGCACCTTTCGAGAATTGCCAAAATCATTTTCAGCATTGTAAACATTTGCTTATCGGTCATAACTTCTTCCATACCGTTTCCTTTCCGCCTTTGCCGACTTACTCGGGCTTGTTTGCCCTGTAATTATATTATGTCATAGGTTTAACCTGTTGTCAAGGACTTTTTTGAAAATTTTTTGGGGTGATAAACGCAGCCTCCGAATGGCAAGCAGTTACAGACCTTAATCTTGTGAACACGGTTATGCAGTATAAGGCGGGAAGCGCATACAAAAATCTCGTCAATAAAATTTACGACGACACAAAGCGGCAAGAGCTTTTGGGGGTTTTGGGCAAGCACACGCTTGAAGTAGCAAGCGGCGGTGTGAGCCGTCAGGAGGCGGTGCAGAACTGCATAAAAGAGTTTGCGCAAAAGGGCATTCCCGCGTTTGTGGACAAGCTTGGGCGGGAATGGTCCCCCGAGGCGTACATCAATATGGACATTCGCACCACCGTCAACAACACGGCTAACGCGGCGCAGGACGCTTGCTGTGACAGATATGATCTTGACCTTATTCAGATTTCCTCGCATATGGGAGCGCGTCCGAAATGCGCGGAGGATCAGGGCAAGATTTACAGCCGCAGCAACCGCAGCGGGATTTGTCACGACGGGGACGGGAATGAAATTCCCTTTTACCCTTGGTCGAGTACGTCCTACGGTCAGCCGGACGGTATTCTCGGCATTAACTGTCACCACCACAAATATCCGTTCCTTGCTTGCAAGGAAAAGCGGACAGGGGTTAATTTTCAGCGGTATTTACCCTACGACCAAGAGGAGAACGCCGCGCGGTACAAGGAATTTCAGGCGCAGAGGGCTATGGAGCGGCGGGTTCGGGAGGGGGATACTTCGTATAGGAATGTTTATTCGTCCGCTCTTGACAATTCGGCGGGAAGTGGTATAATAGAAGCAAGGAGTGATACCCCTATGGACTTGCTGACGCGTAAGCCTAAACCGGACAATTTTGTCGAACCTATGCCTAAAAAACAGCTGCAGCGTATTGTTAAGTCTTTTAAGGCAAAAGGCGGAATTATTCAAATGAATGAAGAAACCGACGCGTTTTTAAAGCTTCAAAATGCGGAAGGTTCTACTTTGAACGCAGATACTATATTGCTTAATTCAAATCCGTCAAGGGCGGTTGTGTTTGAAGAGCTTATACATTCCGCACAATGCCGCCGCGGTTTTGATACGGCGGATCTCGAAACCCGCTTGAAATGTGAAATTGAGGCGCAGGAAAAGCTTATTAAAAATTCTGAAGCTTACAAATTATCGGAATACGAAATCATGCAGACAAAAAGCGCGCTTGAAGCGTACACGAAGGAATTGGAACAATATTACCGCAGCAAAGGAGGTAAATGATATGCTGAAAGTATTGAGTGTGCTTCCCGTAAAAAATCAGATATGCGTTGCCTTTGAGGGAACGCGGAGCGACATTGAAGCGCTGAAAACAGGCGATAAGCTTATAAGCGGCACGGGAACAGTAATTGATGTTATTTCTATTGCAATGACGCATTTCAGAAATCCCGAGGACATAGGCAGAATTATATCAATCATAACCGAACCGTGCAGCGTTAAAACAGGTGATGAATTTTCATACCCGATTTAACCGGTTAATTTTGCTGTTATTTTAAAACCGCTTTGAGTTTTCAAGGCGGTTTTCTTATGCCAAATTCAATATGTTCACAAAGCGTTCGGTTCTCCAGCAATTGGAGAACGGGGTGCTTTTGTTTTGCCCGAAACGTTCTTACGGCGTAAAACTGTAAACTATTATCGGTCTACCCGACCTAAAAGGAGGAATTTTTATGGAAGAAAACACAACTCCTGCGGCGGAAAATACCGCTCCCGCTGCGGAAAGTGAGGCGGCGGAGAAAGTACCCGCCGAAAAAACCTTTACCCAAAAGGAAGTTGACGACATCGTTAAACAGCGGCTCGACCGCGCAAAAAAGGATATGCCCTCAAAGGACGAGCTGAAAGCCTACCGCGAATGGAAGAATTCCCCAAAAAACGCCGAGCAGAAAGCGGCGGACGATATTGCGGCGGCTAATTCCGCGAAAGAGACTGCCGAGCGGGAAAAACAGGCTCTTGAAATAAAGGTTGCCTGTCTTTCAAAAGGAGTGCTCCCCGACGCTGCGGAGGACGTTATCGCTCTTGCGGCAAGGCTTGCGGGGGACGACACGCCTATCGAAAAAGCCGTTGACAAGGTGCTGGAAAAATATCCTGCGTTTTTAGGCAAGCCGCCCAAAAAGTCAACAACGGGAGTGCGGACTGGCGATATGTCGGACAGCTCCGTCGCTTCAACGAACAGCTTTATTGAGGCGGTTCGGGCAAGTCAGGTAAAACGCAAATGACAGTGAACAGTGTACAGTTTACAATTGAAAATTTTAATTTATTATTTTGAAAGGAGGAAGTGTGCGGTTGGCAGTTTAACTGTCAACTGTCAACTGTACACTATCAACTATTATGGTTTATTTGAAAGACGAATTGCAGGGCTTCGTGCCCAAGGAACAGTCTGCAGAAATTATCAAAAAGGTTGCGCGTTCGCGGCTCTTGTTCCTGCTTCCGCCGAAATTCCCGACTGCACGCTTTCGAGCCTTTCGATCGGTTCGCTGACGCTTTCCCCCGCTTTTAATTCTGCGGTTGACAGCTACACCGTTGTTACGCAGAACAACACCAACACCGTTACGGCTGCGGCAGCAGCGGGCGCGGTGATAGAAATAACCGTCGGCGGCAAGACCGTCGAAAACGGTTCTGCGGCGACCTGGGAAAGCGGCGAAAATACCGTTACGGTAAAGGTTACTAACAACGGGTACAGCAAGACGTACACCGTTGTTGTCACAAAATAATTGTCCGTTGAAATGTAGGGCGGGGGCTTGCTCCCGCCTATAGCGTACAGAAATTGCGGGGTGATTTTTACGGGTTCTCTTGTTGATGAAAATTATTATCGGGACGTTTACAAGGGCGCAGAGGTTTACGACGACCTCCCGACCCTGCTTGACAGGGCGAGCGATATTGTGCGGCAGAACACGCTGTATCGGCTTGACGATATTGAAAAGCTGCCGTCCTTTATGCGGGAAAATATCAAAAAAGCGGTCTGTGCGCAGGCGGAATTTATTTACGCGAACGGCGGGCTTGATATGCTCAATTCGGGCGGTACGGTGAGTTTTTCAATCGGCAAATTCAGTATGTCGGGCGGCGCGTCGGGAAACGGTTCAAGCCGTTCACCTGCGGTTTCGCCGCTTATGCTGTCATATCTTGAAGCGGCGGGACTGCTTTATCGGGGAGGCGGCGCTTTATGATACCGCAAATTCCAAAACGTCTGCTTATCCATTCGGCGGAGCTTATCACGGAGTTTGCTCCCGACAAGTGGGGCAAGGCGCAGAAAAGCGAAACGGCAGTTTTGGAGCGCGTCCGCATTGACCCCTCCGCGAAGCATATTATCGGCGGAAACGGCGAGACGGTTCAGCTTTCGGCAGTGCTTTTCTTTGACTGTCGGAACAGTTCCCCTGCGGGCGTTACGTTTGCACTGAAAGACGATACCGTAAACGGCAAAGTCGTTATTAAGCAAAAAGTTAATTTTGACGGGCGGGTGTTTACGGTGCAGACCGTCGAGCCGCTTTACGCCAATAAAAAACGTATACATCATTACGAAATCGGATTAGTGTGAGATGACTTTATGAGCGTTACTTTTAATTTTAGCGCTTCCGAGATTATGGGTAATATCGAGGCGGCAAATCAAGAGGCTCTTGTGAAATTGGGTCAGCAGATACTTGCGGACAGCAATTATTACTGCAAGCAGGATCAGGGTGCTTTGATAGCCTCATCAATCAACAACAGCGACCTTGAAAACGGCATAATCGTTTGGGACACGCCTTATGCCCAGCGGCAGTATTATCTTGAAAGCGCTCACACCGACAAAAACCCAAATGCCCAAATGATGTGGTTTCATAAAGCTAAGGACATTTACGGTGACCAATGGAATACCGTATACAAAAACGCCTTTAATAAGGCAATGAAAGGCGGCGGTTAAAATGCCCGCACAGGTTGAAATTATTGATATGCTTTCCGATACGGCGGGGATTGACAGAATTGGTCTGCTCTCCCCCGCCGTGGATTTCGCAATGAATTTTGCGGGCGGGAAAGCGGTAAAAAAATATCGGGACGGTTCTTCGGTGCAGACGGTGAACGTTCAGATTTCGGGCAAGGGTACAGACCAAATGGCGGTGGCAAGCCGTTTGTGTGAGATTTGCGATACTCTTGCCCGCAAAAATGTCCGCGCGTTTCCGAAAACTGACGAATGGGAAATACGCCGCGTCGAGGTCGGCACTCCGCCCGCGCCCAAAGGTATGAGCGAGGGCGGAGTTTGGTTCTATGCCTGCGTTATTTCCGTTAATTATTACTACAAACCAAGAAAGGATTGATTTTATGAAACTTTCAGAACTTATGCAGGGTGTTACTCCCAGCGCGGCTTTTGAGGGCTGGGTCACTGCGGACGATATGGTGCTTGCCATTGACGTGTCCGCCGAGCAGAAAGCCGATGTCGGCGATTATGCCGTGGTGCAGGTCGGTATCGAGGGCGTTGACCCGTCCCTCAACTCCGAGACAAAGGACAAGCAGTACCTGCGTTCGGGCAAGTCCAGCACGAAAACCGCCACTCAAAGGCAGTTCGGCATTACGGGCGATATGTACATCGGCGACGAGGCGCAGGATTTTATGCTGTCCCACAAAATGAAATACGGTACCGGTCAGACCGTTATCGTGAATTATGTCTTTTTCAATATGCTTACGGGCAAAGGCGAAAAAGGCAGGGCGACTGTTGCGAAATAATTGACAGTGAACAGTGTATAGTTGACAGTTATTATAGCAATCCTGCAAAATAATACCCACATCTGTAGGGCGGGGGCTTGCTCCCGCCTTTCGTTGAAATTGCCGTGTTAGGCGGGAGCAAAGCCCCCGCCCTACAAAAAATTGCGTGCGTATTTAGAGAATTGCTATAAATTGAAAGGATAAGTGTACGGTTAGCAGTTTAACTGTCAATTGTCAACTGCTATGTACGCCATAAGCACGGACTACCGAATTATGGCGGAATTTGAAATGAAAATTGCGAATGCAGATATGTCGGACAAGACCGCTTTTTCGCGGATTTTGTCCGAGACAGTATCGGCTCTTTTTATAGATTTTCCCCGCGCGGACATACAGAAAATTGTCGAGGGACTTTTGTGGTATTACCGCTGCGGAAAAGAACCGCGTGACGTTTCCGATACTCCCCGCTCAAATAAGCGGTACTACGATTACGGCGAGGATTCGGACTACATTTACGCGGCGTTTATGTAGCAGTACGGGGACGACCTTATTTCCTCGCATAATGCACAAACTCCGCTTCGCGGAGCGGTGGGAGTTCAGGGCGAAATTTATGTCCCTCACCGAGGCTACCGAATTTGTGAAGATAATGCAGTATCGGGGTACGGACGTTTCCAAAATAAAGTGCAAGGAAGAAAAGGCGCGTATCAAAAAATTGCAGGAACGTTATGCGCTTCGGTCGCAGAAAATACAGAAATTTGCCACGCTTAACGACCGTAACGAAGCATTCCGGAACAGGCTGCTGAAACGGTACGAAGAGGTGCAGAAACAGTTGACAGTGAACGGTGTATAGTTGATAATTAACTGTCAACTGTACACTATAAACTGTCAACTATCGAGGGAGTGATTTTATGCCGCAGAACGACGGAGAGGTTCGCGTTGAAATTACGGGCAACAGCTCAAAAATAAAAAGGGAGCTGAAAGAAACGGAAGCCGCCGTTGAAAAGACGTCGGAAGCCGTATCCGATATGGTTTCCGCGCCGGAGGATACGTCGGGCGCAAGCCAAGGCTTTGACGGTATTTCCGAAAGCGCGGAGAAATCGGCGAAAGCTGTTTCAAGCGTTACCGACGAAATGGACGGTCTCGGCAATTCGATCGAGGACGCGGAGCAGATTTACAAATGGTCGGACTTGCGGGAGATATGGCAAGCTTTTACAGCCTTGACGTTGACCCGGCTTTCGAGAAAATCAGGGCGGGCATTTCGGGCGAGAGCGAGCCTTATGTGTTAATCGCTGCCGCTCTTGCGGCTCTTACCGTTGGACTTATCACCTATGCAAACACAGTCGACAGCGTACACAACAGCATTAAGAACGTTAATAACGAGGTCAAGGAGCTTAAAAAGAATACCGAGGACAGTATCGCAAGCACCGAGGAGGAAATTACCGTTTTCCGCGACAAGGCGTCGCAGTATGAAAATCTTCGGGAAAAAGCAAACCGCACCGCAGGCGAGGAGGAACGGCTTGCGCAGCTTGCCGAGGAATTGCGGCAGTATATGCCCGAGGGCACGCAGCTTATCAACGAGCAGACGGGAGCGTACAACTCTCTTGCGGAAAGCGTGGACAGCGTTTCCGAGGCTATGCGCCGCAAAGCCAAGATCGCCGCGTACGAGGATGAATACACCGAGCTTATCAAGCAGCAGCTGGAAGCTCAAAAGAACCTTGATGAAGCAAACCAAAAATTGATTAATACTCCTACCGATAATACGCTGAAAGCTTTATTTGCGGCGAAAAATTACGACGACGCGCTGAAAGCCGTTGAGGACATTGAAACCCGTCTTTCCGAGCCGGACGTCGAAATTAACAAGCTGTATGACAGTACGGAAAAAAGTCCCGTCACGGCTTCGGCAGGTTTTTATGATGAGGGCAGCGCGCTGAGCACGACGGGAAAATACTACGCGGAACAGGGCAGGCTCGCTTTTGAAGCGGCGGAAAAGGAAAAGTCTGCGCAGGAAAAGCTTTCAAAGGAGCAGCGGGAAGCCGAGGAAAAACGTATCAGCGACAGCGCTGCCGCTCTGAAAGACCGTCTCGAAGCGGATAAAAATTACACCGCGGAAATGTACTACAGCGATCTGGAGGCTCTCACCGCCGCGCTTGACGAGGAGTCCGAGCTGTACAAAAAGTTCAACGGCGAAATCGTTAAGGGACGGCGAAAGCTTGCCGGCGACGAAGAGAAAAAGCTTCTCGACGAGCAGAACAAGATCGTCGAGGACGGTTTGTCCGACATCTTGAAAACCTACGAAAACGCTTTTGACGAGCTTGACAAGAAGCGGGAAAATTACAGCAAAAAACTTATGTCGGTAGGCGGCGACCTGTTTTCGGTAAATGAGATCGAAAACCCCGACGGTTCAAAGGTTACAGAATATGCCGTAAATAATATTGACGAGCAGTTACGGAAAATGCGCGAATATCATTCTGCCGTTGCCAAACTGAAAAAAGCCGGCGCGTCGGACGGTCTGCTGTCCGAGCTTGCCGCTGTCGCCGCCCCTTCCGCCGATTACGGAAAAGAGGCGGCGGACAGCTACATAGACGCATTCAAAACCGAAGAGGGGTGTCTTTAGCCGGGCAATAACCCTAAACGGCGCACCCGTCCGAGACTTCGGCGGGATACGCTTCAGCTTCGCGGTAAGCGGCTTGGGAACGTCCGGCTGCTGCGCGGTTCGGAATTCGACGTTTACGACCCGACGGATTTTTACGCCGATATGCTTCTCGACGGGGCGGAGGTCACGGTCTCCTGCCCCGAGCTGTTTTTTACGTCGCAGACATTTTTCTGCGACTGCATTTCGATTTCCAAAAAAATCTGCAAATTCGTTTGCTGCGACCGTATCTGCAAGACCGACCGTCCGCTTGACATTTCGGAATTTTCTTTCGGCGAGGACGGCGCGGTTTCCGCCGACGGCGTGCTTTCAGCAGTCTGCCGCCGGTGCGGATTTGCGGATCACAGCTCGTCGGGGTCGGGGTTGGAGTACATAAAAATCCCCAAAAGTCAGCTCGAAAATATCGCTTGCAGACGCGCCC
>JAMPIC010000043.1 GCA_023663025.1 Prevotella sp.
CGATCTTGTGTTCCAGACGGTTCTGGATAGCACCGAATGTACCACGAACGAGGGAAACCTTATTGATAGCCTGATCGATCTTGTCGATAGCTTCGTTAGCAGCAGCTTGAGAGTTAAGGTTCAGAACGTTAGTACCAAGACCCTTAGAAGAACAGTCAAGATCAGCTTCAAGATCACCGATAGCTGTAGAATTATACTTAAATGTAAAGTTTACAGCATCCTTAGTTCTTGCACCAACTTGGAGAGTAATGCTGTCCTTATAGGTCATCTTAATCTCCGAATTGTTGAAAGAGTTAGACGTAGAAACCTTGAATGTATCGCTGGCAGAATCGCTGAGATCTGTTTCAGCAGTAGGCTTGTTGGCATCAGGTGTAGCCACACTGTTTGCTTTAAGTCCGTTTACATCTCCGTAGTTGAAAGCGTCCATATTAAGCTTGAACTTGCCGCCTGTACCTGCTGCGGCAGTATTTGTTGCAGCTGCAGGATTGATTGTCGCAAGAACAAGAGCCGTTCCACCAGTAGGAGTGTACTGAATGTTATTTCCGGCAACAGATAAAGTACCACCTTTTACTCCGTTAGCGGCATCTGCAGCTATAGTAGTCTTAGTTGCATCAAGCGTCCAAGTTCCGGCAACGCCAGCAGCTACTGTATAGCCGATTTCCATACCGTCCAAAGCTTTCAATGCAGCCTGCATATCCGCCGTCATTTTTGGGGTTGTGCAATCAGTACCAACTGATATTGTAGGAAGTGTTACATCGGATACAGCACCCGCCGTCATTGTCGGATCAGTAAGACCATCTTCCTCAATACCCATATTAGTAGGAGCATAAACCTCAACATCCGCATTCTGAAGCTTAACTGTAGCGGTATCATACTTGCTTGCGTCCTTAGTATCAAAAATAAGGTTCAAAGAAGTACCGTTGATCTTGAAACCGCCGTTAGCTGTCTTAGTTGTCTGAATAGCTGCAAGCTTGTCAGCAGCAACCTCAATTGCGTTACCGTCTTTATCAGCTACGCCTGTTGCTTTCCATTCGCTTCCGGTATATGTGAAAGTGAGCTGAATTTCATCGGGATCAGCAACATCTGTACTCTCTACATCAATACCAAGAGCAGTCCAAATCTTGTCAGCATCGGTTTTGCTGTAGTTAGCATTATCAAGGTGAGCACCAACGCCGTCTGCATCATCACAGAAATCCTTAGCAGCAGCAATAGCAGCAGCCTTCTCAGCTTCGGCAGCAGCAGCATTAGCCTCCGCCTCTGCAGCAGCTTCCTTAGCAGCCTTATAGTCAATCAGACCAGAAGAACCCGCAGCCATCTTTCTTACTGTAATACCTGCAGCATTTTCTTCCTCAGTGACACCCTCTGCTTTCAGTCCGTCAGCCATAATACCGCCGTTCAGAACAACAACGCCGTTGAAGTCGGTATCAGCAATCTGATCGAGCTCGTCATTCAGCTGGAGGAACTCCTGCTGAGCGGCTGTACGGTCAACGGGATCGTCGTAAGAACCGTTAGCCATCTGATCTGCCAAAGTTTTCATTCTCTGGAGAATGCTGTCGGTCTCTGTGAGAGCACCTTCAAAGGTCTGAACCATCGAAATACCGTCCTGAGCGTTCTTAACAGCCTGTGTCATGCCTGCGATCTGGGAACGCATTTTCTCGGAAACTGCGAGACCAGCGGCGTTATCGCCAGCGCGGTTGATTGCGTAACCGGAAGAAAGTTTCTCGAGGGACTTAGAAAGTTTGCTGTTGTTGATACCCAAGTATCTG
This sequence comes from Prevotella sp., assembly GCA_023663025.1. GTDB lineage: Bacteria > Bacillota > Clostridia > Oscillospirales > Ruminococcaceae > RGIG8773. The sequence continues at coordinate 1,767 of JAMPIC010000043.1, forward strand.
TTCGCGTTCATAGCGGTTAAATTGTGCTGTACTACCATAATAGTTACCTCCTGTAATATTTTGGCAGGAAATCCTTTTCCTTGCCTTTTTTTGGTTTTCGCTAAAGTATGCTTTAGCGAAATTGGAAAAAGATTTAGTTATATTTTCCCTAAAATATACGGAGAGTACAGCAAATCGGCAAAAAAAGAGGGACGGAAACCGTCCCGAATTATACGGAGAGTTAATTTTTTTCCAAATCGTCAAGCCACAATTTTACGCACGCGTCCGAGGGCATACGCCAATCCCCCCGGGGCGAAAGGGTAACGCTTCCCACCTTAGGCGCGTCCGGCAGACAGGAGCGCTTGAACTGCTGCGAGAAAAATCTTTTTATGAACACCGTCAGCCATTTTTTAATAGTATCCCTGTCAAACCGTCCCTCAAAGGATTTTTCCGCGATACGCAGAATTTTTCTCGGCGGAAAACCGCACCGCACAAAATAGTAAAGGAAAAAATCGTGCAGCTCGTAGGGCCCCACAATATCCTCGGTTTTTTGGGAAATCTCTCCCTCGGAGGGCGGCAGAAGCTCGGGAGAAACCGGGGTTGCAAGCACGTCCGCAAGAACTTCCGAAAGCCGCTTGTTGTCGGTGTGATTACTTTCATAAGCAACCAAGTGCCGCACCAAGGTTTTCGGCACGCCCGCGTTCACGCCGTACATCGACATATGGTCGCCGTTATAGGTCGCCCAGCCAAGCGCAAGTTCGGACAGGTCGCCCGTTCCGATGACGATACCCCCGGTTTGGTTGGCAATATCCATAAGCACCTGCGTACGCTCCCGCGCCTGACCGTTTTCAAAGGTAACGTCAAATTTTTCGGTACTTTGCCCGATGTCGGAAAAATGCTGACGTACCGCCGCCGTGATGTCGATTTCTTTCAGCACCGCGCCGTACGCCTCCGCAAGGTAGTGCGCATTGCTTTTGGTACGGCTTGTCGTGCCGAAACAGGGCATTGTCACCGCGATAATGCCCCTGCGGTCAAGACCCAGCATATCGAACGCGTGGACTGCCACTATCAGCGCAAGCGTGCTGTCAAGTCCCCCCGAAAGCCCGATAACGGCGGTTTTGCAGCCGATATGCCGCAGACGGGTTGCAAGCCCCACCGCCTGCATTGTGAGTATTTCCTCGCACCGTTCGTTAAGGTCGTCCCTGTCCGCGGGCACAAAGGGCATAGGCGGGAAACGGCGTTTCAAGTCCAAATCTTTCGGGGCAAGGTTAAACCATTCGATGTACGCCGCCTTTTCGTTCGCGGCGTTAAACGTGTTCATTCTCCTACGCTCGGCAATGAGCCTTTGCAAATCAATTTCCCCCACCGTCAGCCCCGTGGTGAACTTTTTGCTTTCGGCGACTATAGTCCCGTTTTCGGCGATAAGATTATGTCCGCTAAAAATAAGGTCTTGGGTGGACTCCCCCATACCCGCGTCGGCATAAATATACCCGCAAACGCACCGCGCCGACTGGCTTTTCACAAGCTGACGGCGGTAGTCCCCTTTGCCGATAATTTCGTCCGAAGCGGAGAGATTGCATATAATTGTCGCTCCGTGCTGCGCAAGCACACCCGAGGGCGGCTCGGGTATCCACAAGTCCTCGCAGATTTCCACGCCCACGGTAAGGTCGGGAACGTCCTCGCAGGAAAAAAGATTATCCGCGCAAAGAGACAGCCATGCGCCGCCGATAAACACGCTCCGCGCAATTCCGTCCCAAGGGGTAAAGTGCCGAACCTCGTAAAATTCCGAGTAGGCGGGGATATTTTTTTTCGGCACAAGTCCGCGTATTTCCCCCCTGTTTATCGCGGCGGCGCAATTGTAAAGCTTGCCGTCCGCCTCAACGGGAACGCCCACAAACGCCAGCAAATCGCAGTCGGCGGTCTCCCGAGCAATTCTTACAAGAGCCTTTTTCGCGCCGTCCAAAAGCGTTTTTTGCAGGAACAGGTCGCCGCAGGTGTACCCCGTCACGCAAAGCTCGGGGAACACCACGATTGAAACGTCCTCAGCCGCCGCCTGTCCGATAAGCTCGATGATCCTGTCCGCATTGTGTTCGCAGTCCGCGACTTTTATATCGGGGGTCGCTGCGGCAACCCTTATAAATCCGTCTTTCATAAAAAAATCCTTTCAAAAAATTATACTTTTATTATACCTTATTTTCGGCAAATCCGCAATATTAAAAAAAAATAACTATACAATATTACTATAAATATAAAATAAAATTGTATTAATTGCCGATTTTTTCAAAAAACTATTGACAATATATATATATATATATATATATATAATTGTATTCAGTATTTTTTGCATAATTTAGGAGGTAAAATTATGGCTTTAATTAAATGCCCCGAGTGTGGCAACAATGTCTCGGATTCAGCTTCCAACTGTCCGTTGTGTGGTTATCCGGTCAAGAAAAAAACAGATAAGACAATAAAGATTAAAATTGAAGCTTATCCACTTGGTTCCAGTTACGGTGTAACTATTATTGACGGCACTACTAAAAAACAGCTTAGATATATTAATTCTGGTGAAGTAGGTTCATTTGAAAGTAATAGCGCGATTAGAATTGAATTTGTAGGACTTTCAAAATCTATGCCAATGTATAGTGCTTATGTAGAACCTGGGAAACGATATGTTGCAAGCTGGGGAGCAGGGCTGATTATGCCAAAGATTGTATCCTGCCGTGAAGTCGATTATATTGAATAAATATTTTTATGGGAGGAAAATCATACAATGTCAATAGGTGACTATAACATATGTATTGAAAAAGCAAACGCATTTTTAACCGTGGCGGAAAAATGTGACGAATGCGATATATCTGAATTTATTTCATCAGATATGAAGTATGTGTTTATAGTAAACGCCGCCATTTCTTGTGAATTGTTTATTAAAGCGATTATGATACATAATTCAAATGACGGTACATTTTCAAATGGGCATAATTTATGTGAGCTTTATAATAAACTTCCCAAAGATGATAAATCTAAAATTGAAAAAATATATTGCAATAATTGCAATATTGATTTCAATAAAAATTTATCCGAAGCCTCAAATGCTTTTGTAGATTGGCGATATGCTATGGAAAATAAAAATTTAGGCATAAATTTGACAGGACTGCTTGAGTTGGCTCGTGCATTGAAAAAGACAGCGTGCAGTTAATTTTGTAATTATTTTTTTGCTTTATCCCAACGAATAGGTTTGAATTTGCTTAATTTTTTGATGAGTTAAGTAAATAATAGCCTTTCGTTGGGAAAATTTTTTTCATAAAAAACACTTCCCAAACAGTTATATTTTAATTATAGATTATTTTCCGAAAATACGCAACGCTATGAGAAAATTTCCCTCGTTCCTGGATTGTCCGGGGACGTTCCCGCAAAGTCCCGCAGTTATCAGCCTGTGGTTTCATAAAAGTTACAATTTGCGTTTAGGCATTATGCTGAATTATCCGGATCAATATTGTAAACTGTTTACAAATATAATAATTTTGCAAAGTTCGCTTGACAAAAAATGCAAAGCGTGCTATACTAAATTTGCAAAGTGAACTTTACAAAAAATTCTCGGAGGCGTATATGAAAACAAAAATACAGCAGCTCCGCAAGGAACGGAAAATCTCCCAGGAGGAACTGGCGAACGCCGTGGGTGTGACCAGACAGACCATAACCTCCCTGGAGTGCGAAAAATATACCGCGTCCCTTGTGCTGGCGTACAAAATAGCACAGTATTTCGGAATGACTATCGAGGAAGTTTTCGATTTCTCGGAGGTTTCCTGCAACGATTGAAAGGAGAAATTACTATGGAAAAATTCAAAAAAAATCTTTTGGCAAAAATGTTTATCGCAAGTATGGCAGTGGTGCTGCTGAACGCGGTATATTGGGGTTTGTCCGCCAACAGCGGGTATGAAAGCGAGTTTACAAAAGGCTTCGGCGGCGGACTTTGCTTCGCGATGATATTTTATGCGGCGTTTTCGGCGTTCAGGCTCTATATGGTATGTATCGACGAGAAAAAGCTCGAACAGCTGTACATACGCTCCACGGACGAACGCTACGCCCTAATCCGCGAAAAAACCGCAAGCGGCAGCTTTGTTGCGTCCGCCTATATTGTCTGCTTCGGTACGGTTGTTTCCTCGTTTTTCTCAAAGGAAATAACAATTGCGCTGGCGTGCGTCGTGGCGGTTATGACTGTATGCAAGCTTTGCTTTAAATTTTACTATGACCGGAAATATTAAGGAGGTACACTATGAAATACCAAAACGACCCAACCAATCCCGATTACAACCCCTCGCCGCAGGAACGTTTCAAAGCCGGTTACATCAGAAGATCCGGTTCCGCCGTTATTATTTCAATCTTTTTCAGCCGCGGCGTGGGTACGCTTTTGAAAAGCAGCACAGGCAAATTCGGGGCAGTTTTCAATATCTGCCTGGCGGTTGTACTTATGACATACGCCATAGTGAATTTGGTACAGTATATCTTGCTTACGAAAAACCCCGAAAAGCTTGAAGAGCTTTACAGACAGCACACCGACGAGCGGAACACTATGATACGCGAAAAAACCGCAGGCGGCAGCTTTACCGCGACGGCGTTCATTATATGCGCCGCGATACTGGTTTCCTCGTATATTTCGGTAATAACGACACTTTTTCTCACGGGTATTCTGCTGGCAATGCTGATTATACGGCTTTTGCTGAAAATTTATTATGAACGAAAATACTGAATATTTCAATCCCTGAATATCAGCAGCTTGTACGGGTCAATATTAAGAACGGCGGCAATGTTGAAGATCGCTTCCAAGGAAACGTTGCGGACGATATTCGCCGCCTCTATCGCGCTGATGTGGGAACGGCTTATCCCCGCCGCCTCCGCAAGCTCCTCCTGTGTAAAGCCCTGGAGCTTGCGGTAGTAGGCGATGTTCAGTCCCAGCTGAATGTATTTGTATTCGTTCTGCTTAGAGATTTTTGTGGATTTCGACATTTCCCTCACCCTTTCTCTAAGTAATTTTATCAGATTTCAATAAGGTTATACACTTTTTAATAATATGCTATTGCTTTTTAACACAAAGCATGATATTATTATAAAAGAGCAACGTCAAGCCTTGACCCGTCCCATGCAAATTTACCGGTATGCGGATATTCGGCAAACGTTACAATAAATAAAGCATTTTTGTACATTATTGCTAATTGACAAAGAGCACTATATGTAGTACGATTGTGTTAGTTCCTTAATACAATAACATTATGAAATATTCGTATTAATCGGGACGGGAAACCCGTCCCCTACAAAGAAAGGAAGAAAATCTTTATGGCAGCGGTTCTTGAGGTCAGGGGACTTTCAAAAAAGTACCCCAAGAAGGACGTTTTCGCCGCGGACGGGGTAAGCTTTTCCGTTGAGGAAGGCGAAATTTTCGCCCTTATCGGTCCCAACGGCGCGGGGAAAACCACAACTATCAGAATGATATCCACCCTTATACAGCCGACGGCGGGAGACGCGGAGGTTGCGGGTCACAGCATTGTGAAAGAACCCGACAAGGTTCGGGAAAACATCACCTACCTCCCCGACGAGGCGGGCGCGTACAAAACCATGACCGGCAATAATTACCTTGAATTTATGGCGGGACTTTTTGCAAAGGACAAGGAGACCCTCGACAAATTCGTGGAGCGGGGCAGAGTTATCTGCGGTCTGGGCGACCGTCTGGGAGAGAAAATAGGCGGCTACTCACGGGGTATGATCAGAAAGCTGCTCCTCGCAAGAGCGGTTATGACCGAGCCTAAGCTTGCCATTATGGACGAAGCGACTTCCGGTCTGGACGTTATCAACGCCCTTGAAATACGCAAAATGATAAAGGCTCTCGCCAAAGAGCAGCATATGGCGTTCCTGCTGTCCTCGCACAATATGCTGGAGATCGAGTACGTCTCCGACCGGGTGGGCATCATGACAAACGGAAAGCTTATGGTGATCGGCGGCATAAGCGAGCTTAAAGAACGGTACGAAGCCGCCAATCTTGAGGAAGTATTTGAAAGGGTGGTGAAGAACAATGAAGTTCGGTAATCTGCTTAAAAAGGAGCTGCGGGAGCTTATCACAAAGCAGGCTCTTATCAGTATGATATTTACTATGGTGCTGCTTATCGTCATGGGACAGATAATGGGCGGCGCAATGGAGGAGGGCTTCGATACATCCACGATAACCCTCTGCAATCAGGACGACAGCGAGTTCACCGCCGCGATACTGCAAAAAATCGAGGCTTCGCGAACCACGACGATAAATTACGTCACCTTTGAAAGCGACGACTACGCCGCCGAGCTTGAACGGCTGGACATCAAAAACGCGGTTATCATTCCGCAGGGCTACGGCGAGAGCATTATCGAGAAAAAAGAGCCTGCGCTGATAAAATTTGTCAGCAAAATGTCGGCGGCGGGGCTTGCCTCAACTATGAGTACAGTTTCGGGATCGGACGTTATAAGCGAGATACAGGACGCCTGCATGGACGAGGTAATGAGCCGGAATTACGGTCTCACGGAGCAGGAAATCGCCTTAATAAAAGAGCCGATGACTACGGTGGAGTACACCGTAAACAACGGCAGAACCGCGCAGATTTCCGCTTCCGCTTTGAGCGCGATAAATATGATGCAGTCCATGATCGCGCCCTTTGCGATATTCTTCCTGCTTATTATGGCTTCGCAGATGATAATGACGGCAATTTCCACGGAAAAAATTGACAAAACTCTTGAAACATTGCTGTCCGCCCCTGTGCCGCGAATGACGGTACTGTCGGCGAAAATGGTTGCGGCGGTAATTTCCGCGCTGCTGAACGCGCTGTTTATGATAGTGGGATTTGCCCTCTATATGGTTGGAATGATGGGCAGCGCGGTAAGCGAAATCTCCGAACTTAACACGGCAATGGGAGGAACGCCCGCCATAGATATAGAAGCGGTCGCAAACGCCCCGATGGATATAGGCACGGCAATGGCTGAGCTTGGTCTTGCCCTTACGCCGCTTAGCTACATGCTTTTCGCGGTACAGCTTTTCCTCACCCTTGCGATAGGACTTGCCATTTCCCTTATTTTGGGAGCAATGGCAACGGACGTAAAATCCGTCCAGACGCTTACCATGCCTATCATGATCGCGGTAATGATACCGTTTTTCATAACAATGTTTATGAACGTGAGCGAGATGTCAACCGTATTTAAAATAATTGTTTACGCAATTCCGTTCACGCACACCTACACAGCCTTGACAAATCTGATGAACGGTGATTTGATCACATTCTGGGGAGGACTTGCGTATCAGGCGGTATTTTTCGCGGTATGTATGTTCTTCGCGGTAAGAATGTTCACTACGGACAGATTGTTTACAATGTCCTTTTCGGCGGAAAATCTTAACAAAAAGCTCGGGAAAAAGAACGTTCCCAACGAACAGTGACCGCCCGGGAGGTTTCAGAGATGAGCGATGAAAAAAGATTTATTTATGTTCCGCGGGAGAAAAAATCCGTTCTGCTGCGGACGTGCAGCACGGTATTCTGCATAGGCACCGCGCTGATGTGGATATCCCGGGACAAATTCGGCTTTGAAAAGGGCGACCTGCTCATCATGAGCGGTGTGGCGGTTCTGCTGATAACCCTGTCGGCCGCAGGCAGACGTGCGGAACGCAAGGCTGCCGCCGACAGCGAGACCATACGCCGTATCCGCGAGGAATCCGGAAAGGGCGATTATAACAGCGATATTTTTTACGACTGAAACAAAGCGGACTTCCCGATCTTGCAGGGGCGAGCGACCCGTCCCCTGCAGCCAATAAAAAAACCTCCCCGATCTTGTAGGGGCGGGGTTTCCCCGCCCGCGGGACGGGAGACCCGTCCCCTACAAATCAACACAAAAAACCTCCCCGATTGGGGAGGTTTTTAATCGTATTGTCAGGGTATTTGCCGCAAGTGAACTTACTGGAGGAGCGAGAGAACGCCCTGGGGCAGCTGATTTGCCTGAGCAAGCATAGACTGGGAAGCCTGTGCAAGGATCTGCTGCTTTGTGAAGTTCATCATCTCTGTAGGCATATCTGTATCGCGGATCTGGCTCTCTGCGGAGGTCAGGTTCTCTACGGATACGTTCAGGTTGTCGATCTTGTGTTCCAGACGGTTCTGGATAGCACCGAATGTACCACGAACGAGGGATACCTTATTGATAGCCTGGTCGATCTTGTCGATTGCGTAGTTAGCCGCTTCCTGAGTTTTCAGGTTCAGCTTATCTGTGCCGAGACCTTTAGCTGTGCAGTTAAGGTCAGCTTCCAGATCGCCGATGGCTGTGGAATCATACTTGAATGTAAATTCAACAGCGTCCTTAGTTCTTGCGCCTGCCTGGAGGATAATGCTCTCCTTGTAGGTCATCATAGCTTCGGAGTTCTTGAACGCATCGGATACGGAAACCTTGAAGCCTGCAGCAGCTTCCTTAGCAGCGTCGGAGGTTTCAACAACATGAGCCTCAACGGGTGCGTCGGAAGGAGCGTTGTAAGCGTCAACGTCAACCTTGAACTCTACCTTACCGTCAGCGTCGGGGTCAGGTCCGTTTCCGCCGGCTGTAGCAGCCTTAGCAGCAGTGAACGATATCTTGTCACCGTCAGTAACATCACCATTAGTATATGAAACACCAAGAGCCTTCATATTGGTGTGGTTCAACGTATCGGTAGCATCTGCGTCATTTACCCATACGGAGTTGCCATCATCCCATGTAAAAGATCTTGCTTCTGTGCTTGTAGCAGAAAGACCTGTAGCGTCAAAGCTGTTTGCAACGCCGCCTGTACTTGTGGCTGAAGCGTCTACAGCAGCCGCAGCAGGAGTATTAACTTCGATATCGCCAACAGTCAGTTTACCGAGAGCAATACCGTCCTTAGTCTCAACCGTTACCTTGTCAGCAGCCAGCTGAAGCAGACCGGAAGCGTCTGTCATGTTGATATCGCCAGCTTCACCGGCAACATATGTTGTATCAAATGTAGCTTCCTTGAGAGCGTCGAGAGCCGCCGCAACATCTTCGGTCATAACATCGTCTGTGAGACCTGCGTCAAGCTCAAACTTGATTGTGCTTGCTGCGCCCTTAACGGAGTCATCAGCGGGAGTAAAGGAATCCTCAGCGATAGCGGCATTCTTGGGAGCATACTTGGTTTCACTGGTGTTCTCGAACTCAAATGTAACCGTATCGCCCTCAGCAGCAGCTCTGCCTGTGCCTGCGATGTCCATTTCGTTAAATACAGCTGTGAGAGAAGAATCGCCTGCTGTCATAACGAAACCGCCGTTGCCTGTGCCTGCGCCTGCGCCTGCAGCTGTAGTGATAGCGGAAGCGTCTGCACCCTTAATAACCTTGCCTGTAGCACTGTCAACAACAGATGTACCAACCCAGTTCTCGCCGTCATATGTGAAAGTGATCTGAGCCTTTGTAACACTCTTGTCGATGCCTGCGGTTTCCCAAATATCATCAGCAACAGTCTTGTTGTATGCCGCATTGTCAAGAACAGCGTGTGTTTCTGTTGTGCCAACATCTGCAGCCTCTGTAGCAGCGCCTGCAGCAGCCTTAGCAGCCTTGTAGTCGATAAGACCGTTAGCGTCAGCCTTAACACCGTCGCTCATAACGCCGCCGTTGAGAACAACAACGCCGTTGAAGTCTGTATCAGCGATCTGATCGAGCTCGTCGTTCAGCTGGAGGAATTCCTGCTGAGCAGCCGTACGGTCAACGGGATCGTCGTATGTACCGTTAGCCATCTGATCTGCGAGGGTCTTCATTCTCTGGAGAATGCTGTCTGTCTCTGTGAGAGCGCCTTCAAAGGTCTGTACCATGGAGATACCGTCCTGAGCGTTCTTAACGGCCTGTGTCATACCTGCGATCTGGCTTCTCATTTTCTCGGAAACTGCGAGACCTGCGGCGTTGTCGCCTGCGCGGTTGATTGCGTAACCGGAAGAGAGTTTCTCCAAAGATTTGGAAA
>JAMPIC010000044.1 GCA_023663025.1 Prevotella sp.
ACGCTGTCGCGTTTCTCACCTCCTGCTCCGTTTCGGACGAATGCGCCTGCGGCGCGAAGGGAATTTCGCCCTCTGCGGAGGGCGACCAAAGGGCGCCGCCCTTTGGAAACCTGCCGCCTTTGAAAAGGCGGGCGAAACTTTTAGTCGCGGCTTCGCCGCGCGAGGCGCTGACGTTTTGTTTGTGCGCTAAACAACAATTTATAGTTACAGGGGCGGATTTATTTTCCGCCCCTTTTATTTTATTCGTTATTATTTTCATTTCCGCCGTCATTCTTTTCGGGAGCATTCTCATCTTTATTTTCTCCCGTAATTTCCGCCGTATCCGAAGAAACGTTTTTAACGCTTTCCTCCGCGTTTTCCGCATTTTCCGCGTCCTTGCGCCAGTCAAGCTCGCCTTTCATAAGCTGCTCGAATTTATCGCCGTCGATCTTTTCATAAGCGAGAAGATACTCCGCAAGCTCGTTAAGCTGATCCATATTGTCATTGAGTATTTTTTCACACTTGTCGTAAGCTTCGTTGACAAGCCTTTTAACTTCCTCGTCGATAAGAGCCGCGGTAGCGTCGCTGAAGCTCGGCGCGTGACCGTAATCCATTCCCACGAACGGCTCGTCGTTGCTGCCGCCGTACAGAACCGGACCTAACTTTTCCGAGAAGCCGAGACGCGTTACCATCGTTTTTGCCGTTCGGGTGGCGGACTGTATATCAGCCGACGCGCCCCAGGTGATGTCGTCGAAAACTATCGCTTCCGCAACACGTCCGCCCATGGATACAATAATGTTGTTCAAAAGCTGATTTTTCGTCTTGAAGCGGTCGTCAGTGGTGGGGCGGTGCATTGTAAAGCCTCCCGCGTCTCCCCGGGGAATGATCGTCACCATATGAACCTTTTCCGTGTCGGGCAGATTGTAAATGGCAACCGCGTGTCCCGCTTCGTGATAAGCGGTGATCTTCCTGTCTCTTTCCGTAACAAGGTGAGACTTCTTTTCGGGACCCGAAACCACCTTGACGGTAGCTTCTTCTATGTCGGCTTCTGTGATAGCTTTTTTATTGTGACGCGCCGCAAGCAGAGCCGCTTCGTTAAGCAGGTTTTCCAGATCCGCGCCCGTAAACTGCTGAGTGGTTTTCGCGATTACTTTCAGGTCTACGTCGGGAGCAAGGGGCTTGTTTTTGGAGTGTACTTTCAGTATCTCCTCCCTGCCCTTTACGTCGGGATAGTTGACCACGATCTGCCTGTCAAAACGTCCCGGACGGAGCAAAGCGGGGTCGAGGATATCCTTGCGGTTTGTGGCAGCCATAACGATTATTCCCTCGTTGCCCTCGAAGCCGTCCATTTCAACAAGGAGCTGGTTAAGGGTCTGTTCGCGCTCGTCGTGTCCGCCTCCGAGACCCGCGCCCCTGTGACGTCCCACGGCGTCGATCTCGTCTATGAAAACTATGGACGGAGAATTTTTCTTTGCCGTTTCAAACAGGTCGCGCACTCTGGACGCGCCCACGCCCACGAACATTTCAACGAAGTCCGAACCGGAGATCGAGAAGAAAGGCACGCCCGCCTCGCCGGCAACGGCTTTGGCAAGCAGAGTTTTACCTGTGCCCGGAGGTCCCTCCAGAAGCACGCCTTTGGGTATTCTCGCGCCCATTTCGGTATACTTTTTGGGATTTTTAAGGAAATCGACGATCTCGGCAAGCTCTTCCTTTTCCTCGTCGGCACCCGCAACGTCGTTGAAAGTATTCTTTTTGTTGGAGGTGTTCTTGACATTGGCTTTGCCGAAGTTGTTCATCTTTCCGCCGCCGCCCGCCTGTCTCATCATAAAGAAGAAGAAAAATATCATCAGACCTATGATAAGCAGCGACGGGAGAAGATTATAGAGCCAGGAGGTGTCCTGTATTTTGAAGTACTCCATTTTCAGCGGAGCGTCCGGGTGGCGTTCGTTGTATTCCTTGCGGTAATTTTCCTCGCCGAGCTGTATCTCGTTGAGGAATACCGAAACATTGGGGACGGTGTAGGATATCGGTTCGTCTGCCCCGTCGGCAATGAAGATAAGTTCTCCCGTACCCAGGTCGAAAGTCATCTCAGAGACCTGATAGTTGTCGAAGTACTGCATAATATCGGAATAGCTGTGTTCGGACTGAGGCTTCGACGCCTGACGGAGCAGCAGCACAGCCAGCGCAAGTGCGCAGACCATAACCACAGCGTAAATAATTATGCCCTTGTTGCTTTTCTTACCCAATTGTTATCAATCCTTTCGTCGGGAAGCTTTTTCCGCTTTTCCCTTTATATTTATATGAAAAACTGAATTTTCCCGTTTAATCTTTATATTCGGCGATATACGGCAGATTTCTGTACTGCTCGCCGCAGTCGAGACCGTACCCCACGATAAAAATGTCGGGAACGGTAAAAAGCGATATGTCCGTTTCAAGGGGAACAACCCGTCTTTCCGGCTTGTCGATAAGAGTAACTATTTCGAGGGAAAGGGGCTTTCTCGCGGTCAGCAGTCTTTTCACGTCGGAAAGAGTTCTGCCCGTGTCGATTATGTCCTCGACTATTATAACATGGTAATTGCTTATGTCCTGCTTTAAGTCCAAAGTGATATTCACAATTCCCGAAGAGTTAGTTCCGCTGTAGTAGCTCTCGGCGCACATAAAGCCTATCTCGCAGGGAGCGTCTATCGCTCTGCACAAGTCCGCGAGAAATATAAACGCGCCTTTCAGAATGCTTACCAGAAGCAGCGGTTTTCCCCGGTATTTGCCGGCTATCTGTTTTCCGGTTTCGGCTATTCTCTGCCGTATCTGTTCTTCGGAAATAATTATTTTTCCGACGTGCTCGTCTTTAACGTCAGTCATTTCGATATCCTTTCATGGTTTTGACATTACTTCTATTTTGAGGAAATTTTTCGTATCCGCGTCCGGCTTTACCCTGTCGTCGAAGCCGACGTGCTCCGCCCAGATCAAGCCGTTTCCGTCGGCGGCGACCGCGGAGATCTCCCGCTCCTCGGGGGGAAGCCTTTCCTGAAGAAGCTTCCTCAGCTCCCGTGTGTGAGCCGAACCGACGGGCTTTATCCTGTCGCTCCGCAGGCGGTTTCTCAATATAACGCCATTTAATATTTTATCATAATCCGCATACTGAATTGTTAATTTTTTATTAACAATATCCTCTGCGGTTATGTTTTCGTCTGTTTCTTTTGTAATTTTCACAATCCTGTCACCGAAAAGGCGGTATTCGCCCTCTCCCGTTACGGTTACAAACGCCGCGCGGTCAGCCGCGTTTTTTTTCGCGGAAATTATTTTCACCCGTCCGTCGCGGCATACAGCGTAAAATCCCCCGTCCAGGGAAATTTTCCCGCCGCCGTTCCGGACTGTCCGCCATATTTCGGAAATTTTTTCGGCGTTCACTTTAAGCTTATGCCGCTTAAGCAGATTTATGATGACCCTTTTTCCCACAGCCGGGTGAAGCTCCCGCAGGTCGCAGTCTTTCAGACGGGCGGCTTCGCTTTCGAGAAAATCCAAGTCCTCGGCAAGCGAGACGGTCATCGCCGATACGCTTTCCGGGAAAGCTCCGTGTACCGCTTTTAGTTCGGGCATTATCCTGTGGCGTATCCTGTTCCGCGCGTAATCGTCCGAAAGATTTGTGCTGTCGGTGACGAAAGTTTGTCCGCAGTCTTTCAGGTACTCCTCGATCTCATCGCGGGTGCAGAAAAGCAGCGGACGGATAATTTTTCCCCGCACGGGAGGAATGCCCGCAAGTCCGCGCAGACCCGTCCCCCTTGCCAATCGGAAAAGCACCGTCTCGGCGTTGTCGTTAAGATTGTGGGCGGCGGCGATCTTGTCGGCGGGAATTTGGGAGAAAATCCCGTACCGCATTTCCCGCGCACCCGTTTCCAAGGAAACTCCCAGAGAACGTGAAAAAGCCGCCGCGTCCTTTCGGAAAACCGTCAGGGGGATACCGAGGCTTTCGCAAAGCTCGCGGCAGAAAGTCTCGTCGCGGTCGCTTTCCTCTCCCCGAAGCAGATGGTTGACGTGTACCGCGGTCAGGGTAATGTCAAGTTCCGCGGAAAGCTCTTTGAGGGCAAGAAGAAGCGCAGCACTGTCCGCGCCGCCCGAAAGCGCACAGCAAACGGTCTCGCCGCCGCGCAGCATATTGTATTTTGAAACCGCAGACTTAATTTTTTCAATCATAGTGATCCTTTACAGCAATTATTATTCCGTTTGCCTGCTTACGCCCGTGAAAAGCTGATACTGTCCGCTGAAACGCAGATTTACCGTTCCCGTTTCGCCGTGACGGTTCTTCGCCACGATGCATTCCGCAAGCGTGGGGTCGGGGGTGTCCTTATTGTAGTACGCGTCGCGGTACAGAAACATAACGATATCCGCGTCCTGCTCGATAGAGCCGGACTCTCTCAGGTCGGACAGAAGCGGGCGCTTGTCCGTTCTCGATTCCACCGCTCGGGAAAGCTGCGACAGCGTGACGACGGGAATGTCAAGCTCCTTTGCCATAAGCTTAAGCTGACGGGTTATCTCGGAGATCTCGTTCACGCGGTTGTCGATGCGCCTGCCCGAATTCATAAGCTGCAAATAGTCGATAATGACCAGTCCGGGGCGTTTCAGACGGCGTATTTTGGCTTTCATCTGCGGGACGGTTATTCCCGCCGTGTCGTCCAGATAGATGTTCATTCCCGAAAGGCTTTCCGCGCCCAGGGCAAGCTTTGTCCACTGTTCGCCGGAAATGCTGCCTTTCATAAGACAGTCAAGCTCCACAAAGCTTTCCGAGGAAAGCATACGGGTGACGTTCTGCTCCTTGGACATCTCCAAAGAAAATATGACCGCTTCGGAATCCTTGTTCTGGCGTGCGAAGTTCGCCGCTATATTAAGCGCGAACACGGATTTTCCCATGGCGGGACGGGCGGCGACGATTATCAGATCCGATCTGCTCAGACCCGTTATAACATGGTCTAAGTCGGAAAATCCCGATTTCGCGCCGATGTAAAGCTCCTTGTCGGGACCGGATTTTTTTCCCAGCTCGTCGTAGGCTTCAAGCACCACCTCGTCGATCTTCATAAGACCGTCCGTGGACTTGCCTTTGCGGATGTCGTATATCTTCTGCTCCGCGAAGTCGAGAAGCTGTTGAGCGTTTTCCTGTCCCGCGGAGGCGGCTTCGATTATCTCCTTTGCGGAGGTTATCAGGCTTCTGATATAGTATTTTTCCTCGACTATCTTGCAGTAGCTTTCGATATTTTTTGTGGTGGGAACTCCCTCCATAATAGCGGCAAGGTACTCCTTGCCCGCCGCGGAGCTTTCAAAAATACCGTCCTTGACCGCTTCGTTTATGACGGTGATTATGTCCGCGTTCACGCCAAGGGTGAACAGGCGTATAACTATCGCGAAAAGATCGCGGTGCTTTGAAACATAAAAGCTTTCCGGCTTTATGTAGTTCATAGCGAGAGTTATCGCTTCCGGGTCGAGGAGAAGTGCGCCCAGTACGGTCTGTTCCGCCTCTAAATTATAGGGCAGCTCGGTTGAATTTATATCGAAATCCATTTAGGTTGACTCCTTTTTTGGAAGTAAGGGATACTTATTTTAAAGAATCGCTGAACTCTTTCAGCTCGGCTTTCTTTTCCTTGGAAAGACCGTTGTATTCAGTATTGGTGACAGCACCCTCCAAAACGTACAAATGCACAAGGCAGACATTGGGGTATGTTTCCTTCAGCCGTCTGAAAGTTTCCTTTGCGCCCGTATAGATAAGCTCTTCTGCGGAATTTATACCTATGGAGGTGAGTTTTCTTTTCATCTCACTGCCAATGTTCATCATTGAAGTTAGCTCTGCCATTTTATCATATCCTTACAAAATTTTATCCAAAATTATTCTTCGGTAACCTCAACGGTAATTTTCTCTGTAATTCCCGCAAGGAATTTAACCTCTGCGGTATATGTGCCGAACGACTTTATTTCCGTGTCGAGGGAGACTTTCTTTTTGTCGACTTTAACTCCGAACTGCTCCGATATCAGGTCGGCAATGTTTCCCGCCGTTACCGAGCCGAAAAGCTTTCCGCCCTGTCCTGCCTTTGCCTTGCATACCACGGTCTTGCCCTTAAGCTTGTCCGCCGCCGCCCGAGCCTCCTGTTTTGCAACGTCCGCCTTGTGCTGCTCCGAAGCCTTTTTGCCCGCCAGGTCGGACATATTCTTTGCGGTCGCTTCGACGGCGAGACCCTTTCCCAGCAGGAAATTTCTGGCGTATCCGTCGGAGACCTCCTTTACGTCGCCTTTTTTGGCAGTGCCCTTAACGTCCTGTAAAAAAATAACTTTCATTATTCTTATCTCCTTTTTGTTTTTTTGCAGGGGCGGGAAAACCGTCCCATGCGGATATTTTTACGAAATATTTGCTATATGCTCGTCTATCGCGCCCACAAGCTTCGCTTTCGCTTCGTGGACGGATATTCCGCTGAACTGCGCCGCCGCCATGGTCTGATGACCGCCGCCGCCCAGTTTTTCCATGACGATCTGCACGTTCATAGCTCCCAGCGAACGGGCGGAAATATTTATGCCGCCGTCGGGAGTGTTGAAGATAACAAAGCTTGCGTCAACTCCCGAGATGCCCAGCATTTCGTCCGCAGCCTGCGCCGCGCTGACCCTTGCGTCGGGAGAGCCGCTGTCGTCTGAAGCGATGGCGCACCTGTTATAGATCTCCGCTCCCGAAACAAGCTGCGAGCGGCGCTTTATGCACTCGAAATCGTTGTCGAACAGACCCTTTACCGCCACCATGTCCGCGCCCAGCTTCCGCAGGAAAGCTGCCGCTTCAAAGGTGCGTACTCCCGTACGCATGACAAAATCCTTGGTGTCGAGCATTATTCCCGACAGCATTGCGTCCGCGTAGTAGCTGGGAAGCTTGTCTATGCCCGTGAAATACTGGATAAGCTCCGCGACCATTTCGCTTGCCGAGGAGGCGTAAGGCTCATGGTGGAATATCACCGCGTTGTCAATGTAGTTCACCGTCTGGCGGTGATGGTCTATGACGGCGATATGCTTCGCCTTTTCGTAAAGCTCCGGACTTTCGATGATGTCCTTGTTGTGGGTGTCCACGATGATGAGCAGACTGCCGTCGTTCATTTTTTCCAAAGCCTCCGCAGGGGAGATAAATATAGGCAGCTCGTCGGTAAGGTTTTCGTTGAGACGGTCTACTATAGGCTTTGCGGGACATCTTTCAACGTCCACAGCCATATAGGCTTCTACGGACGGATTGAGTCTGCGCACAGCTCCGCACATACCCGCTCCCGAACCTACGCTGTCAAGATCGCCGTAGCGGTGTCCCATAACGATAACATTGGAAGAGGAATTGATAAGCTCCGCCAGAGCGGTCGCCACAAATCTTGTCTTGACCTTGGTGTTTTTTTCGATGCCCTTTGTGACGCCTCCGAAAAATTCGTAACCGCTTTCGGTCTTTATCGCGACCTGATCGCCGCCTCTGCCCTGAGCCATTTCAAGGGACTGCTTCGCGTCCTGCTCCGAATCGGATATATTCGCCGCTCCCGAACCCACGCCTATGGAAAGGGTGACGGGGGATTTTTCCGACACGGGTATTTTTCTCACGTCGTCAAGTATTTTGAACTTGTCCTCGTACATTTTTTTTAGGTCGCGTTCCTCGGCGACAGCGATGAATTTGTCATTGGAAAGCTTTCTCAGCAGACTGTTGTGTTCGTCGAAATAATTTTCCAGAAGCTTGTCCGCCTGTATCATTATGTGAGCCTTTTCGCTGTCCTTTTCGCCGGAAAGCAGTTCCTCGTAGTTGTCCACGGAAATAAGTATGACCGAGGGACGGATATCGTTGAAGCGTCCCTCCAGCGTGATATAGTCGCTGATATCGTCGAAGTACAAAAGGGTAAGGTCGGACAGAAGCTCCGAATCGGAATCCCGTTTTTCGGTAGTCACCGCAGAAATCCTGAAGTGACCGGTCTCGTAGCTTACGGTGACGTTCTTGTTCTCGAAGGTCTTTTGCAGGTCGATATTGATTATCTTGGTGATGTGCAGACCGAAAGCGTCCCCGCCGTAGACCTGCTCTGTAAAGGCAATATTGTACCATACCACAATTCCCTCGCCGTCGATTATCACCGCGGGCGCGGGAAATTTGTAGAGGGAATCCCTTTCGGTAAGGTTAAGCTGTGATTCCATTTCGGTAACGAATTTGTGCAGGTTTTTCTGGGACGCGGAAAAAAGCGTCAGATACGCCAGTGCCGTCAGCGACGTTACCGCCAGCAGCGTCCAGAAGCGGAACTCGTCCGTGTCGTAAAGCGAGAACGCGCACGCCAGCGATACCACCACAAGCAGCATAGAGACCATTTTAAAAGCCGTCCAGCGTTTACCTTTCATAGATGTTTGTCCTTTCGGTTTGATTTATGGGAAAAGCTCTCATAACAAAAGGCGTAAAGCCTTTAAAACAGACCTTACACCTTTTGGGATTTAATCTTTATTTTCCCGTTCGTCCTGAGTACTTGACGTCGCTCCCCTGTCAATGCGCCTGATACCGTTTCTTATAACTTCCTTTGCTCTTTCGGCGTTATCGGTTTCAAGCAAAGCGAGAATTGAATCAAGGAACATACACAACTCTTGATTAGACATATTAACGCCTCCTTTCAGATTCGGCTGCTAACTATAATTATAGGAAAATTTCGGGAGGTTGTCAAGATGTAAAGTCTATTTAATTTTCAAGATTTTTACGGAGAGCGGGTTTCCCGCTATATCTCCATAATTATCGGCAGTATCATGGGTCTGCGCTTGGTTTTCATATAGATATAGTCGCTGAGCTCGTCCTTCATGCGGGATTTTATCGTGTTCCAGTCGTGCATATCTCCGTCAAGGCAGCCCTGGAGCGTTTTCATAAGCAGCTTCCGGGCGGCGTCGATAAGCTCTTCCGATTCGCGGACGTAGACAAATCCCCGGGAAACAATATCCGGTCCCGCAAGGATAGCTCCGCTTTCCGATTCGATCGTCGCGACCGCGATGATAAGACCGTCCTCGGAAAGGTGCTTTCTGTCCCGCAGCACGATAGAGCCTACGTCTCCCACGCCCAGACCGTCCACAAAGACCAGTCCCGAGGGAACTTGTCCCGTTATCTTCATGTCAACTCCGTTTGTTTCTATGACGTTTCCGATGCTGCCGATTATAACACTGTCCTCCTCGAAGCCGAGGCTGTAGGCAAGACCGGCGTGCTTTTTAAGGTGCTTGTACTCGCCGTGTACGGGAATGAAGTACCGCGGCTTTGTCAGCGAGAGCATGAGCTTCAGCTCCTCCTGACAGGCGTGTCCCGAAACGTGAACGTCGTACATGGACTCGTAGATGACCTCCGCGCCCGCCCGCATAAGCTCGTTCACGACTTTAGTCACAAGCTTTTCGTTGCCGGGGATAGGGGTCGCGCTGATGATGATAAAGTCCATGGGAGTGATAGTCACCGTTCGGTGCTCGTTCATAGCCATTCTTGACAGCGCGGACATAGGCTCGCCCTGGCTTCCCGTGGTGATAAGCACAATCTTTTCGGGCGGAAAGCGGTTCATTGCGTCGATGTCTATAATAAGTCCGTCGGGCATTTTAAGGTATCCCAGCTCCATGGCGGTGCTTATAACGTTGAGCATACTCCTGCCGAAAACGGCGATCTTCCTGCCCGTCTTGACGGCGCAGTTGACTATCTGCTGCACGCGGTGTATATTGGAGGAAAACGTGGCGATGATGATACGCTTGCCCTCGGCGGTGTCGAAAAGTCTCTCGAAGCTGTTTCCCACAGTCCTTTCGGTGGCGGTATGACCGCGCCTTTCCGCATTGGTGGAATCGGACATCAGCGCAAGCACTCCCCTGTTGCCCAGCTCGCCGAAGCGTGCCAGATCGATTATCTCGCTTTCTATGGGGGTGAAGTCAACCTTGAAGTCTCCCGTGTGGACTATAACTCCCGCGGGGGTGTGGATAGCCAGAGCAACCGCGTCGGGTATGGAATGGTTCACGCGGATAAATTCCACCGCCATGCAGCCCATTTTGACGGTCTGCCTCGGGGTGACGACGTTAAGCTGCGCCGAGGAAAGAATGCCGTGTTCGCGGAGCTTTCCCTCGATAAGACCGATGGTGAGGCGCGTGGCGTAAACGGGAACGTTTACCTTTTTGAGCAGGTAAGCAAGTCCGCCGATGTGATCCTCGTGACCGTGAGTTATAACCACGCCGCGTATTTTGTCGGCGTTCTGCTCAACGTAGGTGAAATCGGGCAGAACCAAGTCGACGCCGGGCATATCGCTGTCGGGGAAAGCAAGACCGCAGTCCACGATAAACATATCGTTGGAGCATTCAAAAACGGTCATATTTTTGCCGATCTCGTTAAGACCGCCGAGGGGTATGATTCTCAGAGGGGTACGCTTTACCGCCCTGTGATTGGTGGTATGCAGAGGTTTTCCCGTGGCGGGGTGTATCTCTGCGGCGGGAGCGTTTCGGTTCGGCTGTTTTCTGCCGGCCGGGGGGATATGCGTATCCTGCCGGATCTGAGCGGGCGGTTCTGCCTGCGGAGGCGTTTGTCTGACCTGACGGGTCTGCCGCGTTTTTTTGGCTGAGGCGGCGGGATTTTTTTTGGAGAAGATGCCTTCCGGTTTTTTGGCGGGTTCTTTTTGTTTTCTCTGATTTTTGGGAGCGATCCTTTCGCCGTAAGCGTTCAGTTCGATCTCGTTAGTATCGTTTTTTGCCAATGTAATACCAATCCTTTCGCAGTAAAAATATGTACGATTCATAATGACGCAGTAACGCGGGAGTCGGTTTTCGCAAACACCTTGGAAATACCGTTATGGGGGGTCAGCATAAACGTTTGGGTAAAAAGCCCCTTTGCGGGAATACAATATGGTTTTGGGGTAAAAATCCTAATCCGAACATAATAAATCAAATTATATTATACTACATAAATTTGGGTTTGTCAATCATAATTCATAATATTTGTAAAAATATGGAACGGATATTTTATGTACGGTAAATTGTTGTTTACTGAACGAGTAGGAAACACTGGGCGGCGAAGCCGCGACTAAAAAGTTCGCCAGCCTTTCAAGGCTGCGAGTTTCCAAAGGGCAGAGCCCTTTGGTCGCTCCCCGCAGGGAGCGAAATCTCCTCCCCGCGCCCGCAGGCGCAAATCGTTCAAGAGCTCCGCAAAGGGGTGAATTG
>JAMPIC010000045.1 GCA_023663025.1 Prevotella sp.
ATTTCGCTCCCTGCGGGGAGCGACCAGGGGCTCTGCCCCGTGGACCTCGCAGCCTTGAAAGGCTGGCGAACTTTTTAGTCGCGGCTTCGCCGCGTGATGCGCTAACGTTTTGTTTGTGCGCTAAACAACAATTTTTCACATAATGAACACGATACACGTCTCCCTGCGAAATCCGTACTTCAATGTGTCGGTACGGTGAAACATTGAAAAAACGCTTGTTATCAGAGGAATTTTGTGGTATAATGATATAAGTAACTTTTACGGAGGTTCTTAAAATGTCAGGATATATCGGCACAAGATGCATGATCTGCAGCGAAAAATTTACTTCCGAGGACGACGTTGTCGTCTGCCCCGAATGCGGCACGCCCTATCACAGAGAATGCTACAGCAAGGAAGGCAAGTGCGTAAACGGGATACTTCACAAAACCGGAGGAAGCTGGAAACCCTCCTACGACACGGGCAGCGACGGCTCGGAAAATCAGGCGGTAGTCTGCCGCTTCTGCGGGAACACCAACCCTCCCCTCTCCCTCTTCTGCCGCAGGTGCGGCATGCCCGTTTCCACAATAGGAAACGAAAACGACAGGACGGAGCAGACCTCGGGCGGCGTGAACATCAACGAAAACGCCGGCGCCTATAACCGCAACTTCAACGGCGGGGTGCAGATGAACCCGTTCCTGATAAACTTTTCCGACCCGCTCTGCGGCTTCGACCCCGAGGAGCAGCTGGACGGCGTGAAAATGTCCGAAATGGGCGATTTCGTGGGAACGAACACTCACTACTATCTGCCCATCTTCAAGCGTTTCAAGGACACGAAGCGTTCCATAGGCTGGAACTTCTGCTCCGCGCTTTTTCCCGAGCTTTATTTTTCCTACCGGAAAATGCCCCTTGCCGCTCTGGCGGCTGTGATCGTAAGAAATCTTACCCAGCTTCCCCAGTATATCGTGCTGCTCGCCCAAAGCGGCGGCTTCGGCAGACTGTCCGAAATGGCTGCGGCTGTGGATATCAAAAGCGCGGCTTTTCAGGGACTGTTCATGCTCTGCTCCGCAATGCTGTACGCCTTTATGTTCACTGCGGGGATATTCGGAAACAAGCTCTACTACAACTCCGCGCTGAGGAAGATCAAAAAAGCAAAGGCGGCGGCAGACCCCCGCATTCCCGCAGAGGGCGTGCGCGCCTCCATAATCCGCAGGGGCGGCACTTCGGGACTGTGGCTCACCCTGTTCATCTGCCTGACCGCTCTGCCGACGATGATAATTTTTTACGGACAAACGCTGTCCATGATGGGATCGTCCGTCTGAAAACATACTATATAATAAAAGGGGTACGAAAATGAAAATCAAAAAAGCTGTCATAACCGCCGCGGGCTACGGCACGAGAATGCTGCCCGCCACAAAGTCCATG
The DNA here is from genome assembly GCA_023663025.1 of Prevotella sp. Classification (GTDB taxonomy): domain Bacteria; phylum Bacillota; class Clostridia; order Oscillospirales; family Ruminococcaceae; genus RGIG8773. Next base: position 1,402 of record JAMPIC010000045.1, read on the forward strand.
CCGAAAGAAATGCTGCCCATTCTGGACAAGCCCGCTATCCAGTACATTGTGGAGGAATGCGTCAGCGCGGGGATCTCCGACATTCTCATCGTTCTGTCGCGGGGCAAGCATGTTGTGGAGGATCATTTCGACCGCTCCCCCGACCTTGAACGTCAGCTCCTCAACAGCGGCAAGAACGATCTCTATAACGAAATGGTAAAAATAGGCTCTATGGCGAACATCACCTACGTCCGTCAGGCGGAACAGCTGGGTCTGGGACACGCTGTCCTGTGCGCAAAAGGCTTCGCGGGGAACGACCCCATAGCCGTTCTGTACGGCGACGACGTTATCATGGGGGACGATCCCGTCGTCTCGCAGCTCTGCCGCGCCTGCGAAAAACACGGCAAGGGCGTGGTGGGCATAAGGGAAGTCCCCACGGAGGACGTTATGAAGTACTCCTCCATGAAGCTGGAGCGGCTCGGGGACGGTTGCTTCGAGATATCCGATATGATCGAGAAACCCGCACCCGACCAGATCTTTTCCAATTACGCCATTTTGGGACGGTGCATTCTTCCTCCCGAAATTTTTGAAATTCTGGAAAATACTCCCTATGGCAGGAACAACGAGCTTCAGCTCACCGACGCCATGAAAACTCTCGCCCTCCGCGAGAAAATGATCGGCGTGGACTTCACGGGCGTGCGCTACGATATGGGAAACAAGCTCAGCGCCCTCAAGGCGGGCATTGATACGGCTCTCGCCCGTCCCGAGCTTAAAGAGGAGCTTTCTGCGTACATCAAAGAGCTTGCCGCGAAGCTTTAGGAGGCGCGGTCATGGCTGAACTCAGGGTTGAAAATCTTTCCTGCGGCTACGGCGGCGCGGACATTGTAAAGAACGTTTCCCTGACGGTAAAGAGCGGGGAGACGGTCTCGGCGGCGGGTCCCAACGGCTGCGGAAAAACCACGCTTCTCCGCGGGGTGTGCGGACTTATCCCCGTCACCGCCGGAGGAGCGTTTATAGACGGAAAACCGGTTGCCGAAATGTCCCCGAAAGAACGGGCGCGAAGCGTGGCAATGCTGTCCCAGACGGGCGCAGGGGGAGACTATTTCGGCTACACGGTCATGAAAACCGTGCTTATGGGACGGTACTCCCGCCAAAAGGGAACGGTCTTTTCGGAGACGCCGCGGGAGGATATTGCCGCCGCCGAAAAATACATCGCCGAGGTGGGTCTCGGCGGCTGCGAGGACAGGCTCATCACCGAGCTTTCGGGGGGACAGCTCCAGCGGGCGTTCCTTGCGCGGGCGTTCGCTCAGGAACCCGATATCCTGGTGCTGGACGAGCCTGCGAACCATCTCGATATAAAAAGCCAAAGCGAGCTTGCGGCGCTCCTGAAACGCTTTACGGAAAACGGCGGGGCGGTCTTGGGAGTTTTCCACGATATAAGCTTTGCCGCCGCAGTCTCGGACAGGATGCTGCTGATGAAAGACGGTGCGGCTGTCTGCTTCGGAAAGACGGAGGATATAGTCAGATCGGAAAAGCTGTCCGAGGTTTTCGGGACTGACATACGGGCGCACATGAAAAAGCTGCTGCAAATATGGGAATAGCCCGAACCGTAAAATACAACAATTTTCGGGGATATTTTTGCCGCAAATCGTGCAGTCCTACAAAAATCGCCGCTGCCGCTTGAAAAAATATCCTGCGGTGGTATACTTATTATCGGGAATGACGGCGGGATTATCCGCGGCTCTTTTTTCGCTCGGCGGAAAGGGAGCTTTTTGCTGTTCGCCTGAAGAACCGCCGGAATATGCATAAATTGAAAGGAAGTACCGTTATGAATTACAGGAAAATTTTATCGGCGCTGACCGCAGCCGCGCTTACGCTTTGCATGACAGCCTGCGGAGCGGATTCCACAAGAGAGGGCGGAACTATAACCACAGCCGATCTCTCCCGGTTTGAGACCGTCACGGAAACATCGGAGGCAGAGGACTTCGGAGACGGGGAAACCGACGCGGAAACGGACGACGACATAAGAATGATCGAGGACCGCGAGGGCAACGTTATCGAGGTGCGGGAAAACGTCCGGACCATTGTTTCCGCAGCGCCCTCAATTACGGAGATCCTGGAGGGTCTGGGACTTTCCGGCAAGATAATCGCCGCCGACGTTTATTCCGCCGACGTTGACGGAATAGACCCGTCTGTATGCACGCTCGAATTTTCCAATCTCAACATTGAGGAGCTGACCGCTCTCGCTCCCGACCTTATAATAGTCAGCGGAATGTCCATGAACGGCGCGGACGACCCCTACGCCGCGCTGAAAGAAGCGGGCGTGAACGTAGTCTATATCCCCACATCGGAATCCGTCGCGGGCGTAAAGGAAGATATAGAATTTCTCGCAAGCTACCTTGGCGCGGAACAGCAGGGCGCGGAGCTTATCGCGGACATTACCGACGCGGTGAACGACATCACCGAAAAAGCCTCGGGAATTACCGAAAAGAAATCGGTCTACTTTGAAATAAGCGCGGCGCCCTATCTCTACAGCTGCGGAAAAAACACCTTTATCGACGAGCTGATAACCCTTGCCGGCGCGGAAAACATCTACGGCGGCGAGGAGGGCTGGATATCCAATTCCGAGGAGAGCGTTATCGCCGCCGACCCCGACGTTATCCTTACCAATGTGCAGTACGACGGCTACGACTTTAACGAGATAAAGTCACGCGCGGGCTGGGAGAATATCGCCGCTGTGAAGAACGGCGCGGTCTACAGCGTGGGCGCGAACGAGACAAGCCGTCCGTCGCAGCATATCGTCGAGGGAATGTATCAGATCGCCGAGGCGGTATACCCCGAAGTTTTCGCTGAATGAAGCGGGGCGGTATCGCGCTGAATATTACCGCGGCTGCGGCTGCGGTTACCGTCGGCGTGTGTGCGGGAAGCGTTTTCGTGCCGCTGTCCGACCTGCTGAAAATTTTCGGCAGCGCTCTTTTCGGCACGGGACTTGAGGGCGTTCCCGCTTCGAGCGTGAGCATAATCATGACTATCCGTCTGCCGAGGGTGCTGCTGGGTTTTCTCACGGGAGCGGCTCTTTCGGTTTGCGGAACGGCGGTGCAGTCGGTGCTGAGAAATCCCCTTGCCTCGCCTTTTACGCTTGGCGTGTCAAGCGGCGCGTCGCTGGGAGCGGGCATAGTCATCGCCTGCGAGCTGTCCTTTCTGGGACGGTTCACTCTCCCCTTTGCGGGACTGGCTTTCGGCATTGCGGCAATGTTCCTGATGGTGGCGTTCGCCTCCAAAATAGACCGCACGCTTCGGGGCAGCACCGTAGTGCTTACGGGAATGGTGCTGTCACTGTTCGTGAACGGGATAGTTTCGGTCATGGCGAACGCGAAGGACGAAAAATACAAGCAGATAATGAAGTGGCAGACGGGCAGCTTTTCCGGCAGGAAATGGGAGTACGTCGTTATTTTAGCCGCAGTGCTTGCGGCGTGCTTTTCGTACTTCATGCTCAAAAGCCGCGAGCTGGACATACTCACTTTCGGGGACGAACAGGCTCGGAGCGCGGGCGTGAACACAAAGCGTGAAAAGGCTCTGATACTGATCGTCACGGCGGTTCTGTCGGGAACGTCCGTCGCTTTTGCGGGAGTTATCGGCTTCGTGGATCTTATTTCCCCCCATATCGCAAGACGCATTTTCGGCGCGGAGCACAAGCTTCTGCTGCCCATGTCCGCGCTTATAGGGGGGACGTTCATGGTTCTGTGCGACCTTGCCGCAAGGACGGTCATACCGCCCAACGAGCTGCCCGTGGGGGTGGTGACTTCCCTTATCGGCGCACCGTTTTTCGCTTGGGTGTTTTTCAAGAAGCGAGCGCAGGTGTAAAACAGCACTTGTCACACGCTCCCCGAATATCTGTTTTGCGGGAGAATGCCGCAATAAGCAATAAACACAGCGCAAAGATCTGTACGGCAATCTTTGCGCTGTGTTTATTAAAAAGTATACGGAACGCATATATGACTTTGGGCGGACGTTTCATTCGGGGTGCGGTTTTGCCCGTCATTTTTTCAGCTTGTTTTCCTCCGCGTCGATAATGCTCATAAGCTCCGCGAGAGCCTTGTTGCTCTTCTGCTTTTTCGGCGGAGCGATAGTCTCCTTGGGAAGCACGGCGTTCTCGGGTATTGCGGGTCTTTCCTCATCGGGCGTATAGACTTTTTCGTCGGACTCGAACCGCGCGTTTTTCTCAAAATACGGCTTGGCGTTTTCGTCCGCCCCCGGCTTTTTGACTGCGGCGGCTTCCTCCTGAACGGCGGCTATGCTGTCCGGAATAATATTGCTCAGGTGCGGAGTAAATACCACGGGTTCGCTTTTTTCAGCGGAAGCATATTTTTCAAAAAGCTCGTCCGCGCCGTTTTTTTCGGGTTCTATCTTTGTGGGACGGTTCATATAAAGCTCGTCCCTCGGAGCCGCTCCCGCATATGCCGGTTCTCTGCGAACCGCTTCGTTCCTGTCGGTAAGACGGTCGTACGTAAACAGAGGAGACTCCTTTTTTTCCTCGGCGGTACGCTCGGAATATTCGGCGCGTCCCCGTTTGTCAAAGGTAAGCACCTTTTCGGGTCTCGGTTCGGGACCGCGCCTGTCTCCCCCCACCTGCGGGAGCTTGCCGGTAACATCCTCGACGAACTTAGGCTCGGTAAATGTTACGGGAGCGGGAGACTCCTCGTCGCGGGACTGTATAAAGCCGTCGATGTCGTCAAGAGAAGCCGCTTCCTCCTCAAGACGTTTTATGCCGAGTATTCTTGACACCTGAATGGCTATTATGAATATGAGAGGTATCACCACGGCGATCACGACGCCGACTGTGGATTTGGCAAAATCAAGAAATGCGCCCAGACCGTTTATCTGCCACATGGCTTTGGCGATCACAGCGTCCTCACCGATGGGAACGGCGTCCTTGGCGGGAGCTGTGTCGAATTTCACTCTGTAGTAAAGCTTGCCGCCGTCGTCCTGACCGACCTCCGTAACTCTGATAAGCGCGGTAGTTTCGCCGATCTTGCACAATATAACGGAATTTTCCTTGATATTTTTCTTTTCGGAAGCTTTTGCGATCACTACAGTGTTTTTGGGAAAATCAGGCAGCATATTGACAGCCTTGGTATTGTAGAAGCTGTATCCGAAAATGGAGGCAGCCTCATTGTTCTTTTTAAACAGGAAATTCAACGCCAGCATAAATACCATGATCAGGATAAGGATCACGATAAAGATTATTTCAATGACCGAAACGGCGGACACCTTTTTTTCGGCGCTTCTGGAACGGGACATAACATACCTCCTGAGCGGTTAGATCCCCCGCAAAAGCCATCGCTGCGGCATATGCGGGAATATTTCGTACTTTTAGGCGACACGGCAATAAATATTACAAATTTATTATAACATACTTTTTTACGAATTTCAAACAATTTTTCAAATTTCTCTTGACTTTTTTGAAAAAACCGTATATAATGTATAAGTGTTGATTTGCAATGCGCAGACCGTGTGATGTCCGCGAGGCAATGCGGCAGCGGATCGCGTGACTTGAAAAAAATTACAGTTCGGCAGCGCGGTCTCATGAACGTTTCGTTTATCGTCACGGATCGGAAGTTCGGCTTGCCGTGCGGTTTAATATGCTGGTGTAGCTCAGTCGGTAGAGCAGCGCATTCGTAATGCGCAGGTCGGGGGTTCGAGTCCGTTCACCAGCTCCAGCGCGATGTGTGCGCAGCCGGAAAAACTTCTGTAGAAATACGGGAGTTTTTTTTATTTGTCATTGCCCGGAAAATCGTTTTCTGTGCAAACACAGTTCAAAATTGCGTAATTGACCGATACAGGCGGCAAATACTGCGGGCAGGACTTCTGTCACCTGCATTGGCGCGGCGCAAGCGTCATGCGCCGTAGACCTTTACAATATTGAACATGCTGTTCAGAAGCAGAAAGTTCTGCGGGAACGGTCTCATCAAATTCCAGTAGCCGCACCCGCGGATCCCTTTTTCGGAAACAAGTGAAAACTTTCCCCTCAGACTTCGCACGTCCTCAAACCATACCACTCTTTCCGCGCCCTCCGAGTCGGTATAGTAAAAATACGGACTTTGCGAAAGCTCGTCGAAAAGTATCTCCGCACGGTTGCCTATCGCAAGATTTACCGCCGTAAGATTTCCCAGAGTGACTGCGGCGGTAACGCCCCTTTCGTAGGGAAGCTTCCAGTCGTAGCCGTAGTTGGGTATGCCGAGGAAGATTTTCTCCGCGGGTATTTCGGTAAGGGCGTAGTCCAGCACCCGTCTTACGCTCGGCAAGGGGGCTACCGCCATGGGAGGACCGTATGTATATGCACATTTAAGATATGGGCAATGCTCATAATAAATCCTCCGAAACTTTCGGAAAGACGTCCACCGTAAAATTGGCGTTGTCAAGATGTCCCCGCCTGTTTGGCTCGGACTTGCTGTACTCGATACGGTCAAGCGCTGATCTGAGCAAGGCGTTTTTTTCCTCGGCGGAGGAGCAGTCCGTATACGCCGCGATAACATGCCGTATGCGCGGAATTATTTCCTGCTTTGCAATGAGGTCGTTCCGCATTGTTATAAGGGACTGCCGCAAACCGGCTATGCGGCTCTCGAGCCTGTCCCTGCGTTCTGTCAGAGCTTTGTTCCGCTGCATGAACACTTCCGCAGTGTATATCTTTTGCTCCAGCAGGTCGTACGTGCTGCCGATCTGCGCGTCGGTCTTTTTCAGCTCGGCGGTAAGCGACGCTATCGTTTTTTCGGCGTTCCGGTCAGCTTCGGGCAGAGGGACGTCCCTCTCGTCCACGCGGTATAAGTACCCCGAAAGCCAATTCCGCATGGAATCGAGCACAGACTGCTCAACAAGAAAGATCGGCGCGGAAACGCAGTCGCATTTGCGGTTCGTGCATTTTATCGTATCGTATTTATTGCGGGCGTTTTTGCCGAGCCTTGTCATTTTCGCCCCGCATTTTCCGCAGTACATAAGTCCCGTAAAAGGATTTTGCAGAACGTCCGAAGCCCGCAGGGGCTTCTTTTTGTTTTCCGAGAGCCGTACCTGCGCGGCTTCAAAATCATCGGGGGAGATCACAGCCTCGTGAAGTCCGTCCGCCAGAATGCAGTCGCCGCCGCTTCTGCGCACCGTCACGATCCGACCGTTTACCGACTGCTTTATGTCCTTTCTGTACGACCAGCGTATCTTTCCGGTATAGACGGGATTTTTCAGCATATCCGTTATGGTGGCTTTGCTCCAGGGCTTGCCGCTGCGCGTAGGTATCCCCATGTCGTCCAGACTGTTTGCAATAACGCCTGCGCCGCTTCCCGCGATATAACGGCTGAAAATGTATTTTACAGCGTCCGCCTCGCCGTTCGGCTTTAAGGTGTAGCCCTTGCCGTTCTTGATCTTGACCTTATCGTAGCCGTACGGCGGCGTCGAACCGATAAACCGTCCCTCGTTCACGGAAGCGATCCGTCCGCGCTGTATGCGGCGGTTGATGATCTTGTATTCACGGCGCGCCATAAACAGCTCAAATTCAAAATATTCCTCGTCGAACTCACTGTTAGGGTCGTAAACCTTGCGGGGAGTGATTATTTTCGTCCCGGACAGACGGAAAGTCCGCGATATGATACCCTGATCCACGGTGTCGCCGCGTGCGAGACGGTCGGCGTCCATAACGAGAACACCGTCGTACGCGCCGTTTTCCACCGCCGAAAGAAGTCTGCGCACTTCGGGACGCGCGTCAATGGTTTCGCCCGAAACGATCTCCCGGTATATCTCGGCGATGGGCAGCTCCATTTTGCGGGCAAGTCCGAGCAGCGCTTTTTCATGTCTTGCAAGGGTCTCGCCCGAGCCGCCCTGTTCGGCTTCCATATCGGCGCGGGATTTTCTTAAGTAGACTGCGTATGGCACAGTAAGGATCCCTTTCTGTTATAAAGGTGTTTGCTTGTATACCTGACCCATGTTGTCTGCGTCTTTGATATTGCCGTGCCGCGGCAATTTCGTTAACTGTTTTTCGATCTCATTAACATTATACGCAGCAAAGATCTGCAATAGGACAATCCGCGCACCGCATACAATTCGGAAAGGGGGGTGTTTTTCATGGCTGTCGTGACAGAAATGAAAGCCTCGAACGGCGCGACGGTTCGTATACACGACGACGCTTACACGGGCGTATCCCGTGAGGAAATGCGCAAACGTCAGCAGGCGGTGATCGAGTGCGCAAAAAGAATTACCGTAAACGCCGAGCTTCGCAGACTTCGGGAAGCCCGGGAAGCCCGGGAAACGCGTGAAGCGGAAGATGAGAGTACCGATTGAAGCACCCGAAAAAGCCGTTCCCGCTTAGACTGTTAGACTGCGGGGAAATTCCGACTGCACGTTTCGCAAATAGTTGCACGCGGAATTTCAAAACATTCGTTCGGAATTTCTATTGAAAATCCGCTGTTTTCCTTATAGAATTGAATTATAGCAAACCTACAAATTAACGCCTTTGTAGGGGCGGGGTCACCCCGCCCGTGGTTGCTGAACAGCGGGACGGGAAACCCGTCCCCTACAGATTTGGTTATTATTTTGTAGAATTGCTATAGACAAAATCGAAAAATAACCGTGTTTGTCCGAATTACGGACAAAATCGAAAATAACCGAATTTGTCCGACTTTCGGACAAGCTATATATTATTACATAATATATATGGGGCTAAAGCTCCGCCCCATATAATTATCTGCAATAATATTTCCGCACACAAAAACAAAACACGAAAGGAAAAATGATCATGGAAAATAACTGCACATTCGACTGGAACGACGAGATAAACGCCGAGAACGCCTTTGCGCTTCTGCCCGAGGGCGACTATGAATTTGCCGTGACGAAATTCGAGCGGGGCATTCAGGAGCAGACCGACAAGCTCCCCCGCTGCAACAAGGCGGTGGTAACTCTTGCGGTTTTCGGCGGGAACGACGAGATAACCCTTACCGAAAATTTCCCGCTTTGCAGCAAGGTTGAGTGGAAAATATCCTCGCTTTTTCTTTCGGTGGGTATGAAAAAACACGGCGAACCCCTGCATATGGATTGGAACGGTCTTATCGGCAAGCGGGGCAGATGCCGCATAGTTACCGAGCCGTACAACGGAAAGGATTACAACAAGATAAAAAAATTCTACGCCTACGACGAGGACGCCGATGTCATCAAGCCCTCTTCCGCAAAGCCGCCCGTGCGGAACAACGGCTGGCAGGCGGGTAAATTTTAGACGGGTCAGACATGCGGCGAAAGGTATCGAACCGAAAAAGGAGGTAACAGTTAATGCTGAATTTGCTTGAAATACTCGAACATGTAGACCCCGCGAAGCTTGATTAT